>JBBIOJ010000026.1:0-55242 GCA_037443445.1 Desulfarculaceae bacterium | reverse complement strand
GCCGCACGTCCGGATCTGT
The DNA here is from genome assembly GCA_037443445.1 of Desulfarculaceae bacterium. Lineage (GTDB taxonomy): Bacteria > Desulfobacterota > Desulfocorpusculales > Desulfocorpusculum > Desulfocorpusculum > Desulfocorpusculum. The sequence continues at coordinate 55,223 of JBBIOJ010000026.1, read as the reverse complement.
GAGGGTGAAATCCAGCAATGGATGAACTACTCGACCAGGCCCCCTGATTCATCAGAGCTTGCGAATCCTCTGTCTCAGGGGCCGGTGGCCCTTGGAGCCTCACAAGGAGTCCAGTTCCTTAAACACAGAACCCTGGAGGGGGCCCAGGGAACGTTTCTTCTCTATGGCTTCCAGGATCTTCTTGTGTCCAGAGATGTCTCCCAGGAGAATTGTGCCCACGATTCTGTTTTCCTGATACACCAGCTTTCGGTAAACATACCTGGCAGGATCAGAAGACACCTCTGATTCCAGATGATTTTCTGGGTCGATGTGGCCTGCTGCGAGAAGATCGATGCCCAGCACCTTGAGCTGATTGCTCATGACCGTGCCTGAGTACAAGGCCTCAGCACCTGCCATGTTCATTCCAGCTATCCTGCCCTGTTGCTCGGCTGCAGGCCAGATGCCGTAGTAGACGTCCCTGTGTTGCACGCAGTCACCGGCTGCGTAAACATTGGGGATGGAGGTCTCCAGCCTGTCGTTCACCAAGATGGCCTTATCGGTTCTGATTCCCGCGCTCTTGGCCAGCTCCAGCCGGGGTCTCACACCGGCAGAGACCAGGAAGATATCCGCCTCCAGGCAGCCACCATCTCCCAGCAAGAGGGAGGTGGCCTTACCTCCTTCTCCTTGGATCTCCTTGGGTTTGACACCCAGATGGAATCTGAAGCCCATGGCTTCCATGGCAGCCCGCAGGATCTCTGCTGCCTTGGGATCGGTCTGTCTGGGCAAGAGCCTGTCAAAAACCTCCACCACGGAGACCTCGAGCCCTCTGAGCCTCAGGGCATTGCCCAGCTCCAGGCCCAAGACCCCTCCCCCGATGATCAAAGCCTTCCTGGCAATAGAGGCCTGGTCTCGGATTTGGATGGCATCAGCCATGGTGCGAAGAGAAAACACCCCCTTTAGATCAACCCCCGGCATGGGAGGTACAAAACTATAACCCCCTGTGGCAATGAGGAGTCTGTCTGCCTGGTATTCCCCTTTGGGAGTTACCACTCCGAGGGGGTCCAGGCGTATGTGCTGTACAGCCTCGCCGGGGTGAAACCGCACCGCCTTCTGCTCCAACCAGGCTGGTCCCCTCATTACCAGCCGTTCCGGTTCCACCTTGGAGGAAACCACCTCAGGCAGTCTCATTCGACTGTAAAAAGGATAGGCCTCCTCTGTGAAAAGCCTTATCTCACCTTCCGGATCCCTCTCCCGGAGTGCCTGGCAAGCTGTGGCACCGGCAACCCCGGCTCCAACTATTATGTACCTGGTACTCATCTGTTTATCTCCTGTCAGTGGAAACAGGCCCAGAGGCAGACAGAAGGGTAAAGATCAAAGGGGCTGCCTTTCACTTCCAAAAGCCTCACCTGGATTACAGGCCGGGTTGGAGCACACTGGGGGCTTTCGCCCCCAAACTCCATGGATGCTTCAAGGTCTCAAAGCCCGGGATCTTTTCCTCAATTAGCCCGGCACACGCAGGGTGTTTTCACGCACGGCTCCATCTCTGTGAGTCAGTAGATCCGGGAGCCAAGCCACATCATTCCCTGCTGGTGAATAATGCGGGCTAGGCCTTTTGAAACTGGTCCTTGGCTGCCCCACACACAGGGCAAACCCAGTCTGCCGGCAGGCTCTCGAAGGGTGTACCAGGAGCAACTCCGTTGTCGGGATCCCCCACTGCAGGATCGTACACATAACCGCAAACTTGGCACTCGTACCTGTCCATGGATCGCCTCCTTGAAGTTATTAAAGGTGCTTTAGCCCGCACTATTTGCCAAGGCCCACCACACCGGGGGCTTGCGTCCCAAAGCCCCGGGCATGTCCCAAGACTTGCAAAGCAGGGGACCCTTTCTCAGCTCCAATGCCCAAAACAGAGTTCCTCAAAACCCGGAGGCTTCAGTACAAATGACCCCTCTGTGGTTGACTTGCATCCTCCACTGCTCCTGAATATGGCCGCTCAGGATCTGGATCTGGCCTTCCCAGTGAGTTGCCACTTGAGACGTACCAGTTCCACCAGGTGTGCTCGCTCCCACTCAAGGAGCCTTTCCAACACCTGTTTTTCTTCTTTTCTGATCATGCCCCGCAAGCCTTCCATGAAAAGCAAGGTATCCTTCTCAAAACGGATGCCCAGTTCCACTGCGGCCAGATCTCCCGCCAACTCCCGGGCAGCCTTCTCTCCAGAACCATCGGCTGCAAACACATGGGACTCAGCAAGCTCGGCCATGTACATGGAGAATTCTTCCCTCTCCCATGTCTCCGGGGGATCTGCCAGGCTGCCAGCAAGCTCCCTGAGGTGAGCCAGATGCTCTTTTTCCTGAGCTGCCAGGCGTTTGAAAACCTCAAGGGCTGATCTATCTGCAGCTTTCTCTCCCATGAGTTCATAAAAAAGCTGACCGTTCTTCTCGATCTGAATCGCTGCCTCCAAGATCTCCTTGGCAAAAAAAGCCCCCATTGCTTCCTCCCTGCCTTGTTCATGAGAAGTCTCTAATAGTTGTGATCCCTGGAGCAAAGGACTCGCCCAGCCGGCTTCCCGTTTCCAAAGACTACTCGCCCACTTGTTCCAGATCCGGATGAACAAACTTGGCAAAGGGTGATCGTTCCGATCCAGAAATCACCCCCAACTTCCAATCCCACATCACCCCGAGTCCCTCTCCACGTAGTAGCGCAGAACGTCGGTCTCGGTCACCAGACCCACCATTCGACCATCCTGGATCACAGGAAGACACCCTATCTTGTGTTGAAGCATGAGCCTTCCGGCCTCCCGGACCGAGGCTTCCGGACCTATTGTCACCAGCTCGGTTTTCATCACCTCCCTGATCACGACTGTCTTCATGTAGTTGCGTTTGAGATGAGAGTCGTAATCTATGGCGGAGGCCAGCGAGGCCTTGTAAAGGTCCCGCTCACTGATGATTCCCCTGAGCCGGTCCCCTTCCATTACAGGAAGGTGACGGATACGCCCCAAATGCATTATGTCCTCGGCCAAGCTGAGCTCGTCATCCACCCTCAAGCTGGCCACTTCCCTGGCCATGATGTCTTTCACCTTCATTGAAACCTTCCTTCCGGGAATCAACTGCCCTTCATTTCTTCCATGAGCCGACGGAATCCCTCCGAAATCTGGTAACGGCCCAAGGCATCCTGGTAATGCATCCAGGCTTTCCATACCTCCATCCATTCCCTGTTGTACCAGTAGCAATCCGGATCACCCCTTCCATGGAGCCTTTCCAAGAACTCCATGTATTCCTCCCTGCAGCTCTGGCAGAAACGGTACGGAAGCCTGGGTTCAGATTCCTCCAGAGGCGCCAGTTCCATCTGGCTGCCGCATTTCATGCACTTCATGGCGCAGCGGGAGCATTGGAACATCTGAAGCACCGCTTCCATCTTCCTGGAGCGCTCTTGAGCGGCCCTACGGTCCTGGTCCTTCTTCTTTTTAGCTTCCAGGTCAATGACCTCGGCCATGGCAGTCCCCCTGAGGCCCGGGTTAAGAAAGCCTCAAGAGCACTCTATCCAAATCTGGCTGCCGGGTCAACGAAAAGGCATATTGCCTTGCCTGAACGCTTGAAGCCTCGGGCCTGCTGTGGCATATTTTGAGGGCTTCTTAAGGGAAAACCAAGCGAGAGGAGGCATCATGAGGGATTTCTCAGGAGTGGCCCCACCTGTGGCCACGCCCTTCAGAGGCCAGGAACTGGCCGAGGATTGGCTGGCCGAGAACCTATGCCGTTACAGTAAGACTGGGCTTTCAGGCATAGTGGTGTTGGGCTCCAATGGAGAGGCTGTTCATTTGACAAGCAGTGAGAAGCTACGGGTGGTGGAGATCGCCCGGGAGAACGTGGCCGAAGGTATGTGGCTAATGGTCGGAGCAGGGGAGGCCACAACCTGCGCCACAGTGGAGTTGGCCAAGAAGGCAGCGGGACTTGGGGCAGACGCAGTGCTGGTGGCTCCTCCCTTTTACTACAAGGAGTCCATGAAGGCTCAAGTTCTGAAAGAACACTACACGAAAGTGGCCGAGGAGTCTCCTATACCCGTGTTCCTGTACAACGTGCCGCAATTCACAGGGATGAACCTGGAGCCTTCCCTGGTACAGGCCCTTTCCGAGCATCCAAACATAAGAGGGATAAAAGATTCCTCGGGTAACATCTCCCAGCTCACCGAGATCCTGAGATGCTCTTCCGAGGGGTTCAAGGTATTGGTTGGCTCGGCACTGGTGTTCCTGCCCGCACTGAGCGTGGGGGCCCACGGGGGCATCTTGGCCGCAGCCAATGTGCTTCCAGAGGCCTTTGTGGAGCTTCGGGAAAGGTTCTTGAGAGGGGAACTGCTGGAAGCTCAGAGGCTTCAATGGTCCCTGATGCCCATCTCCAGGGCTGTAACATCCGGATATGGCATAGGGGGACTCAAAGCGGCCATGGAGCTTGTGGGTTACAAGGGCGGAGAGCCGAGGCTCCCCTTGAAGAGGCCCGGACAGCAGGAGTTGGCTCAGCTAAGGGAGCTCCTAAGTCCATGGCTGGGAAACGGCTAAGCCGGGCCTCTTGCAGCAGTCTCCGAGACCTGTGGGTGTGTTGGCCCTCAACAAACACGGCGGCTGCACATCCTCGCCCTTCCCCCTGGCCTTTAGGCCCCAGCCTGGGAATCCTGCCCGGCAAGTTGTCCGCAAGCAGCCCAGATGTCGCTGCCGTGGCTCCAGCGGATGGGGCAGGTGAGTCCAGAGTCTGAGAGGATTTTCTGGAAAGCCAGAATCCTGCCCTCCGGGGGTCGTTTGAAAGGAGAGCCCGGGTACGGGTTGTGGGGAATGAGGTTAACCTTGCACCGGATTCCTTTGAGCAGTTTGACCAGCCTTCTGGCATCCTCCGGGGAGTCGTTCACCCCATCCAGCAGCACGTATTCGAAGGTGATCCTGTTTCTGGGTGGGAGGCGCAACTCCCTGCAGGTCTGAAGCAAGAGCCCCAGAGAGTATCTCCTGTTTATGGGCATCAAGGCCTCTCTTTGGGCCTCTGTGGTGGCGTTCAACGAGACCGCAAGCCCTATGTCCAGGCGCTCTGAGACAAGCTCTCGAAGCTCTGGGACCATACCGCAGGTAGAAAGCGTCACTCTTCTCTTGGAAAGGTCCAGGGCCTTGGGGTCCAGCATTATCTTAAGGGCCTTCAAGACCGCACGGTAGTTGGCCAAGGGCTCTCCCATGCCCATGAGAACCACGTTGCGGATGCGGCTCCCCTGCAAGAGCCTTCTGGCCGTCACCACCTGGTCCACCAGCTCCCAGGTCCTGAGTTGGCGTTGCAGCCTGAGGGAGGATGTCCTGCAAAAGGCACACCCCATGCTGCAGCCCACCTGGGTGGATATGCACTGGGTGAAATGGCCCTCTTCCGGGATTGTCACACTCTCTATCCTGAGGCCGTCATCCAGGCCCAGGAGCAACTTCTCGGTTCCATCGGATGCCTTTTTCCTGCCCAGCAATCTGAGTTGGCCTATTTGGGAATGTTGGGCAAGGAAGGCCCTGTCCGCCTTGGAAATATCTGTCATCTCCTGGAAATTAGAGGCCTGACGCACATACATCCACTTGAGGAGCTGTGAGGCTCTAAAAGGCCTAAGCCCCCAACCCACCACCAGCTCCTGGAGCTCAGCGGGAAGAAGCTCCTTGAGGATCAAGGGTTCCTGGGTCTCCATCAAGTCCATGGCACAAGTGGTTTGCAGGATATATTTCGCCAGGGTTCAGGGTGAATCAAGCAAGTATTCGGGTCCGGTCTTGGGGGGAGAGTGGGCCCCGGCCACAGCCGGGGCCGGTTGCTAACTAATCCAGCACAGCCAGGACCTGGTCACCTTCCACTGCCTGGCCAGCCTCCACCTTGATTTCCTTGACCGTGCCTCCGGAGGTGGCCACAATGGGCATTTCCATCTTCATGGCCTCCAGGGTGAAGAGCTCATCGTCCTCTTGCACCGGGTCTCCCACCTTCACCTTCACCTCGATGATCTTGCCCGCCATGGGCGCAGTGATTTCAATGCTCAAACCCGTCTCCTCCTTCCTCGCTTCGAGATATGATCAAGACCTGTACCCCACTGAACAGAAAGACAAGTTCCTCATCCCTTGATGATCCTGGGAAGCATCATGTGGTGATGAGGGCAGAACGACCTGGGGTTCTGGTAAACGCATCCTGTGAAAGCAACCATGTACTTGCGTATGTCAGCAAAAGAAACCACCTCGTCCACAAAACCCATCTTGGCACAGTAAGCTGGACGCGATTTCTCGTAGTAATGGCGGGCGAGCTCGTTCATCTTCTCGATGATGGGCTCCAGGGGTCTGCCGGCATCCTTCTCCTTGACCAATCTTCTGGAGTAACTGGCCACAGCCGCTGTCTCCCCGTGCATCACGTAGATCTCGGTTGTGGGCGTGCCCAGGGTGAAGGCGTTGTGGTTGTTTGCGTTGGGTCCACCCATGATATAGTGGGCAGCGGCAGTTCCCTTTCTCAATACAACCAGCATCATGGGCACGTCGGTCTGCTCTATGGAGTAGATGAGAGACTGCCCCAAGCCCAGCAGCTCCGCTTTCTCAGCATAGTCTCCCACATCTATTCCGCTGGTGTCCTGGAACCAAATTATGGGAATGCGGTCTCTTCCGCACAGGGTCACGAACTCGTTCATCTTGATCAAGCCCTGGCGATAAAGCTTTCCGCCTATGCCCGGATAGGGGGCGTAATCCGGATATCCCTTGGGCAGGAAGCCCTGCCTGTTGCCTATGAGGCCCACCAGGTAACCATCCACCTTGGCAAGGCCAGTGTACACCTCGGGTCCATAATCAGGCCTGAACTCCATGTGCTCGCTGTTGTCCGTGAGCCTCGCCAAGACCTCCTCCAGACTATAGGAGGCCTTCTGGTTGAAAGGCACTATGCGCTCTATTTCCTGCGGGGAAAACTTGGGCTCTGCAGGCTCGGCCACCCTGAAAAACCTGGGGTTATAGGCTGGCATGTCCCTCATGTGCTCCTTGAGGGCATCCAGGACTCCCTCCTCGGTATCGTACACCTCTCTGAAGAAGCCGGTGGCTCCATGATGAATCTCCACCCTTCCAGGGGGCACCTCCTTGTACTTACGGGTGGCCTCTATTATCTGTTCTGCCCCCTCCAGGTCGAAGAAGCCTTTGGGGCTCATGCCACTGACTATCCCCCCCCCACCCACTGCTATGTTGGCGTTCTTGTGGGCAATGAGATAGGTTGGGCTGATGCCCTGATAGCCTCCTCCAGCAGGGTTGGTGCCCCAAATACCGGCCAGCACCGGTATGCCCATCTTCTCCAGCTCAGCATGCCGGAAGAAGGGAGTGCCGTTTCCCCTCCTGTTAGCATAGACCTTCTCTTGCTCCGGAAGCTTGACCCCGCTGCAGTTGACGAGCCACACAAGGGGCACGTGGAGCCGCTTGGCTATGTCTGTGACCCTCAAAATGTTCTCTGCCTGCCCGGCTATCCAGGCTCCGGCCCAGACCTTGTTGTCAAATCCGATCACTACAGCCCACTTCCCGCTGATCCTCCCGAGACCGTCTACCACTCCTGTGGTTCCTGATTCCTCGTCCATGGGGTCGAACAAGGTGTGCAAAGGGCACCAGGTACCTGGATCCAACAAGTACTCCAAGCGCTGGTATACGGTCCACTCCCCTCGGGCATTGAGCTTCTCGGCCGGCAATCCAGCCTCTCTCACCCTTTGGATCCTCTGGGCGAGGTCCTTTTCCACTTCCCTGATCTGTTTGAGATTCTCCTCGCTCCTTCTTATCTGGGCCTCGCCAAGAGGCTTTCCAAACTCGGACATCTTTTCGAAATAGGGCCTCATTCACACCCTCCTTGGAGAGCTTCTCTTTGCTATTTGTTGGCCTTCCTTATGCCCAGGCGGTCCAACGCGATGATCATCTTTTGCACATTGGCGGTGCCTTCCACTATCTGGTAAAGCACCGCGTCCCTGTAAAACCGGGCCACCGGGTACTCGGTGGAGTAACCGTACGCCCCCAGGATCTTCATGGCCGAGTGGGCTGCTCTGGCCACCACCTCCCCGGCGAAGTACTTGGCATAGGAGGTCTCCAGGGTGTTCCCGAGCTGGCCTTGGTCCTTCTGCCAGGCAGCCTTGTAAGTGAGAAGCCTGGCCGCTTCCACCTCTACGGCCATATTCGCGATCATCTCCTGGTTCATCTGGAACTGGCCCACGGGCTGCCCGAACTGCTCCCTTTCCCCACAGTACTTGATGGCGGCTTCCAGACAGGCCTGGGCCAGGCCAACCCCTCCGGCTGCGCAGGAAAGCCTTGTCTGGTTGAGGGAGGAGAACACGATCTTGACCCCGTCTCCCAGGCTGCCCAACAGGTTCTCCTTGGGTACTCTCACATCCTCCAAGATGATCTCCCCCGTGGGTGAGGATCGGGTGCCCATCTTGTCCAGGGGACGGGTGGTGACCCCTGGTGAGCTCTTGAGATCCAAGACAAAGGCGGACAGCCCCCTGCTGCCAGCATCCCTGTCGTGATAGGCGTACAGTACGCACACATCGGCCACGTGGGCGTTGGTGATCCAGGTCTTGGAGCCGTTGACCAGGAAGTGGTCCCCCTTGTCCACGGCCGTGGTCTTCATGGCTAGCACGTCAGAGCCTGCATTGGGCTCTGTGATGCCGAAGCAGCCCAACCACTCCCCGGAGATAAGCTTTTCTATGTACCTGTTCTTGAGGGCCTCGCTGCCGTACCGGTAGATGGTGTAAGCGGTTCCGCAGCTTTGCATGTTGAAGGTTACCCTGAGGGAACTGCTGGCCCGAGAAATCTCTTCTGTTATGAGGCTCATGGCCAGGAAGCCGGAGTTGGTGCCCCCGTACTCCTCCGGGAGGATACAGCCGTAGAAGCCCAGCTCCCCCATCTTCAGGACCAGATCCCTGGGGAAAAAGTGCTCTTCGTCCCACTTGTCAGCAAAAGGGGCTATCTCGGTCTCGGCAAACTTGCGGGCCATTTCCTGAATGGCTCGGTGCTCCTCGCTGAGTTGAAAATCCATCTGGGTCCTCCTGCTTTTTCTCCTCTGTCTAAAAGAGGGCTGAGCGAAGCATATCGCTTGCTTATACCCGTTTTGGGACCTCTGTGTCAATATGTGGCTAGCCAGTCACCCCCAGTGGCGGGCATGGACTCCAGAGGTAGTTGGCGCTCGGGCTGTGGAGTGTACGAGCCCACCCTAAAGAGGGGTAACTCAAGAATCCTCCCCTTGACTTATGTCAATGAAGCCTTTGGATCCAAAACCAAAATGGGATTTGGGACTCGGCAGGACTCTTCCGGGAAGGAGGCTCAAATGGTTGATTCTGTGCACATACATCTCTTTGGATCTCTTCGGCAATTTCTTCCAAGCAGGGTCAACCCAATCTGTGTTGACTGCTCAGAGCCCATCTTTCTGGAGGAGGTGATAAGAAGGCTCGGCATCAAGAGTTCATCTGTCCAGCTGGCCATGGCCAATCACAGGGCAATAGGCTTTAGGGAATTGGTGCGCCCGGGGGATCGGGTGGCCCTTTTCCCCAAGGAATATGCGGTCTTCGTTGATTGGAAGGATTTCAGGACATGACCGGGCAGGACAAGCCCTCACAGAGGCAGGGAGTTGCCAGAGTCAAGTCACCTTGGAGACGGAGGGGCCTCGGAGCAGTCCCCTGAGAAAACACTGAGGAGGTGGGCCATGTCCTTAACAAAACTTAAGTGGGCGGCAATCATGAGTTTCTTGGTGGGCATGGTGGTCCTCCTGGCCGGTGGGTTTTCGGCCAGGGAAGAGCTCCCGCCATATCCGGGCAAGGTGCTCGGTCCGGATGGGAAGGTTCTGTTCGAGAGGAAAGATATCTTAGAAGGTCAGGACGTTTATCAACGCTATGGGCTCATGGACCACGGCAGTGTCTGGGGGCACGGATCCCAAAGAGGTCCGGAGTTCTCGGCTCTTTCCTTGAAGCTCATGGGGGATGCCATCAGAGATGTGATTGCTAATAAAGATCACGGCAAGCCCTACGGGAGACTGGAACCCCCACAGAAGGAGCTTGTGGATGTGAAAGTGATGCAGGAGGTGAAGCTCAACAGGTATGACCCCAAAACAGACACCTTGAGACTCACGGAAGCCCAACTCCAGGGACTCAAATCAGTTCAGGACTACTGGGAAAAAAGCTTCAGGGAGGGACAGAAAGGCTACGGCATTCTGCCCAAGAGCGTTCCCACGGAAAGGGAGAGACTTCAGGTTTCCCGCTTCTTTTTCTGGACCGCCTGGGTGGCATCCACTCTGAGGCCTGGGAAGGAGCACACCTACACCAACAACTGGCCCCCTGACAGGAGTGTTGGGAATGTGGCAACAACTCAAACCTATTTCTGGTCCATAGGTGGGGTCTTCTCCTTGTTTGTGATCCTAGGGCTTTTCATCTTCCTGGTTCACCACTACGGACTCTGGTACGGCCCCACAAAAGGGGCGGCCCTTTCCGAGAGGCTAATGGAAATGCCCCTGGCCCCAAGCCAGGTGAAGGCTGCCAAGTTCTTTTTGGTGGTGGTGCTCCTTCTGCTGCTTCAAACCTGTATGGGGGGACTTCTGGCCCACTACACGGTGCACCCTGGGAGCTTCTGGCTCCAATGGGTTGCCGATCTGGTCCCCTATAGCTGGGCCAAGAGCTGGCACCTGCAGCTGGCCGTTTTCTGGATAGCCACCACATGGGTTGCCTCGGCCATCTACCTGGCCCCTATCATAGGAGGCAAGGAGCCAAGAGCCCAGGGGGCCCTGGTGCAGCTTCTGTTCGTTGCCGTGCTAATAGTTGCCCTGGGGAGCCTCTTGGGGGAGGTGGCCGGAATCAAGGGGCTTCTCGGTGACATGTGGTTCTGGTTGGGCCACCAGGGATGGGAGTACTTGGAGCTGGGCAGGCTCTGGCAGATCCTGCTCCTGGTGGGGCTGGTCTTTTGGTTGTTGGTGGTCTATAGGGCGGTGGGGCATCACCTCAGGCTGGGGCACAAAGACGAGTTCACTTCCTTGATCTGGTTCTACGTGTTCAGCGCGGTGCTGGTTGTGGCTTTCTTCGGCTTCGGCCTTTTCTATGGAAGAGGGTCCCATCTCACATTGGCTGATTACTGGAGATGGTTCGTGGTGCACATCTGGGTAGAGAGCATCTTCGAGTTCTTCGGGGTCGCGGCCATATCCCTATTGCTCGTGGCCATGGGCCTGGCCTCTGCCAAGGCGGCCCTCACCGTGGCCTATTTCACGGCGGCCCTGGTTTTCATAACCGGTATCATCGGCACGGCTCACCACTACTTCTGGTATGGGGGCCCGTCCCTTTGGCTGGGTTGGGGAGCCATATTCTCCTCCATGGAGCCTGTGCCACTTTTTGGCCTGGTGGTGAGGTCCATGATGGAGTACAAGGGAATACGGGAGCAGGGCAGGGATTTCCCGTACAGGTGGCCTCTGTACTTCCTGGTGGCCTCCTCTTTCTGGAACTTCCTGGGAGCCGGTCTGTTCGGGTTCCTGATCAACCTGCCCATAGTGAACTACTACGAGCACGGGACCTACCTCACCATGAACCATGGGCACACGGCCCTGTTCGGCACCTACGGCATGCTCTCCATAGCCCTGCTGCTCTTTTCCTGGAGGGGGCTTGTGGAGAAGGCGCATTGGAACGATGGACTCCTGAAGCTCTCCTTCTTCGGTCTCAACGGAGGTCTTGCCCTCATGGCCCTGGGAACACTTCTTCCTGTGGGGGCGATCCAGGCCTGGACCAGTTTCAAGGAGGGGCTTTGGCTGGCGAGAGACGCCTCCTTTTTTGAGAGGGGGGCCGTGGCATTGCTGGGCAACCTCAGGATCATCCCGGACCTGATCATCATAGTGCTGGGGGTGCTTCCCCTGGCCTGGTTCCTCCTCAAGACTTATCCCAGGCTCAAGCCCGTGGGCATAAGGGAGGGGGAATCGGTCTGGGAAAGGCTGGGGATCCAGTTGTGATCTGATTCTGGGCGGGGCCGGCCTGAAGGCTCGGCCCCAAACCTTTCTTTGCCCGTCCCCTCGGCCCCAAGCCTCGGGTCTTCCCCTTCGGGTGCAGATGATTTCTGCACTGTTCAGTAGCTTCCAGGGTCCCAAATCCTCAAGGCGTATTGACAACCAGTGCCTGTCTGATAACATAACAGCCGATTTTCCAGCCCATAAGAGGGTATTGGCAACCACTCTAGAGGTCATATGACCACCTTGGTTTCTGAAAAGAGGCGCTTTCCTCGGCTGGACTCCGTGCACCTAGTCTCTTACACCCAGCTGGACGAAGATCAAAACACTCTGGACATGGGGATTTGCAAGAGCCTGGACCTCAGTCTGGGGGGGGTGACCATCGAGACCCATCGGGCCTTTCCTGTGAATGGGCTCTTGGAGATGGTCATTGCCATAGAGGAGAAGCTTGTGAGGCTGAGAGGAAGGGTGGTGCATGCCCGCCAGACAGGCAAGGGGAAACATGAAATCGGAGTCTGCTTCACCGAGGTGCAGGAGGAGGATCGGGCTGGGATCCAGAACTTCTTCGAGAAGATCACTTCTGTTTCATAGGGTGTGATGGGCCGTTTCCCGGGTGTCGGGGTTCCAAGTCTTGCCAGGTGTGACAGAGGGTGGGGGGGTGAAAGGGTTCATCGTCACGGTGGACGGCCCCAGCGGAGCCGGAAAGAGCACCTTGGCCCGCATGCTGGCCAGCCGGCTGGGCTTCAAGTACGTGGACACTGGAGCCCTTTACAGGGCAGTGGGTTGGTGGGTGCTCAAGAACAAATTGGACCCGGACTGCGAGGATGATCTGCGAAAGGCCTGTTCCTCGCTTAGGCTTTCCGTACAGTGGGACAACGGGGGGCGCATGAGGGTGTTGTGCGCCGAGCAGGACGTGACAGAAGAGCTCAGGGGAGAGGCCATGGGTATGGTGGCCTCCAGGGTCTCGGCAAAAGGGGTTGTGCGTGAGTATTTGTGGGATGTGCAGCGCAGGTTGGGGCAAGAGGGATTCATGGTTTTCGAGGGGCGGGACATGGGAACCCAGGTCTTCCCTGATGCACCTGTGCGCTTCTTCCTGACGGCAAGCCTGCGGGAGAGGGCGCGAAGACGCTGGTTGGAGATGCGAGCCATGGGGGACACCTCCAGTCTGGAGACTGTGCTGGAGAAGATCTCCAAGCGGGACAAGCAGGACAGCAGCCGTGAGTTGGCCCCTCTCACAATCCCTGAGGGGGCCGTGGTTCTGGACACCACGGGTGTCCCCCCTGAGGAGGTGCTTGAGAGGATGCTTGGGGAGGTCCGAGCCCGCCTCAGGGAACAGGGGGGATGATTCCAACAGAGCTTCCAGCAATATTTCCTTGCATTTCGAGGCAGAGATGGTAAGATAAGCGCGCTTTTCCTGTGGACCGGCCCTGTGAGGCGGTTTCAATTTGGAGATACTAGGGGGAAGGGTATATGCAAAATGAAGGCACAATCACCTCGGAGAAGACATCGGGCTCGACAATGGAGAATCTGGAGGTGCAGCCCGAGAAGCCGGGGGTGGAACGCAAGGAGGAGTTTCAGAATCTGTTCGAAGAATCCCTGAGCCAGCTTCAAGAAGGAGAGTTGGTGCAGGGTCGCGTTGTTCAGGTGGGCAGGGAACATGTGATGGTGGATGTGGGCTACAAGTGCGAAGGACAAATACCCATACAGGAGTTCCAGGGGGAGGACGGTGCGGTCACTGTCCGTGAGGGTGACACTATCGAAGTGCTATTGGAAACCCGCGACGATGAAGAAGGCCTCATAGTCCTATCCAAGGCCAAGGCTGACAAGATAAAAATCTGGGAGGAGGTGCGCCGGGCATATGAGGGGGGAGGCTCGGTGGAAGGACGGATAGTGGGGAGAGTGAGGGGAGGGCTTTCGGTGGACATCGGGGTATTGGCTTTCCTCCCCGGTTCCCAGGTTGACATCAGACCGGTACGCAATCTTGAGCGTTTCATAGGGCAGACTTGTCGATTCAAGGTGCTCAAGTACAACAGGCGAAGAAGTAACATAGTGCTTTCTCGACGCATGTTGCTTGAGGAAGAGAGGGCTCAGACAAGGGAGCAGACCCTCTCAACCCTCCAGGAAGGAATGCTCGTGAGAGGGGTTGTAAAAAACATAACAGAATACGGGGCATTCGTGGATCTCGGAGGCGTGGATGGTCTTTTGCACATAACGGACATGTCTTGGGGAAGGGTGAAGCACCCCTCCGAGGTGGTGCAGGTGGGTCAAGAGCTGGAAGTGAAGGTGCTTGTGTTCGACAAGGAAAAAGAGAGGGTCTCCCTGGGGCTCAAGCAGACCATGGAGGATCCCTGGAGCCGGGTGGAGGAGCGTTATCCTGTGGGGAGCCGCCATCAGGGAAAGATAGTCAGCATAGCCGATTACGGAGCATTCGTGGAGCTGGAGAAAGGGGTGGAGGGGCTTGTGCACGTCTCGGAGATGAGCTGGAGCAAGAGGCTACGCCATCCCTCCAAGGTGGTGAGTGTGGGCGATGAGGTGGAGGTGCTGGTGCTGGGGGTGGACACGGCCCGCAGAAGGATCTCCCTTGGGATGAAACAGCTCCAACCCAATCCGTGGGTGACTGTGGCAGAGAAGTACCCTGTGGGTACGATTCTTCAGGGAAGGGTAAGGAACATCACCGAGTTCGGGATTTTCATAGGGCTTGATGAAGGTATAGACGGCATGGTTCATGTTTCCGACATCTCCTGGACCAAGAGGATCAAGCATCCGGGTGAGATTTTCAAGAAGGGCCAGGAGGTGCAGGCCATAGTTCTTCATATAGACCAGGAAAACGAGAGATTCTCTCTGGGGATAAAACAATTGGAGCCGGATCCGTGGGATTCCATCCCCCTGAAATATCCTGTGGGAAGCAAGGTTAAAGGGAAAGTCACAAGCGTTACCGACTTCGGCGTTTTTCTGGAAATCGAAGAAGGCATCGAAGGCCTGATACACATTTCCGAGTTGAAAAGGGAAAAAGTCAAGAGCGCCTCCGAGGTGTGCAAAGAGGGCGATGAACTGGAAGCTCTGGTGATTCACGTGGATGCCAGGGAGCGGAAGATAGGTTTGAGTCTCAAGGCTCTTCAGCGCAAGGAGGAAGAGGCTGATGTGAAGGGCTATCTGGCCGCGCAAAGGGGCTACACGCCCACCATTGGGGCTTTGCTGAGAGACGAAATGCTGAAGAAAGCCAGGGAATCCCAACAGAACGACTTCCATGAAGAAAAGAATGCGCCCGAGGATTAGGCAGGCCCGGCTCCTTGCCATTGAAGCTCTGATATTCTCCCCGCAGAAAAGCTGGCTGGGAGCTAATCAAGTTGCTTTCTTGCCACTTGAGAGCCAAGCTGGTCAGAGACGGATCTGCCAGCCTTGATGCAGAAAATGCTCAAGAGGAATCCAGAGACCAGTGGCTCACTCAACCGGCATTGTTCACCCACAGTGGAGAACTCGTTGAACCAATGGTTTCTTGGCTGGCGCCACCTTGCCAAGGCAGACTCTGCCCCTGGGAAACTTGCTGAGGCAAGGGTTGGAGTTGGGGAAGTCTGGAAGTATATGGGTTACTTGGAGGCTTGAGCCCGCAGTGTGGTAGGCTTGGGGCCATCATCCGGGTTTATTCGGAACATTCGCCGAGGCCCAGCAAGTCTGATTTTGAGCCCCAGGCCATGGGTTCTTGCCAGTGAAATGAGTTAGAAGATTCCCATGAGAAAAAAATCTCCGTGGTTGCTCACCCTCTTGTTGTTGGTTGGGGGGGCCTGTGCCATAACCCTTCTTGCGGGGCTCTTTTTCAACTGGTTGGAGGGTTCTGGGGGCCTGGGCCTGGGGGACAGGGTCGCGGTGGTTCGGCTGGAAGGAATGCTTACAGATGCCAGGGGGGTCTTGGAATCCATGGAAAAGCAGGCCAGGGACCCCAGGGTGAAGGCATTGGTGCTTAGGGTGGATAGCCCTGGGGGCGCTGTTGCGCCCACCCAGGAGGTTTTCAGAGCCTTGAGAGCTTGGAGCCAGCGAAAGAAAGTGGTTGCCTCCCTTGGATCCATGGCCACTTCCGGTGGGTATTACGTGGCCTGTGCAGCAGAGAGGATAGTGGCGAATCCAGGCACCATCACGGGTTCCATAGGGGTGGTGGTTCATATGGCCAACCTGGAAGGCCTTCTGGAGAAGCTGGGAGTTCAAGGGCAAGTGATCAAGAGCGGGCAGCACAAGGACATGGGTTCAATCTTCAGAGGCTTGAGCGAGACCGAAAGATACCTTCTGCAAGAGGTGGTGGATGACGTCCATGATCAGTTCGTAACTGACGTTGCCCGGTCTCGGGGCTTGGAAATAGAAAAGGTAAGGAAGATAGCGGACGGAAGGATCTTCTCAGGCCGCCAGGCACAGGATCTGGGTCTGGTGGACGAGCTAGGGGGGCTCCAGGAGGCGATCCAGGTGGCTGCCCGGCTGGCTGACATAAAGGGGGAACCTGTTGTGGTGGAAGAGCCCAAGGAACGTTTCTCCATATGGAAGCTCCTCCTGGGAGAATCCAAATTGGGAACCTTGTGGGAGTCGGCCTGGATCTCCCATCCCATAAGATTCCTTTTTTCCCCTTGATCTGCCTGCATTTCTTCTCCTTGGAGCGGGATCCGGCTCTGGAGAGAGCCTTAATCTGCACTGTCCACCTTGAAAAGCACCTCACCATCTGATAACTTCTCAACAACATCCTCTGGCGGGACCATGGCTTCATCCACGGTTCGTGTAGGCTCCATAGACATAGGTACCAACAGCGTGAGATTGCTGGTGGCTGAGCTGGAGGGCCCAACAGGTTTGAAAAGGCTCTCGGGGGATAGGGCCATCCCCAGGCTGGGGGCCGGGGTTGGTTCCTCGGGGGTCTTGACAAGCCAGGCTGTGGAGCGAACCGTAAACATTATTGAGGGCTTTGTGAGGCGGGCCCGTGCCCTTGGGGCTCAAAAAATCTTGGCTGCAGCCACCAGTGCTGTGAGGGAAGCGTCTAACAGAGAATTCTTGCTGGGCAGTTTGGAGCAGGTGACAGGTCTCAGGGCCCGAGTGCTGAGCGGGGAGGAGGAAGCCCTCTGGACAATGGAGGGGATTCGTTGGGTCTGGGACCAGCCTCCTGAGAACTGGATGGCAGTGGACATAGGGGGGGGTAGCAGTGAATTCATACTGGCACAGGGAAACAGGGCGGTGGGTGCCAAGAGTCTCCCCTTGGGTATGGTGAAGCTGACCGAGGAATTCCTGCAAGATGATCCCCCTGATGAGAGGGCCTTGGGGAGGTGCAGGCAGGCAGTGCGCAAGACGCTTCGGGACTCACTCTCAGGCCTTGGCCTGAACGAGAAAGCCCAGCTCAAAGTGGTCGGCACTGCCGGGACCATAACCACACTGGCTGCGCTGGAAAGGGGCATGAAGACTTACGATGGGGAGACCATCCACGGCACAAGGCTGAGGCGGCCTGCTGTGAAGAAATGGCTCTCCAGGCTATCTCGTTTGGAGGCAAAGGCCAGGGGTTTGCTTGCCGGGATGGAACCGGGCAGGGAGGATGTGATAGTGGCTGGGCTCATGATAGTGGATGAGTTCTTGGACCTGGTAGGTGCCGAGGAAATGGTGGTGAGCGATCATGGCTTACTGGAAGGCATAGCCAGAATGGCCCCTGTGTTGGGCCAGTCCTTGACTTGAGAGGCCCGAGCCAGGGAATCTGAGAAAAACCCTTTTCAAGAAGGAGACAGGTTGTGAGCACTTTTCTGCAGGAGAACCTCAGGGACGGTTTGACATTCGATGACGTGCTGCTGGTGCCTGCCGAATCCCAGGTGCTTCCCAAGGAGGTGGATGTAAGCACATGGCTTACTCCCGCCATTCCCCTCAAGATACCCTTGGTGAGCGCTGCCATGGACACGGTCACCGAGTCTCAAACAGCCATAGCCATGGCCAGGGAGGGGGGCATAGGCATAATCCACAGGAACATGGGCATTGAGGAGCAGGCCCGAGAGGTGGACAAGGTCAAGAAGTCGGAAAGCGGCATGATCATAGATCCTATCACTGTGGGGCCGGATCAGAAGATCCGGGATGCTCTGGAACTCATGCGCAGATACGGGATATCGGGTGTGCCTGTTACTGTGGAAGGTATCCTGGTGGGCATATTGACGAACCGTGACCTCAGATTTGAGACGGATCTGGAAAAGCCGGTCGCAGAAGTGATGACCAAAGAGAAACTGGTCACTGTGCCGCCGGGCATCAGCCTCGAGGAGTCAAAGGTGCTTCTTCACAGGCACCGGATAGAGAAACTCCTGGTGGTGGACGAGGGCTTCCGCTTGAAAGGGTTAATAACAATAAAGGACATAGAAAAGGCCATCAAGTATCCCAACGCATGCAAGGACCAGTTGGGAAGGCTGAGGGTCGGGGCTGCTGTGGGCACCTCTGCAGAGACCATGCAGAGGGTGGATGCGCTACTGAAGGTGGGAGCAGATGTGATCGTGGTGGACACATCCCACGGTCATTCCAGAAGGGTGCTGGAGACGGTTCGAGAGATAAAGAGCAGTTTCCCGGCAGCCCAAGTAATTGCCGGGAATGTGGCCACTGAGGAGGGCACCGAAGCCCTCATACGAGCTGGGGCTGATGCTGTGAAGGTGGGGGTGGGCCCTGGCTCCATCTGTACCACCCGCATAGTGGCAGGTGTGGGGGTCCCCCAGGTGACCGCCATTGCCCAGGCTTATAAGGTGGCCCGCAAGCACGAGATACCCATTGTGGCTGATGGGGGCATCAAGTTCTCCGGGGACATAACCAAGGCCATGGCAGCAGGAGCCCACAGCGTCATGGTGGGCAGCCTGTTCGCGGGGACTGAAGAGTCCCCGGGAGAGACAGTGCTTTTTCAGGGGCGCACGTACAAGGTGTACAGAGGTATGGGCTCCATAGAGGCCATGAAACAGGGAAGCCGTGACCGTTACGCCCAGGACGACATGGAGGAGGAAGCCGGAAAGCTGGTGCCCGAGGGCA
This sequence comes from Desulfarculaceae bacterium, assembly GCA_037443445.1. Lineage (GTDB taxonomy): Bacteria > Desulfobacterota > Desulfocorpusculales > Desulfocorpusculum > Desulfocorpusculum > Desulfocorpusculum. The sequence goes on along the minus strand of JBBIOJ010000026.1, from coordinate 36,276 downwards.
TAGTCGGGAGGGTTCCTTACAGGGGACCTCTTTCGGCTACAGTTTACCAACTCGTGGGAGGTCTGCGCTCAGGCATGGGTTACTTGGGTTGCAGGGACCTCAAGGAGCTGAGGGAGAAGGCCCGCTTCATAAGGATCACGGCGGCCGGACTTAGGGAGAGCCATGTTCACGACGTTATAATCACCCAGGAGGCCCCCAACTATTGGTTGGAGAACAAGTGAGCTTGTGTTTTTCCCGAAAGGAGCCTCCTTGAAGACAGACATACACTCCCAGAAAGTCTTGATCCTGGACTTCGGCTCGCAGTATACCCAGCTCATTGCCCGAAGAATAAGGGAATGCAAGGTTTACTGCGAAATTCATCCTTACAATGTAGGGTCTGATTGGGTTAGGGAATTCTCGCCTAAAGGAATAGTGCTCTCCGGGGGCCCGGCCAGCGTGTACGAGCCTGGAGCCCCTATGATCCCGGAGCAGATACTGCAGCTGGGCATCCCGGTCCTGGGCATCTGCTATGGAATGCAGCTCATAGCCCATTTGTTGGGCGGTAAAGTCAAGAGGGCGGCTAGCAGGGAGTACGGTAGGGCGGAACTGAGAATTCTGGAGACCGACGGGCTTTTCCGTGGACTGGGGGGAAGCCAGACGGTCTGGATGAGCCATGGTGACCGCATCGAGGTTGTGCCTCCCGGGTTTCGTGTGATAGCCAATTCCGCCAATTCTCCGGTGGCAGCCTTCTCGGACCAGCCGGGGCGCATATACGGGGTGCAGTTTCACCCCGAGGTGGTGCATACTCCCAAGGGAAAGACCTTGATAAGGAATTTCCTGCGCCTGGTATGTGGATGCAAGCCCGTTTGGACCATGCGTTCCTTTGTGGAAGCCACGACCTTGGCCCTTCGGGAGCAGGTGGGAGACCAGAAAGTGATCTGCGCTCTCAGCGGGGGGGTGGACTCGGCTGTGACTGCCACCTTGCTGCACAGGGCCGTGGGGGGCCAGTTGCACTGCATCTTTGTGGACAACGGGTTGCTCAGGCTGGGGGAGGCTCAGCAAGTCGAGAGGACCTTCAAGGAGCGCTTCGGGAAGAACTTCCACCACCTGGAGGCTGGGGAGTTTTTCCTTCGTCGCCTGCAAGGAGTTGTGGACCCAGAGGCCAAGAGAAAGGCAATAGGAGAGGAGTTCATCAGGCTCTTTGAGAAAGAGGCAAGGAAAATAGGCAAGGTGCGATTCCTGGCACAGGGCACCTTGTATCCAGATGTGATTGAGAGCGTATCTTTCAAGGGGCCTTCGGCCACCATCAAGAGCCATCATAATGTGGGAGGGCTCCCGGATGTCATGGACCTGGAGCTCATCGAGCCCCTCAGGGAGCTTTTCAAGGACGAGGTTCGAGCCCTTGGCAGGGAGCTGGGATTGCCTGAGACCATAGTGGAGAGGCAGCCCTTTCCAGGCCCGGGTCTGGCCATAAGAATTCTCGGGGAGGTCACTCGTGCACGCCTGGAGACTTTGAGAAAGGCGGATGCCATAGTGATAGAGGAGATTCGACGTGCAGGGCTTTACAACAAGCTTTGGCAGTCCTTTGCAGTTTATCTTCCGGTTCGCTCCGTGGGGGTGATGGGAGATGAGCGAACCTACGATGAGGTTGTGGCGGTGCGGGCCGTCACTAGCCAGGATGGGATGACCGCGGATTGGGCGAGTCTTCCGGCCCAGGTGCTGAGAACCATCTCGAATCGGATAATAAACGAGGTAAAGGGCGTAAACAGGGTAGTGTACGACATTTCCTCCAAACCTCCCAGTACCATCGAGTGGGAGTAAAAAACCCCCTTTGTCAAGTTCCTTTCCAGGAGCTGCAAGGGGGATTCCTTTCAAAGGGCAGAGCAGATCATGAGCACAGCTTCTTTCGTGCATCTGCATGTGCACAGCGAGTACAGCTTGCTGGACGGGGCCATCCGCTTCAGGCAGGTTCTGGAAGCTGCCAAGGCCTACCAAATGCCCGCCTTGGCCATCACAGATCATGGGAATCTGTTCGGAGCAGTGTCTTTTTTTCAAGAAGCCCGCAAGGCAGGGGTGAAGCCCATCATAGGCTGTGAGCTGTACGTGGCCCCAGGCAGCCGGCTGGATCGAACCTCCATCAAAGGGGGGGAAGGGAACCATCACCTGCTTGTGCTGGCTCAGGATCAGTTGGGTTACAGAAACCTTCTGAAGCTGGTCACAAAAGGTTACCTGGAGGGCTTCTACTACAAACCGAGGGTGGACAGGGAACTCTTGGCAGAGCACTCGGAGGGGCTGGTGGGCATGAGCGCCTGTCTGCACGGTGAGATCCCCCACTGGATTCTTCAAGGGGAGTGGGAGCGGGCCAGGCAGAAGGCCGAATGGTACAAGGAGATCTTCAAAGGCAAATTTTTTCTGGAGCTCATGCACAACGGGATACCTGACCAGGATAAGGTCAACGAGGGGCTCCTTCGGCTGGCCAGGGAGCTGGGGCTTAGGGTTGTGGCCACCAATGACTGCCACTACCTGAGGAAAGAGGATGCCAGATCCCACGACGTGCTGCTCTGTATTCAGACCGGCAAGACATTGGGTAGCTCCTCCAGGTTGAAGTTCCAAACCGATCAGTTTTACTTCAAGAGCCCTCAGGAGATGGCCTCCTGCTTTTCCCATGTACCAGAGGCCCTGTCCAATACTTTGGAAATCGCTGAGCAGTGCAGGCTGGAGCTGGAGTTGGGCCGGTATTTTTTCCCAAGTTTTCCGCTCCCAGAGGGGGAGAGTCTGGAAAGCCGGCTGGAAGCCCTTGCCCGTGAAGGCTTCCAAAAAAGGATGGCACAAATGCGAATCCAGGCTCCGGAGTGGTTCCAGCAGCGTGCCTCAGAGTACGGGCCAAGGCTTGAGCAGGAACTCGGAGTGATCCGGGAGATGGGCTTTGCCGGCTACTTCCTGATAGTGGCTGACTTCATCCAGTATGCCAGGGAAAAGGGGATACCCGTGGGGCCTGGCCGCGGCTCGGCTGCCGGAAGTCTCGTGGCTTACTGTCTGCACATAACAGACATAGATCCCATCCGGTACAATCTTCTTTTCGAGCGGTTCCTCAATCCTGAACGAAGGAGCATGCCGGACATAGACATAGATTTCTGCAAAATGGGAAGGGATCAAGTCATCAAATATGTGGCGCAGCGCTACGGCATGGAAAACGTGGCCCAGATAACCACCTTCGGCCGGATGGAGGCCAGGGCTGTGGTCAGGGATGTGGGGCGGGTCCTGGGAATGCCTTACGAGGAGGTGGACAAGCTGGCCAAGCTGATCCCAAGGGGTCCTGGCATGGATCTGGGCAAGGCCATGGCCCGGGAGCCCAAGTTGGGGGAGCTGGCCCAAAGCAATCCCCAGGTGAAGGATCTGCTGGATGTGGCTCTTTCCCTGGAAGGTTTGGTGCGCCATGCCTCCACCCATGCTGCAGGGGTGGTCATATCTGACCGTCCCATTGTGGAACACCTGCCTCTTTACAAGAGCCAGGAGGGGGAGCTGGTAACCCAGTACGACATGAAGGCCGTGGAGGCCATAGGACTGGTGAAATTTGATTTTCTGGGTCTTAGAACCCTCACCATGATGGATGATGTTGTGAGGCTAATAGCCAAGGCCGGGACCAGAGTGGATCTAAGGAGCATTCCTCTGGACGATCCTGCCACTTACGAACTTCTGGGTTCTGGGGACACCGATGGGGTGTTCCAGCTGGAAAGCTCTGGGATGAGGGAGCTTCTGGTACGAATGAAGCCCACAGTGTTCGAAGATCTCATAGCCCTTGTGGCCCTGTACAGACCGGGCCCTCTGGGCAGCGGAATGGTGGAGGAGTTCATAGAGAGGAAGCAAGGCAGGCTTGCCATCCGCTACGAGCTCCCCCAACTGGAGCCCATCCTGAAGGATACATACGGTATCATCGTTTATCAGGAACAGGTAATGCAGATAGCAGTGCAGCTGGCAGGCTACACCATGGGACAGGCGGATGTCTTGCGCAAGGCCATGGGCAAGAAGATCGCAAGTGTAATGGAAGAGCAAAGGCAGGTATTCCTGAGTGGTGCCAGCAGAAATGGGGTGCCGCAGGATGTGGCCTCCAGAATCTTTGATCTGATGGCCAAGTTCGGGGAGTATGGGTTCAACAAGTCCCACAGCGCAGCTTACGCCCTGGTAGCTTACCAGACAGCTTACCTGAAGGCCCACTTTCCGGTGGAGTTCATGGCAGCCCTGCTCACCAGCGAGAAGGACAGGACAGACAAGGTGATCCGATATATCTCTTCTTGCCGGCAGCGCTCCATAGAAGTGCTTCCCCCGGATGTAAACGAAAGCGAGTATGATTTCTCGGTGAGCGACGGAAAGATTCGTTTCGGACTGGGAGGGGTCAAGAACGTGGGTCGAAAGGCCATAGAGGCCATAGTACAGGCCCGCAAGCAGGGCCCCTTCAGATCTCTGAGGGACTTTTGCTCGAGGGTGGATCTTCAAAAGGTTAACAGGAGGGTGGTGGAGAGCCTCATAAAATGCGGGGCTTTTGACTCTTTTGGTGGCCACAGGGCTCAGTACATGGCTGTGCTGGATCAGGTCATGGAGGAGGCCCAGAGGCTTCAGCGGGCCAGAGCCAGAGGGCAGATGAGCATGTTTGGCGAGGGTGCCAGCTCCCACCTCCCAGGCGAGGCATTACCGGAGGTGCCCCCATGGGAGGAATACCAGAGGCTGGAACACGAAAAGGAAAGCCTGGGTTTCTACGTAACAGGACATCCCCTGGAGAGGATCCTGGACCAGGTCCGCTCCTGGAGCAATGCAGACACTGAGAGACTTGCCTCCATGGCGGACAGAGCAGAGGTCAGGATAGTGGGGATGAAAAGGAGCTGCAAGGAGGTGTCCACCAAGAACGGTGAGCGTATGGGTTTTCTGACCTTGGAAGATCTCCAAGGTTCAGTGGAGGTGGTCTGTTTCCCTGAGGCGTACAAGCAGGCCTTGCCTATTATCCAGAAAGACCTTCCTTTGTGTTTGAAGGGAATTCTGGAACATGGAGAGGACTCCTACAAATTGGTGGCATCCGAGGTCCTGAGCCTGGAGGCAGTGAGGGCCCTGTTGGCCAGGCCCGTGGAACTGGTGGTGTCTGTTTCCTCCATTCAGGAAAAAGACCTTCTGTGTCTCAGAGACCTCCTAAAGAATTCTCCGGGGCACAGGGCCATGAGGCTTCACATGGTGCTGGAGGGAGGGGATGTGGCGGTTCTAGAGCTTCCCGAGAGTTTGAGGGTAGAGCTTGGGAACGGCTTCCTGGCCAGACTGCAAGAGAACATGGGGGCCAGTGTGGAGCTGCGAAACGTTTGAGCGCCTGGGAAATCGGCCAAGCTCGGCCGGCCTCCACTGGTGGCCTTGGGGCTGGGCGGCCCAAGCCATGACAGGAGCCCTTGGACTTGAGTCCTAGATTTGCCCGGTCTTGTCGGGGAACCCGGGAAAGGCACTATCACCATGTTTCAGGATGAACAGCATGGCGGTTCTGGAGTTTGAGAAGCCTCTGGTGGAGCTGGAAAAAAGGGTGGAAGCCCTGAGGGTTCAGGTGCATCTGGGCAAGGCTTCCTCCGGGGAACTCAAGAGGTTGCAACGCAGGCTGGAGAAGCTCCGGGTCAAGGTCATGGAGGGTCTCAGACCCTGGCAAAGGGTGCAGCTTGCCCGCCACATGGACCGTCCCCACACAGTGGACTTTCTTCAGGGAATGCTGGAGGAGTTCGTGGAGTTGAAAGGGGATAGAATGGGCCACGAGGATCCGGCTGTCATCTGCGGTCTGGGAAGATTCAGGGGCATGCCGCTTCTGGTCATGGGACATGAGAAGGGCAGAAGCCCCAAGGAGAGGGTTCAGCGCCGCTTTGGGATGCCCCACCCTGAGGGCTATCGAAAGGCCAGCCGGCTCATGGCTCTGGCAGAACGTTTCGGCCGGCCAGTGCTCTGCCTGGTGGACACCCCAGGGGCTTACCCCGGGGTGGATGCCGAAGCCCGAGGACAGGCCGGGGCCATTGCCCAGAACTTGCTCCAATGGGCGGATCTGGATGTGCCCTCGGTGGCAGTGGTCATAGGGGAGGGCGGCAGCGGAGGCGCTCTGGCTCTGGCCATGGCTGACAGGGTGCTCATGATGGAGCACTCTGTGTACTCGGTGATTTCTCCAGAGGGGTGCGCTGCCATACTCTGGAGAGATGAAGCAAAGAAGGAAGAGGCTGCCCAGGTATTGAAGCTCACGGCAGAGGATGCCATGGCTATGGGCATAATCCATGAGATCGTCAAAGAGCCCCCTGGGGGAGCTCACAAGGATCCAGAGGCAGCCATCAGGGCTGTGGCTGAGGCATGCGAGAAGCATTTCCGAGAGCTGATCCAGATTCCCAGACAGGAGAGAAAGGCCTTGAAGGCTGAGCACTACAGACGCATGGGCGTGGTGCGGGTGGAGGGGGCAAGGGGGACGTGATGGGACTCTTGGGAATGGTCATAAGAATTCCGGCTATTCTCGTGGCCTTGACGGTTCACGAATACGCCCATGCCAGGGTTGCCTCGGCCATGGGGGATCCCACTGCCAGGATGCAGGGGCGCATGACCCTCAATCCTCTCAGCCACATTGATCCCATGGGGTTTCTCTGCCTGCTTCTGGCAGGATTCGGCTGGGCCAGGCCGGTCCCGGTGAATCCTTATTTCTTCTCAAATCCCAGAAGAGGTATGATGTGGTCCTCGGCAGCAGGGCCTCTGGCTAATCTGGCTGCTGCCGTAGCCTGCGCAGGCATTTTCAAGGTTTTGGGTAGCCCCCAGGGGCTATGGGGAGGACTTCTGGCAGTGGGAATCCTCTATAATGTGACGCTGGCTCTGTTCAACCTCCTGCCCATTCATCCCCTGGATGGCTCCCACGTGCTAAAGGGACTGCTGAGCCCCCAGGCTGCTGCAATCCTGAGCAGGTACGACCGGGTTCTCATGTACGGCCTTTTCGGGGTGATAGTCCTGGACGCGGTTTTTGACACTCGCTTGATAGGAAGGCTTCTCATGGAGCCGGCTTTGGAGATCTTCAGGTTCCTGGGAGGCAAAGAGGCCTTGGTGGCATTGGTGAGGATCTTCAGGGCAACTTAGCCCGGATCACTCTCCAAGGGACAAGAAATCGGGGGATCGGCCTGCTGATGTCTCGGAGTTTTATAGAGGATCCCACCTCGGGAAAACCCCGTCTGGGGCAGAAAAGGAGTCAGGAGGAGATCTTGGTGAAAAGGGTCTTCAGCGGAATCCAGCCTACGGGAGATATCCATTTGGGCAATTATCTCGGGGCGATCAGGGAATGGGCCAGGCTGATTCAGGAATATGACTGCATCTACTGCATAGTGGACTACCACGCCATGACCATTCCCTATGAGCCGCAAGAGATGGCGGGAAGGGTTCTGGACGCGGCCATGGTGAACATGGCCTGCGGCCTGGATCCAGAAGGCTGTACCCTTTTTGTCCAGTCTCACGTTCCAGAGCACACTGAACTGGCATGGGTTTTCAATTGTATAACCCCCTTGGGGGATCTGGAACGCATGACCCAGTTCAAGCAGAAATCCCAGCAGCACCGGGAAAACGTCAATGCGGGGCTATTGGACTACCCGGTGCTCCAGGCTGCGGACATCCTGCTTTACAAGGCTGGTTTTGTTCCCGTGGGGGTGGACCAGGTCCAACACGTGGAATTGACAAGAGAAATAGCCAGACGTTTCAACCAGAGGTTTGGACAGGTCTTCCCAGAGCCCAGGGCTTTGGTCTCCTCCACTCCGAAGGTGCTTGGCCTTGACGGCAAGGCCAAGATGTCCAAGAGCTTGAACAATTACATAGGGCTCCTGGAGCCACCTGATCAGATCTGGGAAAAGCTGCGCACAGCCGCTACGGATGTGCACCGGGTGAGGCGCTCTGACCCCGGCCACCCAGAGGAGTGCAACATATTCACCATGCACAGGGCCCTGAGCCCACAGGATCGAGTGGAGTGGGCCCGGCAGGGGTGCGAGACTGCCTCTATCGGATGCATAGACTGCAAGAAGGAGCTCTTCAGGCACATGATGGAGGAGCTGGGGCCCATCCAGGAAAGGGCCGTGGCTTTGAGATCCAACCCCCGAAAAGTTAAGGAGGCCCTGAGGGCAGGAGCCGAGAGGTGCAGGGAAATCGCTCGTGAGGTAATGGCAGAGGTCAGGGAAAAAACAGGTCTGCTTTCCATCTCTGAGCTGGAGGCTGATTGAATTGCTCTAGAGAGCACTGCAACGCGGGTCAGCTCGGCCAAGGCCCCGGGACAGGAGAGGGTCGGTGGAGTGTACGGTAAGGCTGCAGGGTTTCGAGGGTCCCCTTGATCTGCTGCTCCATCTCATACGCAAGAACCAGCTGGACATCCACGACATCCCCATGACCCTCATAACAGAGCAATATCTTGAATATCTCAGTCTAATGCGCTCCTTGAACCTGGATTTGGCAAGCGACTACTTGGTGATGGCAGCCACCCTTGTGCACATCAAGAGCAGGATGTTGCTCCCCCAACCCGCAGAGACCTCACAGACCGAAGAAAGCCAGGAGCCCGAGGATCCCAGGGCAGAGCTGGTGAGAAGGCTTCTGGAGTATCAGAAGTACAGGGACGCTGCCCAAGGGCTGGTGGTCCGATCCATGTTGGGTAGGGACGTCTTTTCAAGGCCTGAGGGGGTTTGGGAGGAGGTTGAGAAGGAGCCTGAGCTGTTTCTGGGAGGGGAGGTGAGCATATTTGACCTGGTGGAGGCCTTTGGCCGACTCATGTCCAGCCGAAACTGGGATGAAAAGGCCTTGGACTTGGAAAGGCTCACTCTGGCTGACTGCATACAGCAAATAGCAGATGTCCTGAAGGCCAGGCCCCAAGGGATCGTGTTCGAGGAACTCTTCTCAGAGAGTACCACCCGCAAGCAGCTTGTGCTAAGCTTTCTGGCCCTCCTGGAGATGGTGAGGCTCAGAATGATCAGGGCCTACCAGGCCTTGGGCTGGGGGACCATAAGAATCCTGCCAGTTTGAAATTGCATTCCCCGTGGCCCATGCTCCCCCAAGCCGGGACCGCCTTGCACATCTTGGCTTCGACAGGCAAAGGAGGCTCCCGAGGGCTTAAAGACTTGACAGCTCAAAATAACAAATGTTATCCAAGTCACGAACGATCATTCATTCGCCACATCTCCGGAGTTGAGGAGAGCATGCACAACAAGGAGTATGGCAAGGGGATGGAGAGGCTTACCCTTGAGCTTCTGGAGTGGCCAGAGCTCTGCAGGCAGCTGGCCAGCTATGCGCTCAGCTCCAAGGGTGCGGAGCTGTGCAGAGGGCTTTTGCCGTGGAATTCCAAGTCAGAGGCGGCTCAGCAGATGGCGCTTACCTCTGAGATGGTGCTTTTTCTGCAAAAGCACGATCTGCTAGCTATTTCCGAGTTCGGGGGGGTGGAAGAGCTTCTTGGAAAGGCAGAAAAGGGGCAGAGGCTTCTGGGCAGAGACCTGGCTCAGGTGGCTGAGTTTCTAGGGAGTGTGGCCAGGGCCAGGAGGGCACTGCTAAGAGCACAGGAGCTGTGTCCTGGCCTCTGGGGCATGGCTCAGGCTTTGGATGAGGCTGCTTGGATCAAGGAGGCCATAGATGCGGCCATAGACAGCGAGGGGAATGTCAAAGACCAGGCCTCTCCAAGGCTGCGGGTCTTGAGGAAAGAGGCCAAGCAAAGGCGGGAAGCTGTCTTGAGGCAGCTGGAGGATTTTCTGAGGCGAACACAAGCCTCGGGCTTCTTGCAGGACAACTATTACACTCTGAGGGAAAACCGCTTTGTGCTGCCCATTCGGGCAGAGGCTCGTGCCAGGCTGGGAGGGATAGTGCATGACATATCCTCCAGCGGGGCCACCTGTTTCCTGGAGCCGCCCTGGCTGGTGGAGCTTAACAACAGTCTCAGGATGGCCGAGCTGGAAGCGGAAAAAGAGGCCCAGCGCATTCTCGAAATGCTCAGCCGCTGGGTGGGTCAAGAGGCGGCTGCTCTGCGGGTGGATCTGGAGGTGCTGGCCACTGTGGACATGATACAGGCCAGAGCCAGGCTCTCCGGGGTCTTAGCCGGATGTGAGCCCAAGCCCGCGGAGCAAGGGGAATTGCTGCTCAGAGGCCTCAGACACCCTCTCTTGGTCCTGAGGGGCAAGGATGTGGTGGCCAATGACCTTTGGATGGCCCCCCAAGAGCGGGTCATGGTAATTTCAGGGCCCAACGCAGGGGGCAAGACGGTGTTCCTGAAGGCCCTTGGGCTCGCAGCCCTGATGGCCAGGGCCGGATTGCACATACCGGCCCAGGAGGGCTCGCGCATGCCTTTTTTCGGGAAAGTGCTTGCGGACATAGGGGATCAGCAGGACATACAACAGGATTTTTCTACCTTTTCCGCACACATGCGAAACCTCAGGGAGATCCTCCAGAGCTCCACACAGGAATCCCTGGTGCTTCTGGACGAGCTGGCGGGCTCCACAGATCCGCAGGAAGGGGCAGCCCTGGCTTTGTCCATCTTGGAGAGACTCATGGAGAAAGGGAGCCTTGTGGTGGCCACCACACATTATCCCCAGGTAAAGGCCTGGGCACAGGAAAAGCCCGGAGCGCTCAATGGGGCCATGGAGTTTGACTGGGAGAGACTCACCCCCACTTTCCGGATGAGACAGGGAATTCCGGGACAGAGCTCGGCGTTGGAGATTGCCAGGAAGATGCAGTTACCCGAGGAGGTCCTGGAGCCTGCCTTGAGGCGACTAGAAAAAGACGAGATAAGGCTCGAAGGCCTCTTGAGGGATCTGCAGTTGGAGCGCAAGGGCTTGGAAGAAGAACTCAGCAAGGCTCAGGCGACAAGGTCGCGGCTGGAGGAATTGGCTGCCAGCCAGGAGGAACTGGTGCGCAGCCTCAAAGAGGAGAGGGAGGGCTTCTTGAAGGAGAAGCGGAGACGTCTTTCAGCAGAAATCCAAGAAGCCAGGGAAAGAATTAGAGATCTCCTGGCAGGGCTTGCGGGGTCGCCGCAGCGCAGGAAGCTCGAGGAGAGCCGTATTAAGCTGGAGGAACTGGCCCATACTCTTGGACCCCAGCCCCTCTTGTCTCAGGAGAAGGTTTTACCCCTTGGGGATGCCAAGCCTGGAGACCAGGTGCATGTGACAGCTTTGGGACAGACGGGAATACTCCTGGACGAACCCTCTGCCAAGAAGGGCAGGGTGAGGGTGTTGCTGGGCCGCATGGAGGTGTGGGTGGATGCTGAGTGTCTTGGGAGGGTGGAATCTCCCAGCTCCCGCCAAGCAGAAGACAGGCCTGCCTCTGTGGTTTGGACAGCCCCTGGAGCTGAGAGCCCAGCCCAGCTGGACCTGAGAGGCAAGAGGGCCGAGGATGCCCTGGAGGAGCTGGCAGCTTATCTGGACAAAGCCCTTCTGGGTCCTTGGCCCCAGGTGAGAATCATCCACGGTCACGGCACAGGGGCTTTGAAACGTGCGGTTCGGAAATGGCTTTCAGAAAGCTCCTGGGTACCAGGCTTCAGACCGGGCAGAAGAGGTGAGGGAGGAGATGGTGTAACCGTGGTCTCTCTCAGAGGAGGAATCCCAGAGCAAGAGCTGGGTATTTTGGAGCCGGCGGATCAGGACCGGGAAAAGACACCTAGGAGGAGAATGGATGGGTGAGCAAGGAAAATCAGTCGGGAATCCAGTCAGAATCCAGGACAACACCTTCAGGGACGGGCACCAGTCCTTGTTCGCAACCAGAATGCGCACAGAGGACATGCTCCCCGTGGCAGAGGAAATGGACCAGATGGGTTTTTGGGCCATGGAGGTCTGGGGAGGGGCCACCTTTGACACCATGCACAGGTTTCTGGGGGAAGATCCTTGGGAGAGGCCCAGGATCTTGAAGGGGCTCATAAAGAAAACCCCCTTCTCCATGCTCCTGAGGGGGCAGAACCTGGTGGGTTACCGAAATTACCCAGATGATGTGGCCAGGGCCTTCGTGGAGAAGGCCTGCGAGGTGGGCATAGACATCTTCAGGGTGTTCGATGCCCTCAACGATTTCAGAAATTTCAAGACCTGTGTGGAGGTCATCAAGGCCAATGGTAAGCATTTCCAGGGGGCTATCTGTTACAGCCTCACAGAAAGGCGCATGGGAGGGGAGGTTTTCCACCTGGATTACTACCTGGAGAAAGCCAGGCGCCTGGAGGACATGGGGGCCGACTCCATCTGCATAAAGGACATGGCGGGCTTGATATCTCCCTACGACGCGTACGAGCTGGTTAGGGGCCTCAAAGAAACCGTTTCGGTTCCCATACATCTGCACACCCACTATACCTCTGGCATGGCAAGCATGGCCTATTTGAAGGCAGTGGAGGCGGGGGTGGACATCCTGGACTGCTGTATGGCCCCCTTTGCCCTTAGAACCTCCCAACCTGCAGCAGAGCCTATAGTGGCTGCGCTTTACGGCACCCCAAGGGACACTGGACTGGATCTCAAGGCCCTTCTCCACCTGAGTGCAAAACTGGAGCCCATAGCACAGAAGTATACGAACCTGTTGGATACAACCCGGGTGGCTGTCATAGACGTGGGGGTCTTGGAGCACCAGATTCCAGGCGGCATGATTTCCAACTTGGTGAGCCAACTCAAGGAGAACAACAACCTGCACAGGCTCCAGGAGGTTTACGAGGAGTTGCCGGCCACAAGAAGAGAGCTGGGCACTCCACCCCTGGTGACCCCAACCTCACAGATAGTGGGCGTGCAGGCAGTGCTGAACGTGCTTTTCGGAAGGTGGAGGATGATCGCCAACCAGGTCAAGGACCTGTGCTACGGGCTCTACGGAGAGACCCCCACCCCCATAGATCCGGAGGTAAGAAAGAAAGCCCTGAAGGGTTACAAGAGAGGGGTTGAGCCTTACACAGGAAGGCCGGCCGACATCTTGGAGCCGGAGCTGGAAGGAGTCAGGGAGAGTCTGGGGGATCTGGCCAAAACAGAAGAGGATGTGCTGATAGCGGCCCTGTACCCCACAACCGGCAAGGAGTTCCTGGAAAAGAAATACCGATTGCCCGAGGCAACGGTCGGAGAGCCCGTGGAATGATAAAAAAGAGGGGAGCTCCTGAGAAGCCCGGGAGCTCCCCTTTCAACCCCCTGCCAAGAGCAGGAAAAAGTGGATCTCCTGACCTTCTTGCAAAGTGGTCTCCAAGTCCCTCAAGGGCTGGTTTCGGCTTACAGCCATAACTTGCCTTGCAAAGGCCTCCCTTCCCGGATCCCAAAGCTGCTCCGGCATCCGGTGCGAGAATTTGGATCTGAGCCGGGACATGAGGCTCCTGAGAGAAGCCCCTTCTGGGAGCTCCAGGCAAACCTCCTCTGTGCCCAGCCAGTCCCAGGGAATCCCATGAAAAACGGCCTTCACCTTCATGCTTCGGGATAGAGCTTTTGAACAACCTCATTGAGGCCCAACTCCACGAGCTTCTCACGGGTGGGCCTACCTGTCTCCCAGTCCCAGCCTCTGCAGGCGTAATAATCTCTCAACATCAGCTCCAGATCAGGAGTTGTGCCGGCTGTGGCCCCTTGCTCCAGGGGCCTCATGCAGATCTCGGGGAGGGTATCCTGCTCCTTTTTGAGACCCTGGAGTATGCTCAGAGCCCTTTTCATGTTTATGGATCGCTCCCCGGCTTTCAGGAGCTCCTGGGGTGTGATTTGCCAACCGGTCACCGCCTGGAGCATCTCACAGATTTGTGTGGGGCTTAGGGGGGCGAACTTGCAAAGAGTCAGAGAGTCGAACAGATCTTTGAGACTCTGGTACTTGGCGGCCGGCTCCCCCTTTGCGGCTGAACTCATGCGTTCTCCAGGGAGGATCATGTATTCCAGGACCATGCTTCCCAGATCCACGTTGTAATAATCCCCTTTTAGGTGACAGGCCCCTCGCGGGCCGGTGGCGTAAGAGACTGCCAGGCCGTGGAAAGCCCTCCCCTCGTGCATTGGCATCTCAAGGCCTTTCACTTGGGCTGCCTCGCCCTCAGGCCTTCCCAGCTCCCGGGCCATGGCCAGGGTGCCTCGCGACAGGAGTTCCCCTATGCCTTCCCCTTCCAGGATCATCCGCAGGAGCTTCAGCACCCCCTTCGGATCTCCCCAGGAGAGGTCCAAGCCCGCCTTTTCCCTGTCCAAGACGCCCTTTTCAAAGAGGTAAAACGCATAAGCTATTGATACGCCCGCCGAGATTGTGTCCAGGCCGTGGGAATTACAGATGTGATTTGCCTCCACTATGCTTTCCAGGTCCATGTTCATGCAAAGGGGCCCAAAGGCCGCAACAGTTTCGTATTCAGGGCCGTCCACATCCAGGCCGGGCCGGAAATCCTTGAGCTCCCTCCCGCACCCTATGGGGCATCCCCGGCAAGCGTAGTTCTGGACCCTGTACTTCTGCCTGAGCGCCTGGCCGGTGACCTGGCTCACGGGAAATACGCTCTCGGTGAAATACCTGGCAGGGGTGTCCCCCAGCACCATGCCCATGTCCATGTACATGAGGGTGCCGTACTCCCTGAAGGCCACAGAGACCAGGTGCCCGCGGATCTGCTGCACGGCCTGGGCTGCCAGTTCAGCCGCCTTCCTGGGATCGGCCATAGGGGGTTTGGAGTCGCCCCAGGCCGCCACTGCCTTGAGGTTCTTGGAGCCCATGAGGGCCCCCATGCCGCATCTTCCTGCAGCCCTTCCTTTGTCGTTCATTACAGAGGCATAGGGGATGAGCCTCTCCCCGGCCTGGCCTATGCAGGCCACCGATACCTCCTTCTGGGCCAGTTCCAGAGAAATCATTTCCTGGGTCTGGTAAGTGTCCTTCCCCCAGAGATGGGTGGCGTCCCTCAGTTCGGCTTTCCCGTTGCCCATTGCCAGGTACACAGGTGTGGAGGCCTTCCCGGTGAAGATCACACCGTCCCAGCCCGAGCCCTTCAGCCTGAACGGGAATACCCCTCCGCTAGTGGCCTCTCCCCAAAGCCCAGTGAGGGGGGAGAGCCCGCAGAGCGCGTACCGGCTTACCATGGGCAGAGGCGAGCCGGTCAACGGGCCTGTGGCCATGATCAGGGGGCTTTCAGGGGCCAGCGGATCCAGCTTCCGGCTGATCCGCTCATTCAGCAGGGCAGAGCCCAGGCCGGCCCCTCCAATGAAGTTGCGGCACAACTCCTCTTTCAGCAAAAGGTCTCTGAGACGACCCGTGCTCAGGTCCACTTCCAGAAGACGACCGTGGTATCCGTGCATTGCCCTTTCCTCCATGGTTCGGTTGAACCTTCCCCATGCTCCCACGGGTTCAGAAATCCACCTCGCGCCCCTGAAAGGCGTATCTGAAGAGTTTCTCACACTGAAGCTGGGTGATTGGCCTGGGGCTGAAGTAGGAGTCCACATCCTCGTATGCGTATTTGACGAGCCTAGGCATCTCGGCCTCCAACTCCTCGGCCCTGATCCCAAAGCCTTCCAGGGTGAGGGGGACCCCCAGCTCTGAGAGGAGCCCCCGCACCTTTCCCAGCAGAGCCTTTAGAGCCTCGGCCGGGTCGATGGCAGCAAGGCCCAGTGTCCTGCAGATGGAGAGATGACGATCAGTTACCATGCTGCAGAACTGCAAGGTGTGGGGGATGAAGAACCCCACTGCCAGACCGTGGTGGATCCCGAAAACAGCACCCAGGGAATGGCCCAGGCTGTGGGTGAGGTGGCAGCCGCTTGTGCCGAAGGCTATGCCTGCCAAAGAGGCAGCCAGCATCATGCGGTGGCGGGCCTCACGGTCCTCCCCGTTCCTGTGCGCCACAGGGAGCCACCTGAAAACCATTTCCACGGCCTTCAAGGCCAGGGGTTCGGTGAACTCGTTGGCTGCCGGGGTGGTGGCTGCGTCCATGGCGTGGGCTAGCACATCCAGGCCTGTGCCCGCTGTCAGGGCAGGGGGCATGGAAATGGTGAACTCGGGGCACAGGATGGCCACATCAGGGATGAGTTCCAGGTTGGCTATGGGGATCTTCCTGTGGGCCTGTGTGTCCGTGAGAACGGCTGCCCCGGTGCACTCGGAGCCAGTTCCGCTGGTGGTGGGGACCGCGGCCAGGATTGCCTTTTGCCGCAGGTTGAGGGGATCCAGGGGGGAGATCATGGCCAGATCTGTTATGTCCGGCCTCTCATACAGGATCCAGGCTGCCTTGGCCATGTCCATGACAGAGCCCCCGCCCACCGCCATGATAAGATCAGGCTCAAAGTCTTTCATGGCCTGGCCGCATTCCAGCGCATTGGGCAGAGGCACCTCCGGGAGGGTCTTGGGCCAGAGCTCTGTTGAGAACCCGTTGGCCTTCAGGAACTGGCAAACCTTTTGCCCATTGCGCTCGTTGAACTCGTCGGTGACCAGAAAAGCCCTTTTCCTGGGGCAGCGGGGAGCAAGGGCCCCTATGGTGGAGGGCCCTATCACAGGGCCCTCTGGAAGCACGTTGAAACCAGCGTAGATGGTAGGCACCCTGATAATTGTGTTGAGGCCCTTCATGGCTGTGGAAAGGGCCAGGGGAACTATGGCCTTGAGGGTCGGGTTTTCGAACCAATAGGGCATTTCCGTGGCCTCCATGGCTGTGTGCTAATGCTGTTCCGAGGCCCGGATCATCCTCTTTTGGGAGTGGATGATCCGGGGCAGGCCCTCCATATCTTAAACCCTCTTGCGGGAAGCTTCAGCTCCCAGAGCTTGGGCCTTGGGGAAAAATGCCCAGGCTAGTACGGACAAGAACTTGGCTTCCCGCAATCCCCGCTGCATATGGCGTCCTGCCAGGCAGGGGAGTCCTCTATCATGGCCACCAGCCACTGCAGGAAGGGCACCCCTGCCGAGCTCTCCGTGTAAAACTCTTCTCGCGGAAGGATAACATGCAACCCTCCTGCGGCCACGTAGCTCTTGTAGTTGGGAGCTTCCTGCTTCAATGAGATGGTCTCCATGAGGTGGGTGTGGAAATCCATGCAAACATCGCTTTCGTCTGTTGCAATGCCAAAATACTTGAGAATCTCGTTTCTGTACCAGGTCAAGGTGGAATCCCAGGCTGCGATGTATTCCCCGAACCTGACCATGGGGTGTCTTCGGGCCATGGTCTTCCAGAACTCGGGCAGGTAGATGGGCTCGGAAATGCCCCGCACCCACCAAGGGAGCTGGACTCCCCAGTGAAGATCAGCCAGGGCGTCGAATTCCCGCGGCACGTCCCCTGAGCCAGCATCGGAAAGCACGTAAATTCTGGTGGCCGGATAGAGCCGCTCCACCCACGGGAAGACCCCTATGGCCCCGAATCCGCCTGCGCTGGATCCTGTCACCAGGATCTTTCTAGGCCTGGGGAATCTCTCCTTTGCCCACTTGAGGGCCGCCAGAAAGTTCTCCAGCCCCCTGTGGTGGATCTTCCAGCTGAGCCCAGGGGCGTATTTGTATTCCCAGTCATTGGAACCCCAGTGCAGATCCCCGGTGCAGTAGGGCACAAACAGAAAGCTCCAGTCCTTGAGGGGATTCTGTGGTAGGTGGAAGGCAAATATGCCGTGCAGGGACCCGGGATGGTCTAGGTCTGTGACGTCGGGAAAGTAGGTAGGACTCGTAATGCAGGACTGGGGGCTCCAACAGGCCCCGCCTCCTTGGAGGTAGATCACCAGGTTGCTGCTTGAGCCGGCTCTGGCCCAAAAAGAGTAGGTGTTGTCTCCGGTAAGGCCGGAGCAGGTGGGCTTCAAGTCCATGCCCATGAACCTGGTGGGCTGGGGAGTGACCTTGATCCAGGATTGAGCCCACGCCATGTCGAGAGATGTGAAAAGAAAAAGACAAACAAGGACCGCCCAGAAGGAAGCCAACTTGATCTTCATGGCCAATGCCTCCTGTGTAAGGTATTGAAGACTCTTTTGCCTGCTCAAATTGCCTCAGGCTACCTGGAGATCCAAATGAAATCGGCCGATTCCTTGCGTTTCATTTCCATGATTTCCAAATAGCCTTGGGAAGGGCCTTCTTTTCAGACCTGGGGATTCAAAGCCGGATCTGTTTGCCCCCCACGGAGCTTTGCTCCGCAGGGGGCGGGGAGGGCAGAACCTGGCGGCTGGCTTCATGGGCCACCTCCTCTGTGGCAGGAGAATGAACTTGACTCCGCTTTTTCCCCCATGCCCAGGAGCCTGGGAGTTGAGAAACCGGGCAGCCCGGGACGCTTGGATATTTTCCTTCCCTGCGTGCCCTGCCGGGCAAGAAGTTCAGAGTTTCTAAGGTTTGTGGGAGCCGGCAAGAGCAGGTCGGCTTCCTGATCTGCATCCAGCCTCACTGCAATGCAGGCCAGGGAAATGATTAGACCAGTCTGGATGCCCCTGCTCAGGCTCCTATGTAAGCCTTTTTCACCTTCTCGTCTCTCAGGAGGTCCTGGCTGGCCCCTTCCAGGACGATCTTTCCGCTCTCCAAGACGTATGCCCTTTGGCTTACCATCAGGGCCATGTTGGCGTTTTGTTCCGACAGGAACAAGGTTGTGCCCTTGGCGTGAATGGCAGGCAGGGTTTCACCCATTATCTTGCGCACGACCATAGGCGCAAGACCCATGGAGGGCTCATCCAAAAGGAGCATGGTAGGTCTGCACATAAGGGCTCTCCCAATGGCCAGCATCTGCTGTTGTCCCCCGCTCAGGGTGCCTGCC
Organism: Desulfarculaceae bacterium; assembly: GCA_037443445.1. Classification (GTDB taxonomy): domain Bacteria; phylum Desulfobacterota; class Desulfocorpusculales; order Desulfocorpusculum; family Desulfocorpusculum; genus Desulfocorpusculum. Next base: position 17,666 of record JBBIOJ010000026.1, on the reverse strand, counting down.
AATTGATCGGTTCTCTCTCTAAGAATGGGGAATAGATCATACACCTCCTGGAGGGATTTTTGGAAGCCCTGGGAGTCGCCCTTTCGCACATAAGCCCCCAGGCTCAGGTTCTTGTACACAGACAGCTCAGGGAAAAGCTGCCTTCCCTCAGGGCAGAGGGAGAGCCCCAGACGCACTATCTGATGCGCCCGCATGGTATGAATGGGCCTGTCCTGAAACAGCACGCTCCCCCCCGTGGCCCTCAATGCACCCGCTATGGTTCTAAAAAGCGTGGTCTTCCCGGCCCCGTTGCTTCCGAGCAGAGTCACGAACTCCCCTTGTGCTATCTCCAGAGACACCCCCTGGATCACATGAAAGGCCCCTATGGACGTGTTCAGATCATTGAGTTTCAGCAAAATGGTCCACTCCCAGGTAGGCTTCTATTACCTTGGGATCCTGCGCTATCTCCCGCGGAGGTCCCTCGGCTATGATGCTCCCGAAATTCAAGACCACCATTCTCTGGGCCAGCTCCATGACCATGCGCATCTTGTGCTCTATGAGGCAGATGGTCACGCCTTGCTCCTGGTGAATGCTTCGGATGAGCTCTGTTATCTCTCCAGTGTCTCTTTGCACCAACCCCCCCGTGGGCTCGTCCAGCAACAGAAGCCCTGGCTGGCCCATGAGAGCCACCCCTATGGCCAGTCTTCTCTGTTCTGCCTGGGAAAGGGTGGAGACGAAGTGGAAGGCTCTATGACTCAAGCCTATGGTCTTGAGTACCTCTAGCACACGGTCGGTGACGCGCTGCTTTTCCCGGGCCCATGAGCGGGTATGCAGCAGCGTGGAGCAAAGCCCGCTCTTGGTGCGAAGCCTGTATCCCAGGGCAAGGTTGTCCACAACTCTCAATTGGTCGAAAAGCGCTGTGGTCTGAAATGTCCTGGCTATCCCCCTCCTGGCAACCTGGTGGGGTTTCATGCCTGTGATCTCTTCCCGCCTGAAAAACACGCTGCAAGAGGTGGGCTTGAAAATGCCGGTCAAGAGACCGAAGAAGACCGACTTGCCGGCCCCATTGGGGCCAACTATGGCCAGAAGCTCTCCCTCCGACACCTCCAGGCTCACGTCCTGAACTGCCGTCAGGCCCGAGAAATTCTTGCTAAGGTTCTTGACCTGCAACAACACCCTCTCTAGCCCCCCTTGTCCTGTGAAGGATCCCGCTTACCCGTTGCCGCCACATTTGCACTGCCCCCATGGCCCCCCTGGGAAAGTAAATGATCACGGCTATGAGAAGCGCTCCGAAAATGAGCATCCGGTACTCAGCCAAGAACTGGAGGGACTCCATTATGAGGGGTATGAGAAAGGCCCCCACTATGGGCCCGCTCAAGGTGGCCACGCCTCCCAGGAGCAAATAAACCAGCCAGTTGAAGGTGAGCTCCATGGAGGCCGTGCTGGGGCTTATGCTTCCGATCAGACTCGCGTAAAGCCCTCCTGCCAGGCCGGCGAAGAAGTTGGCCACCACAAAGGAGAGTAGCTTCACCCTGAAGGTGTCAATCCCCAAAGCGCCCGCCAGCACCTCATTGTTTCTGACTGCCATGAAGCTCAAACCAAGAATGGAACCGGTGAGTCTGTGCATCACCGCCAGGGTCAGAAGCAAGAAGGCCAGAACCAGATAGTACTGGGCAGTTCTGTCCTGGAAACTGATTTCTCCGAACCATGGCAACCGGATGGGAGTGGGTGTCGGAATGCCCACAATCCCGGTGTATCCCCCTGTGAGGCTGATCCAGTTGCCTGCCACAATGGAGACTATCACCCCAAAGCAAAGGGTGGAGATGGCGAAATAGGATCCCCTGGTGCGAAGCGTGGGGAGACCCACCAGGAACCCCACAGAAGCGGCTATGAGGGCCGATATGGGCAGGGCCATCCAAAAGGATAGACCTCCCTTGGTCAGAATGGCCACACCGTACGCCCCAATGCCGAAGAAAGCGGCATGGGCCAGGGAAGCCTGGCCAGTGTAGCCCAGGATCAGGTTCAGGCTCAGGGTAGCTATGGAGAAAAGGTATCCCATTACCAAGATCTGAAATATATAGCGGCTGGTGAGCAGCTGCGGCAGGGCCAGGGCCAGGGCCAGGAAAAAGATCTGCCACCACCTTTCCTTCAGGGTTCTGGTCACTGCCATCAGCTCACCTCTTTGCCAAAGAGACCGGTGGGTCTGAGAGAAAGGATCAGAATCAGAGCGCCAAAGGCGTACACGTCCTTGTAAGCGGCCGAGAGGTATCCGCCTCCCAATGCCTCCACCAGCCCCAGGATGTATCCCCCCAGGATGGCCCCTGGGATGCTTCCCAGGCCACCCAGTATCACTATGACGAAGGCCTTCATGCCCAGCAGAGCCCCCATGGTGGGGGATATGATGAAAATGGGGGCCACCAGGCATGCCGCAGCGGCCGCAGTGGCCGCCGAGATGGCGAATGTCAGGGAGGAGACCCTGTTGACGTCAATGCCTACCAACATGGCCCCTTCCCGGTTCTGGGCAACAGCCTCTATGGTGGCCCCCGCTGTGGTGCGCTTGATGAACAGGTGAAGGCCCAGGATCATGACCACCGCGGCCAGGATGACCAGGAGCCGCTGATGAGACATGGTCACCCCGAAGAGCTCCACTATGTCCGGGTAAGGATTGGGGATTCGGCGTCCTTGAGGTCCCCAAATCACTATGACGCTGGTCTCCAAGATCATGAGGGTGCCCACTGCCGATATGAAGGAATCTATATGAGGACGTTCCCTAAGCGGCCTGTAAGCAACCCTCTCCAAGATCACCCCCACCGCGGCCATGATCAGCATGGAGGAAAAAAGCGCGATCCAGAACCCGAACCCGTATTGGGTCATGAGGAAGAAAGCCAGATAGGCTCCCAGCATGTACACATGGCCGTGGGCGAAGTTGGGCACGTGGAGGATGCCAAAGACCAAGGTAAGCCCTACTGCCACTATGGCATAAGTGCTACCCAGCATTACCCCGTTGAAGAGCTGTTGGAGAAAAAGTTCCATACTCTAAGGCCTCGTAGATCTATGTTCCTGTTGGTTGAGGGTTCGGAGCTCCGTGCCTAGGGCTTCAGCCCCGAACCCCCAACTTCTTTGAGGATTTCTCTCACTCCTCTTTCTCGTGTTTGAAGAAGGCCCAGGTCTCCTGTGCAGGACGAGCTGCCTTGAACTTGTCGAACTCTGCCCTGTCCTTGAACCACCAGGCAGCCAGCAACACCGGTCCGTACTTTCCACCCGGATCCAGTTTCTGGATGGATGCTGGGCAATGGATGCGGCCCCCTGGGGTCACACCGTGATACTCGGATGGGAACTTGTCCCCCAGCATGGGGAAGGCCTTGGGGAAGGCCGCCCTGATTGCCACTGCGTCGGTTGTGCTTCCCGCTGCCTCCATGGCCCTGGCCACAGCATGGGTAGCCCCGTAATTCAGGACCGCCTCCCAGGTGGGCATGCGCTTGTAAGCCTCCCTGTAGCGCTTGTCCCAGGCAGGGACCGAGGGTGTGGGTATGTCCCTGACTGCAGCCACTCCGATGGTGTTACCAAGCAGCTTCACGCCCTTCAGTATGTTCTCTATGTAGTCCACCTTGGCCTGGTCGATGAGGACAAAACCCCCCTTGAAGCCCAAATTCCTGGCCTGCTCTATGACCAGGGCCGTGGTGGCCGACGGGCCTCCTATGAGAAGGAAATCCGGCTTGGTGGCCAGAGCCGCTGTCAGCTGGGCTGAGAAGTCAGTCTCCGCGTAATAGTTGGCCGGCTTGTCCTCTGTTATCTGGCCGCCTTTTTTCTGCCAGTAATCCCTGAAAGCAGCCCGCCACTCATCCCCATATGCCCCAAGGGTCACGACCATGGCCGCCTTTCTCCAGCCTTCCTCCCAGGCAAGCTCAGAGAAGGTGCGCACGTAGGCCGTGAACGGAGGGGGTATGGCAACTGCCAGCTTGTTTCCCATCTCCACCATCTTGGGGGTGCTGGTGTAAGCCATGATCAGGAACTCGTGTCCCTTCTCCTCGTTGATCTTGGCCATGGCCGCCAGGGTGTTGAAGACAGGGTTGAAGACCACAGAGGCCTTGTGCTGGTCCTTGAGCCTTCTACAGTTGTTCACGGCCTGGGTGGGGTCTATCTGGTCATCCAACCTGACCAGCTTCAGGTTGTGTTTCTTGCCCCCTACGGTTATGCCTCCTGCCTTGTTGATGTCCTGGATTGCCATCTCGATGCCGTTCACACAGTCCTGTCCGTACTCAGCGGCAACCCCGCTCAGGGGGCCCGTGAACCCGATGACCACTTCCTCCTGGCCCATGGCTCCTGTAGAGATCCCAAAACATGCGACCACTAGGGCCGCAGCCCCCACCCAACCAACCAATCTGGATCGGCGCTTCATCTGTTCCCTCCTTTCATGGAATTTCACCGCTCCTCCACCTAGTGTGGAATGTCTTTCAGAAGAAGATCCCTCCTTCGGGGAAAGCCCCCCCCACGGCTCAGGAATTGTTCTCCTTGGCTTCCATGAGAGCCAGGATTCTCCTGTATTCCTCCCTGGAGATCTTGCGATACAAGTGGTAGAAGAAGACGCTCATGATCTCGCTCCCCTTGGCGGCCCTGGCCGAGTATTCCTCGGGAGTGAGCCTGCCCAGGGCACCTTGCATGTAGTACCTGTGGGACATTGTCACTATTTGCCTGAACATGTCCTTGTAGTGCCTGAGCGCCTCTGGGTCAAAGCCGTCCTTGGGCCCCAACCCTATGCGGTCCATGTCCACCACCACCCGGCCCAGGGTTATGTCGTCCTGGGAGTAAATCTTCTCACCGTCCCTTGTCTCCGGGGTGATGATCCCCCACTCCTCCATCTTTGCCAGCCACTTGCGGCCCAATCCCGTGGCTTCCCTGAAGGCTTGCTCCCCTGCTATCTCTTTGGGCAGAAGCTGGTCCACAGGCCGGAAGTAACTGTGATGAAGCTGCAGGAAGGATTCCCTCTCCGCAGAACCTTTTTGGTAGCGCAAAATCCTCTTGATCATGGAGAGGGGCAAGAAACGGTGGTTTTGCAGCTCCTTTATGAGGAATATTCTCTTCACAAAGCCCTCATCATAATCGGCCACATTGCGGCCCAGTTTCCTCGGCCTGGGAAGAAGGCCTTCGCGCACGTAGTAATGAATTGTTTCCTTGGACACCCCAGTGCGTTTGGCAAGCTCGCTTATCTTCATGAAAACTCCCAGGCCCGGTGGGGCCTGCGGGATGGAGACGCCCCGAGAGTGCCCCCCGGCCTCTAACCAAGAAGGCTCGGCTGGCCCTGGCCAGGACAAAGATCTTTTTCCACCGGTTCCATCATGCTTGCCGAGGCCCTACGCTTTGCAGCCGACCCGATGGGAATCCCCGAGCCCGGGGAGCGCAGCCCGGGATGCAGTGGGCCTTGGCCAAAACTCCAGTCGAGGAAACGTGATCTTCATACACGCATCTCCGAGGACGTGTCAAGTAAAAAATGTATTTAAACGATAGCTATCAAATTTCCCTTGACTTTTTCATAGAGCATGTAGTATTGCTCACCACACACTTGGTTCGATGTGGCTGCTGAGGGGGATGTCCCTAAAATTCTTCAGGGGAGGTGGCTTTGATGGAAACCAGAGCGTGGCATCGGCATTATGATTACAATGTTCCAACCACCATACGATATCCCAGGCTTGCCCTCCACGAGCTGCTGGGCATACCGGCCAATGCTTATCCGGACAAACCAGCCCTGGTTTTCTACGGGACCGAGATGAGCTTTTGGGAGCTCAGGGAGCTGGTGCTTCGCATGGCCAATGCACTGGGGCGACTTGGGGTGAAAAAAGGGGATCGGGTGGGGATGCACCTTCCCAACTGCCCCCAGTATCTCATCGCCAACTATGCGGCCCTCTCACTGGGTGCCATTGTTGTTAACCTGAACCCCATGTACACCCCCGATGAGCTAAAGCTCATGACCGGGAAAACAGGTGTCACAACCCTGTTCACCTTTGACATGGTGCTTCCCAACGTGCGTGCGCTTTGCCAGAACGTGGAGATCCCCAGGGTGATCGTCACCAAGGTGACAGACTTCATCAAGGGCATGGGAAAGAGCAGCAAGGAGAGCCTGGAATTGGAGCCCAAGTGGCACCACTTCTCGGAGTTACTGGAAGGCTGTACAGACACCCGCAGGCCTCGTGTACAGGTAAATCCCGAGGATCCAGGCATGATACAGTTCACGGGAGGCACCACAGGCATTCCCAAAGGGGCGGTGCTTACCCACGCCAATCTGGTGGCCGCCACCTTCCAGTGCGCCCTGTGGGGATCTCCCACCATCCAATACACCCCTCCGGAGAGAAGGAATGTGCTGGCCCTGCTCCCCTTTTTCCATGTTTACGGGAATATCGTGGTCATGAACTGGGCCCTTTTCAATTGTGCCACCCAGATCCTGGTTCCCAGGTTTCAGATAGACGAGCTGGTGGGGTTGCTTGCCAATTTCCCTGAGATAACTTTCTTCCCCGCCGTGCCCACAATGATCAACGCGCTGGTGAACCATCCCAAGGCAGGGGAGCTGAACCTGGCCAGGAGGCTTAAACTCCTCAACTCCGGCGCCGCCCCCATGCCCGTGGAGCTGATAGAGCAGGTCAAGGACATGGGCATTTATTTCAGCGAGGGCTGGGGCATGAGCGAGACAACATCCCTGGGCATTTCCAACCCCATTCTGGGCCTGAAAAAGCCTGGCAGCATAGGCATTCCATTCCCGGACACGGACGTGAGGATCGTGGACGTGGAAGAGGGCAGGGAGGAGGTGCCTGTGGGACAGCCCGGGGAAATAATCATAAAGAGCCCGCTCATCATGAAAGAGTACTGGGAAAACCCAGAGGAAACCGCCGGGCAGATCCGCGACGGGTGGCTCTACACAGGGGATGTGGCAGTGAGAGACGAGGAGGATTACATCTTCATTGTGGACCGCAAGAAGGATATGATCATCGCCGGCGGCTTCAACATATATCCGAGGGAGATAGACGAGGTGCTCTTCCAGCATCCCAAGGTCATGGATGCGGTCTCGGTGGGAGTGAGTGACCCTTACAGGGGTGAGACGGTGAAGGCCTTTGTTGTGCTGAAGCCGGGGGAGAAGGCAACAGAGCAGGAGATAATTGATTTCTGCAGGGGAAAACTGGCAGCCTACAAGGTCCCCAAGATGGTGGAGTTCAGGGAGTCCCTGCCCAAGAGTGCTGTGGGAAAGGTGCTCAGAAAGGTCCTAAGGGCTGAAGAGGAAGCCAAAGCCAAGCAAGGAGGTAGAACATGAGGACTGACTTCAAGACAGTGAAGGTGGAGCTCAAAGACGGGGTGGCCATTCTCAGGTTGGAGAACCCTCCGGTGAACCAGCTCTCCGAGCATTTCGTGAGGGAGATGGCAGAGGCGATCCTCTCGGGCTTCCAGGATGATGGGGTGCGCTCTTTGGTGTTCACGGGAACTGGTCGCAATTTCATAGCCGGAGCCGACATTACCGAGGTCCAGAAGGTAACGGACAAGGAATACCTGTTCCAAAAGGTGATGGAGAATAACAGGTTCCTCAATGCCATAGAGCAAGGGCCCAAACCGGTAATCGCAGCCATAAACGGGCACTGTCTGGGAGGGGGCCTGGAGATCGCCATGGCCTGCCATTACAGGGTGGCGGCAAGCGGGGTCCAGGTGGGCCAGCCAGAGGTGCAGATAGGGCTGATCCCAGGGGCTGGCGGCACCCAGAGACTGCCCAGGCTGGTTGGCCTTCCCGAGGCCCTGCAGATGATCACCACAGGGCAGCCCGTGCGGGCCGAAGACGGGCTCCAGAAGGGGTGCCTGGATGAGGTGGTGCCCCCGGAGAAGCTCCTGGACGCAGCCATGGCAGCGGCAAGGAGATTCATCTCGGGGGAGCTGGAGCAGAACTCCAGGATGACCAGGAACAGGATGGAGAAGCTTCCCTCAGCAGAACAAAAGCAGAACATCATTTCCTTTGCCAAAGCCGTGGCCGCCAAGCAGGCCAAGGGCTACATAGCCCCCTTCAAGGCCATAGAGGCAATGGAGCTGGGGCTTACGGGGGACTTCGAGGCTGACCTGGAGAGGGAGGCCAGACTTTTCTGCGATTGCGCCGTGTCTGATGTGGCCAAGAATCTCATCGGGATATTCCTCAACACCAGGGCTGCAGGAAGGCTTCCCCGCATAGAGGGGGTTCAGCCCCAGAAGATCCAGAAGGTGGGGATGCTGGGCGGTGGAGTAATGGGCTCTGGCATAGTGAACTTGCTCTTGAGAAACGGCTTCGAGGCGATCCTCTGGGAGATCAACGAGGAGGCCCGCCAGAAGGCCTTGGCCTCTGTGCGAAAGACATTTTCCTACCCCATCAAGAAAGGGAAGATGACCGAGGCAGATCTGGACAGGCTGATGGAGGGGCACCTGGTGAGCACCACTTCCCTGGAGGAGCTCAAGGAAGTGGACCTGGTCATAGAGGCCGTGGTGGAGGACATGAAGGTGAAGCAGGATATCTGGAAGAAGCTGGAAGGTATCTGCAGGCCCGAGGTGGTATTCGGTACCAATACCTCCGCGCTTCCCATAACCGAGATGGCGTCCATCCTGGCAGATCCAGGCCGTATGATCGGACTTCACTTCTTCAACCCCGCAGAGAGGATGCAGCTTTTGGAGATAATCTGCGGGAAGAAGACCTCGGACAAGACCCTGTCCACGTCGGTGGCCTTTGCCAGGGCCATAAAGAAGGTTCCCATAGTGGTCAACGACGGCCCTGGTTTCTACGTGTCCAGGCAGCTCTCGGCCCTCATGGGGGAGTCAACTTTCATGGTGGGTGAAGGGGTGGACCCCGCCAAGATAGAGGAGGCCCTTCTGGAGTTCGGCATGCCCATGGGCCCGGCCACCCTGAGCGACCTGACGGGAATAGACATAGGGTATCACGTGGGCAAGAACTTCGAGCGCTCTTTCGGCGAGAGATGGAAGATGTCCCCCATATATGAGCTTGTTTACAAGACGGGTTGTTACGGCCGCAAGACCGGAGCCGGCTGGTACGATTACAGCGGAGAAAAGCCGGTTCCGAATCCCAAGGTTCGGGAGGTGGTAGAGCAATACCTGAGAGAGCGCGGCATAGGCCCCAAGGAGATGAGCCCCAAGGAGATAATAGACAGAATGCTGGCCAGGGCCATCAACGAGGCCGCTTACATGATCCAGGAGGGCATATGCGACAGGCCCCAGGACATGGACCTTGCCATGATATACGGAACGGGTTTTCCCCCTTACAGGGGAGGGATCCTAAGATACGCGGACAGCTGGGGCGTTGCCAATGTGTACCAGAAGTTGCTTGAGCTGGAGAAGGAGCACGGGCCGCGCTTCAAGCCTTGTTCCCTTCTGGGCGAGATGGCCAAGAAGGGGGAGACCTTCTACAAGACTGAGTAACCAGGCCAGGGGTGGGTGAGGCTGAAGCGGCCATAGGATACAGGCGGCCGAGCGTGGTCCATGCCTGCCGTGAGCATAGGAAAACCCTCGGGAAGGGGTTCCCCTCCCCAAGGGTTCATATCATGAGATGCAGGAGGAGACATGGCCAGGAGGGTTCTTAGAACAAAGTTGTGTGAAATGCTGGGCATAGAGTATCCCATACTAAGCGCCGGCATGGGGCCGACTCTCATAGGGGAGAGAACCGGGGCCCCCGTGGAGCTTGTGGTGGCCGTTTCCGAGGCAGGGGGCCTAGGGGTGCTTGGCGGAAGCGGCTTCACGGTGGACGAACTCAGGGATGCAATCCGGGAAATCAAGAAGCTGACGGACAAGCCCTTCGGGGTGGATCTGCTGCTTCCCAAGAACCTTGATCTGGGAGGTGGGCTGGGTCAAAGGGGGCCGGAGCAACTGCCCCTCAGCCTGGTGCTCAAGTCTATCCCCAAGCCCCACCAGGAATGGATAGCCAAGGTCAGAGAGGAACTGGGCCTGCCCCAGACCGAGATCATGGTGCGCATGAACACCACCACCATGAGGCCCCAGGAGGCGGTGCAGGTATGTTTGGATGAGAAGGTACCCCTTTTCTGCGCGGGGCTTGGAAACCCGGGCTTCATGGTCTCCGAGGCCCATGCCAGGGGGATGAAGGTGCTGGGCATAACCGGGAATGCCAAGAACGCCAGGCGCATGGCCCAATCAGGAGTGGATCTGCTCGTGGCCCAGGGTCATGAAGGGGGCGGCCACACGGGCCGCATAGGCACCATGGCACTCTTGCCTCAGGCCATAGATGCGGCGCACCCGGTGCCTGTGTTGGCCGCAGGAGGCATCGGGGACGGCAGGGGAGTGGCTGCGGCCTTGGCCATGGGATGCGTGGGGGTGTGGGTGGGGACCCGATTCCTGGCCACAGAAGAGGGCGGGGCCCTTGCGGTGAACAAGCAGCGCATTGTGGACTCCACAGACGAGGACACGCGGGTGAGCCGTGCCTACACTGGCAAGACCCTTCGGGCCAGCTACAACAAGTTCCATGACCTGTGGGACCAGTCAGGTCTGGAGCCTCTTCCCTTCCCGACCCAGGTGCTGATCTCGTCGGCCTTGCTGGCCGCCTTCATAGAGGCCAACAAGACCGACTATGTGGGTGGGCTGGCAGGACAGATCTCGGGACTCATCAAGGAGATCAAGCCGGCACGGCAGGTCCTGGAGGAAATGGTTGAGGAGACCGTGGAGATCTTGACCAGGAGGCTTCCAGAGACGGTCCTGGCCAAGTAAGGGAGGTTTGGATGGCCGAGCGCTTCGTGAGCGAGAGAAACCTCAAGTTCTTACTCTACGAGGTCTTCGATCTGGAGTCTCTGACCCGATACCCGTACTATCAGGACCACAGCCGGGAGACCTTCGATCTGGTCCTGGAAACTGCCCTCCGATTGGCTCGAGACCTCTTGAAGCCCGTGCTTCGGGAGATGGACCAAGACCCTCCCGGGTTCTCGGGTGGGAAGGTCACGGTCCACCCATCTGTTCGCAAGATCATGAGGGAGTGCGGGGAAGGGGGGTGGATAGCGGCCCATGCCCCTTACGAGCTGGGAGGGCAGCAGCTTCCGCTCCTGATGACCTCGGCCTGCCGGTTCATCTTCTCGGCGGCCAATTACTCTGCAAGCGTCTATCCTTTCCTCACCACAGGGGCAGCCCATTTGATAGAGTCCTTTGGAAGCCAGGAACTCAAGGAGACATATATCCCCAAGATGTTCTCCGGGGAATGGCAAGGCACCATGGCCCTCACAGAGCCCCAGGCCGGCAGTTCCCTCTCGGACATAGTCACCCAAGCCGAGCCGACTCCGGATGGATACTACAAGATCCGGGGCCAGAAGATATTCATATCAACAGGAGACCACGATGGCGTGGACAACGTGGTGCACCTGATGCTGGCCAAGATAAAGGGGGCGCCTCCAGGGGTTAAGGGAATATCCCTCTTCGTGGTTCCAAAGCTCAGGCCAGAGCCCGATGGCAGCCTGGTGCCCAACGATGTGGTTGTCACCCAGATTTACCACAAGCTGGGCTACCGCGGAGCGCCAATAACCCAGTTGAGCCTGGGGGAGAACGATGACTGCCGGGGTTACCTGGTGGGGGAGCCCCACAAGGGACTTTCCTACATGTTCCAGATGATGAACGAGGCCAGGATAGATGTGGGAATGGGGGCGGCGGCCATAGCCTCTGCCGCCTACTACGCATCATTGGAGTATGCGAGGCAGAGGCCCCAGGGAAGGCGCCCCGGGGCAAAGGACCCCACGACCCCCCAGATCCCCATCATACAGCACGCGGATGTGAAAAGAATGCTCCTTTTCCAGAAGGCGGTGGTGGAAGGCTCCCTTGGGGTGATCATGCAATCGGCCCTTTGGGCAGATCTGGCTCGTGTGTCAGAAGATGCAGAGGAAAGGGAGCGCTCCTGGCTCTTGCTTGACCTCCTTACCCCCGTTGCCAAGAGCTACCCTTCGGAGATGGGGATCTTGTCCGTGAGCGCTGGACTACAGTGCCTGGGAGGCTATGGTTACTGCGATGAGTTCCCCCTGGAGCAATTTTACAGGGATGCCAGGATTCATCCCATACACGAGGGCACAACCGGGATCCAGGGGTTGGACCTCCTGGGCCGAAAGGTGGTCATGGGGGAGGGCAAGGCTTTCCGGCTCTTCTTGGAGGCAGTGGAAGAGACCATCGAGGAGGCCAAGGTCGTCCCAGCGCTGGAGGCCAGGGCAGTGGAGCTGCAAGAGGCCCTGGGTAAGCTAGAGGGGGTAACCGTGCACCTGGTGGGCTTGGCCGGAAGCGGAAATCCGGAGGCCTTCCTGGCCGATGCCACCTTGTACCTGGAACTCTTCGGCACGGTTGCCGTTGCCTGGCAATGGCTAAGGCAGGGAATCGCCGCCCTAAGAGGGCTCTCTTCATGGCCGAGCGAGGCGGAGGGGCGTTTTTACCAGGGGAAGCTTTACACCCTGCGCTACTTCTTTGGGTACGAGCTGCCAAAGACAGAGGGGCTTGTAAGGCGCCTGAGCGACCCGGACAGGGTCACCCTTGAGCTCCGGGACGAGCACCTGGAGGACTGAGGGTTTCTCTGCCGGTATGACCCGGGTTATTAGCCGGGCTCGACCGCACTGGGGGGCTCAGGCCCCCCAAGCCCAGGAATGTTTTGAGATGTCCGGACCGAAGACCCATGTTGGGTGTTGTCGCAGGGGTGGACTTTCTTAGGAATAGTCGCACACTCTAAGAAAGCCAGTTTTTAGCCTGCATTATCCAGTGGCCGAAAAAAAATGAGGGCTGGATTCTGTGGCCATGCAGGCCCGGCACTTGGAGCAGAATTCCCTTTTTCTTTTTTCGCTGGCACAGGTGCCGGGAGGTTTCGTCTGTTGGCTTGAGGCCCGCTGTCCCTATATCTCCCACGCGGCGGGAATCAGCTCTTTAGAAGATGGTAAGGGAATTTTTTTTGGGGGGGGCTCCAAAGAGAAATCATGAGTCTCACGTCCAGAAGGAGAACTCTGAAATTACCGCTCTTTGGCCCCCAAGGCATGTGCCCTTGGGGGCCCCAAGCCGTACACATCTCAGAAGCAGTCCCGAAGCATTGATTTTTTACTATCCAGTGGAAAGAAAGGGGGGGCCGGGAGATGAGAACCCACGCCAAGAGGATCGCCCTGATAGGTGCCCTGGCAGTAGGTCTTGGGTTCATCGGGGGGTTCTTGACTTCACCCGAAGGAATCGCCCGACGCCAGTGGTCCGGATCATGTAGCGCTGTCTCTTGCCAGGACATTCAGTACCTCATGGTGGACGAGACCGTTTGTGGCCACCACGCCAATGTTTCCCATCAGCCTGTCCCCCTGGCCGAACCCGAGGGGTTTGCCGTGCACATCGGTTACCTTGCCTCCTGCCTCCGTGACCAGGATGGCTCCCGCAGCGTGGTCCCAAACCTTCTCCCTGTATTGAGGGGTCTTGGGGTTTGGAAGCCTAAGGTAGATATCAGCATCGCCTCGGGCCACCAGGCAGTACTTGGCTTGGCTGTCCATGCGGATGGAAGGGGCCTTTATGCCGAGGGCCCCGGCCAGACGAGCCTGGCCCTCGTGATCCGAGTGGCCGGACTCGAAGCTCTCGCAGATTCGAAGTGATGGGTTCCCGGGTCCAGCCTTGGAAACACGAACCTCTACAACCTCACCCCCTTCCAGGGGCAATTGGAAAGCCCCTTTGTCTTTGACCGCATACAGAAGCACGCCGCCGGAGGCATCAGGATCCTGGAGATGCTTGGGCAGATTGGGGCAAGCCAGGACTCCCAGGCGCACTTCCCCCTGGATCACGAGAGCCAGGGCCACGGCGTACTGGTCGTGCCTCAAGAAGCCCTTTGTGCCGTCTATGGGGTCTAGACACCAATGGCGATGGCTTGCACCGCGCTCTGCCCAATCTATCCACTCACAGAGCTTCTGTGGCGTGGCATCCGGGAAGAGCCTGGAGACAAAGCCGGTGGCTCTTTCCAGCAGATCCCTGTTTTTCTCTTCCAGGAGAGCCGAAGCGCTCTCTTCTGCCAGAATCGGGTCCTTGGGGAAAGCCTCCCTTAGAATCCTGCACACCACGGCCTGGGAGCCGAAGTCCGCCACGGTCACAGGGCTCTTGTCCGCCTTGGACAAGGTATCGCTCCCCACCATCTCGGCTTGGACGATTCGGCACAGCCTTGCAGCGGATGCCGCTGCCCGAATGGCAACTTCCAGCTCAGCGCTCAGTGATCCTGTCATGATTCGACTCCTGGTTTGGCATTGTTCCTGGCAAATGCGGGGCACGTGGAGCAATCCAGTGTTAAGGCGGATCTGCGGGCCCTCATGAAATCCAAGATACAACAGCGCAAGTTGCCTTGCAGCCGCCTCCCGCTGTTTAGGACGTATAACCTGTGGCCAACGTGGAATATCTCCCTTTCCAATCTCTGCACCTTCTGAAAGGGAAGCCCTGAGTCCCTTGGCACGCCTCCCAGGAGTTCCTCCAGGATGGGCACCATCTTGTCCAGCATGCGAAGATGCGTGTCCACCAAGAAAAGTGCCAGATGCGGGGCCAAGAGATGTGATCTGCCCAGGAAACCGGCCACATCCTCCACCTCTATGCCTCGCGGGGGAGAACTCTTGCATTCCACGTAAACCAAGAACCCTTCCAAGGCGGCCAGCACATCGAAATCCCCCCCGGGAGGAGGGCTCCTGAAAGAGGCCCCGTGAATCACCTGGGCAAAGAACTCCCTTCGAAAAATTTCCGCCACAAACCACTCCAGGGTCTCCCCAAAGCTTATGACCGCATCTCTGAGCAGTCTCCACTCACCCCCGGGGCCTATTTCCACCAGCCCCATTCTGGCCAGTGCTTCCATGTACCTTCTGCTGGATGAGGTGGAACAATAGGGGCAGACCACCTCCAGATCTGTCCCGCTCTTGAGCCTTATGAGATCTCTAAGCCACAGACGGAAGGAATACCTGTGCAGGAGACGGTACAATTCCTCTTGGGCCTGAGGGGACATCCCATGGGAAAGGAGGAGACGCTCTGGGTCCACCTTCCTGTGGAGCCTGAGCCCTCTTCGCCAGAGCATCTGGTGGATGTCGCCGCCCAGGCGGGTCACAGCCCGCTCAAGAGAGGCGATTCTCCTCGAAAGCAAAGCATTTTGATGCCTTAGCCAACTTTTTTTCACTTCCACCCCCGGCCTGCACATCCACTGTCCAGGAATGTGCAGTTTCAACCGGATGACAACCCCTCTGGGGGCGGCCTCCCCAAAGGCCTTGTGGAGTTAAGGATATGCCACTTTCAGGCTCTTGTGCACTCCAGGTTTCAAGACAAGCTTTGACCCGGACTTATTCCCCGACCGTGGGGGGATCGAGGCCTCATGGCTCAAGGCCTCGGGGTTCTTTGATGGATCAGGAGGCAAGACCTTGTAAGTTTCTGATGCACAGGCAGGTCGTTTTCGTGCAGAGTCACTTAACCGGGATTACCCGCCGGGGTCGAAAGGATTGTGCTCTCACACACCAACCCCCTGGAATACTTCAAGATTGCCGCATCTCAACTACCACATATCCAGCTTCTTTCTCTTGACACACAACCAGGCTGGTGCTACAAGCAGGGCAGCGTTTAAGAGAACCCAGCTCCGCCTTGGGGCGTTGTCTGTACCATGCTTTTTGCGAAAGCCCTTTGAATCCATGCTCCGGCGTCGGCCGCTAAAAGGCCTCCGCCGCAATCCCGCTGGAAGCGGGGTGCTTGCGCACCCGCGCGCTCGTCCGAATCAACCCGGCAATGGAAAAACTCGCACGCCCGTTGTATAAAGGGAACAGGCGGCCTCGCCCGAATCCGCCCTCGGCGGGAGAGCGCGACTCCTGCGGGTAGCCCTCCGGCCCCCCGGGGCCATCCGGCTCCCTCCGGGGTTGGCTCAGCGCCCCTTTTGGGCACACGTCAAGGGATAGAATGCACATTAAAGTCGACATGTTGTCTGTACGGGCTGGTCAAAAATTTCGGGCTGTAAGGATGGGGAACGCGACCGGAAGACTCTCGGCAAGTGAATGTCTGGAGCGTCAAATACTGAAGTTCCTGCATGAAAACCGAGAAGTTCAAACCAAACATATTCAATTTACCACCGTTGCCATATTCCCCAAAACGACATCTTGGACTATCCCCAAATGCTCATATTGATTGGGAAATGGAAAAGTCTGTGTTAATCTTATGTGAGGAGCAATCTTAGGGAGATAGGAGGTAATCAATGAAACTTACAGCTATCATTGAGCGCGAGGGCGACGGATATGTATCACTGTGCCCTGAGTTAGATATCGCAAGCCAAGGGGACAGTGTAGAACAGGCCCGGGACAATCTGCGCGAAGCATTGGAGTTGTTCTTGGAGAGTGCATCACCTGAGGAGATAAAGCAGCGACTCCATGACGAGGTTTTCGTGACCCAACTTGAGGTGGCGATTGGGTAAATTGCGTGTTCTTTCAGGGAAAGAAGTATGTGCCATCTTGGCCCATCATGGGTTTAAGGAAGTTCGTCAGCGTGGCAGCCACATCGTAATGCAGAAGAAGTTACCACAAGGCACGATAACTGTTCCCGTTCCGGATCACAATGAAATCCGGCTTGGGACACTGCAATCTATCATCAGACAGTCAGGGCTTCCTCGGAGTGAATTTGGGTTATGAACTCTTGGTGCCTGACCGGGCGCTCCACCTGACCGCTGTTGCGCTGGCGCTTCATAGCAGCAGGTGAGCTTGGTCGTTCCGGCGTCGGCCGCCAAACGGCCTCCGCCTGAATCCCGCTGTTGGCGGGAGAGCGAACTCGTTTGGATCGCCGTCCGACCCTGCGGGTCTCCCGGCTCCCTCTGAGTTCGCTCAGGGCCCTATTGGGCGCAGCGCAACAAATCGTGGAGATGAGAAGATGCAAAGGCAATGGATTGTATCAAATCCAAAGGTGATGATGGGGAAACCTGTTATCGTAGGAACGCGCATCACCGTTGAACTCATTTTGGAGAAACTGGCAGCGGGCGAAACCATCGAGCAGATTCTTGAGGCACACCCACACCTGACTCGCGAAGCCATCTTGGCTGCATTGGCATTTGCCCGAGATGCTCTGCGCGCCGATGTGGTTTACCCCCTGGCCGAGGCGCTGGCATGAACTTTTTGGCTGATGAAAGCGTTGACCGCCCAATTGTTGAACATCTGCGGCGAGATGGACATCAGGTTTCGTACGTGGCTGAGTTGGGGCCAGGGATGCCCGATGATGATGTTTTGAACCTGGCAAATCAAGAAGCAGCATTGCTGCTGACAGCGGACAAGGATTTTGGCGAGATGGTGTTTCGTCAGCGCCTACATGTGCACGGGGTGGTTCTGATTCGCCTGGCAGGTCTGCCACCCGCTCGTAAGGCGGAGATTGTCGCTTTGGCGATTAGAGAGCATCTCACAGAACTTCCGCGTTCTTTTTCGGTGATCATGGCAGGAATCTTTCGTGTACGTCGTGTTAGTGAGGTAGATCCCTGACAGATAGCAGCGCGTGCCGTTCCGGCGTCGGCCTCGAAAAGGCCTCCGCCGCAATCCCGCTGGAAGCGGGACACCTGCGCTCCCTCAGCCTGCCCACAAACTGGACGGATTCAATGGAATCGGTGTCCGGCTTCAATCGGAATCAGTGTCCCGAATGAATCGGAATCCATGACGGTAGCGTTTGTCAATTGGTGTAATTTCCGAAGTGGGTGATGGGGCGTGCCTCCC
>JBBIOJ010000025.1:9945-59543 GCA_037443445.1 Desulfarculaceae bacterium | reverse complement strand
GCATCAGCCTTCCAAGCTGAGGGTTGCGGGTTCGAGTCCCGTTTCCCGCTCCAGAAAAGCTGTGGTGTTTTGGGTATAGGCAATGGAATTGTAAGGGCAAGCAGTCTTGCCCCAGATCCTTGGAAGGAGACCGCTTCCCCGGACATGAGCCAAGTGCCCGGGGCCATGCTCAGTGGGCGGCAGCGGGGGACATGGAATGCCTGCCCTTGGGCCGGGAAAAGTAAAAAATCCGGGTTTCTGGCCTTGCTGATCCGGCTGGCTGGGTCTTCCCAGTTTGGATTTGCCTGGTCTTGGAGGCCCACGTAGCTCAGGGGTAGAGCACTTCCTTGGTAAGGAAGTGGCCACCGGTTCAATCCCGGTCGTGGGCTCCAAAAGCAGAAACAAAATGGGATTTTGCCTTTAGGTAGGGGGATGCTCAAAAGGCAGTGGCAGGGATGCAAGCTGTGCCAGCTGCCTAGGTCTGGATGATTTAGGCTAAAGGGATCGGGGGACAGGAGAACCGGCCCGAGGTGAGAAGAGGCTTTGCTCTTGGAAGACATGAGGATTTAAAGGCGAGCCACATCGGAACTTGACAGGGGCTCGGTTGGGGGGCTTCCCCAAGAGTCGTGAGCCTTGGTGGATAACGCGGCTTGGGTCTTGATGGGGCTCACCTCGGGCAGGAATCAAGTTGGTTCTTCGGGGGTAAGTGTGGGCCGCTCAGGGGGCGGGCTACCACAAGGAGGGTGACCGATGGCGAAGAGGAAGTTTGAGAGGAAGAAGCCGCATGTGAATGTAGGGACGATAGGTCATGTGGATCATGGTAAGACGACATTGACGTCGGCGATTACGAAGGTATTGAGTTTGAGGGGTTATGCTGATCATATTCCATTTGATCAGATAGACAAGGCTCCGGAGGAGCGGGAGCGTGGTTTGACGATAGCGATAGCGCACATTGAGTATGAGACTGAGAGGCGGCATTATGCGCACATAGACTGTCCTGGTCATGCGGATTACATAAAGAACATGATAACGGGTGCTGCGCAGATGGATGGGGCGATTTTGGTTGTGTCAGCGGCGGACGGTCCGATGCCGCAGACCAGGGAGCACATTTTATTGGCGAAGCAGGTACGGGTGCCGTCTATGGTGGTATTTTTGAACAAGGCGGACATGGTGGATGATCCTGAGTTATTGGAGTTAGTGGAGTTGGAGATAAGGGAGTTATTGACGAGTTATGATTTTCCTGGGGATGAGATACCGATAGTGGTGGGCAGTGCGTTGAAGGCGTATGAGAGTGATTCGAAGGATGTGAATGCGCCTGAGTATGAGTGTATATGGAAGTTGATGGAGGCGGTGGACAGTTATATACCGGAGCCTGTGCGTGATGTGGACAAGCCTTTTTTGATGCCTATAGAGGATGTATTTTCGATATCTGGTCGTGGTACGGTGGTGACTGGGAGGGTTGAGCGTGGTGTTATCAAGGTAGGGGATGAGGTGGAGATAGTTGGGATAAGGCCCACGGCCAAGACGGTGTGTACGGGTGTAGAGATGTTTCGGAAGGTATTGGATCAGGGTCAAGCTGGGGACAACATAGGGATATTGTTGAGGGGTACGAAGCGTGACGAGGTGGAGCGAGGGCAGGTGGTGGCGAAGCCTGGTTCTATCACGCCGCACAGGAAGTTCAAGGCTGAGACGTATATATTGACGAAGGAGGAGGGTGGTCGTCACACGCCGTTTTTCAATGGATATCGTCCGCAGTTTTATTTTCGGACGACGGATGTGACAGGTGTAGTGACACTGCCTGAGGGGATAGAGATGGTGATGCCTGGGGACAACGTATCGATGACGGTGGAGCTGATCACGCCCATTGCGTTGGAGAAGGAGCTTCGCTTTGCCATAAGGGAAGGCGGTCGCACAGTGGGCGCAGGCGTGGTGAGCGACATCGTGGAGTGAAACAGGAGACAAGCTAATGAGGGAAATCGTCACCCTCGCCTGCACCGAGTGCAAGCGGAGGAACTATACCACCACCAAGAACAAGCGTACCACGCCTGACCGTTTGGAGTTCAAGAAATATTGCCGGTTCTGTCAACGGCATACACCCCATCGGGAGACCAAGTGACCCATTAAAATGGGGTGGCGGTGAGAGAGATCGAGCAAACAGGCCAGTAGCTCTAACGGCTAGAGCACCGGACTCCAAATCCGGGGGTTGGGGGTTCGAATCCCTCCTGGCCTGCCATTATTTTGCGGCAGGAGGTACTCAGGGATACTGACATGGCGGGTTTCGGAGAAATTTACGGAAAGGTCCTGCAGTTTTTCAGGGAAGTCCGAGCAGAGTTGAAACGAGTCACCTGGCCAACCCGCAAGGAAACCCTGGGAGCCACCTCTGTGGTGCTTGTTCTGGTGGCCATCATGGCTTTTTTCCTGGGTCTGGTGGACGTGGGGCTTCATGAACTGATGCGACGGATCCTCCACTAATAGTCGAGAAAAAGGGTTTCCGGCCATGGCACATCGCTGGTACGTGGTGCATACGTATTCGGGTTACGAGAACAAGGTCAAGGCAGCTCTGGAGGAGAGGATAAGGGCCTACGGCCAGGAGGAGAACTTCTCCGAGATCCTGATCCCCTCAGAGAAGGTGGTGGAGCTGGTAAAGGGAGAAAAAAGAACCTCCAACCGCAAATTCTTTCCGGGCTACATCTTCGTGAAAATGGAGCTTACAGACGAGACCTGGCACATAGTGAAGAACACCCCGAAAGTGACCGGCTTCATCGGGAGCAAGACCGAGCCCACACCGGTGTCCGACAGGGAAGTGGAGGAAATCATTCAGCAGATCAATGAAGGTGTCCTCAAGCCAAAGCCCAAGTTCGTCTTTGAAAAAGGCGACAGTGTTAGGGTTGTGGACGGGCCCTTTCTGAATTTCAACGGGATAGTGGACGAGGTAAAGCCCGAGAAGGGTAAGGTGAGGGTGCTGGTGAGCATTTTCGGGCGTGCCACCCCCGTAGAGCTGGACTTCGTGCAAGTAGTGAAGAACTGATACAACCAGGGGAGACCAATGGCCAAGAAAGTCATAGGCATGGTGAAATTACAGGTTCCGGCGGGCCAGGCTACTCCGTCCCCGCCGGTGGGCCCTGCCTTGGGCCAACACGGCGTGAATATCATGGAATTCTGCAAGGCTTTCAACGCCAAGACTCAGGGACAGGAAGGCATGATAATCCCTGTAGTGGTGACCATTTATGCTGACAGGTCTTTTACCTTCGTCACCAAGACGCCCCCTGCTTCCATTCTGCTGAAAAGGGCTGCCCAGATAGCCAAGGGGAGCGGACAGCCCAACAGGGAGAAAGTGGGTCGTGTGACGCGATCCCAGGTGGTGGAAATTGCGCGCACCAAGCTACCGGATCTGAACACAGAAGACCTGGATGCAGCTGTTCGTTCAGTGGAGGGCACGGCCAGGAGCATGGGCCTGGAGGTGGTGGAGGATTAGAACGCGAAGCAGCCCGCAGGCGCCTCTTTCCAAGCCCCTCCAGGAAAGGGGTCCGAACGGGTCGGACATATGTCTGACGCCCAGGGTTGTGGAGCCTGGCAATTGGAGAGGGATATGGCGAGAAGGGGAAAGAAATACAGGGCTGCAAAGGAGAAAATCGACAGCACCAGACGATACAGCCTGGAGGAGGCTGTGGAGTTGGTTCTGCAGACCCATTACGCGGCTTTTGACGAGAGCGTGGATGTGGCGATCAGGCTGGGTGTTGATCCCAGGCATGCGGACCAGATGGTGCGAGGCGCCGTGGTGCTTCCCAATGGCTTGGGCAAGCAGGTGAAAGTGCTGGTGTTTGCCAAGGGCGAAAAAGAGAGGGAAGCCCAGGAGGCCGGGGCAGATTATGTGGGTGCGGAGGATCTGGCCGAGAAGATCCAAAAGGAAGGCTGGCTTGAGTTCGACAAGGCCATAGCCACCCCGGATCTCATGGGAATGGTGGGAAAACTGGGAAGGATCTTGGGGCCTAGAGGGCTCATGCCCAATCCCAAGCTGGGCACTGTCACCTTTGACGTGGCCCGTGCGGTGCGCGAAGTCAAAGCCGGGAAGGTGGACTTCAAGGTGGACAAGGCAGGAGTGGTGCACGCTCCTGTGGGGAAGGTCTCCTTTGGAAGGGAGCCCTTGCTGGAAAACATAAAGGCCCTGATGGAGACCATCGTGCGTCTCAAACCGGCCAGCAGCAAGGGGGTGTACCTGCGGGGTATGGCCCTGTCCAGTACCATGGGGCCTGGAGTGAAAGTGGACCCAGCATATATTCGTAACCTGGTTCGATGAGCCATAGGAACCCGGGTTCCTAGTCATCACAGAACGTTGAGGCCGGTCCGGTTGACCGGATCCAACCGAGAATGGCGCCGGAAAGGAGATTCTTTCGGTGAACCGAGAGGAAAAGCAAAAGGCTGTGCAAGACTTGAGGGACAAGTTCCTCAGATACGACGTGGCTGTGCTGACCCGCTTTTCAGGGCTGAAGGTTTCGGAACTGGGGGAGTTGAGAAGGGGACTCAAGAAGATCTCTGTGGACTACCAAGTGGTCAAGAACAGCCTGCTCAAGCGTGCCATGGAGGGGACCGACGTGGCGCTTCTGAGGAATCACATAAGAGGTCCCCTGGCAATAGCCCTTGGAAAGGGGGACATAGTCTCTCTGGCCAAGGCCCTGACAGTGTACATGAAGGAGCACCCCAAGTTTCAGATAGAGGCTGGGGTGGTAGGTGGGAAGCTGCTGGAGGGCCAGGCAGTCGAAGAGGCAGCCACCCTGCCCAGCCGGGAGGAACTGGTGGCAAAACTCCTGTTCCTTCTGAATGCTCCGGTAGCCGGTCTCATGGGTGTGATGAGGGAGATCCCAGGGAAGCTGCTACGGACCCTGGATGCCATCAGGCAACAGAAGGAATCCGGGGCGTAGAGGTGAGATTTGTGGCCAGGAGCCGGCCCTGTCAGGCTCAGAAAAAAATGAGAAAGGCCACCCCAAAGAGGAACCTCTCCCCTGCGATCTTGTGAGCTGGGGGCACGTTTTGACCAAAAGGCAGGAGGCCTGGTGGCTGCTTCCTGGATCATGGGTTTGGGAATAACCAGGATGAGAAAAAGCCAGAACGGGGATCCCAAACGCTTGCTCCAGGAGGGGTGTATCAGCACCTCTGGTGGGTGATTTTTCTTAGGGGGGGAGCCCTTTAGACCTCTACCGGTTACAGGGCGAGCCGGGAGTTGGAAAGAATTCAGGCAACAGGAGGATGTAGGCCATGGGAGAGATCAGCAAAGAGCAGTTCATCGATTTCATCAAGAACGCCACCGCCATGGAGTTGGCAGAGATCGTAAAGGAGTTGGAGACGATCTTTGGCGTCACAGCTGCGGCCCCGGTGGCTGTGGCCGCAGCAGGTGCGGCTCCGGCTGCGGCACAAGCCGTGGAGGAGGAGAAGACCGAGTTTGACGTGATTCTGACAGGCTATGGAGACAAGAAGATCCAGGTCATAAAGGTGGTACGCGCTCTGACGGGTCTTGGGCTCAAGGAGGCGAAGGACCTGGTGGAAGGGGTACCCAAGCCGGTCAAGGAAGCTGTTTCCAAGAAGGAGGCCGAGGAGGCCAAGGCCCAGCTGGAAGAGGCAGGCGGGACTGTGGAGATCAAGTAGAGCTGTTCCAAGAGCTCCTTGCAGAAGCCTCTTGGGAACAGCCGGCGCAGGGCCACGGCCTGGGGCAGAGGATGACTCCGGCTGGTCCATGCTCTCCAAGCCTGTGGGAGCATGCAGGGTGAGGGGCTGGGAAGACTCGAAAAGCTCTGGGCTGTTGGAAACACAGTGTTGCATTCTCCGCGGGCAGTGGATGGTGCAAGCAACCAACTGGATTTACCCGGAGTGGCGTGACTCTGCTTGAGGAGAGTCTGCGTGTGAGCCAAGGGCCATGAAGGCTCTCAGGTGTGGACAGCTTGGAGCATCGCGGGGCTTGGGGCAGGGGCGGGCCCTTGATGTGGGCAATGTGCTTCAACACTCGGGGTTAAGCCTTGGGTGGATGATACAGGCTCACAAGTCTGCTTGCACAGGAGTGTTCCTGCGCAAGAGCTTCTGTCTTTTCATCCGGAGGGGTGGGGCTTTTTCACGGGTTAAAATATTTGGGAGGGCTTGGGGTGGGGAACTTCTTTGCCTCTTCGGCCTGAAGCCATTTTTCGGGGCTGGGGGGGCGGATTTGGGATCAATGGCCTCAGAGCCAGGGGGCCCTTACCTTTCAAGAGAGGTGTCCAGGGCATGCTAAGTAAAACGGTCCAGCCGGGTGGATGGCGTAAGAGCTTCTCCAAGATCGAGAAGGTCGTGGATCTACCTAATTTGATAGATATCCAGCGCAAGAGCTACGAGCGTTTTCTCCAGGCCAATGTGCCCCCCTCCCAAAGGGAGGATATAGGTCTTCAAGGGGCTTTCAAGAGCGTGTTTCCGATCCAGGACTTCAATGAGACAGCATCCCTGGAGTTCGTGAGTTACTCCCTTGGAGAGCCCAAGTACAGCGTGGAGGAGTGCCTGCAGCGAGGCATGACCTATGCCGTGCCTGTCAGGATAACAGTGCGCCTCATAGTCTGGGACGCAGACAAGGACAGGCGTGGCCAGAGCATCCGGGATGTGAAGGAGCAGGAGGTCTACTTCGGTGAGATCCCGCTCATGACAGAGAAGGGCACTTTTATCATAAATGGCACAGAGAGGGTCATAGTCAGCCAGCTGCATCGTTCCCCCGGCATTTTCTTCGAGCATGACAAGGGCAAGACACAGGCCAGCGGCAATGTACTTTACTCGGCCCGTATCATTCCCATGAGGGGTTCCTGGTTGGACTTGGAGTTCGATGCCAAAGACATCCTGTACGTGCGCATTGACAAGCGGAGGAAATTCCCGGTCAGCGTCTTACTGAAGGCCCTTGGGTACAGTGTGGAGGATCTGATCAGGTACTTCTACCCGGTGGAAACCCTTGAGTTCCAAAACGGGAGGATCTACAGGAGGTTGCCCCTGGAGTTACTGTTGGGCACAAAAGCCTCGGAGACCATCTTCTTGGAAGGGGACGAGGAGCCTCTTGTGAGGCGTGGAGGACTCATACGCAAGAAGCACATCAAGGCCCTCCAGGCCAAGGGTGTGGAGAGGGTGCCCCTGAATCCCGAGGATCTTCCGGAGAAGATGGTGGCAAGTCCGGTAAAGGACCCTGACACAGGGGAGATCCTCTTGGACTGTCTGCAGAATCTTACCAAGGAACGTGTGGCCCTTCTGGAGGAGAAAGGTATAGGAAGGGTGGAGGTCATCTTCATTGACGAGCGGCGCTTCCTGAGGGCCATGGCCGACACCTTGCTTCTGGATCGGGTGGAGGGGGAACGAGAGGCAATACTGGAGATATACAAGAGGCTAAGGCCAGGGAACCCCCCCACCGAGGAGACCGCCAGGGAGTTTTTCCAGAACCTGTTCTTCAATCCCAGATACTATGATCTCTCTGCAGTGGGAAGATGGAAGTTGAACAGGCGCTTGGGCATTCCCATGGAGCAGGCGCCTTTGAGCCAGACTGCCCTGAGGCGGGAAGACATCATGGAGGCCGTGCGCTATCTGCTGGACCTGCGGGCTGGTCAGGGGCAGATAGACGACATAGATCACCTGGGCAACCGCAGGGTGAAGGCGGTCGGGGAGCTCATCGAGAACCAGTACAGGATCGGGTTGGTGCGCATGGAGAGGGCCATAAAGGAGCGCATGAGTCTTCAAGAGGTGGACACCCTCATGCCCCATGACCTGATCAATGCCAAGCCTGTCTCAGCGGTCATCAAGGAATTCTTCGGAAGCAGCCAGTTGAGCCAGTTCATGGATCAGACCAACCCCCTTTCGGAAATAACCCACAAGAGACGTTTGAGCGCACTGGGGCCTGGGGGGTTGACCAGGGAGAGGGCAGGTTTCGAAGTGAGGGACGTGCATCCGACCCACTACGGCCGGATTTGTCCCATAGAAACTCCTGAAGGCCCCAACATAGGGCTCATCGTTTCCCTAAGCACCTATGCTCGGGTCAACGAGATGGGTTTCATCGAGACCCCTTACAGGGTGGCAGGCAACGGAGTAGTGACCCGGGACATAGAGTACCTCACGGCTCTGGATGAGGAGCAGCATGTGATAGCCCAGGCCAATGCCCCCCTGGACGAAAACGGGAGATTCCTCAAGGAGCTGGTCTCGGTGCGCTACCGGGGTGGCGAGTTTGCCCTCAAGAGGGCCGAAGAAGTGGACCGCATGGACGTCTCCCCCAACCAGCTGGTGAGCGTGGCTGCCGCACTCATACCTTTTCTGGAAAACGATGATGCCAACCGGGCTCTCATGGGTTCCAACATGCAGCGCCAAGCCGTGCCTTTGTTGGTGACAGAGGCCCCCTTGGTGGGCACCGGCATGGAGCATCCTGTGGCCAGGGATTCTGGCGTGACGGTTGTGGCCAAAAGGTCCGGCACAGTGGAGAGCGTGGATGCTTCCCGAATAGTGATCAGGGCAGATGCCCCTGCTCAAGGCGGGCAGGATCCCGGAATAGACATCTACAACCTCATAAAATACCAGCGCTCCAACCAGAACACCTGTATAAACCAGAAGCCCATAGTGCACAGGGGCCAAAGAGTACAGGCTGGTCAGATCATAGCGGACGGACCTGCCACGCACCAAGGGGAACTGGCCCTGGGCCGCAACGTCCTGGTGGCTTTCATGCCGTGGAGGGGCTACAACTTCGAGGATTCCATAGTGGTAAACGAGAGGCTGGTGCGGGAGGACGTGTTCACCTCCATACACATAGAGGAGTTCGAGGTGATGGCCCGGGACACCAAGCTGGGCAAGGAAGAGATCACCAGGGATATTCCAAACATAGGCGACGAGAACCTAAAGAACTTGGATGAAAGTGGTATCGTGGCCATAGGGGTGGAGGTGAAAGCCGGGGATATCTTGGTGGGCAAGGTCACTCCCAAAGGCGAAACCCAGCTTTCCCCTGAAGAGAAATTGTTGAGGGCCATATTCGGGGAAAAGGCAGGTGAGATAAGGGACACTTCCCTGAGGGTTCCCCCCGGCGTGGAGGGCACGGTCATAGCCGTGAGGGTCTTTTCCCGCAAAGGAGTGGACAAGGACGAGCGCACAAGGGAAATCGAAGACGAGGAGATCACCCGCCTGGTCAGGGACCAAGACGATGAGATAAGAATTATCCAGCGAAGCACCATGGAGCGCATGAGGGAGCGGCTGGAAGGGAAACGTCTGGGCGTGGAGATCCGAGATCATTTCACGGACGAAGTGCTGGGGAAACCAGGGCAGGTCATAGATAGGGAACTTCTGGAAAGACTCCCCATGCACAGATGGATGGAGCTGAGGGTGGAGGAGGAACCTGATTTATCCAGGGAGATAAGAGAGCTTTATCAGCACTTCCAGGAACAGGTGGACCTGATCAAGGTGGTTTTTGACGAGAGGATTCTGCGCCTGAAGAGAGGTGACGAGCTTCCCCCAGGTGTGATCAAGATGGTGAAGGTGTACGTGGCCATCAAGCGGAAGCTCTCCGTGGGGGACAAGATGGCGGGTCGCCACGGGAACAAAGGGGTCATCTCCAGGGTGGTACCCGAGGAGGACATGCCTTATTTTGAGGACGGGACCCCTGTGGACCTGGTGCTGAATCCCTTGGGAGTTCCCTCCCGAATGAACGTGGGTCAGGTGCTTGAGACTCACCTGGGCTGGGCTGCCAAGGGTCTTGGAGAGAAGGTGGGGAAGCTTCTGGATGCTCATGCAGGGGTCCGGGCTGTGAGGAACATGCTCTCTCGAATTTACTCTTCCCCTAAATTCGACGCCTTGTTGGAACAGATGAGCGAGGAAGAGTTGCTGGAGGTGGCAGCTAAGCTGCGTAGCGGAATTCCCATGGCCACCCCGGTGTTCGACGGGGCCGTGGAAAAGGAGATAGAGACGGCCTTGAGCGAGGCGGGCCTTCCTGTTGTGGGACAGGCCACTCTTTATGACGGCAGGACGGGCGAGCCCTTCCAAAGGCCTGTTACAGTGGGCATGATGTACATGATGAAGCTTCACCATTTGGTGGACGACAAGATCCATGCCCGTTCCATCGGCCCTTATTCTCTTGTCACCCAGCAGCCCTTGGGCGGCAAGGCCCAGTTCGGGGGTCAAAGGCTGGGTGAAATGGAGGTGTGGGCCATGGAGGCATACGGAGCAGCCTACACCTTGCAGGAGTTCCTGACCGTTAAATCAGACGACATAGCTGGCAGGAACCGAATGTACGAGTCCATAGTAAAGGGAGAGTACCGGTTGGAGCCGGGCCTGCCCGAATCCTTCAATGTGTTGATGCGGGAGTTGCAGAGCCTGGGACTCAATGTGGAGTTGTTGGAGGAAGGGGATGGGGCGTAGGAAGGTGCGTCCTGGCAGCCCCCCGTGGTGACAGAAGGGGGGGCAAGACTTCAAAGATGGTCAATGTGACATCTTGATGGGAGGGAACCTTGGAAGATCTATACAGCCTTTTTGAAAAGCCCAAAGATCCCCTAAGTTTCAATGCGATTCGGATTTCCATTGCCTCGCCCGAGAGGATACGCTCCTGGTCCCACGGGGAGGTGAAGAAGCCAGAGACCATAAACTACCGGACCTTCAAGCCCGAGAGGGACGGATTGTTTTGTGCCAAGATCTTCGGGCCCACAAAAGACTATGAGTGTAATTGCGGCAAGTATCGCCGCATGAAACACCGGGGAGTCGTGTGCGAGAAATGCGGGGTGGAGGTGATTCACTCCAGGGTCCGCAGGGAGAGGCTGGGGCATATAGAGCTGGCTTCGCCTGTGGCCCACATTTGGTTTCTGAAATGCCTTCCCAGCCGCATGGGCACGCTTCTTGGCCTGACTCTCAAGGACCTGGAGCGGGTGCTCTACTTCGAGAATTACATCGTGACAGATCCCGGGGACACGGATCTGCAGACCGGGGAGCTTCTTTCCGAGGAGCGCTACAGGAAGAAGATACAGGAGTTTGGAGAAGGCAGCTTCAAGGCGGGGATGGGGGCCGAGACCATCCGGGACCTGCTCAGGTCTTTGGACGTGGAAAAGGAGGCTGAGAGACTCCGGGAGGAAATGAAGCTTACCACCTCTGAGGCCAAGCGCAAGAAGGTGGCCAAGCAGCTCAAGGTCATGGAGGCCTTCCGGGACTCAGGGAACAAGCCGGAGTGGATGATCCTGGAGGTGATCCCAGTGCTTCCGCCCGACTTGAGGCCCTTGGTACCCCTGGACGGTGGAAGGTTTGCCACCTCTGACCTAAACGACTTGTATAGGAGGGTCATCAACAGGAACAACAGATTGAGACGCCTGTACGAGCTGAATGCTCCTGACATAATAATTCGTAATGAAAAAAGGATGCTCCAAGAGGCCGTGGATGTTCTGTTCGACAATGGCCGCAGGGGCAAAGTCATCACTGGGCCCAACAAGAGACCCCTCAAGTCCCTCAGCGACATGCTCAAGGGGAAACAGGGCCGGTTCCGTCAGAACCTACTGGGCAAGAGGGTGGACTACTCAGGCCGAACCGTGATCGTGGTAGGTCCTGACCTGAGGCTCCACCAATGCGGACTTCCCAAGAAGATGGCCTTGGAGCTGTTCAAGCCCTTCATTTACCAGAAACTGGAGGAAAAGGGCTATGTGACCACCATCAAGGCGGCCAAGAAGTTGGTGGAGAAGGAAACCCCTGAAGTCTGGGACTGCCTGGAGGAGGTGGTCACAGAATACCCGGTCTTGCTGAATCGGGCTCCCACGCTCCACAGGCTGGGTATCCAAGCCTTTGAGCCGATCTTGATAGAAGGCAAGGCCATTCAGCTGCATCCCCTTGTGTGTGCAGCTTTCAACGCGGACTTTGACGGGGATCAGATGGCCGTGCATGTTCCCCTTTCGGTGGAAGCCCAGGTGGAGGCAAGGGTGTTGATGCTCTCCAGCAACAACATACTCAGCCCGGCCCACGGAAGACCCATCATAGTGCCCTCCCAGGAGATAGTCTTGGGGCTCTATTACCTCACCAGGCAGAGGGATGATCTGGAACAGAGTCCACAGATCCCAAGTTTCTTCGGCCCCGAGGAGGTCAGGGTGGCCTATGACGCAGGAGAGGTGGGAGTTCATCAGCCCATCTTCGTCCGGATACAGGGCCAGAAAGTGCGTACCACAGTTGGGCGAGTGCTGCTGAGCGAGATAGTGCCTGAGGAAATCCCCTTTGAAGTATACAACCGCACCATGAAAAAGAAGGACCTGGCCAACCTGATCGATCATTGCTACAGGCTGGCGGGGCACAAGAAAACAGTGGTTCTAGCTGACCGTCTCAAGGATATGGGATACCAGTTTGCAACCCTGGCCGGGGTGTCCATTTCCATGAAGGATCTCATCATCCCGGAGACCAAGGAGGAGATTCTCCAAAAGGCCCAGGCACAGGTGCAGGATCTGGAAGAGCAGTACGCCCAGGGGTGGATCACGGACGGGGAGCGCTATAACAAGGTTGTGGACATCTGGGCCAATGCTACGGAAAAGGTGGCAGAGGATATGCTGGACAGACTCCGTAAGGAGCAAGTAAAAACCCCGGATGGGAAGACCCTGGATGTGGAGAGTTTCAATCCCATTTACATGATGGTGGATTCGGGCTCCAGGGGAAGCCATCTCCAGATACGCCAGCTGGCAGGCATGAGGGGGCTCATGGCCAAGCCCTCCCAGGAGATAATCGAGACTCCCATCACAGCCAACTTCAGGGAGGGGCTTACGGTTCTGCAATACTTCATTTCCACCCACGGAGCTCGAAAAGGGTTGGCCGACACGGCACTGAAGACAGCCAACTCAGGCTACCTCACCAGAAGGCTGGTGGATGTGTGCCAGGATGTGGTCATCCAAGAACTGGACTGCGGCACCACCGACGGCATTGAGATGACATCCCTGGTGGAGGGCGGGGAGATCATAGACGAGGTGGGAGATCGAGTTCTGGGCCGCATAGCCTTCGAGGACGTGGAGAATCCTCTGGCCGAGGCAGAAGAGGACAGGTACATAGTCAGGGCTAATGAGATGATAGACGAGGAGGCGGTGCGCAAGATCAAAGAAGCTGGAATTGACAGGATCAAGATCCGCTCCGTGCTCACGTGCCGATCTCGATACGGGCTTTGCGCTTTGTGCTATGGAAGGGATCTGGCCCACGGCCGACTTGTGAACATAGGTGAGGCAGTGGGGATCATAGCCGCGCAATCCATAGGGGAGCCTGGCACCCAGCTCACCATGCGCACCTTCCATATAGGGGGTGTGGCGGCCGGCAAGGCTGAACAAAGCAAACTTTTCAACCGACATCCGGGCAAGGTGGTTTATTCCAACTTGCGCACAGTGCAAAAAGGGAACCAGTTCGTGGTTATGAACCGCTACGGGGAGATAACCCTTGTGGACGAAAGCGGCCGTGAAAGGGAACGCTACCCTGTGATCTATGGAGCCTACCTGAAGGTG
Organism: Desulfarculaceae bacterium; assembly: GCA_037443445.1. Taxonomy (GTDB): domain Bacteria; phylum Desulfobacterota; class Desulfocorpusculales; order Desulfocorpusculum; family Desulfocorpusculum; genus Desulfocorpusculum. The sequence continues at coordinate 46,101 of JBBIOJ010000025.1, read as the reverse complement.
GCCGACGGGCAGGAGGTGGGCAGGAATACCCTTCTGGCCGAGTGGGATCCCTTCAACACCCCCATATTGACAGAGACCTCCGGGAGGGTGAAGTTTGGAGACATTGTAGATGGTGTGACCATGGCCGAGAAGAAGGACCCTGTCACGGGCCACTCCACCAAGGTGATAGTGGAGACAAAGGACCCTGATCTGAGGCCGAGGGTCTCCATAAAAGACGATAAAGGTCGCACTTTGAGGGTTCCGGGAAGTGAACACCTGGCCCGTTACCCAATGCCTGTGGGTGCCTTTATAGCAGTGGAAGAAGGCGACGAGGTTCAAGCTGGTGACATCTTGGCCAAGATTCCCAGAGAGACCACAAAGACCAAGGACATCACAGGGGGACTCCCGCGGGTGGCAGAGCTGTTCGAGGCCAGGAGGCCCAAGGAGTTCGCTGTGATAAGCGAGATAGACGGGGTGGTCTCCTTCGGGAAGGACACCAAGGGAAAAAGGAAGGTGATAGTCACCCCAGAGGTGGGCGAACCCAGGGAGTACCTCATTCCCAAAGGCAAGCACATAGCGGTCCATGAAGGGGACCGGGTTCAGGCCGGGGAACCGCTCATGGACGGCTCTTCCAACCCTCACGACATACTCAGGGTCAAAGGCGAGAAGGAATTGGCCAAGTTCCTGGTGGACGAGGTGCAGGAGGTGTACAGGCTCCAGGGGGTCAAGATAAACGACAAGCACATAGAGGTCATAGTGCGACAGATGTTGAGACGGGTTCGGGTGAAGGATGTGGGGGACACGGACTTCCTGGCCGGAGAGGCTGTAGAGAAGCAGGTTTTTGAAGAGGTGAACGCAAAGGTCATGGCAGAAGGCGGGAGGCCCGCCATAGGGGAGCCCTTGCTTCTGGGGATCACCAAGGCTGCCCTTAGTACAGAGAGCTTCATATCTGCGGCTTCCTTCCAGGAGACCACCAAGGTGCTCACGGATGCGGCAGTGCAGGGAAAGGTGGATTGCCTCAGGGGCTTGAAGGAAAACGTGATCATGGGCAGGCTTATCCCAGCAGGCACGGGCAGACGGGAATACAAGCACCTCAGGCTGCAGATGGAAGAGCCGGAAGAAGAAGAGCTGGAAGAGAAGACCCTTGACAGTCTTTTTGAAGAGGGCTATAAATAGTAATTTCAGTTTCCCTAGCTTGAAGGGCTTTTGGGGAGGGGGTAATGCCCACGATCAATCAGTTGGTGAGAAAGGGCCGGGCCAAGGTCCAGCGGAAAAACAAAGTTCCGGCTTTGCAGGCTTGTCCGCAGAAAAGAGGGGTTTGTGTCAGGGTCTATACCACCACCCCCAAGAAACCCAACTCCGCCCTCAGGAAAGTGGCCAGGGTGAGGCTAACCAACGGTTATGAAGTCACCTCCTATATCCCTGGGGAGGGGCACAACCTGCAGGAGCACTCGGTTGTGCTGATCCGCGGAGGTAGAGTCAAGGATCTCCCTGGTGTGCGTTATCACATAATTCGAGGCACGCTGGATTCCTTGGGTGTCCAGGACAGGCGCAAGTCCCGCTCCAAGTACGGGGCCAAGAGACCCAAGTGAATTAACCCGGATCATTCGTGAAGGCCGAGGAGCTTGGGTTCCAATGCTTCCAAGCCCCTGGAGAGTTGCAAGATGCTGGGGCCTGAGACTTCCTGCCAGGCCTCATAGCCCAGGCGGAGTGCTTCAAACACTCTGGGCTTGGTGCAAATGAGCCCGGTAGTCAGCCGGGGTATCCTGTAGCGGTCTTGAACAGCGCAGGATAGTTACCTGGAGAGGCTAGGTGTAGGGGGGATGAAGAGACGAGGCTTTTGTGGCCTCGACGTTCGTGAGGAGCAGCGAGTATGCCCAGGAAGAGAGAGGTGATCCGGAGACCGATTCCTCCGGACCCGGTATACAGCAGGCCCCTGATCACGAAGTTCATCAACGTGATCATGAAGCGGGGTAAGAAGAGTGTGGCCGAGCGGATAATGTACGGGGCCCTGGAGATCATCCAGAAGCGCACCAAGCAGGATCCCCTTGCGGTTTTCGAAAAGGCAGTGGAAAACGTCAAACCCCTTGTGGAGGTTAAGTCCCGCAGGGTGGGCGGTTCCACTTACCAGGTGCCCGTGGAGATCAGGACTGAACGCAGGGTCTCTCTGGCCATAAGGTGGCTGGTGCAGTTCAGCCAGAAAAGGCCAGAGAAGACCATGGAGGAAAGACTGGCCGCTGAGTTGATGGAGGCGGCAAATCACAGGGGCGCGGCGGTCAAGAAGCGGGAAGACACCCACCGAATGGCAGAAGCTAACAAGGCTTTCGCTCACTACCGCTGGTAAGAGGCGTCACGGCAGGTCAGAGCCATCAGCGATCAGCCGTGAAGGCCATGAGTCTGCTGAGGGCTGAGCGCTGGTGGCTGATTGTTGTCTTGGGCGCAGTCAGGGTGAACAAGTATCATGGACCTGAACAAACATAGAAATATAGGCATCATGGCCCACATAGATGCCGGGAAGACCACCACCACTGAGAGGATCCTTTATTACACAGGGGTCTCCCACAGGATGGGAGAGGTGCATGAGGGGACCGCTGTGATGGACTGGATGGAGCAGGAGCAGGAAAGGGGTATCACCATAACCTCTGCAGCCACTACCTGCTTCTGGAAGGATCACAGGATCAACATCATTGACACGCCGGGCCACGTGGATTTCACCATAGAAGTGGAAAGAAGCCTCAGGGTCCTGGACGGGGCAGTGGCTGTTTTTTGTGCAGTGGGAGGGGTGGAGCCCCAGTCAGAGACAGTGTGGCGTCAGGCGGACAAGTACCGTATTCCCCGTATTGCCTTTGTGAACAAGATGGACAGGGCAGGTGCCAACTTCCTCTGGGTGGTGGACTCCATAAAGCGCAGATTCCAGGTAAACGCTGTCCCGGTGCAGTTGCCTCTGGGAGCAGAGGAGGAGTTCCTGGGCATAATCGATTTGGTGGAGATGAAAGCCCTGCTCTGGGATGGGAGTCAACTGGGGGCTCGTTACGAGGCAATGGAAGTTCCCCATGACCACAGGGAGGCTGCCCAGAGGTATCGTGAACAGCTCATAGAAAGCCTCTGCGAGGGTGACGATGAGCTAATGGAGGATTATTTGGCCGGGGAATTCATAGAGCCGCAGCGTTTGCGAGCAGCGCTGCGCAGGGCGACCCTGGGCCTTGAGGTGGTGCCTGTCCTGTGCGGAGCAGCCTTTAAGAACAAGGGGGTCCAGCCTTTGCTGGACGCCATAGTGGATTACCTTCCGTCTCCCCTGGAAGTCCCGGCAGTGGAAGGCACAGCTCCTGGAGGGGAGATCCAGGTTCGGAGGGCTGAGGAAGGGGAGCCTTTTTCCGCCCTTGTGTTCAAGGTCATGACTGACCCTTACGTGGGCCACCTGAGCTTTCTGAGGGTCTACTCAGGAAGGCTGGAAACAGGTGCTGTTGTACTGAACAGTTCCACCGGCAAGAAAGAGCGGCTCGGGCGCCTTCTCAAGATGCATGCCAACAAGAGGGAAGAGATCCGCGAGGTTAAAGCCGGGGACATTGCAGCCGCGGTGGGTTTGAAGCATGTGCGAACCGGGCAGACCATATGTTCTCCGGAGCATCCCATATTGCTGGAGTCCATGGAGTTCCCTGAGCCGGTAATATCCGTGGCTCTGGAGCCCCAAAGCCGGCAAGACCAGGACCGCATGGGAGATGCTCTGCATCGTCTGGCCGAGGAGGATCCTTCCTTCAGGGTGAGGCAGGACGAGGAGACTGGTCAGACGATCATATCGGGCATGGGGGAACTGCATCTGGAGATCATTGTGGATCGGCTCTCCAGGGAGTTCGGGGTGAAAGCCCAGGTGGGGGCACCTGAGGTGGCCTACAGGGAAACCATAAGAAGGCCGGCCGAGGCAGAAGGTCGTTTTGTGCGACAGTCAGGAGGCCGGGGTCAGTATGGTCATGTGTTCATCAGGGTTGAGCCTCTGGGCCCGGGAGAGGGATTCAGTTTCCAGAATTCCATTGTGGGAGGGGCGGTCCCCAAGGAATATGTCCCAGCAGTGGAAGCAGGGGTGCGGGAGGCCATGAACAAAGGGGTCATGGCAGGCTACCCGGTGGTGGACGTGGCAGTGACGCTTCTGGACGGTTCATACCACGAGGTGGACTCCTCTGATCTGGCCTTCAGGATAGCCGGCTCCCTTGCCTTTCAGGAAGCGGCCAGAAAGGGGGGGGTGCTGCTTCTGGAGCCCATAATGAAGGTGGAGGTTGTGGCCCCTGAGGAGTATCTGGGGGAGGTCCTGGGTGACCTTGGGAGTCGCCGTGGGGAGATACAGGGCATGGACCTTCGTAGCGGCTCCAGGGTTGTACAGGCAAGGGTTCCTTTGAGCGATATGTTCGGGTATGCCACGACACTGCGTTCTGCCACCCAGGGTCGGGCTACCTTTACCATGCAGTTCGGAGAATACAGGCCCGTGCCGCAGAACCTGGCAGAGGAGATCCGGGTTCGGGCAGCCCGCTCTTGAGGATTCAGTGGCCTCAAAGGCGGCTACCACAAGGAGGGTGACCGATGGCGAAGAGGAAGTTTGAGAGGAAGAAGCCGCATGTGAATGTAGGGACGATAGGTCATGTGGATCATGGTAAGACGACATTGACGTCGGCGATTACGAAGGTATTGAGTTTGAGGGGTTATGCTGATCATATTCCATTTGATCAGATAGACAAGGCTCCGGAGGAGCGGGAGCGTGGTTTGACGATAGCGATAGCGCACATTGAGTATGAGACTGAGAGGCGGCATTATGCGCACATAGACTGTCCTGGTCATGCGGATTACATAAAGAACATGATAACGGGTGCTGCGCAGATGGATGGGGCGATTTTGGTTGTGTCAGCGGCGGACGGTCCGATGCCGCAGACCAGGGAGCACATTTTATTGGCGAAGCAGGTACGGGTGCCGTCTATGGTGGTATTTTTGAACAAGGCGGACATGGTGGATGATCCTGAGTTATTGGAGTTAGTGGAGTTGGAGATAAGGGAGTTATTGACGAGTTATGATTTTCCTGGGGATGAGATACCGATAGTGGTGGGCAGTGCGTTGAAGGCGTATGAGAGTGATTCGAAGGATGTGAATGCGCCTGAGTATGAGTGTATATGGAAGTTGATGGAGGCGGTGGACAGTTATATACCGGAGCCTGTGCGTGATGTGGACAAGCCTTTTTTGATGCCTATAGAGGATGTATTTTCGATATCTGGTCGTGGTACGGTGGTGACTGGGAGGGTTGAGCGTGGTGTTATCAAGGTAGGGGATGAGGTGGAGATAGTTGGGATAAGGCCCACGGCCAAGACGGTGTGTACGGGTGTAGAGATGTTTCGGAAGGTATTGGATCAGGGTCAAGCTGGGGACAACATAGGGATATTGTTGAGGGGTACGAAGCGTGACGAGGTGGAGCGAGGGCAGGTGGTGGCGAAGCCTGGTTCTATCACGCCGCACAGGAAGTTCAAGGCTGAGACGTATATATTGACGAAGGAGGAGGGTGGTCGTCACACGCCGTTTTTCAATGGATATCGTCCGCAGTTTTATTTTCGGACGACGGATGTGACAGGTGTAGTGACACTGCCTGAGGGGATAGAGATGGTGATGCCTGGGGACAACGTATCGATGACGGTGGAGCTGATCACGCCCATTGCGTTGGAGAAGGAGCTTCGCTTTGCCATAAGGGAAGGCGGTCGCACAGTGGGCGCAGGCGTGGTGAGCGACATCGTGGAGTAGGGGAAAGGGCTATGATGGAGAGCCAGAGGATCCGCATCCGCCTGAAGGCTTACGATCACAAGGTGCTGGATCGAGCCGCCCTGGAGATAGTGGAGACAGCGCGGAGGACAGGGGCTAGGGTAGCAGGGCCAGTCCCATTGCCAACGGCAATCAGCAAGTTTTGCGTGCTGCGCTCCCCGCACATAGACAAGAAATCCAGGGAGCAGTTCGAGATCAGAACGCACAAGAGGCTCTTGGATATCCTGGAGCCGACCCAGCAGACCATAGATGCACTGATGAAGCTGGAGCTCTCGGCAGGGGTGGATGTGGAAATCAAGCTCGGCTGAGGCCAGTTGGGCGGTGCCCTGGACCTGGATCTCTAGGTAAGTGGGCCCCGGCAATGGAAGGTGGCTATCTATGAAAGGGATAATAGGAAAAAAGCTCGGAATGACCCAGATCTTCCTGGACGAAGGCCAGGTGGTGCCGGTGACGGTCATCCAGGCTGGTCCGTGCTACGTGGTTCAAAGAAAGACCAAGGACCAGGATGGGTACGAAGCCATTCAGCTGGGATTCTCATCGGCCAAGCCCAGCAGGGTGAATCGGCCTCTCACAGGGCATTTCCAGCACCATGGGGCTCCCCTGTGCAAGGTCTTGAAGGAGTTCCAGGTGGGAGATGCAAGTGCTTTTCAGCCAGGGCAGCTCATCACGGTGGAGGTCTTCCGGGTGGGAGAAAAGGTGAAGGTGACCGGGAGGAGCAAGGGCCGTGGTTTTACCGGAGTCATGAGAAGGCACAATTTCAAGGGGGCTCCCGGATCTCACGGAACCCACGAGTATTTTCGACACGGAGGCTCCATAGGATCCACTACCTTTCCAGGGCGTGTGTTCCCAGGTCTTAGGATGGCAGGGCAGCACGGGGCCAAGAGGGTGACCACCAGGAATCTGACCGTGGTGGATGTGCGTCCAGAGGACAACGTGATCTTGCTGAAGGGGGCTGTGCCGGGTCCTGCGGGGGGGGTAGTGATAATCCAGGCCCCAGGGGATTATCCAAGCCCGGCAACCTCACAAGAGCATGCAGGGCAGGTGCAGGGAGCCTGAGAAGCCAAGGGGACGAGAAGGGTCATGCCAACAGTGGATGTGATCAACATGGAAAACCAGGTGGTCTCGCAGGTGGAGCTGGATGAAAGGGTTTTCAGCGCTCCCATCAAAGAGCATCTGGTGCACCAGGTGGTGAGAATGCAACTGGCCTCCAGGAGAGCCGGGACAGCTTGCGTGAAGAACAGGGCCATGGTGAGAGGGAGTCGTAAGAAACCCTGGCGGCAGAAGGGGACCGGAAGGGCAAGGGCAGGCACCCGCCAGTCTCCCTTATGGAGAGGTGGGGGGGTTGTCTTTGGGCCATCACCCCGCGACTACTCCTTCAAGGTGAACCGAAAGGTGAGAAAGGCTGCCTTGTGTTCGGTGCTGAGCCAGAAACTCAGGGAAGGGCGTCTGAAGGTGCTGGACAAAATGGAGCTTCCAGAGGTCCGGACCCGTCGCATGGCAGAGGTGATAAGGACAATAGGGGTCAGAGACGGTTTGATCGTGATTCCCGAGAAGGATCAAAGGGTGGAGCTTTCTGCCCAGAATATTCCCTGGGTTCAGGTAACCGTGGTGGAAGGGCTTAATGTTTACGACCTCCTGCGGCATGAACATCTGGTGATTGTTCAGGACTGTCTGGGGCGTATCTCCGAGAGGGTGGTGAGGGGATGAAGAGCGTCTACCAGGTGATCAAAGGGCCTCTGGTTACGGAAAAAAGCAATAGAAACAAAGAGATGATGAACCAGTATGGGTTCAGGGTGGATCCAAGGGCTAACAAGGTGGAGATAAAGGAAGCCGTGGAGAAGCTCTTCAAGGTGAAGGTTTCCCAAGTGCGCACCCAGAACATGTCCGGGAAAATCAAGAGAGTGCGTCAGCACCTGAGCAGAGAGCCCCGCTGGAAAAAGGCCTGGGTGACCTTGAAGGAAGGTTCCATAGAGATATTCGAGGGAGTTTGAGTTTGGCCAGACAGTGCAAGATGGGAGCGATTTGAGGCCCGGAGCCTGGTTTCACCCCGTGTGAGGTAAGGGAAATGAGCATAAAGAGCTACAAGCCGACTTCACCTGGTCGCCGTTTTCAGACCTCCTCCAACTTCGAGGAGATAACCAGGAAGGAGCCTGAGAAATCCTTGTTGAGACCCCTTCCCAGGACCGGCGGGAGGAACTGTTACGGACGCATAACGGCCTGGCACAGGGGAGGAGGTCACAAGAGGAGATACAGGGTCATTGACTTCAAGCGGGACAAGAGGGGAGTTCCTGGCCGAGTGGCTTCCATAGAGTATGACCCCAACCGCTCCGCGTATATAGCGCTGGTGAACTATGCTGACGGGGAAAAGAGGTACATCCTGGCTCCTGTGGGACTGAAGCCCGGGGACACGGTCATGGCAGGACCCGAGGCAGACATAAGGCCCGGCAATGCCCTGCCGCTGAGTCAGATACCTTTGGGCACCCAGCTCCACAATGTGGAGATGAAGGCGGGCAAGGGAGCTCAGTTGATACGTAGTGCAGGAACCTACGGGCAGCTCATGGCCAAGGAGGGTCGCTACGCCCAGATAAAGCTGCCCTCAGGTGAAGTGAGGATGGTGCTTCAGGATTGCATGGCCACTGTGGGGCAAGTCAGCAAGGTGGAGCACGAGAACATCTCTCTGGGCAAGGCTGGCCGCAAGAGGTGGCTGGGCCGCAGGCCTCACGTGAGGGGTGTTGCCATGAATCCCATAGACCATCCCATGGGTGGGGGAGAAGGGAAAAGCTCTGGTGGGAGGCATCCTTGCACACCCTGGGGGGTTCCCACCAAGGGATACAAGACCAGGAAGAACCGCCAGAGCGACAAGTACATCGTGAAGCGCAGGAAGTGAGCCGGCCGTGCATGCACCATCGTATGTTCAGGCCTGAAATAAAGAAGGGGGAAGTTCATGGCCAGGTCGGTTAAGAAGGGCCCTTATGTGGATCCCAAGTTGTTGGAAAAGGCTGAAGAGGCACGCAGAACTGACAGTCGAAAGGTCATAAAGACTTGGTCCAGGCGATCCACGGTGGTGCCGGAGTTCGTGGGCCTTACCTTTGCGGTGCACAACGGTAAGAAATTCATACCTGTGTTTGTGACAGAGAACATGGTGGGGCACAAACTCGGGGAGTTCTCCCCCACCAGAGTGTTTTTCGGTCACGCCGGAGCGCGCAAGGCCAAGCTCCAGGGCAAGAAATAAGCCGATGGGAGAAAAGTAGGTGATCCTATGGAAGCAATAGCTGAAGCCCGGTACCTGAGGATGTCCCCCCAAAAGGCTCGCCTGGTGGTGGACCTGATCAGGGGCAAGACAGTGGAGGATGCGTTGGCTGCACTGGCCTTGTGCCCCAAGAAACCGGCCCGCCTGGTGGCCAAGGTCTTGCGCTCGGCAGTGGCCAATGCAGTGCAGAACTATAAAGTGGACGTGGACGATTTGTCGGTAATAAAGGTAATGGTGGACGGGGGGCCCATGCTGAAGAGATGGCGGCCCAGAGCCATGGGCAGGGCCACCAGAATCAGAAAACGTATGAGTCACGTCACAGTGGTGCTTGGGGATATCTGAGGCTTTAGCGCAGGGAGGTGAAAATTGGGTCAAAAGGTGCATCCGGTTGGTTTTCGGCTTGGGGTTATCAGGAGCTGGGGATCCCGCTGGTTTGCAGAGAAGGATTACGGCAAGCTCCTGCACGAGGACATAGAGATCCGAAAATTCCTCAAGCAGCGTCTTCACAATGCCGGGATATCACGCATAGAGATAGAGAGGACGGCCAACCGGGCCACCATAGACATATACACAGCCAGGCCTGGCATAGTAATAGGGAAAAAAGGATCCGAGATAGACGCCTTGCGGGATCAGCTGCAGCGTATGACATCCCGCGACATCGTGATCAACATCAAGGAGGTCCGCAAGGCTGAGATCGACGCACAACTGGTGGCAGAGAACGTGGCCTTGCAGTTGGAGAGGCGGGTGGCCTTTAGAAGGGCCATGAAGAGGGCTGTGAGCACGGCCATGAAGTTCGGGGCTCAGGGTATCAAGATCCACTGTGGAGGCCGCTTGGGAGGGGCAGAGATGGCCAGGCGGGAGTGGTACAGGGAAGGCCGTGTGCCGCTTCATACCTTGAGGGCTGACATAGACTACGGCTTTGCGGAAGCCAGGACCACCTATGGGGTCATTGGGGTGAAGGTCCACATCTTCCGCGGGGAGATCATAGCGCAGGAAGGTTCAGAGAAGCGCGTTTCCTGAGGAGAGAGCTCATGCTTGCACCCAAGAAGGTCAAGTACCGCAAACAACAAAAAGGGCGCATGAAGGGTAAGCCCTCGGCAGGGGTGAGTTTGGCCTTCGGCACCTACGGGTTGAAGGCCGCTGAATGCGGCTGGATCAGCAGCCGTCAGATAGAGGCTGCGCGCATAGCCATCACAAGGCATATCAAGAGAAGTGGACGTTTGTGGATCAGGATCTTTCCTGACAAGCCCATTACAAAGAAACCTGCTGAGACCAGAATGGGCAAGGGCAAGGGCGCTCCTGAGGCTTGGGTGGCTGTGGTGAAGCCGGGAAGGGTCATGTACGAGCTGGACGGGGTTCCCGAGCCGGTGGCCAGGGAAGCTCTCAGGTTGGCTGCGCACAAGTTGCCGGTCTCCACCAAGTTCGTGAAGCGGGGGGAGTTCCATGAAGCCTAGCGAGCTCAGGGCTCTGAGCGATCAGGAGTTGCGGGCCAAGCAGACAGAGGCTGCCCAGGAGCTTTTCAGGTTGCGTTTTCGCCATGCCTCGGGTCAGCTGGACAATACGGCCCAGCTTCGTAAGGTCAGAAGGCAGCTCGCCCGGATAAAGACCTTGCTGAGAGAGAGGCAGATCAATGGAAGCCAGGCCGGGGAGATGAGAGGAAAATGAGCGAGAGAGGCCATAGGAAGACCCTGGTGGGGACAGTGGTCAGCGACAAGATGGACAAGACCGTGGTGGTCAAGGTGGAGAGGCTGACCGTGCATCCCAAGTTCAAGAAATATGTAAGGCGCAGGAAAAAATACAAGGCCCACGACGAAAACAGGCAATGTCGCGTGGGAGACAGGGTGATGATCATAGAAACCAGGCCCCTCAGCAGGGACAAGAGGTGGCGCGTCTTCAGGATGATAGAAAAGGCACTGTGAGCTGCATCGGGCAAGGCCAAAGGGCAGACCAGGGGGGCAAGAGACTGCTGAGAGGAACTCCGGGCCCTTGCTGGTCGGGGAGAGGTAGTCATGATACAGACTCAGACAATCCTTGATGCCGCCGACAACTCGGGGGCCAAGAAGCTTTACTGCATAAAGGTGTTGGGCAGTACCAGAAGAAGATACGCCGGATTGGGGGACATCATAGTTGTTTCGGTGAAAGAGGCGATTCCTAACACAAAAGTCAAGAAAGGTGATGTCATGAGGGCGGTGGTGGTGCGCACCGCCAAGGAGACTCGCAGGCCGGATGGGTCATATATCCGCTTTGACAGTAACTCGGCCGTGCTCATCAATCCACAGAGGGAACCCATTGGCACGCGTATCTTCGGGCCCGTTGCCAGGGAGCTGAGGGCCAAGGGATTCATGAAGATAATCTCCCTGGCCCCAGAAGTGCTCTGAGGCTCCAAGGAAGGCAGATCATGAAGCGTGGCTGGACTCAACTGAAAAAGGACGATGTTGTCATGGTGATTGCCGGCAAGGAGCTCGGAAAGTCCGGCAAGATCTTGAAGCTTCTACCCAAGAGCCAGCGGGTCGTGGTGGAAAAGATCAACATGATAAAAAGGCACACCAAGCCCAGCAAGCAGATGCCCCACGGAGGGGTAGTGGATAAGGAGGGTAGCATCCACATCTCCAATGTCATGATTATCTGCCACAGGTGCAATGTGCCGGTGCGTATCGGGAAGCGGATAATGGAGGATGGCTCCAAGGCGCGCGTTTGCCGCAAGTGCGGGGAACTGCTGGACAGATAGGGGGTTTTGGCGGGGGAAAAGCAGGATTTGATCACCCCCCATGTGTTCTTGGCGCATGGAGCAAAGTCCGGAGGCAGATCAGATGGCGAGACTCAAGGAGTTTTATTGGCGCGAGGTGGTTCCTGCCATGATGCGGGAGCGGAACTACCGCAACGTGATGGAGGTGCCTCGGCTGGAGAAGATAGTGGTCAACATGGGTCTGGGAGAGGCCATACAGAACATCAAGGTGTTGGACAGTGCAGTGGAGGAGCTCTCCCTGATCACAGGACAAAAGGCTGTGGTCACCAAGGCCAGGAGATCCATAGCCTCCTTCAAGCTGAGGGAAGGGATGTCCATAGGCTGCATGGTCACCTTGCGCAAGGACAGAATGTACGAGTTCTTGGACAGGCTGATTCACGTGGCCATCCCCAGGGTGAGGGACTTCAGGGGGCTCAATGGCCGAGCTTTTGACGGCCGGGGCAACTACACCCTCGGAGTGCGGGAACAGATCATCTTTCCGGAGATCGATTACGACAAGGTGGACAAGGTCAAAGGCATGAACATAACCATAGTGACCACTGCCCGGACAGACGAAGAGGGAAGGCTTCTCTTGAGCCTCCTGGGAATGCCGTTCCGCACTTGAGCCAGGGCTTGTTGTCCGTGGAGTGGATCTTCCTTACCCGGAAGATTTTCCTGGATTTGGGAAAGAGAGCAAGGAGTGGTGCGGTGGCGAAGAAATCCTTGATGATTAAAGCCCAGAGAAAACCTCGTTTCAGGGTCCGTCAGTACAATCGCTGTCCCCTTTGCGGTAGGCCCAGGGCCTTCTTGAGGCAGTTCCAGATGTGCAGGATATGTTTCCGTACTCTGGCCCTCAAGGGGGAGATACCAGGGGTGATCAAGTCGAGCTGGTAGGGACAGGACCCAGCTACCAGAGGAGGAATTACCTTGAGCATGACAGATCCTTTGGCGGATATGTTCACCAGGATCCGCAACGCCTCCACGGCCCGCCACGAGAAGGTGGACGTGCCGGCCTCCAAGATGAAACTGGAGATTGCCAGGATCCTGAAAGAAGAAGGTTATATCAAGAACTTCAAGTTGACCAAGGATGACCGGCAGGGAGTCATAAGGATTTTCCTCAAGTACGAGGAGAACAGAAAACCTGTCATAGACGGGATAAGAAGGGTGAGCCGGCCCGGAAGGCGTATCTATGCGGGGGCAGAGGATATTCCCAAGGTGCTGGGAGGTCTTGGTGTAACCATTCTTTCCACCTCCAAGGGTATAATGACAGACCACCAGGCAAGGAGTCTGAACCTGGGAGGAGAGGTGCTTTGCTGCGTGTGGTGAGCTCGGTGGGTGAGTAAAGAATGAACAAGGTTCGGGCCATGGCCCGGCCCATTTCAGCACGAAGGTGGAGAGATGTCGCGCATCGGGAAACAGCCCATCCCTGTTCCGGAAGGGGTGGAGGTGAAAATGGAGGGGGAGGTGCTGCGGGTGAAGGGGCCGCGGGGTGTTCTCGAGCACCGGATCCCGCGCAACATCCGGGTGGAAGTGGACGGGAACGCAATTCGCATAGGCCGGGAGAACGATCAGCGGCAGGTGAGGGCTCTCCATGGGCTGACCCGGACCCTCGTAGCCAACATGGTGACAGGAGTGACCTCCGGTTTTCGAAAGGCCCTGGAAGTGGTGGGGGTGGGATACAGGGCCGAGGTCACCGAGGGTGTGCTCCAGATGAGTCTGGGCTACTCACACCCCGTGAGGTACAGGATTCCAGAAGGGATCTCGGTGAGTGTGGAGAGGAACGTCATCATCACCGTGGAAGGCATTGACAAGCAGAGAGTCGGACAGGTGGCCGCCGAGATCCGGGCTGCCAGAAGGCCTGATGTGTACAAGGGCAAGGGTGTGCGGTACGTGGGCGAGAAGGTTCGTAAGAAAGTGGGCAAGGGCTCAAGCGGAGGCAAGTAGCTGCTTGGGACCATTAGGATGGTGTGAAGGGCTGGCAAGGCCATCCACTTTACGAGGGAAGAAAGAGGTGCGGCAGTGCTGAGCAAGGCAGAGAGGAAATCCCCGGTCCTCAGGAGAAAGAGGCGGGTCAGGAAGAAGATCCTGGGTACGCCCCAAAAGCCCAGGCTGAGCGTGTTTAGGACCAACAAGCACATGTATGCCCAGGTGATAGACGACACAATGGGAAGAACCTTGTTGAGCGCCTCCACTCTCAGCCCTGAGCTGCGGGGAGCCTTGCGTTCCACTGGCTCGGTGGAAGCAGCCTCCAAAGTGGGGGAGCTTCTGGCCAGAAAGGCCATGGAGGCAAAGGTGGAAAGGGTTGTCTTTGACAGAAACCGGTACAAGTATCACGGAAGGGTCAAAGCGCTGGCTGATGCCGCTCGCCAGGGCGGCTTGCAATTCTAGGTGGCCAAAGGAGGAAGCGGGTGGAACCCTTCGAGAGCCAGGAAAGGCCCCTTGTGGACAAGGTGATCCACATCAACCGGGTGGCTAAGGTGGTAAAGGGAGGCCGTCGTTTCAGTTTCAGTGCGGTCGTGGTAGTGGGGGACGAGAACGGTTTGGTGGGTGCGGCCCTGGGCAAGGCCAACGAGGTTCCAGAGGCCATCCGCAAAGGGATTGAACGTGCCAAGAAAAGCATGGTTCAGATACCGCTGCGCCAAGGCACCATTCCCCACGAGGTGATGGGCCGTTTCGGTGCAGGACGTGTGCTTCTGAAGCCCGCGTCCGAGGGGACCGGGGTCATTGCCGGAGGAGCTGTGAGGGCGGTTCTGGAGGCAGCAGGGGTGCGCAACATACTGACCAAGTGTTTGGGGACCCACAATGCCCATAACGTGGTAAAGGCCACCATGGAGGGGCTGCGAAGATTGAGGGACCCCGAGGAAGTGGCCAAGAAAAGGGGCAGGAAAACCCAGGAGACCGCCTGAGGGTGGAAGCCTGTGTGGGAGAGAGGCGCAGGAGATGGCTGGCAAGATAAGGGTGACATTGGTCAGAAGCGGCATTGGCCGGCCCGAGACGCAGAAGAGGACTCTCATGGGGCTCGGGCTGAGGCGCCTGCACCGCAGTGTCGTGCTGGATGATACTGCGGAGGTGCGCGGCATGATCCGCAAAGTTTCCCATCTGGTGCAGGTCAGTCCGGTGGAGGGGGAATAGAGCATGAGGTTGGACGATCTAAAACCAGCCCCTGGCTCCCGCAAGAGACGCAAGAGGGTGGGCCGGGGGGAGGGTTCAGGGCATGGCAAGACCTCCTGCAGAGGTTCCAAGGGACAGAAGGCTCGCTCCGGCGGGCAGGTGCCCCCGAGCTTTGAAGGTGGGCAGATGCCCTTGCAGAGGAGGCTCCCCAAGAGGGGTTTCAAGTCCCCTTTCAAGAAACACTATGCCATAGTGCATGTGGGGGACCTGGAAAGGTTCGAGGCTGGGAGCATTTTGGATCCGGAAGCTCTTCTCAAGAGCGGTCTGCTCAAGAAGCTGGGAGATGGGGTGAAACTGCTTTCGGACGGAGAGCTCAACAGGGCCCTTACCGTGAAGGTTCACAAACTCAGCGCAAAGGCAAGGGAAAAGATCGAGGCTGCGGGCGGCAAAGTAGAGGTGATCTGAGGTGATCGGGGGCTTCCAGAACATAGCCAGGATCCCGGAGCTGAAAAAGAGGGTGCTTTTCACCCTGGCCCTCTTGGCAGTGTACAGGGTGGGGGTTTTCATCCCTACCCCCGGGATAGACACGGGGCTGATGGAGCAGTTCTTCAGCGCCCAGGGTCAGGGCACCATATTCGGTCTCATTGACATGTTCTCGGGAGGGGCGCTAAGGCGATTCTCCATCTTCGCTCTAGGCATCATGCCTTACATAAGCGCCTCCATCATCTTGCAGCTGCTCACCGTGGTGGTGCCTCATCTGGAGAGGCTTTCCAAGGAAGGGGAGGCTGGCCGCAAGAAGATAGTGCAGTACACCCGTTACGGCACGGTCATACTGAGCCTGATCCAGGGTTTCGGCATCAGCATAGGGCTTAGGCAGATGCAGGTTGGAGGCAGCTTCGTGGTCTCCCCTGAGGCCGGGGTGGGATTCCATCTGCTTACCATGATAACCCTCACCGCAGGGACTGCTTTCATCATGTGGCTTGGGGAGCAGATAACGGAAAGGGGTGTGGGCAACGGGATTTCCCTGATCATCTTTGCAGGCATAGTGGCCGAGATCCCGGGAGCCATCACAAAGCTGGTGGCCATGATGAGCCTTGGAGAAATAAACCTTTTCATGGTCTTGATAATCAGCGGCCTGGCAGTGGGGGTTGTGGCTGCCATAATAGTGGTGGAAAGGGGCCAAAGGCGCATTCCGGTTCAGTACGCCAAGCGGGTGGTGGGAAGGAGGATCTACGGGGGACAAAGCACCCATCTTCCCCTGAGGGTTAACACCTCGGGGGTGATACCTCCCATCTTCGCCTCCTCGGTGCTAATGTTCCCACTTACCATAACGCAGTTCATAACTCCTGATTTCAAGGAGGCTCACCCCTTTATCCAGAGCCTCCTGGACATGATGAGCCCCTCCCACTTGTTGTACAATCTGCTGTACGTGGGGCTCATAATATTCTTCTGCTACTTTTACACCGCGGTGACCTTCAACCCGGTGGATGTAGCTGACAACATGCGCAAGTACGGGGGGTACATCCCCGGGATTCGCCCGGGCAAGCCCACGGCCGAGTTCATCGACAGGGTGCTGACCAGGATAACCTTTGGTGGGGCTCTTTACCTGGCTGCGGTTTGCGTGTTGCCTCAGGTGTTGATAACCGAATTCAACGTCCCGTTCTACTTCGGGGGCACGAGCCTTCTCATAGTGGTGGGTGTGGCCCTGGATACAATGGCTCAGATAGAGGCCCACATGTTGACCAGGCACTATGAGGGGTTTCTCAAGTCAGGGCGGCTCAAGGGGAGGGCGGTTCGTTGAGGCAGGGCCTGGAGAAGCTGAGAGTGGAGCCAAATAGAGCGCGGAGGATGCCATGAACCTGATTCTACTGGGACCCCCGGGTGCAGGCAAAGGCACTCAAGCCAAGAGACTAGTCTCTGAACTGGGCATACCTCAGATCTCTACCGGAGACATGCTGAGGGAGGCGGTGAAGGCCGGTTCCCCCATGGGCCTGAAGGCCAAGTCCTACATGGATTCAGGAGCCCTGGTGCCGGACGAGGTGGTGGTGGGTATAGTCGAGGAGCGGATCCAGCAGCCGGACTGCGCAAGAGGGTTCATGCTGGATGGTTTCCCTCGCACCACAGCCCAGGCTGATGCCCTTTCGGCGATGATGCAGAAAAAGGGTATAAAGTTGGATCACGTGGTATGTTTGGAGGCTGACAAAGAGGAACTGGTGCGAAGGCTCTCGGGCCGCAGAACCTGTAGGCAGTGCATGGCCCCCTATCACGTGATGTTCAATCCACCTGCCAAGGAAGGGGTCTGCGACCAATGCGGGGGAGAGCTGTACCAGCGGGATGATGATAAGGAAGAGGCTATTAGGGCCAGACTGGTGACCTATGAGAAGCAGACCCAGCCTCTGATAGCCTATTACAAGACCAGGGGTGTGCTGAGGCTGGTGGACGGGCTCGGAGCTGTGGAGGAGGTGTACGGGCGTATCAAGGGAGTTCTGGGTCTGGGATGAAACAGGCTCCATGGCCCAGGCTGGAGGTGGCATGGCCAAGGAAGAGTCCATAGAGGTGGAAGGCACGGTCATCGAACCCCTTCCCAATGCCATGTTCCGGGTGGAGCTGGACAATGGGCACAGGGTTTTGGCCCATATCTCTGGAAAGATGAGGATGCACTTCATAAAAATTCTTCCGGGAGATCGGGTGACAGTGGAGCTCTCGCCCTATGATCTCACCAGGGGAAGGATAACCTACAGGGCCAAGTGAGGCTCAAGGATGGGCAGGGATGAAGGTGAGGGCTTCAATCAAGAAGATGTGTGACAAGTGTAAGGTGGTTCGGCGCAAGGGAGTGCTAAGGATAATATGTGAGAATCCGAGGCACAAGCAGCGCCAGGGCTGAGCCGGCCCATTGCGGGCCAGGGGTATGGTGGCCGCAATTGCGGTCTGGCTTTTGAATCCTGCCGGGGGTTCGAAGGCCTGCAAGGAGGCTGAGCAAGCCTAGAGCCTGGCGGCTCGGGTCTGCCTAGGAGCATGGAGGGCTGAATTGGCACGTATCGCTGGTATTGATCTTCCCAAGAACAAGAGAGTAGAGATTGCCCTGACCTACATACATGGAATCGGGCGATCCGCTTCCCGAAGAATCCTGGAAAAGGCTCAGGTGAATCCTGACACCCGCTCGGACAGCCTGACCGAAGGGGAGATCTCTCGCATCAGGGAGATAGTGGAACACGAGGTGAAGGTGGAGGGAGATGTCAGGAGGGAGGTCTCCACAAACATTAAGAGGCTCATGGACATGGGCTGCTATCGCGGACTGAGGCACCGAAAGGGACTCCCGGTCCGCGGCCAGCGCACCCATACCAATGCTCGTACCAGAAAGGGGCCCAGGAGGGTCATCAAGAAGGGGAAGTAGAGTCCCAGAGCTTTCAGGAGAGGCCGGGCCGGGGGGATTCTTCAATTAATGCAGCTCTTGGCCGGGGATATGGGGAGGAGGTTCGATGGCTAAGCCCAAGAAAAGGGCCGGGAAAAGGGAACGCAAGAACGTAGATGTTGGGATTGCCTATATCCAGTCTACTTTTAACAACACCATAATCACCATCACAGACCCTCAGGGCAATGTGGTGGCTTGGTCCAGTGCGGGCACCCAGGGCTTCAAGGGCTCGCGCAAGAGCACCCCTTTCGCAGCCCAGATGGCAGCCCAGGATGCGGCCAAGAAGGCCATGGAACATGGGATGCGGACTGTGGCGGTATATGTGAAAGGACCGGGTTCGGGCAGAGAGGCAGCCCTGAGGGCCCTGCAAGCCGCAGGGTTCACCATAAGTCTCATCAGGGACATAACCCCGATTCCCCACAACGGTTGCAGGCCGCCCAAGAGGCGCAGGGTCTGAGGGAGGTTGGAAGTGGCACGTTACAATGGAGCCGTGTGCAGGCTTTGCCGCAGGGAAGGACTCAAGCTGTTCCTGAAAGGGGACAGGTGTTATTCGGACAAATGCGCGGTGGAAAGAAGGAATTATCCTCCAGGTCAACACGGTCAGCGCAGGCCGAAGTTCTCGAGTTACGGGGAGCAACTTAGAGAGAAACAGAAAGTCAAGCGTATTTACGGCCTGTTGGAAAACCAGTTCCGCCTCACCTTTGAGAGAGCAGAACGCCAAAGAGGCATAACCGGCGTGAACCTTCTGGTACTCTTGGAGAGAAGGCTGGACAACATGGTGTACAGGCTGGGGTTTGCTTCTTCTCGTTCAGAGGCCAGGCAGCTTGTTACCCACGGGCATTTCACGGTCAACGGCAGGAAGGTGAACATACCCTCTTTTCTGGTCAAGCCGGGCGACCTCATAGAGCTCAGGCCCAAGAGCAGGAAAATCCAGTCAATCCAGGACTCCATGGAGGCAGTGGTGCGTCGCGGAGTGCCCGGCTGGCTGGAATTGGACAAGGAACAGTTCCGGGGAAAGGTGCTGGCGCTTCCCACGAGGGAGGAGCTGACCATGCCGGTGAGGGAACAGCTCATCGTGGAGCTCTACTCCAAGTGATGTGGGCGGGGAGCCACATAGGCCTGTCCGGCTCTGCGGCAGCCGGGAGCGAGTGCCGGCATGGCAGGAGGGGTGAGAGGAATGCAAGGTGAATGGACTAATCTGATAAAGCCGAAACGGATCGAGTTTGATCCGGAAACGCTCACGGACTCCTACGGCAAGTTCTATTGTGAACCCCTGGAGCGAGGCTACGGCACCACCATCGGGAATTCCCTAAGGAGGATTCTGCTTTCCTCGGTTCAAGGCGCAGCCATAATCTCGGTGCGCATAGAGGGGGTTCCCCATGAGTTCAGTGCTGTGCCGGGAGTGCTCGAAGACGTAAGCGATATCATCCTGAACCTCAAGGGGGTCCGGCTTCGGATTCACGGAGATCAGGTGCGCACGCTCCGCATAGAGAAGCACGGAGAGGGAGAAGTCACGGCAGGGGACATAATTACAGACGGCCAGGTAGAGATTCTCAATCCAGGTTGGCACATAGCCACCCTCAACAAAGAGGCTCACCTCAAGATGGAGATGAGGGCCTGCAAAGGTCGTGGGTACGTGCCAGCAGAGCGCAACAAAGAGGAAGGGGCCCCTTTGGGCACCATAGCCCTTGACGCCATCTTCTCCCCCATCCGTAAGGTTTCATACACCGTAACCAATGCCAGGGTGGGGCAGATAACCGACTATGACCGGCTCAACATGGAAGTGGCCACCGACGGCTCCATAAGGCCCGAGGAGGCCGTGTCCATAGCAGCTCAGATCCTGAGGGACCAGCTGAGCATCTTTGTGAGACCCGAGGCTGCGCGTGTGCACGAGGAAGCAGAGACAGGCCCCGTGCACCTTCCCCCGGAGCTTACCGAGAACCTTTACCGAACCGTGGATGAGTTGGAGCTTTCCGTGAGGGCAGCCAATTGCCTGAAGAACGCCAACATTCGCCTCATAGGGGAGCTGGTGCAGAAGACCGAGAACGACATGCTCAAGACCAAGAACTTCGGAAGGAAATCCCTAAACGAGATCAAAGAGATTCTCGGGGAGATGGGGCTTTCGCTGGGCATGAAGATCGAGGATTTTGACCCGGAGAGGTACTTCCGGGAAAAACAGGAACGCGAGGTATCGGCTTCTCCCACGCAGGAGGAAAAATAACCTATGAAGGACGGGCCCAACAAGGGCCTGTCTGGAGCCAGGATGGATTGAAATGAGGCACAGGGTCGGACAAAGAAAACTTGGGAAGCCCACCAGTCATCGTCTAGCAATGCTGAGGAACATGGCCACTTCGCTGTTCATCCACGAACGCATCAGGACCACCGACGCCAAGGCCAAGGAACTCAGGCGGATTGCCGAGAAAATGATTACTCTGGGCAAGCGTGGAGATCTTCACGCCCGAAGACAGGCAGCAGCGGTCTTGAGGGAAAGAAGGGCCACAAGCAAGATCTTCACCGAGCTGGCTGACAGGTACCGCAATACTGCCGGGGGTTACACCCGCATCGTGAAGCTGGGGCCGCGCCATGGCGACGGGGCAATGGTTTCTTTGATAGAGCTGGTTCAGCCCGGCTCCAAGCCTGCTGGTAAGAGGAAGAAAACCACCAGAAAGGCTCAGGCAAGAAAACCTGCGGCCAGTGGCGGCTCCAAGGCTGAGACCAAGGCTGATGAGGCAAGAGCCGGAAGCGGGGCCTCCTGAAAACTCTTTCCCCGGGCTAAGAATCCAACCCTGCCACAATAGGCCCCGGGGGCCGGCCCCTGCCACACAGGACAACTGTGAGTATTTCCATTCTCATGAGAACGGCCTAGAGGTGTCATTTTTCCAGTGGGTGAGAAGGGGAAAAGGCCGCTGTATATTGCCCGAGTTGTCCGCTGTTGAAGGATGATTTAGGCAGGACCATTGGCCGTGGGCCTGGGTTGGGGAGCCGGTGGGGAGCGGTTTCCAAAGCGGGTGATCTAAGAGACCAGCCTGGTCTCCTTTGCGTTACAAGGCGTAGAAGTAGCTGTTTTTCAGCAAGCACACAGCTGGGGCCTGGGGCAATTCTCCTTGGCTCAGCAGGCCCTCCTGGATCATCGGTGCGGGGAGCAAGGTGGCCTTTTTCCATCGCGGAGAACGGGGCAGGGGGAGGCGAGCTGAGGAATCCCTTTGGGTGGAATGCCCCTTTTGCAGCCAGATCAGCTTCCGCAAGGAGCTGGAACGGCATCTCTGGGCATGTCCAGAATGTAGTTACCATCACCCGATAACCGTGGATCAGCGTATCCAGATGCTTGCGGACGAGGGAAGTTTTCAGCCTCTTTTCACTGAGATCAGCTCCGCAGACCCCCTGAACTTCAAAGACGAGAAACGTTATACTCACAGACTGCAAGAGGCTCGCAAGGCTTCCCCCTGGGGGGAGGCCATGGCATGCGGCAGGGCCCGTCTGGTGGGCAGGGAAGTGCTCTTGGGCATCCAGGACTTCGGCTTCATGGGAGGCAGCATGGGCTCTGCCGTGGGAGAGCGTATCTGCCGCCTGGCCGAAGAGGCCCTCAGCTCCAGGAACCCTCTCATCCTGTTCCCGGCCTCTGGCGGGGCCAGGATGCAGGAGGGATTGCTTTCCTTGATGCAGATGGC
This sequence comes from Desulfarculaceae bacterium, assembly GCA_037443445.1. Taxonomy (GTDB): domain Bacteria; phylum Desulfobacterota; class Desulfocorpusculales; order Desulfocorpusculum; family Desulfocorpusculum; genus Desulfocorpusculum. The sequence continues at coordinate 24,166 of JBBIOJ010000025.1, read as the reverse complement.
CAGAACCTCTGTGGCTCTGGCCTCTCTCAAGGAGGCCGGAGTCCCGGTGATATCGGTCCTGACCGATCCCACCACTGGAGGGGTGGCGGCCAGCTTTGCACTGCAGGCAGACGTTATCCTGGCGGAGCCCAGGGCAAGGGTGGGATTTGCAGGACCGAGGGTGATAGAGAACACTGTGGGGGAAAAGCTTCCCCCAGGTTTCCAGAGGGCCGAGTATCTCTTGGAACACGGACTCATAGACGGGATTCTCTCCAGGGAGCGCACCAGGGAGACCTTGGCGAGGATTCTGGGCCTCTTGATGGATCCCGTGGGGAGCCCCAATGGCTGAAAAGACCAGAGTTCCTGATAGTTACTCCCAGACCATAGACTACCTCTTCGGTCTGCAGAGGATGGGAATAAAGCTGGGCCTGGAGAACATTTCCCGGGTGCTGAGGGCCATGGGAAACCCGCAGGAGGGGCTCAAAGCAGTGCATGTGGGCGGCTCCAACGGGAAAGGCTCCACGGCGGCCCACCTGGAGTCCTTTTACCTGCAGACCGGCCTCAAAGTGGGCCTTTATACAAGTCCACACTTCCTCAGCTTTACAGAGAGAATCAGGATCAACCGAAGGGAGATCACGCAGCAGGAAGTGGTGGATTGGACTAGAAGAATTCTTTCAGAGGTGCCGGATCTGGCAGCAGGAGGCCACGGGAATTCCCCTTTGCCCATCACCTTCTTTGAGTTCACCACCGCCATGGCCCTGGGTTATTTCCAGGAGAAGGGGGTGGATCTGGGGATTCTGGAGGTGGGCATGGGAGGCCGCTTGGATGCCACCAACGTTTGTGTTCCCATGGTCACTGTCATAACCACCGTGTCCCTGGAGCACCAGGATTACCTTGGGCGGAGCCTGGCCCAGATAGCAAGAGAAAAGGCCGGCATCATAAAACCCGGCGTGCCGGTGGTATCAGGGGTTGTTCACCCAGGGGCCCAGAAGGTGATCCTGGATACCTGCAAGGAAAAGGGAAGTCCTCTTTACAGGTTGGGCAAGGAGATAGCAGCCAGCGGAACTCCCCAGGAATTCCACTACAGGGGGCTCAAGAGTTCGTACAGGGCCCTTAGCACAAACATGAGGGGGCGCCATCAGGTAAGAAACGCCGCCATGGCCATAGCCGCAGCCGAGCTCTTGGGGGAAATGGGGCTTTGTGTGGATGAGGAGGCGATCCGCCGGGGGCTGAGGGACGTGCAATGGCCGGGAAGGCAACACTACCTTGCGGGCCCTCCCAGGGTGTTGTTGGACGGTGCCCACAATCCCGAGGCCATGCGCAGCCTGTGTTCCTCCCTGAGAAAGGAGTACCGCTACGACAGGCTCAGGGTCCTCATGGGTGTGATGAGAGACAAGGACCACCGCAGAATGTTGAGCATGATCGCTCCGTTAGCTTACGAGCTGGTTTTCTGCCGTCCCCAGATGGACAGGGCAGAAGATCCCTGGGTCCTCCAAGCCCAGGCTCTGGCCCTGGGGGCAAGAGCCACTGTGGTGGAGTCTGTTTCCCAGGGTTTCCAGGATCTCTTGCAAAGAGCCTGTAAGGATGATTTGATTTGTGTGACAGGTTCCCTGTTCGTGGTGGGAGAGGTCATGGCCTATCTTAAAAAAAACGGCTTGCCTTGGAGGCAACAATCGGCGTAGAGTAAGGTCGGCCTTGGGGCCAGGGCCTCTGATCTTGGCAGAACCTGGGGAGTTCAGCGATGGGATGGCGTAACTGGAGCAGATGGCTCATACCGTGTGTAGGGCTCATCCTGGCTGCTGGCACCAACGGGTTCTGTCTCACCGGGGAGAAGGGGAAGCTGCCCCAGCTGAACATGGCGGAAGAGCTTCCTTTGCACATCGAGGCCGACTCCATCACCTACGACCGCCAGGCAGACCAGTACATAGCTGAAGGACGCGTGGAGATAGTAAGGGGGGGCATGACCCTCCGTGCAGACCGGGTGGTCATAGACAACCGTACAAGACTCGCCACAGCAGAAGGAAAAGTCCAAGTTTTCCAGGAGACCACCAGGATTTGGAGCGACAAAATGGAGCTCCATATAGATCAACAGACCGGCCGCCTGGTGAATGCTACCCTCTATTTCGAACCCTATGAGATGACGGTGACAGGGGAGGAAATCCAGAGACTGGGCGAAGACCAGTACCTTGTGAAAGGGGCCACCCTGAGCTCCTGCGCAGGGCAAGTGCCTGACTGGCGTTTTGCTGCCGATGAGGTGGAAATAAGGGTCTCGGGGGATGCCGTGGCCAAGGGGGCCACTTTCCAAGTGCGCAACCTCCCGGTCTTTTATTTTCCGTACCTGGTCTATCCCACAGCCCGGGACAGGAGAACGGGGTTTCTCCTGCCCGAGTACAGATCCGACTCCAGGGTGGGTTACGGTTTCTCACTACCTTTCTTCTGGGCTATTGCCAGGAGTTACGACGCCACCTTCACAGAATCCTATTACAGCAAGCGCGGTTTTCAGCAAGGCGTGGAGTTCCGCTATGCCCCCTGGGAATCCCTAAAAGGCACCGTTCAAGGAGAGTTCATTCACGACCAGCAGGAGCCTGAGCCGGCCATAGTTCACAGGGGAGGCATGAGGGAGGATAGGGACAGGTGGCGGGTTCACATGGAGCAAGAGGCCAAGCTCCCATGGAACGTGGTTTCCCGCGCCAATGTGGATCTGGTGAGCGACAACTACTACCTGGAGGAGTTCTCCACAGACCATGACGAGAGGTATCTGCGGCACCTGCCCTCCATCTTGAATGCCACCAAGCGTTGGGACCAGTACCTGTTGGCAGGGGAAGTCAGGTATTTCAGGAGCCTTGAGGTCCCCCACAATGATACGGATGCCACCCCCCAGAAGCTCCCCTCCCTCATGTTCAACAGGATGAATCTGCCTTTCACACAGCTTCCCCTGGCGCTGGGATGGGCAAGCGGGTTCGAAAATATCTGGAGGCCCGATGGAAGCAGGGCAGAGACCGTGAGCTTTGCCCCGGTCCTTACTTTGCCCTTGCAGTGGAGCCCTTTTCTCAGCATTGTGCCCTTTGCCGGCTGGCAGGAGCAGCTTTTCTCCACTCAGGAGAGGTTCCCTGGTGCAGCCGACGGGCACATGGGCACGTACCACTACGGGATATCTCTCTCCAGCGAGCTTTTCAGAACCTACCAGTGGGACAGCGAAAACATTTCAGGTATCAAGCACACGATCCAGCCTGAGCTTCGTTATGATGCCATAGGACACTCCAGTTCAGGGGATTTTCCGGTGGAGTTCTTCGAGAGGGTTCCCTCTGACAGGCTCATCTCCCTGGTCATGAGCCAGTTCCTCACAGGCAAGCTCCAAAGACCGGATGGTTCTACCATGTACAGGGAGTGGGCCCGTTTGCGGGTGGTTCAGCCCTTCAGCCTGAGGGAGCAGTTCAGGGATCTGGACGGGCTGGACCAGGAACGCAGACCCTGGCGACCCTTGCTGGCAGAACTGGATCTCAGGCTGGCAGGGGAGGACTACGGAAGACTCCAGTCAGAGATCAGAAAAGGCATCTGGACTGAGCCCAAGAAGTTCCTGAGCCTCAAGTTCAGGGAGGAGTTTGACTGGTACGAGAGGGAGTTTGACGACTTGTCTGTGACTCTGAGGGGAGGGGACGGCCGTGGGGACGAGGTTTCGCTTTCCTACGGCTGGGGAAGGCGGCTCACCGGCAAGGAGGAGAGGGTCAAGTTCGTACAGGCCAACATAGGGGTGCGAACCTTGCCCTTCCTGGACCTTCTGGGCCATACCTGGTACAACCAGGACGAGGAGCGTTTTGCCCGCTACGGGTACGGTTTGATCCTGCACCCTTCCTGTTGGGCCCTGCGGTTTAGCCATGTCATAGAGCCGGGCTTTGGCGGAAGGGAAACAGACCACTCCTTCAGGCTTCAGGTTTACCTGCTGGGCTTAGACCGGGTGGCCAGCTTCTAGCCAGCAGGCTCAGCTCTACAAGTGGAGGAATGGCCGAGAAGGGAAAAGAGAACCCAGGTGAGCGGCCCTGGCCTAGGGAAACATCTGGCGGGAAGGAGCTCACCGGCTTCTCCGGAGACTTAGTCTGGGAAAGAGGGGCTTCCCAAGAGCTGTCCCAACTTCTTGACACAGGCCCTCTTGAAGGGGATAATTAAAAATTCATAGATCTGGACGGTGCAAGGGGGATCAGAGGGTTCATGAAAACACCGCGCACGAGGGAATCGGAGATTCAGAGGGCTTGGCATCTTGTGGACGCCCAGGAGAAGCCCTTGGGGAGGGTGGCCAGTCAGGTGGCCAGGCTTCTCATGGGAAAGCATAAACCCGTGTATGAGCCTCATCTGGACACTGGGGATTTCGTGGTGGTGGTCAACGCCCAAAAGGTGTATGTGCAGGAGCGGAAAAAACTCCAGAAGATGTACTACAGGCACAGCGGTTACCCGGGAGGTCTCAAAGGGAGTTCCCTGGCCGAGATGCTGACACGAAAGCCCGAAGAGGTGCTGAGGATGGCTGTGAGGGGCATGCTGCCCAAGAACAGCCTGGGCAGACAGATGCTCAAGAAGCTCAAGGTCTACGGCGGGCCGAGCCATCCCCATGAGGCCCAGAAACCTCAGCCTTTGACTTTCTGAGTCTGGTCTGGAGTTCAACCCCCCGGGTTCTTGATTCTGGAGAAAGGGAAGGAAAATGACTTCTGAGAGGTTCTACGCAACAGGAAAGAGAAAGACGGCGGTGGCCCGCGTATGGCTTCTTCCTGGCAGTGGCCAGATCACGGTGAACAAGAGGCCTGCCCAGGAATACTTCCCCAGGGTAACTTTGCTCAGAAGCATGGTCAGGCCCCTTGTGCTCACTGGCAGCCTGGAGCGCTTCGATGTGAGGGCCAATGTCTGCGGAGGGGGAATAGCAGGCCAGGCAGATGCGGTGACCCACGGAATCGCCAGGGCCCTGCTACAGGTGAGCCCGGAGCTGCGTCTTCCGCTGAAGAAGGCAGGACTTCTGCGAAGAGACGCAAGGGAAAAGGAGAGAAAGAAGTACGGGCAAAGGGGTGCCAGAGCGAGATTCCAGTTCTCCAAACGATGAGGGGTTTGAATCAGGAAGTCTTCTTTGGGGCCCCCTCGCGGGGCCTTTTTTTTGCCAGGGGGTGTTCCGAAGCCCGGGATGGAGAGCGGGGCAGGGGAAAAGGAATTCCATTCCAATTTCCGGCCAGGAGGGGATCATGGTCAAGGTGGGCATAGTGGGGGCAACGGGTTACACAGGGGCGGAGCTGGTGCGTATCTTGTCTCATCATCCAGGGGTGGAGATCTCCGTTGTCACCTCCGAGTCCTATGCTGGGCTCCAGTACTGGGAGGTTTATCCAGCCTTGAAAAACAAGGTAAGGATCCAGTGTCAGCCCCTGGACCCCGAGAAGGTGGCCGGGGCGGCCGAGGTGGTCTTCACAGCGCTTCCCCATTCCAAGTCTATGGCCTGTGTGCCGCTTTTCTTGGAGCTGGGCTGCAAGGTGCTGGACATGAGCGCGGATTTCCGCCTCAAACAAAAGGAGCTCTACGAGGAATGGTACGCCCCCCACAGCGCCCCCGAGCTCTTGGAAGTCTCGGCTTACGGGCTTCCTGAGTTGCACAGGGAGGAGATTACCAAAGCCAGACTGGTGGCTGTTCCAGGGTGTTATCCCACCTCGGCCATACTGGGGGTGGCCCCCCTGGCCAAGGCAGGGCTCTTGGGCCCTGAGCCGGTCATTGTGAACTCGGCCTCGGGGGTCACGGGTGCGGGCCGATCCCTGGAGCTGGGAAGCCTCTTTTGTGAGGTGAACGAAGGGATGAAGGCATACAAGGTGGCCCAGCATCGCCACACCCCTGAAATGGAGCAGGAGATCTCAGGTCTGGCAGGCCGGGAAGTGCGGGTGACCTTCGTGCCCCATCTCCTGCCCCTTAGCAGGGGTATCCTGAGCACCATTTATGTGGGGCTGAGAGAGCCCATGGGAGAGGAAGAGTTGCTGGCCGAGTACGCCTCCTTCTATGAGGCCGAGGCCTTTGTGAGGGTGCTTCCCAAGGGCAGGTTCCCGAATCTAAGGGATGTGAGGGGGAGCAATTTCTGCGACATAGGGCTTAGGCTGGATCCTCGAAGTGGGAAGCTGATAGTGCTGGTGGCCATAGACAACCTTCTAAAGGGAGCCTCTGGCCAGGCTGTGCAGTGCATGAACCTGATGATGGGATTGCCCGAGGTGGAGGGGCTTGGGAGTCCACCTCTTTTCCTGTGAGCCGTGAAAAAGGCCCTCTGCTCGGGCCGAAACATAGAGTCCCCGCGCTTCCCCGAGTGGGGGCCGGTTGAGGGGATGGCCAGCCAAAAGGTGAAAGATGGCGCTTAAGGGTTCCAAGGGGCATGAGGAAGGCAGGAAGGTGGTCTGCAAGAACCGCCGGGCCTTTCATGAGTACGAGATCCTGGAGACCGTGGAAGCTGGGATGGTGCTTGCGGGAACCGAGGTGAAAAGCCTAAGAGAAGGCCGGGTGAACCTCAAGGACTCCTATGCAAAGCTGGAAGACGGGGAGGTGTACCTGGTGGAGGCACACATCTCCCCATACTCCCACGGGAACATAATGAACCATGATCCCCTAAGGCCCAGAAAGCTCCTCCTGCACAAGAGGGAGATCAGGAGGCTTGCCGGAAAGGTGCAGGAAAGGGGCCTTACCCTGATTCCCCTGCAGATCTATTTCAAGGGGGGAAAAGCCAAGGTTGAGCTTGCCCTGGCCAAGGGTAAGAGGCTCTACGACAAGAGGGCTGCCATAAGAAAGAGGGATGAGAGAAGGGATCTGGCACGGGAGCTGAAAGGGCGTTGACTCCCCCGGAGAGAGTTGCAAAGGATTTCCTGCCTCCTGAAATCTTCTAGGGGAGCTGCATATTGTTGCACAGTGTGCTGGCAGGTGATAGATTAACAATAGGCGTGTCATGGTGCTCCGCAAAGGGGGCGAAAAGGGTTCGACGGGGACAGTTGAGGTCAAAGTTGCGTGCCGAGGTTCCTACTTACTCGTAAAACAGGTAGGGTTCAAAGATAGTCGCCGACAACTACGACTACGCCTTGGCCGCTTAAGGCCACGTCCCTCTGGTCAGGCCCGCAGGGCCGGAAGGGGCGTCGATCAGCGGGCTGGCCGAATCCTTCCCGCCTGAGGGGGAGGAGGCGAGACTAAATCAGGCTGGTCCCTTCAGTATCCCTCTCCCCGGAGCCTGAAGGGACGAGAACAAAACGGGAGATACGCACGTAGACGCTTTGGCTGAAGGTTTCCGGACGGGGGTTCGATTCCCCCCGCCTCCACCAGCATGTTAAAACCGGGCTCGAGTCCAAGAGCCGGATCCCTCCATTTTTCCCTCAAGGAAACAATCCCCCCGGGCCGCCCCCTTGATATGCTTTGGGCAACCCAACTATACTCAAACCCGCTCTTCTTGCTCTTGCCCGGTCGGACAGCCGCGGCATGGGGATTTTCCAGGATGCCTGGAGGCTTTTGGGATCCGGCTGCCTGTTGTGGCGGCTCTTGGTCAAGGGCCAAGGGCAGGTTTGGGGCAGGAAAGGAGGTTTTTTCCCGGCTCAGGGCGAGGCCGGGCCTGGCCTTGGCAGGGTGGGACAGCCCCTTGGGGGAGGCCAGTTCCGGGAATTGCATCAAGAGAGGGCTTCTGCAGGAGGGAGAAGGCCAAATGAGATCCGTTTCTGGGATGCTGGGGAGCACCTGCTTGATTGTATGGGCCACGGCTCTGGTTCTGATTGCCGCTGGGGCGGCAGAGCCATGGAAATCCTGGGGGTTCCAGGAGAAAAGCCAGGGGGTCCTGACTCCAGCCCCTGGCTCCCCGGAGCGGAAGGCCATTTTGGATGTGCTGAGGGAGCTGGTGCCCCAGTGGGGCGGCCAGAAGGCCGTTTTCCTGGTAAGACACATGAAAGTGTCCCAAGGGTGGGCCTGGGTGGAGACCGGTCCAAGATCCGCTGACGGGACGCAACATTACGAACCACTGGAATGCCTCCTCCAGAAGACCCCCCATAAATGGGAGATAAGGGAGTGCAGGCCCTGCTGCGGGGACTGTGCGGATGACCCTGACTGCAGTGACAAGAAAAGATACTACAGGAAACTTCGCTCCAAGTTCCCCAAAGCCCCCGGGGCGATTTTTCCTGAAAGATGAGCCCCCCGGGGAGACCTTCACCTGATCCTGCTCAGCCACCCATGACTTGGAAGGCTGCCTCACGTTGCCTCCAAAAGGATGCCTGTGCCGGATTCCCTTTCCCTTCCCAATAGTTGGCGAGCCTTTGGGCGGTTGATACTGACCTCTTCCCAAGGCGTCTTCTCACAGGTTGGACCCACTCCCCCTGGGTCTCCCCCTCCAAGAAGGCACCACGGTACAGGGCCATTGCCTGGGCTGCGTAATTGGCGGAGAGTTCCAGGTCCTCCTTCTTGGAACCGGTCCCCCATGTGGCTTCGGCTTTGGAGATGAGCTGCTCGAAGGCCTGCAGGTCCACCCAGCACAGCCTGGAGTCCAGGCTGAGAAAGCCTCCTTCCAGCCGGATGGCCTCCGGAACCCCCAGGAGCCTTCTCAAACGATGCAGGCTGGTCTTGAAGCTCTGGCGGGCCATGTCCCCTTCGGCATCCGGCCAGAGAAGATCCTCCAGCTGGGTTTGAGGCACCCCTCTCCCACCCATTGCGATGAGAGCCTTCAGGAGCGAGAGGGGTCTTCTGCTGCTCTTTGCGGAAATCTCCGCGAGATCTCCATCTCTTTGGATCCGAAACCTGCCCAGGGTCCAGATCTTCAATCTCCATGGCCATGCCTCCAGGTGGGAGGGAGGCTCGTCCGGGACCAGTTTTCGAAGCCGCACCAGCTCCTTGACGTAATCCACCTGGATACCCCACTCCAAGGCCTTGACGCACAACCTGGCTGTGTCCCGGGGGCAATCCAGGAAAGTGTTCAGGTAGCCCCCCTTGCTGCCCAACCCCAGGGCCTGCCTTAGCATCCGAAGGCCTGTCTTGTTGTTCCCCCGGTCCAGTTCGATTTGTGCCTTGATCATGAAGGCATGGAACCGTAGCAGGTCGTTTCCGGAACGCCCTGCAATCTCCAGAGTTTGCCTGAGGTGTTCCTTGGCCTCCCTGTCCCGGCCCTGCCGGTGGAGCACCTGGGCCTTCATGAGGTGACGAAGGGCCGTGTTGAAGGGGGATCCGGCTTTGCTGCTCAGCTCCAGGGAGAGGTCCGCCTGGCGGGAAGCCTCGGGGATGTCTTCTTTAATCAGGGCCTCCCGGGCCTTGAGAAAACAGACCACCGAGCGGTCCAGTCGCCTGGAGGCTTCCAGAGGGGGGGCCATCTTCTCCAACCATTGAGAAGCTGTCTCGAGATCCCCCATGTTCAAGGCGTTGGCAACAGCTGCCCCCATGAGCTGCCTGTCGAAGACATGGATGCCCGTTTGCCCGGAGAGCCTAAGGCCGTCCCGGGCCGCCTCCAGTGCCTCCTGGCCCTTGCCTGTGCGCTCCCGAAAAATTGTCTGGATGGTTCTGAGCAGAAGCAAGAGCAAGGGGCCGGGATTCCGCCGGCAAAGCTCTTCCACTTCCTGGATGGCCCTCTCGGCCTCCTGGAACAGACCCTTGTACGTGCAATAGTAGACGAAGAGGCTGTAGGCCTGGAGCTTTGCTACCGAGTTCATTCCCTTTCCGGGCTCCCCCAGGGCCAGCTTGCCCCACATGTCCAGATCCCGGTGCCATGGCTGGCGGAGAGCCAAAGCCGTGAACATGCTTGCTGCCACGCGTTCCTGCAAGGCAGGAGATTTGATGGGCCCGTGGCAGGAGAGCAGTCTTTCCAGGGTTGAAATCCATGGGTCAAACTCGGAGAAGTCGTCCATAAGACAGAAGACGGCATCCACCACTCCGCACCAGGCCAGGAAGAGACCCTGCACCTCAGCCCTTGCCCCGAATGCCTGGAAAGCTCTTTGCATGTCTTGTCGCGCCGAAGCAGGATCCAAGTGTGTGCGGCAAAGCCCTCTCCAGTAAAGCATCCAAGGGAATCCCCCCAGCACATCCTCCGGGACCTCTCCAAGCCAGGAGGCCAGCATCCGGTGCCTTCCCTGTTCCAGGAGACCCGGGGCATGCTTGTTGAAGATCAAGCTGAGCTGTTCCCAGGCTTCCTCTTGGGCCAGGAGGCGGATCGCCTCCGCGGTCTCCCCGTTTGCCTCCAACACCTGCGCCGCCTGATTCCTGAGCCGGCTCAACTTTTGCACCCCGAAGGTCTCCCTTGCCTTGGCCTCCAGGAACTCCCGGAAAAGGGGATGGTACTCGTACATCGAAACGCCCTGGCGCCGCCTGGCGGTGAAGAAGTTGTTTCTGACAAGTCCTTCCAGAATCTGCCCGGCCTTGGCCTCCCCAGTTAGCGACCGGGCCATGGAGGGGGTCATCTTGTGCAGAAAAGAGGTTCTAAGCAGGAACTCCTGTGTCTGCCCCTCCATTTTCTGGAAAACCTCGGCGGAGAAATAGTCCCCGAACTTTTTCAAGGAAACAGAGTCTGCGCTCTTGGGGTAGGATTTCTCCCGCCTTGCAGCCTCCAGGCTCAATAGCAGCCCGGCCACCCAACCACCGGACTTTTGGTGGAGGCTGCGGCTGGTCTCCTCGTCGTATTCGTAGCCTGAAGAAAGGTTCACTATGCCCCGAGCCTCCTCCAGGGTGAGCTCCAGCTCCTCCCAGCCCAAGAGGCTCATTTCCCCGTTTACCATCCAGCGGGCCAGGGCCTGGGGAGGGGCGTGGCGGCTTATGATCATGGCGTTCATGCCAGGGTGCATCCTGGAGAGCCCCAGCTGCAGGATGGAGTGGGCGGAAGAGTCCTCCGGCAGTTCCTGGTAGTTGTCCAGCACCAGGAGGGAGGCCGGCTTTAGCCTGTTGAAAAGGGTCTCAAAGAATCTAAGGGTGAAGGTGACGATGTCGGGGAGGTACTCCTGGGTGAGCAGGGGCATGGGCTTTCGCTTGTGGGGGGCCGCACGCTTGAGCCCAAGACCCAGGTAATAGAAAAAGGTGGCCGGGTCCGTGTCCCCCTGGTCCACCTGGTACCACAGGCAGGTAAGCCCTCTGGCTTCCAGGTAGGTGCTGGCCAGCGTGGTCTTGCCGCTTCCCGGCGGACCTGTGACCCAGAGAATGGGCCGGTCCCGCATGCGGTCCAAGAGGGCGAAGAGGCGTTCCCTGGGGAAAGCCCCTCTGGGGATAGGCCGGGTGACCTTGGCGTAAGAAGCGGGTCCTTCTCTCATGCCCCCTACCGGCCTGGGCCGAAAAGAGGAAAGATGAACCAGGGTCCAAGACCTTCCTGCCAAGCTGGATCAAGGATCCATTTCTTTCTGGAAAACTGCTTTACAATTGCAGAGCAGACCTTCATTGTCAATAGCGGGAAGCCCGGCCTGCAACCCTCACTGGTGGTGGACGGGGGCAAGGTTGCAAATGAATCTGCCCTGGCGCAACTTTGCTTGAGAAAGGCCTGGGTGGCCGAAAATGGCTTGAAAAGTCTATTGGATCTGGATCTCCCAAGCGTCCCTGGGGGCTAGGGGGGAGGCGTGGGAGCCCGATCCGGTCGGCCTTGGCAGGCAATCCGAACCAGGGGCTTTTTCACCCCCATGGCCACCGGCGGGTTGCAATCGGATTTTTTTGCACTTTGTAACCTCCGTGTAACCTATCATGTGGTAAAAAGGCGTAACCGACTTTTTCCAAAATAGCCAGAGCAGTCTTGTCTGCCACCCTGATGAGAACAGGGGCCGTGGCAATACGGATCTGGATTGCCGGGAGCCCGCGACTTATTCAGGACTGAGGCTCGGCCCCGACCATTGGGGGTTGTCCGAGAAGCCGCGCGTGGGACGATGGTGTTTGCCATGCTTCCTCTTGCTGGGGCAGGGGAATGGAAGCCGGGCTGACCAAAGTTATACCGGATGATGAAACAGGGCTTAGGCCTTCCCTTCTATTCCTCCTCCAGCAGGAGCCTGGGGCTCTGTCCAACGAAGAGGGCCCGGAGGCTGATCATCGCACCTACGCCGATTGGCTGCAACTGATCCTGAAGGAACTGTGCCTGCCTGGGATGGGCAGCTCGGAAGCCGCTAGAGCCATCTACCCGAACGCAAGTGCGGTTTCCATGATCTGTGGGCGGTTTCCAGACTGCTTGCAAAGAAGGCAGTTGCTGCTGTCTTCCAGCGGTTGGTCACGTGCTCAAGCCCCCAAAATGGGGCTGTTCCAGTTCTTAGCAAAAACTCGGGGGCAGCATAAGGTACGGACAAGCTGATTCGTGTCCAAACAAACCTTCGGGACTGTACCGGATTCTGCCTTCCGGTCTACCATGGAGGAGAGGGAAAGCAGTCTTTGCCGATCAGAAGCTGAGGGCCACATCGCGGCGACTGGTAGGTACCGCTCTTTTTCTGGCGGCGAGCCTGAAATACATGGTGACACTACCGGGCCTAGGATTTTGGCGGGCTGAGCATCTGAAAACAAGTGAACACAACCCCGAATTCCTGCCAAGGCTGACAATCTCCTGGGCTGCATAGGTTTTGGGTTTTAATCAGTGACGATGCAGGAGAACTTCCTGGGAAAGGAGAAAACCATGGATTCGAAGCAAACCAAATGGATCCGTGGCGGTGGAAGATGTCCTGGCAACGTTGTTCGATTCCGGGGTTTTCTTTTCTTTCTTGCGCTGTTTCTCGCCTTGATCCCTTCTTTTGGCGCAGCTTCCTCCACCTGGACCCAGACTACAGAAGCCGACTTCAATGCAGGAACGAAGGCCAATGTCCTCGTCACCGGCGCCGGGGAGGACGGCTCGGTCATCCTAGGTGGTGAGATTTTTTCGTACACGCGCGAGATCAGCATAGACAATTCCTCGGGAGGAAGCCTCGCGAACTACCAGGTGAAGATCTCCCTCCACGGGGGCAATTTTGACTTCTCAAAGGCGCGGGGAGATGGCGGTGACATCCGGTTCTCTGATACGGATGGCTTTATCCCACTCGATTACTGGGTCGAGTCTTGGGATGCTTCTGCTCAACTGGCGGTCGTCTGGGTGAAGGTGCCCCTGATTGAGGGGGGGACAACGAAAAAGATCCAAATGTACTACGGGAATGCCTCTGCCGAGGATGCCGGTGACGGAAGTGCCACGTTTGACCTTTTTGACGATTTCGACGATCTCAGTGCCTGGAGCAGCAGCGGAAGCACCGTGTCGGTGTCCAATGGCATTGCGACTTTTGACAGCGGCAGCAGTCCTTCTATCTGGAGGGATTTCAGCATCCCATCTCCATTTGTTGCCGAAGTGAAATACCAGCACCCTTCGCGATTTCGCAACAGGCTGTACCTCACAAAGCCAGGGATGGGCTCGCCAACGGGTTACGATTACGGCGTTTTCTCCCCGAGCATTTACTGGAATGGTTCTACGGGTGTCAACCTGAGTCCGGACACGTGGTACATCATCCGATGGGAGAACACCCAGACCGACTATGTCTGGAGGATCTTGGGGCTCGATGGGACCGAGGTCCTCAGCCGTTCCCATGGATCTGCGATCTCAAATCTCAGTCGATTAGTCTTTGTCGGGACCGAATCCCAAGACAGCGATTTCAAATTGGATTGGGTCAGGATCCGGAAGCACAGCGCGGTAGAGCCCATTGTAACAGTTGGTCCTGAGGTAGCGGCCCATTTTCGTCATGGCAGCTTCGTGTCTTCCTTACACGACACAAACGGCTACTCCAATTTCGAGACCCTTTCCTGGGATGCCGATGTGCCAGCTCAAACGGCCCTGATGTTTCGGATCAGGACCGGTGATACCGAGTCGGATCTTCTGGCGGCTCAGTGGAACGGGCCCGGGGGGCCTTCAGACTATTACACCACCTCAGGCTCCCCCATCAGCGGGTTTCAGAGCCCCAAGAGATGGGTGCAGTACAGAGTGGTCTTCACCAGCGCCGTGACTGGTCTCACCCCAGTTCTGAGAAGTCTGTCCATTCAATACTCTTTAGCCGATTTCGACATTAGCTCGGACACGGTGTGGCCAGAGGGGGACTACCGGGTGGGCCACCTGACGGTACGGGATGGGGCCACGTTCACACTGGCAGGTGGCTCCGGCCTGGAGGCCACAGGTACGATCAGAATCACAGGCAACTCCACCCTTCTACTTGGGGGGAAGAACAGGTCTGGCCAGGTGGAAGGCCGATGGGCGGGGGTTGGGGTGACGATCAATGCTGCCAACGTGACGGTGGAAGCCGGATCCAAGATCACTGCGGATGGT
>JBBIOJ010000025.1:0-9845 GCA_037443445.1 Desulfarculaceae bacterium | reverse complement strand
TCCGGGTTCAGCGGATTTGCGACGACCACAGTCTCGGCAGGGGGCAGTGGAGCCGGGAACGGGACCGTGGGTTTCTTTGATATCTCTGTAACACCAAACAATCTTTCGATCTACCAGAAATTCGATTTCGACGAGGATAGTTCTTTCACCTTTGGAAACCTTACGCTTGATAACGGAGCGGTTCTCAATGTAGGCGGGGGGTCGTCCCTCCATCTGGGGGGCGCTCTAACGGTGACCGGCGGTTCAACCCTGGTTCTCAAGGGCAAAAATACCGGCGGAAAGGTGAATGAAAAATGGGCCGGGGTTGGTGTGACGATCAACGCCGCCAACGTGACAGTGGAAGCCGGATCCAAGATCACTGCGGATGGTCAGGGTTACACCACGGGCAACGGTCCCGGGGGCTCGGGCGATTACAATGTGGGTGGGACCCATGGGGGTCGAGGTTCTGGGAGCAGCGCTTCAGTTTACGGATTAGCTACGGCACCTGTTGAGTTGGGTTCTGCCGGGGGCGGGGCTTATGGGGGGTGGTCTGCCGGAGGCGGAGCGATACGTCTCAATGTTTCGGGTCTCCTTCTTCTCGACGGTGAGATCACGGCGGATGGGACAAATGCATCGGGTGGGAACTGTGCTGGTGGGGCAGGGGGGTCCATTTACCTCAATGTCGGAACGATCACAGGCAATGGAAAGCTGACAGCGGACGGCGGCCCTGGAAATGCTGGCGGAACAGGTGGTGGAGGGAGGATCGCTATCTACTATTGGGATAGGATGGAGCTTTCTGATGGTCAGATCACCGTTGCCCCCGGAGGAAGTGGGGCCACCGCAGGCACAATACATATGACCAACTTGCCCGTTTTTCAATGGGTGAAGCCATCCATTAATCTCTTTCACGGGACAAAGACGCTGGCCTGGGAGGCATTGGCTGTCAATCCTGTCGGGATGACGGTAGAGGTTTCGGCCTCGAGCGGAGGGGATTCCTATTGCCTCGGCAGAGGGCTTCCTGCTACGGGAGAGCTCATCTGGGATACCCGAAACGTCGCGGATGGGATTTATGAGCTTCGGGCCATTTTCAAAGACGCTTTGTTGGGGGTTGTAGGCGAGGCAACACGAAACGTAATGATCAATAACTCGGTTGTCTGGCATTCGGGTCGCATCAGCTCCGATGAGACCTGGAGAGCGAACCGGGTACATGTGGTGGAGGGAGATGTGATCGTTTCTTCCGGGGTTCGTCTCACCATTGAACCGGGGACTGTGGTCAAGTTTGCGGAGGGCACCAGGATCATCATCGAAACCGGCGGGGTTCTAGACGCCCTTGCGACCGAGGATCTTCCCATCATTTTCACCTCGGTGGCCGATGACACAGCAGGGGGGGACACAAACTTGGACGAGAGCCAGTCCAATCCCATTCCAGGCTCATGGTATGGATTCGTCGTTCAGGGAACTGGCCGGCTCAACCTCAACCAATACGTTTCATCGCGTTATATCAGGACCACCCATTCGGGCACACTGGCCAACGATGAGACCTGGCCGGGCACCTATGTGCATCACCTGACAGGGGATGTGACGGTCCCAAACGGGGTCACCTTGACCATCGAGCCCGGTGCGGTGGTGAAGTTCGACAGGCTCAAGGGGATAACGGTGAAAGCAGGGGGGAGGCTGATAGCAGACGGAAGTGTAGCCCAGCCGGTCTACTTTACGTCGGTCAGGGACGATTCTGTGGGTGGCGATACAAACCAGGATGGGAACAGCACCGTTCCGTCGGCAGGGGATTGGCGATGGCTCTATGTGGAGGGTGGCGAACTCGTGCTGCGTTACTCCCATTTGAGTTATGGCGGGGGCACAAGCAGCGGGAACTGGGATCAGACTGGAATGATTCGAACCACTGGCAGTGCTTCTGTGGTCATATCGAATAGCATTCTGCGGGAGGCTTTTTTTGACGGCATTTTGGCCTGGGGCGGCCCGGTGACGATTACCAATAGCGTTCTGACCGGGATTGACCGTGCCATCTGCGCCCACCCCGGCTCCCAAGTTCTGGTCACCCATTGTACCCTTGATGACAACCGCATAGGGTTGCTTGTTCATGGCGGGATTCTGGATGTAGTAAACACCATCGTTACAAATAGCCTGGAATCAGGGATCCAATATGACTTCGGGACACTTTCCTCGGTCCGATACAGCGACGTGTGGGCACCTGCGGGTTCGGCCTCGGTCAACTATCGGAACACGCCAGATCGCACAGGAGTGGATGGGAACATCTCTGTGGACCCAATTTACAAGAACAGGGGCCGCGGGAATTACAGGCTCAATTATCGTTCACCCTGCATTGATGCAGCCGATGGGACAGTGGCTCCGGAGACCGACCTGATGGGAGCGCCTCGCTATGATGATCCACGGACGCCCGACAGCGGACTTCCCACGGTTCTTGGATCCTTCGCGGACATGGGGGCCTTCGAGTTCGTGGAGACAGCCGAATCTGCCATTGATCTGGTGGTGGACTGGGTGGTAGGCCCATCAACCGTCAAAGCAGGGGACATGGTTTCGGTTCAATGGCAAATCGCCAACTTAGGGACGGGGCAGGCTCAAGGGCCTTGGCACGATAACATCTCCATTGTGCCCATGGGGAGCCCCGAGGTTTTCCCTGCGGCCGAAGTCCTGGTGGGTGAGGGAATCCTCCTGGGGCCTGGACAGACTTATATAGCCTCGGCCCAAATAAGGGTTCCAGGGGGGACGGACGGAATTTATAACTGGCAGGTCCACACCAACAGCCGAGGAGAGATCTTTGAGGGGAGTGGCGCAGGCAACAACGTGGTGGTTTCCGCCACTCAGACGAGGCTTGAGGTTCCCGAATTCACAGTTGGAGACGAGGTCAAAGGGCGATTCATAGGGGCTGGTCAGCCTGTGTACTTTAAGTTTCGGCCTGAGGGCGGCAAAAGCGTCCGATTAACACTTGCCTCCCAAGCCAAGGCGGAGATTTACGTGGGTCGAGGGGAGGTCCCCACCCAAAGGAATTTCTGGGCGCGAAGCTCCGAGTGGAACAGCACAAGTTCCACGGCGGTGATCGATAGCGCCCTGTGGGAGTGGTACTATGTGATGCTTCTCCCCCTCTCACAGCCCACCACAGAAGTGGGTTTCACTTTGACCAGCGCCTATGTCAGCTCGGAGTTTGGAATCGATCCCCGGCAGAGTTGGTCTGCAATAGAGATGACCCGGCTGACCATCCCTATAAAGGGCTCAGGGTTCAAGCCAGGGTTGAGGGCCATGATCCAGGGGAGTTTGGGAGGCACCAATGTCGAGATCGAGGCGGAGCGGGTCTATTACGAGAACTCCTCACTCGTTTTCGCGACCTTTTGGCTCCGGACCCACTTCCCTGGGCTCTACGACCTTGTGCTAACACAGGATGGTGAGAGCCGAACCCTCCGTGGCGCTTTTGAGGTTGATATCTGCCATGTAGTGGCTCCCGCGGGTGTAGCCAAGGCAGATGGGATTCCGGAAGAGACCATGGGGGGGCCTCGTCCGAAATATTACGGCAATTGTTTCGGAAAACACTTCGATGCCCTTGTCAGAGTTCCGGAAAAGTTTCGCGCCGGGAGGGAGTTTGTAGCAAGAATCGAATACATTAACCATGGGCCGGGAGATCTTTACGCCCCAATAGTCATAGTCACGAGCCCCACAGGCAACAAGATGCGCCTGAACCGGGACGAGGATTACCAGGACAGTGTCATGTTCCAGGCCATCTCCACGACCGGTCCCCCGGGCATTCTCCGGGGGGGCAGACTTGGGAGCAGCCACTCCCAGGACGTCTACGTCTTGGGGCAGGAGGGTGAGAATTACCTGCAGGTCTGGTATGTGTGGGAGGAGACTGCCTATGACATGAACTGGGACGATATCAAGGCGGCCATCAGACCAACCTCCCCGGATCCTGCCTGGGATTACGTGTGGGAAACGAAGGTAAAAGGCCTTTATGATGATTCCGTGGGTGGCTATGTTAGAGTGCTTTCTGAGGCAGCCACCTTGAGGACCATTAGGCAAGGCAAACGAGGTGGCGACCCGTTGGAGAACCTTTCTTACTATGTCTGGGATTCCATCCAGGAGCTGGATACGAATCTTTCCGGTAGCGTCTACATCCAAGACTTGTTCCATCCCTTGGGTGGTGTGATGGTGTCCGCCAAGGATGAGACAAGAGGCTTGTATGCAGTGGCCGAATCCACAGCAGACGGGCTTGTACGTTTCAGAAATCTGCCCCCCGGAACTTATACTTTGAGCTTCGCAGGGTATCTCCCGCTAACACCCCCCCAACCGGTCACCATAAGTGAGGGTAGTCCGGTCCGGGGGCTCTCGTGGATCTTGGGAGCGGGCGGACGCATCGTGGGACGGGTGGTAGCCCCTGAGGGGTTCGATTTTCAACAAGAGGGAGGCGTTTCCATATTCGCCACAGATCTCCAGGGGCGTTCTTGCACGGGTCTGCTAGAACCCGACGGTGTGTACCGATTCAGGGGGCTCCCGGCCGGGACCTATTCCATAAGGTTCAGCGGTCAGGGGCTTGCTCCCGTCTCTGTGGAAGGGCTCTCGGTGGTAGACGGGCAGACTACCTATGCCCCCAACCTCGTGACCCACTATGTGTATGGCGGCATTGAGGGGACCGTGAGGAGCGCTGAAACGGGGCTGGGCTTGCCCAACGTTTCAGTAAGTATCCTGGATGACCAAGAGACGTACGGATGGACCGTTACCGACCAGCAGGGCCGCTACAGGATTGAGTGGGTCCTTCCGGGCACTTATCAGGTCGTGGCAGACGATTCGACACATGTCAGGCAGGTGGCCAGCGGCGTGGTGGTCCGCACGGACGAGGTAACTTCGGGAGTTGACTTCGACCTGGTCTCCAGCGGGAGTTTGAGCGGGAGCCTAAGCGGCGAGGTGCCCCTTGAGGGCACACTCGTTTACCTCAAAGATGGTGATACGATCGTGGCCGTTACCCTCGCTGATGCTTCAGGGAATTACAGCTTGGAGGATATTCCTCCAGGCACATACGCAATCGAGGTGGATTGTTGGGAGTGCGTCATCTCAACCGGCACCGTGACCATTGAAGGAGGAGCTAACGAGGTCCTGAACATTGCCCTTAGCGCAGCCTCAAGGCTCCACGGCTTGGTCCGGCACACAGGCGCAGGCGAGCCTATCTGGGGAACCATGATATATCTGGTCTTTCCTGACCGGGTTCGCGTTTATGGGGACGTGAGCGGTCCAGATGGGAGCTTCGGGTTCTCTAGGCTCGAGGACGGGCATTACACCCTTATGCTACCCGACGGTTCCCATAGGCAGGAGGTCGACATCTCGGGGCCAGCCGAAAACCTGAATGTTTACTTTGACCTCTCTGTGGGGCAGCTCACAGGAAGAGTGATGAAATCGGATGGTGTCACCCCTGAACAAGGTGCCTGGGTGTCACTCGTGGCTGATGAACAAGAGCTAGGGTCTACTGTTACAGACATCCAAGGCAGGTACTTTGTACCCCTTGTTGCACCCGGTTCTTACCGCTTGGTAATCATCGGCCCGGGGAACTACTTCCCGGATCAAGAGGTGACAGTGAGTGCTGGCGGTGAAACACTGTTGCCAGACATTCTCCCGTCAAACTCAGCTCTTCGGGTGGTTTTCAGGGATGCCGGAACCGGCCAGCCTGTGACAACCGGCGGGGCTGCTTTATTGTCGCGGGCTGATCTGCCGGATGACCTGGATACGGGGCGTTGGGCGGACATCCCTGCATCCGGTGAGATCCTATTTGAGGATTTAGTCCCAGGAGATTACCTCCTTCAGAGCAACTTCCCTGGGAAGGCATTCCAGCAGACGCTTCTGCATGTGGAGATTGGGGAGAATACCCTGGAGGTGAGTCTGGGCTTGCCAGGGGCATTGTCCGGCCAGGTGACCCAGCCAGGAGGATCCCCTCTGGCTGGCATGAGCATAGTGGTCTATGACCCGCTCCAGCCAAGGCTCAGGTGGGAGACAAACAGCGACGACTCTGGGGAGTATTTCTTTTACAACCTCCCAGCAGGTTCCTACAAGGTCCTGGTCGCGGATCGAAGAATCGATGCTCAGGGACCCAGGTACGGCCCTGTGCAGGTCCCTGGCGTTCTGGTCCAGGAGGGGAGCACAGGCACTCTCGATCTTGTGATGCCCATTGCCACAGCCGCCATCTCGGGTCGGGTCGGCCACACAGTCCAGCACATTCCCCTAAGTGCCAAGGTTTTCGCCGAGAATGAGGACGGGATCAAAGTAGCCCAGGCCACATCCGACCTTCAGGGCAATTTTGTGATGGCAAGTCTTTCAGAGGGAAACTACACGCTGAAGGGGAGCGCGAAGGGATTTCTGGTGGCCTCCGCCACCCTATCCTTAGCAAACGGAGAGGTCCTTGACAACCTGGTTTTGGCGGCCGACTGGAAACTCGACCCGATCGACTGGATGAACATTGGTTCCGGCATTTCAGGGCTCTCCAACAGGATTTTCAATTGGCTTCGAAATGGACTTTCCAAGGTTTTGCAAGAGCCTCAGGACACATGTGGGGGGCTTCCTCCGAGGCCCAAAGACATCGAAAAGTGCCCAGCCGCGTGGGCATGGTGGCGAGATGTTGTGTACTGGCAAAGGGCCAAAGATGGGTTCTTCGATGCCTGGCACACCAAGTGGTTGGCTAAAGAAGAGATTTTCTGGAGCAATCTCGGAAACGCCGCGGCCAATCTGGCTCAGCTCGCGGCAGGCTGTTGGCATTTCACCGGGAAGTTTCCCAAGGCTATAAAGGAGCTTGACGAGACAGCCCAGATATTTAAACGGTTTTGGGCCTCCCGGACCGGAACGGAGGCTCTGATATGGAAAGAGCGTTACGAATTCGTCCAGGCACAGATCTCGAAACTCCGCCTAATTAACGGCTTCACCGGAGGAAGCTCCAACATTGTTCAAGGGACATTAGGCATTCAGGGGCTGATTGACATGTTTAAGAACCCCTCTGAGGCGTTGAGCCCATGGGCTTTGGCTGAAGAGGAGGTGCCAGGCCTGATGAACAACATCCTGAATGTGGTCACTGGAATCGGCAGCATCATCACCATGGCAAAGGAAATTCCGGAATTGGAGCGTGCCATGGACTTCCTGGGGCCTTTCGGGAATTTACTGGGTACGCTCAGCGCCTCCCTCCAGATGTACCAAGACAGCATGGCTATGTACAAAGAAGTCTATGATTTGGAGAGCCAAGTTCAACTGGCCAACTCGCGGCGTGATGCAGCTTACAACTGGGTGCTCAAGGCCATGAAGAACTGCGAGCAAGAGGAGGATAACGAACCTCCTATCTTCTGGATTCCACCCCCGCCTCAACATACCTGGACTAAAGGCGGTGGCGGCTCGGGAACTGGGTTGGGATCCATAGATCCTAACATGAAGATGACGGTGGGCGTGGGTAGTGAAGGTTTCATCGCCGGCCAAGAATCGATCCTGTACACGATTTATTTCGAGAACAAGGCCAGCGCGACTGCCCCGGCCCAGAAGGTTGTGATCACGGATATTCTGCCCCCCAGCCTGGATTGGTCCAGGGTGGAACTGGTTGAGGTCGCCTTCAACAAGGTACTCATTTCCATCCCGTCTGGGCTCCAGCACTACGAGACGACCGTATCGGTATCAACAGATCCAAACCCGGTTCGAGTCCAGGCCGGCCTGGAACCCGATAGCGGTGTCTTGACATGGGTCATCCAGTCCGTGGATCCAGTCACAGGAGGGGTCCCAGAAGATCCCCTGGCAGGTTTTCTCCCACCCAACAGCGACTGCGGGGGTTGTGGAGAGGGCTTCGTCTCATTCCTGGTCTATCCCAAAGCGGATCTTCCATCTGGATCCACAATAACAAATGAGGCCATGATCATATTTGATGTGAACGATCCGCTTACCACCAACGAGGTGACCAACACCATAGATTCCGTAAAACCATCCAGCAGGATCCTGCCCTTGCCAAGCACAACCAACGATGAGAGCTTCACTGTAAAGTGGGTCGCTGCGGACAACCCGGGCGGCTCCGGTGTGTCCTACTTGGACATTTACGTTTCCATAGACGGGGGGAACTTCGATCTGTGGCTGGCCGCAACCAGCGACACATCGGCAACGTATAACGGGCAGAGAGGACACACCTACGCCTTTTTCAGCCTGGCCACCGACAAGGTGGGGAACCGCCAGGACCAGCCTTCGGAAGTTCACGCTTTCACCACGGTAAGCGGTATGGAAGTCAGATCGGTGCTTCTGGAAGAGGATTTCTCCTCGGGCATGCCCCAATCTTGGCTTGTTGCAGGAGCTTGGAGCGCCGATGATACCTGCGGCCCTGACATAGGGGATCCTTTTGCCTCCCCATGGGCCACGGTGAACTCCTCCTGCCAGCAAACTTCCGATGAGTTTCTGTTTTCCCCTGTTTTTGACGCCAGCCTCTCCAATACCGTCTCCCTCAGAATGGCCAATATGTTCGAAGAAGTTGGGGGGAATATCGGTATAGTAATGGGGAGCAAGGACAAAGGTAGCAATTGGAGCGAAATCTGCAGGTTTGACCAAGATCGGGGACCTATCTGGGAGGGAATCGACCTCTCAGAACTGGCAGGTGCCATGGATGCCCAGCTGGGATTCAGGTTCACGGGGGCCAGAGGGTCCTGGGCAATAGACCAGGTCCAGGTCCTGGGAGATCCTCCCAAACTTCGGTTCCAGAGCCCATTGACGGTCGAGTCGGATCCGAAAAGGCTGCTGATCACGAACCGGGATGCAAGCCCATTGATGGTGACTGGTGTGGAGATCTCGGGTTCTACGGAGTTTGGCCTCTATCAGAACACCTGCATGGATGAAGGATCGGTTCTGAATACAGGTGAGAGCTGTTCAGTGGCTGTGGTCTACACCCCTGCCACGGAGCAGAGCAGTAACGCCACTCTCAAGATCAACTCCACGGACGTTGCCATACCCGTTTACGAAGTCAACTTGACGGGCTCTCACATTATCGCCCATGTTCACCCGACTGAGGGCACCATGGGAACCCAGATAACCCTTAAGGGATCAGGATTTGGTGCTAAGAAGGGCAAGGTTCTGATCGGGGGGGTGCCTTTGAAGGTGACGAGCTGGGAGGATGGAGTGATAAAGTGCTATGTGAAGCGAGTGCCGCTGCCACCCGCTGTTCAGGATGTGCTGATACAGAGAAAAGAACCAAAGGGGGCCGAGGTCATCACCATCCCCAATGGGTTCGAGGTGAAGGGGCCGGAGATTGTATGGCTGGACAGGATTGCCGGAAAGGCTGGGGATAGGGTGAAGATGGTGGGAGAATTCTTTGGAGGCAAGAAGGCCAAAGTCTACATAGGGGGGAGACCGGCCAAGGTGGCGAGCTGGGCCATGAACCCAGTGACAGGGCACAGTGAGGCTGGCTTTGTGGTCCCCAAAGGCCTTTCTCCGGGGGCTCATGACCTAACACTCACCAACAAGGTCAGCACGACAACATGGCCAGGGGGCTTTACGATCCTGGCCCCATGAAACCTCTGTGAGACCGCCTTCGGGGCGGGCCAGAGCCGCGTAGCTCAAGTTCCAGGAAAGGGGCTGGTGAGGAATCCCACACCAGCCCTTATTGTTGTCTAGGGATGGGCCCCACTATTTCTTCTGGCCCACCTCGAGCCCCTTTGGGGCTGACGGGGCAGCATTGAGAGCTCCTGGACTGGGTGGCCCTGTGGTCATCTCTTGCCTGCGCGAGGGCTGTGAAAGTCCCAATCGAGTCAAACACAAAGTGGGTAGACCTTCTTTGTCAATAGCGATAAGCTGTCAGCTTTCAGGGAAATGACCCACTTTGAGGGCTGATTTTTCATGGATATGAC
>JBBIOJ010000024.1:0-63448 GCA_037443445.1 Desulfarculaceae bacterium | reverse complement strand
AGCGGCCACAAGGGGTGAAATTCCGGTTGGGTCGGCATAAATTTAAAATGGGTGGCCTTGTGGCCATGCCTTTTTCAAACCTCCATTCCCCCTTGCAATGCCCCCCAGGCCACAACCGTCTCACAATATCGGATCTGGACAGCCTTTCTTGAGTCCGCAACTCCGGCAGTGCTCTCCCATCCAGAACTGGTCGAAGATGCGCTGGAGCTTTCCCACAAGAGAGGGATCCTGGCTCCAGAGGCCCAGCTCCAGGTTCCTGCGCTTCTCCGACCTGGCCCCCAGCCCCGCTCCAGTGAAATTGGCCGATCCCATATATGCGCTGGTGCCGTCAACTATGAGAATCTTCCAGTGGCTGCGCGGGCAGATCTGAAGCTCCAGCCCCCCAGATGTCAACAATTGGAATCTCTCCAGTGTCTCCCTGAAGGGCCTGGAAGGTAACTCTCCGTGAACTATGCGAAACGAGACACCCCTGGAGGCCATCTCTTCGAACAGCTCCAGGGCCGGCCTGAACCTTCTTCCCACCCTCAGGTGCATGTCTTTGAGGTTGGCCGTGGCGATCCATACAAACCTCTGGGCCTTGAGCATCCCTTCCAGGATGACTCTGCGATGCAATTCCTGCCCCAAGAGCAATTGGGTGTGAGGGACTTGGAGGGTCATTGGGGCGTGGGCTGCTCCCTGTCTTGAAAGACTCAATCGGGCAGGGAAATGCTGTACATGGTTAGGTCTTTTCCCACCTGAGCCTCAGGGTGTCTTTTCTTGGCCGAGTGTTCCATGGCCTGAATCTCTGATTCCTCTTTGTACCTGGGGCTAAGATGAACCAACACCACCTTCTTGGAACCGCACCTGGAGGCCACCCTTGCGGCGTCCTCCGCGGTCATATGTCCCTTTTGGGCAGCCTCTTGGGAGTGCTGGGGAAGGAACATGCCGTCCAGAAAGGCCATATCCACCTCCCGGCAAATCCGGTAAAGGCTCTTGCAGGCTTTGGTGTCCACGGCATAGCAGACGCTCCTTCCCCTTCTGGGAGTGCCTGCCACCTGCCCTGGAGCCACCCTGGTCCCATTCTCCAGAGAAACCTCCCTGCCTCTCTGGAGCTCACCCCACAAGGGGCCTTCCGGGACTCCAAGCCTCCTGGCAGCATCCGGCCTGAATTTGCCCGGCCTCTGGTGTTCTTCCAAACGAAAACCCAGGCAGAAGGTGGTGTGGCTCAGGGGCTCCCAGGAGATCCGTACCAGTTCGTCCCTGTAGGCCTCCTGAGGGCCCTCCTGCCTCCATTCCACAAAGTTCACGGGGAAGCTAAGGTGGAACCGCAAGGCCTGGTGGACACTCTTCAAGAATTCCTCAGTGCCAGGGGGACCCAGAATCGTGAGAGGTCCGGGTTCCTCCAGCTGGGCTCGCATCATGAGAATGCCTGGTGTGCCCAGACAATGGTCCCCGTGCAAGTGGCTCAAGGCCAGGACCCTGAGGTTTTTCACACCTATGGCTGCCTTCTTGAGGGCAATCTGGGTTCCCTCGCCAGCATCGAACATGTACATGAACCCCTGGAGGCGGACCACAAGAGAGGTGAGGTATCGGTACGGCATGGGCATCATGCCTCCCGATCCCAGCAGGAAGCAATCCATGAATTACTCGCTGCTCCTTCCCGATGAATTCAAAATCCAGGTGCTCCGCCCCAGGAGCATGGGCAGACCCAAGCGCATCCAGGCCCCAGCCAGCCGGCCCCAAGCTTCCCAGATCCAGAATCCTTTCTCAGAAACCACCGGACCCGCACAGATTTCTTTCAAGAACTGCCGCATCGGTTGCACTGGATCCACTGCCCAGTCTGAATCGTCCCCCATCCATGCCCAACTAAGGCTTAGGCAGGCTTTTGCCCGGTCTTGTAAAAAATCACCATCTGTCTGCAGGTGACGGGTCTTATCTTGGAGGCATTTCCGGCCTGTCCAAAGGCTATCATCCTTTCCATGCACACTTTTTTCATTGCGGAGCGAGCCTCCCCCAGGTACTCCCTGGGATCGAACTTCTCAGGAGACTCGGCAAAGACCCTCCTTATGGCGCCTGTCATGGCAAGACGGTTGTCAGTATCCACATTGATTTTCCGAACCCCATGCTTTATTCCCCTTTGGATCTCCTCCACCGGAACCCCGTAGGTTTCCTTCATCTTCCCGCCGTATCTCCGGATGATCTCCAGGAGTTCCTGAGGCACGCTGGAGGAGCCGTGCATGACCAGATGGGTGTTGGGGATCCTTCGGTGAATCTCCTCTATGAGGCTCATGACCAGGACTTCTCCCGTGGGAGGCCTTGAGAACTTGTACGCACCGTGGCTAGTGCCTATGGCCACTGCAAGGGCGTCCACCTCTGTGTCCCGCACAAATCGCTCTGCCTGTCCAGGGTCTGTCAAGTGGCGTCTGGCCTCCTCCCCGCTCAAGCCCGCGCCGTGGCCGTCCTCGATTCCCCCCAAGGTGCCTATCTCACCCTCCACCGTCACCCCCTTGCGATGGGCCGCCTTTACCACCTGGCGCGTCACTTTCACGTTGTATTCATAGGAGCTGGGGGTCTTGCCGTCTTCCATGAGGGAGCCATCCATCATCACACTTGTGAACCCCTGCCTTATTGCGCTGAAGCAGGTCTCGGGGGAATTGCCGTGGTCCAGGTGCATGGCAATGGGAAGCTGCGGGTATAACTCCGCTGCAGCCAGCATCAGGTGACGCAGGAAAGCATCGTTGGTATACTTGCGGGCTCCCCTGGAGGCCTGAATGATTACGGGTGAGTCGGTCTCCTTGGCAGCCTCCATAATGGCCTGGATTTGCTCCATGTTGTTGACGTTAAAGGCCGCCAGGCCGTAACCGTTCTCGGCCGCGTGATCCAACAAGATCCTCATGGGAACTAGCATTTTGCGATCCTCTCTTTGATGGCTTTTTTTTTTACCCCGGGCCTAGTTTCACCATTACCCGGATCACCGGGTTAACTCAGCCAGCTGTGATGGGACATCCCAACTTGGCAAGGCCTTCGCACCCGCCGGTTTCAACCCGTTTGAACTCTGGCCTGGGGAAAACATCTTGATCAGGAGCCACACATTCCCTCAGCCTCTTCAATCCCCCCAGCTCACATGCCTTGGGAAAATGCGCTATTGGTCCAAGCACAATGGGAGTATAGGGGATGGGGTGGGTCCAGTCAAACCCGCGGCTTTTCCAGCAGGCCAGGGGCGACTTCAAGCCTTTCTAGTGAAACATGGGGCCTAAACATGGACTCAGGGAACTCGCAGCACCCTTGAAGCATTGCTCAAGACCTGCTCAGAGAAGCCCAATGCCCTGATAACCTTAAGGTTTCGATCCAGCGGGTTGCTGGTCAGCATTGCTTCGGCCCACTCCTGCAAGTCCATTTCCCCGGCAGCCCCTGGCCAAAGCGGACTCACCGGGATGGGATAATCGCTACCCAGAATCAACCTCTCGTGCGGGAGCTCCCTCAGGATCCTTCTCAGGATTCCCACACGATGCGGAAAAGGGGCAGACAGAGCCGATACGTCGGCGTACAAGGCCCATCCCTCCTTTTTGGCCTGGGCCATTAGCTCTATGAATAGCTCGGTGTAATCCTCGTCATGGCTGAAGACAGGCAAGGCACAATGGGCAACTATCACCTTGACCCCTTCCTCCAAGGCGAACACAAGCCTGGATGGGTCGTCGAAGCCCCGGAACTCCTCTTGAGGTTCTGAGCAGGGCACTGCATGTTCTGCGCCCGCATGGCACAGAAGGGGAAGGCCCAGCTCCGCAAGCTTTCTATAAAAAGGTAGATAACGCTTGCGGCTCGGGTTGATCTCCTGTGAAGAGGGGATCCACTTTAGCAAAACTGCTCCCATCTGTGCCACCCGCTCCAGCTCCTCCAGGGCATCTGGCCGGTCCGGATGAACCGAGGCCCCCAACAAAGCTCTGGACTCAAAGGAGACCATGCGGGCCACGTGGTCGTTGGGAACGTAAAGATGCGTTCGTTCCGGCAGCGCTCTGCCCCGGCTGTCGTGCACCATGTCCAGGGCCAGAAGCACTGCCTGTTGCACCAGCTTGGCCTTTCTCAGTGTTCCCAGTATGTGCTCCTGGATGGTCTCGTCGTCCACTTTCCCGAACAAGTGTCCTGTTGTGGCCAGCATCAAGAGATAGGCCGGGCTTGTGCGGAGTTTTTCAGAAATGAAGCAGGGGCTGTGGCTGCCCGTGCCTGCCACATGAACGTGCACGTCTATGACCATGGTTCACCCCCACAAAAGCTGATTCTAGTCCAATTTTACAGGAACAGGGAGAGGGAAGCCCCCGGCAGAGCCGGGTTGTCTGCTGGAGCAGGGCAGGATAGAATGCCTTCCCCGGAAATTGGGTCCAAGAAAACGCTCTTCTGCGAGGAGATGTTACATGGGATACGAGACCTTGCTCTTGGAAAGGCAGGAAGCAGTGGTGAGCCTCATACTGAACAGGCCTGAGAAGCTGAATGCCATAAGTCCTAGATTGTTGGAGGAGATGGCCCAGGCCCTGGATGAGATCAGCCGAATGGAGAAAGTCAGGCTCCTGGTCATACGGGGGGCAGGCAGGGCTTTCTCTTCGGGAACAGATCTCCAGGCATTGGCCGGTCAAGGCCTAGAGCGGCTTCCGACCACCTTCAGGTACCATCTCTCCAGGATGCAAGAGGTTTTCGGCAGAATCAGCTCCCTGGAAAAGCCGGTCCTGGCGCTCATCCATGGCTATGCCCTGGGGGCTGCCATGGAAATGGCTTTGGCCTGTGATTTCAGGATCTGCACCAGGGAGACGCGCTTTGCCCTGCCGGAGGTACAGTACTGCCTTGTGCCAGACCTGGGAGGATGCCAAAGGCTGGAGCGTATCCTGGGGGCAGCCAAGGCCAAGGAGTTGGTCATGCTGGGAAGGGCAGTGGACGGGGTCAAGGCGGCTGAGCTGGGTCTGGTGCACAAGGCGGTCTCACAGGAGGAGATGGAACAGGAGCTCTCTGCATGGACAGAGGAAATACTCGCTCTTCCCCCGCTTTCAGTGGGTTTGGCCAAGAAAGTGGTGGACCTTTCCTCGGACATGGGCTTGCAGGCAGCATTGGAGTATACCAGCCAGATCCAGGCGTCCCTCATATCCAGCCGCGACTTCGAGGAAGCCATAAGAGCAAGATTGGAGAAGAGGCAACCCCGGTTCCAGGGAGTTTGAACCAGGAAAATATTGGGATGAAGGCCTGAGCGAGAACAGGGGGCATCCATGAAGGCTGACTTCAGATATCTTTTTTCGCCCTCCTCGGTGGCAGTGGTGGGGGCCACTGAGGATCTAGCAAAGCTCGGGTATCACGTGATGAAGAGCCTTGTTGCCGGAGGCTTTCCTGGGCAGATATTGCCTGTTAATCCCGGCAGGGAAAGGGTGCTGGGTTTGAGGGCCTATGCCTCCTTGGAGGCGATCCCGGGGAATGTGGACATGGCCATACTGGTGGTGCCTGCAGGCCGTGTTTTGGAGCAGATTGAGAACTGCGCCAAGAAGGGTGTGAGGGCGATAGTGCTCATAACAGCCGGTTTCAAAGAGATAGAGGATCCATCAGGGGCCAGGCTTCAGGAAGAGGTAGGGGCTGCTGCCAGCAGGGCCGGGATTCCCATCATAGGGCCCAATACATTCGGCCTGGTGAGCCTTCATGAACGCCTCAACGCCTCTTTCACCCCTGAATTCTCGAGGGTGAAGCCCGGAGGCGTAGCCCTTGTGAGCCAAAGTGGAGGCATGTCCCACCTGCTGGCTTTCCTGGCCATGAGAAACGGGGTGGGCTTCAGCAAAGTCATAGGTCTGGGAAATCGATGCAACGTGGATTTCCAGGACCTGCTGGAGTACCTGGTGAGTGATCCTTTGACCAAGTGTGTGGCAGTGTACGTGGAGGGTCTGGACAAGGCCAGGGACCTGCTGTTGGAAGCCAAGAGGCTCAAAGGAAGAAAACCCCTGGTGGCGTACAAGTGCGGTAGGTCAGAGCTTGGAGATCAGGCAAGCCGTTCCCACACGGGAAGCATGGCCGGAAGCTACGAGATATACCGTGGTGCATTCACCCAGGCAGGCATTCTCTGGGTGGATTCTGCCGATGGTCTCTTGGATGCAGCCAAGGTGCTGGGGATCTGCCAGCCCCCAAAGGGAAACCGAGTGGCCATACTCTCGGGTCAGGCAGGCCCGGCCATGGCAGCCCTGGACGTTTGTGTTGCAGAAGGCCTGGAGGTTAGACCTTTTGAAGAGCAAACCCGGAAGGAGATCCAAAGGCTGCTTCCCCCTCTGGCCATGCGCACAAACCCCGTGGACATGGGCCCGGCTTGGTATGACGGGAAGGCCATTCGAGGAATCGTGGAGACGGTCATGCACAGCGAGGAGGTTGACGCCATCTTGCTGCTTATAATGTTTGCCTCGGCCAATGTGGGCGCACTGTCGGGGCTCAGGGATCTTCTGGTGCAGTGGGGCCAGAGCAAACCGGTGCTCAGCTGTATTGCAGCTCCCCCAGGGATATGGGAAAAGGAGGTGGAAGAGCTGGAGAGCATGAATGCTATAGTAAACTACCCTACCCCAGAGAGGGCTGCGGCTGCTCTGGCGAGTCTGTGCCGTTGGTCAAAGATGCGGGGGAAAACCCTTGAGGGACCAAGACTGGATCACTCCGGGTGAACCCAGCTCACTGGGAGGGGAAACTCCCGGCTGTTCAGATCCTGGAAAGCATGGGCTTTTTTTAAGAGAGCTTTTGAACAGGATTCAGGGGCAAACCAGGAGCCACCCCATGGGAACGAAGATCAATAGTCGTCATCCGGCATGGGGAGGTATTCCACCGAATAGGTCACCTTGCCATCTGCAATCCGAACCAGGGAAGTATGCCTCCTCAAGCTTTCCTTCTCAAGAGGATACTTGGCCTCTACCGCCTTCAGGGCGTCGGACAAGAACTGGATCCTTTGGGCGGCTGTCATCTGGTTGAACTCCTCGGGCAGGGGGATGGTGATCAACTCAGGCCCCGAAGTTCCTTCGTAACTAATGGCTCCCACTCTGTTCAGCTGTGTTTTCATGGTCCCTATTTCCATACAATTGTTTTACTTTCTTACCTGTCAGTATAATGGATTATATTTCTCAGAGCAAGAAAAATCTGCATGCCAGGATCTTTTTCCCTGCCGGAGTCGGGAGACTCCCAAGCCCCTTGAAAAGGTCATAGCGGTCAGCCAGGAATCAGAGAAGCCTGCCTTAGGCTTGTTCTCCCAGATCCCAAAAAAGACCGGCCATGAGCCCCATGGCATCCCTGGCCAGGGGCAGCAGTAGATGTTCATCCGGGGCGTGCTGAGAGCAACCCCCGTAAGAGTGGGGGATCCAGACCGTGGGAAGCCCCAAGAAATCAGTGAAGGCGTCGTTGGGCAATGTCCCCCCGAGGTTGGGCAGGAAGTCAGGCTCCCTGCCGGAGGTCTCCTGCAGGGAACTCATGGCACGCATGATCCAAGGCTCTTTGGGGCTCATGCGTGTGGCATTGGTCCAGCTCTCCCTTACCGGCTCCACCCTCACCTGCTGGAAACCATGTCTGTCCAAGTGGTTACGGATGGCCGGAAGGAAGCAACAGGGGTCTTGGCCTGCAACAAAGCGCAGATGGCATCGTGCCCAGGCCCGGGGCGGTATAGCATGGGCTGGGGAAGAGGGATCCCCTGTTTGGAAGGCCAGCACCTCCAGGCTGCTCCAGCCGTACACTTTCTCGGCCAGGCTCAGGCCGGGTTCACCCCAGTGGGGATCTATGCTCGGGCCTTCCTCTCCCTGCACATCCAGCTTGGCCAGGCTCTCCCGGACCCAATCC
This sequence comes from Desulfarculaceae bacterium, assembly GCA_037443445.1. Lineage (GTDB taxonomy): Bacteria > Desulfobacterota > Desulfocorpusculales > Desulfocorpusculum > Desulfocorpusculum > Desulfocorpusculum. The sequence goes on along the minus strand of JBBIOJ010000024.1, from coordinate 55,645 downwards.
GGAATATCCTTTGGAACCAGCTCTGGGATCAGGATCTGACCCTTGGAGCTAACCATGCAGGCTATGGCGTGGGCCAGAATGATTCCAGGGTTTGACAGGAGCCCTCCCCAGTTCCCGGAGTGGTGTGCTCCCTCCCTTAGATTCACCTCCAGGTCAAAATTGAACACCCCACGGCTCCCTCCATACACTGTGGCCCTATGGGGTCTTAATCTTGGGCCGTCGCTGGCTATGAGCACGTCCGCGGCCAACAGCTCACGGTGGTCTTGACAGAACTGGTGAAGCCCGGGAGAACCAATTTCCTCGGCGGTTTCCAAGAGCACCTTCACATTGAAGCCCAAGGATCCTTTTTCTTCCAGCACGCAGCGCATGGCAGCAAGGTTTATGGTGTGCTGGCCCTTGTTGTCTGCTGTCCCGCGTCCGTAAAGCCTCTGGCCTTCCAGCACAAGCTGCCACGGGGACCTTTGCTTTGCCCACTTCCCCTCCATGCCCCTCACAGTATCCCCGTGACCATAAGTCAGGACTGTGGGCCTGGAAGGATTCTCCATCCTTTGGGCCACCAGGAAAGGTAGCCTAGGCACTGCCTTGTTTCCCAGGATCTCCCAGCTGAACCCCATGGTTTCAAGGTAAGGCCCCATCTCCTGGGTAAGGTACCTCTTGATCTCGGCTTCCCTGTCAGGGTTTTGGCTCTCCGTGGGAATTGCCACACGCCTGGCCAAATCCTGGAAAAGGCCGCCACTGTCCACGTAGTTCCAGGCCCTTGAGATAGCCCCCTTCCTGTCCATTTCTCACCCCGTTGCGTGTTCTGTGCCCCTTTGTTCAGCCTAAATCCGGGAAATGGCATTCCAGGAGGTGTGGCCCCTGCCTCACCTCTGGAGGCGGATCCTCGCGGCAGGTGGCCTTTGCCCTGGGGCAGCGGGGATGGAAGGCGCAGCCTTCCGGAGGTTCCAAAGGATTCGGGAAAATCCATCCCCCTGGGATCTCTGGGAGGCCCAGGCAGGGATCCGGAGTCAAGACCGAAGACATCAGGGCTTTGGTATATGGGTGTGCGGGCTTCTTGAACAAGATATCCGTGGGAGCCTCCTCCACGATCCGTCCCAGGTACATGACAGCCACGCGGGAGGCCAAGTGCTGTACCACGGCAAGGTTATGGCTCACCAGGAGATAAGTTAAACCAAATTCTTCCTTGAGATCCAGGAGAAGATTCAGGATCTGGGCCTGCACTGAGACGTCCAGGGCAGAGGTGGGCTCGTCGCATATCACCACCGAGGGCCGCATGATGAGTGCTCTGGCTATGGCCACCCGTTGCCTCTGCCCCCCTGAAAGCTGGCCCGGAAGGCTCTTGAAGAGATGCCTGGGCAGGCCCACCCTGTCCATCATCTCAAGGGTTCGCTCCCGCCATTCAGAACCGTTTGTTATCCCGTGCACTCTCAAGGGAAGCGAAATTATTCTACCCAGGGTATGCCTCGGGTTCAGAGAAGAGTAGGGGTCCTGGAAAATGGGCTGAACCACCCTTGAGATGCTTTGGCGGGAAAGCTCTGGCATTGGTTTGCCCAGCAAGAGTATCTCCCCCTTGTTGGGCGGCAAGAGACCCAGGAGCATCTGTGCCAAGGTGGTTTTCCCACAGCCGGATTCGCCCACCAGACCCACCACCTCTGCTGGGAATACCTTGAGGCTTACCCCTCCCACAGCCCTGAGGCTCAGCTTCTTGCGAAACAGACCCACCCGCAGCCCGAAAGTGCGATGCACGTCCCTGGCTTCCAGAATGGGTTCCGGTGCTTCCTGTTTCATCCGAGTGGGTACAGGATACATCTGACGGTCCTTAGGGGTTCCAGTTCCCTCAACTCCACGGCCCCTTCCAGGCACTCTTTCTGCACGCTGCTGCATCTGTTGGAGAAATAGCAACGGTCTGCGGCGCCTAGAAGAGTGGGCACAAGGCCGGGGATCGCCCCCAGACGTTGTCCTGGTGTGGTGCGGCCTGGCACAGGAATACATTCCATGAGGGCTTTGGTGTAAGGATGCAGGGGTCTGGAGAAGACCTCGGTGGTGTTCCCAGTCTCCACGATCTGACCCGCGTACATGACCACCACCCTGTGCGCTGTTCGAGCCACCACTCCCAGATCATGAGTGATCAACACCAGGCTCAGATGGAACTCCTCCTGCAGGCGCTTCATCAGCCCCAGGATCTGGGCCTGGATGGTGACGTCCAGGGCAGTGGTGGGTTCGTCGGCTATGAGGAGCCTTGGTTCACACATCAAGGCCATGGCTATCATGACTCTCTGGCGAAGCCCTCCTGAGAGTTGATGCGGGTATTGTTTGAGCCGATGAGCTCCTGCTGGGATTCCTACATGTTCCAGCAGCTCCAGGGCACGCTCTCTTGCCTTCAGCCTGGAGAGCTTCTTGTGGCGCCTCAACACCTCCATGAGCTGGTTTCCCACCGTGTAACAGGGATTGAGACAAGTCATGGGCTCTTGGAAGATCATGCTCATCCTGTTACCACGGATTTCCGACATCCTACGTTCTGTGGCCAGGGAGAGGTCCTCCCCTTCCAGATTCAGCCTCCTGACTTCGCGGCGGGCCACTCTGGGCAAGAGCCCCATGACAGCCAGTGCTGTCAAAGACTTCCCGCATCCTGATTCCCCTACCAGGCACAAGGTCTCACCCGGCCCCACCCCGAAGGAAACATCCTGTACCGGGTGAAGCAAGCCACGGCGCCACGGGATCCTCACATGCAATCCCTCCACCTCCAGGACAGGGTTCATGTGCGGGTCTCCGGCGCTGTTATGTCCCTGATGCCGTCACCCACCAGATTGATGGCCAGCACCAGCATGAAGAGGGCAACCCCAGGGATGGTGATCACCCAAGGGGTGAACAACATGAACTCCTTGCCTTCCGAAACCATGAGCCCCCAGGAAGGCAAGGGAGGTTGAACCCCCAGCCCCAGAAAGGACAGGGCCGCCTCCAGAAGTATGGCTCTGGCCATCTCCAGAGTGATCACCACCACCAGCTGTCCCAGCACGTTGGGCAGGATCTCGGTAGCCAGAATCCGCAGGGTAGAGGCCCCTGCAGCCTGGGCTGCCCTTATGTAATCCGCAGACCTGACCAATTGGGTGGATGCCCGCATGACCACTGCGAAGCGGTCCCAAAGCAGAAACCCCAGTACAAGGATAACCACCTGCAGGGAACCTCCCACCAGTGCCACCACAGCCAAGGCCACCAGGATAACGGGCATGGCCAGACGCACCATGATCATGAAGCTGACCGCCCAGTCGACCCTTCCACCAAAGTATCCCGCCAGGATACCTAGAAAAGATCCAATCAAAGCCGAGATGGAAACCGTGGATATCCCGATCAACAAGGAGATCCTGGCCCCGTATATGAGCCTGGAGAGGTAATCCCGGCCCAGCCCGTCCGTGCCGAGGGGATGTGTCCAGTTGCCTTGGGCGTGCCAGAAGGGCGGCACCAGTCTTCTTTCCAGGTCCTGGGCATAGGGGTCATGGGGGGCGATCCAAGGGGCCAGGAAAGCCAAGCCCATTATGCCCAGAAGTATGCAGCCCCCTAGGACCAACCCCCGGTGTCCGAGAATCCTGCGCCAGATCAGTAAACGATCCCATGCCAGTTGCTGCTCCAGGAGGATGGAACCATTCTCGGCCTTGAGGCTGTTGCTCATAACACCCTGTCAATGTACCCGAATGCGGGGATCCAGCACACCATTTAGGACATCCGCCAGCAGGTTAAGCAGGACGTAAATTGTTGACAGCATTAATACAATGGCCTGCACCACCGGGAGGTCTGAGCGCTTGATGGACTCCCAGGCCAAGAACCCCACTCCCTGGATGGCAAAGACTGTCTCTATGACCACCGAGCCTCCCAACATGAATCCGAATTGGACCGATGCAAGTGAGACCACTGGGATGATGGCATTTCTGAGTCCGTGTTTGAAAAGCACGGCCCCAGGCCTCAATCCTTTTGCCCTGGCGGTCCGGATGTAGTCCGAGGCCAGGACTTCCAGCATCCCGGCCCTCGTCAGCCTCATAATGGCTGGAGTGGCGTAGTACCCCAAGGCCACGGCCGGCATGAGCATGTGGGCCAGGGTGTCGCTGCCTGAAATGGGAAACCACCTGAGGGTCACCCCGAAAAGAATGATGAGCACCAGACCGAACCAAAAAGAGGGCATGGCCTGCCCGAACACTGCTATGGTCAGAGCCAGTCTGTCCAGCCAGCTGTTTGGTTTCATGGCAGCTGCCACCCCCAGGGGGATGGCAACCACCACTGCGAAGCAAAGGGCCATGCCTCCCAGACCCAGGGTCACCCAGATGCGGTCTGAAAGGATTTCCCGGACTTCCTTCTTGAAAAAGGCCGACTCCCCGAAATCTCCCTGCAGCGCCCTGGAGGCCCATTGCGCATACTGGATGAGCAGCGGCCTGTCCAGTCCGTACTTCTTCCTCACGAACTCTATGTCCTGGGCTGAGGCGCTCTCCCCGGCCAAGGCCGCTGCAGGGTCCCCCGAGAGCCTAAGGAGCATGAAGCTTACAACAGAAACCGTAAAGGCCACTGCAAGGGCCAGGGCCAGCCTCCTGAGGATGTACGAGAGCACCTTTGGACCTCACTTCCACCTGGCCTCAAAGAACCTGGGAACCTCGTCAGGATAGGGTGTGAACTCCAGGTCCTTATGAAAAGCGTAATTTGAAACGTACGAAAACAACGGGACCCAGTAAGCCTGCTCCGCGATCCTCTGGAGAGCCTTCTTGTAATAATCCTTGCGTTTTTCGGGCTCCACCGTGGTGTCCGCCACCTCCAGCCATTCCTTCACCTGCTGGTCCCTTGCTGAGTCGTCGTTGGTGAACTTGAACCAGTAGCCGGTTATGGCCGAACAATCGTTTATGGAATAGGAGCCCCAGGTCCAGTATCCCAGTGAGGCCTTGCCGGCCTGCCACTTGTCCCTCATGGCAGCGTACTGCATGAACTGAAGGTTGGCCTTTATCCCCACCGCCTTCAAATAGCCCACCACAGCCTCGGCATAGGGCCTCTCCCTGTAGGCATATAGATCCACCTCGAATCCATTGGGATAACCTGCCTGGGCCAGGAGCTTCTTGGCCTTCTCCGGGTCGTATTCGTAGCGCATTGCTCCTTCATCTGTACAGCCGAACTGGCTCGGGAAACAGGCAGTGTGCACCACCCGGGATTGGCCACCCACCAGTTTGCGGGCCATGCTTTCCCTGTCTATGGCGTGGTTCAGGGCGCGCCTCACCTCCAATTTCTGCAAAGGATTGGTTCCAGAGCGTCCGGCCGCATCCATGAAGAGAAATCCAATCCTCATGGTCTCGGCAGGTATCACCTTGATGTTGGGGACCTGTGACAGTTTTTCCACCTGATCCGGGGGCACCTGCCAGATCCAGTCCAGCCCCCCTGTTATGAGTTCAGCCAGCTTGGTGTTTATCTCCTGTATGGTGCGTTGGACTATCTTGGCGATAGTGGGTTTCCCCTTTGGACTTCCCTCAAAGTATGCCTCGTTTTTCACGAATACTATTGATTTGCCTGGTTCCAGCTTTTCCACCCGATAAGGACCGGTTCCCACGGGCGCAGATCCGAATCCCTTGGAGCCCACCTTGGAGTAGTACTCGTTGGGATAGATGGGCAGGTAATTGGCAAGATATTCCAGGGCCGCAGGGAAAGGCTTCTTGAGATAGATCCGAACCTTGTGCTGGTCCAGTTTCTCAGCCCGTTCCATCCAGTTCACATTCTGCTGCACCAGGACCTTGTTGTCGGGGTTTGTAACGTGGTTCACCGTGAACACAACGTCTTCAGCATCCATGGGCTCCTTGTTGTGGAAAAGCACACCCTTTCTGAGCTCCACCTCCAGGGTCGTGTCGTTGATCCACCTGTAGCCTGTGGCCAGGGAGGGCAAATACTCGGAACTCTTGGGATCCCGATAAAAAAGCGTGTCATAGATGAGATAGCTTACAATGATACCTTCCCTGGCCGTGTTGTAATAGAGATCCAGGGTCTCGAGCTCCTTTTCCCAGGCTATGTTCAAGGAGTTGTCCTTCTTGCCTGCCTGGCTCCAGCCCGGCAAACCCAGCGATAAACCCACGCTCAGAATCCACATTCCAAGGCTGATAAAGGCTTTCTTGGGGCTCATGATTCACCTCCTGGGGTGTTGGTTTCTGGAAAGTGGGTCTACTTTTCTACCATAAGCCCCCAGTGCTGTGCAACCGGGGTTTCCCTACAGCAGTCCCCCCTGCTTGACAATCCATCCCTGTCTCTCTAGGCTGGATCTCAAACCAAACCCTATTCCAGGAGGCGGCCATGTCATCCAAATTGGTGGAGTTTTTCAACAAGCAACCCAGGCTGGGGGCCTTGGCCAGCTCAGACCGTTCTGGGCGGGTGAATGTGGCCTACTTCAATTCCATGCGCATGCTGGATGAGCGCACGGTTGTGATGGGCCTGGGAAGGAATCGGACCCTGGCCAACCTTCAGGAAAACCCTCATGCTGCTTTCATGATCTTGGAGCCCGGCAAGACCCTGGAGGGTTGGAAGGGGCTCAGGGTGTACATGCTCATGAAAAGCTGCCAGACCCAAGGTGAGCTATTAGAGGAGATAAGGAAGGAGATAGCCCGGCACGCTGGAGAGAAAGCAGCATCCATGATCCAGGCAGCCGTGACTTTTGAGGTAACAGAGGTAAGACCTCTTGCTGATTTTGGCCAAGGATGGGAGAACTCCATCTGAGCCCAATCAGCCCCAAGGCTGGAAGAAGATTCGGGGGATCTCACATGAAGGCTACAGTGCGAATCGTTGTGGATCAGGCCCCAGGCCAGATGCCCATGGTGACTGTGGTGGCCTTTCCTTCTCAAGGGGGGGATCTGGTTCCTCTCACAGAACCTTGCGCCTCTTCAGAACTGCTGGAGGCACAGCTGGAGGAGCTGCATGAGACCCTCAAGGAGCTGCTGTTGGAAGCCAGGGCCAAATTTGCAGCCCAAGTGCACAGGGAGCCTGCAGCCTTGGTACCCGAGAGGCCAGAGGAACTCTGGGAACTCTTGGAGAGCAAGCCGGACCTGGAGGAGATGATGGGCATTTTCAACTCACTCGAGGAGCACAGAAGAAGGCAGTTGGCAGATTACATCCTGGCTCACGTGAATGTTTTCAAAGGGGCAGGTGCGCTGTTTGCCCAGCACTATGATGAAGACAGGGGGTTGCTGGCTTGAAAACCCCCGAGAGCATGGGAGCAGTGCTGCTGGGTTATGGATTCGTGGTTCTGGGGGTATTGCTAGCGGCCTATGCCACCAGAAAAGGCGGTTTCCTCACAAGCTCTTCCCCTCCCGGGAAACCCTTCGGGGCCATGTTTCTGACCGGGCTTTGGGTGGGACTGATTCTGGGCGGCCTGGGTTCCATCTTCTATGTTTCGCCTTCTAGCGGGATGGCTACGGTGGTCATCCTGGTGGCAGGCAGGTTTGCCATAAGAAGATGGAAAAACAAAGAAAGGGGAAATTCAAACAGGCAGTGAGAAAAACCTCTGAGCTCCGGCCTCAAAATTTCCTGCTTTTCTTGTTCAAGCCCAGGCGCCTGGCCAACAGACTCGCTTCAGCGAAACAGTGAAAGAAAATTGGGGATTTGCTCCCATTCAGGGGAATGTGTTTGAAAACACCCCAAGTGTGCCATACTGGATAGGAGATGTGCTCCGGCTTTGCAGATCTCGATGAAGCCTCCCGAGGGATTGGGGTCTTATAAGGCCTTGATGGGGCGGGATTTGCTGAATTGCTTGGGTCGGGTGGAAAAGTGCCAGAAATCATATGGCTGAACAAGGGTGAGCTGACCGCCATCCTGGCCAAGGGTATTGCAGCCACCCCAGGGGCCTCCCTGCTGCCTGAGAGGGGCGTCCTGGCAATGGGGGAGGAAATCCGAGATCTGTTTCAAGTTCAGGAAGGAGGCTTCCAGCCACCTGGCGTGAGTCGGGTCATAGACCTGCGGGATTGTTTTCTTTTCCCGGCTCTTGTGGACAGCCATGTGCATCTGGGTCTGGGGGGTGAACGCCACGCAAGGCAGCGGCTAAAGGTCTGTCTGGAATCCGGGATCGCGGCCGTGAGGGATGGGGGGCACAAACATGGGGGGCAGCTGCTGGAGATGTTCAGAGACGGCCGGGTTGGGGTGGAGGTGCAGGGTTGTGGATGGGCCATTCACGCCCCTGGTGAATATGGAGGATTCTTGGGTCGTGCTGTCAGGGACTGGTTTGAGTTCAGGGAGGTATTGGATGATCTTCTCAGGATGGGGGCTCTCTTCTTGAAGCTGATTCTCACAGGGCCAGTGGATTTCAGGTTGGGTAAGGTGCAGGGTACCTTGGGGTTCCAGGGGGCCGAGTTGAAACGCATGGTTTCAAAGGCCAAGGATGCCGGGCTTGGGGTCATGGTGCATGCCAATGGAATCCAAGGGGTCAGGGCAGCCCTGGAGGCGGGTGTGGACACCTTGGAGCACGGCTACCTCATAGACATGGAGACAGTGCGCAAGATGGCCGGGGGCTCTGTAACATGGGTCCCCACCCTTGTCCCGGTGAAAAGGCTCTTGGAGAGACACTCCAGAGAGACAGACTCCCCGCCGGGCCTCTTGGAGAACATCCGAAGGATTTATGCCATGCAGCAAGAACATCTGGCAGCAGCTCAGGAACTTGGGGTGCGAATAGCTGCCGGCACCGATGCCGGGGCCTCCCTGGTGAATGCCGGGGAATCCGTATATGAAGAGATCCGGCTGCTCTGCGAGGCCGGGCTTGGGCTTTCCGGGGCCCTCCAGGCCGCCACTTGCAACGGGGCCCGGATCCTGCGTCACTCTTCAAGGCCTGCCTTGGGGCAAATAAGAAAGGGGTACAGGGCGCATCTGTTGGCCATGGGGGAGCCTGGGGGGTCTTGGGAAAAAGCTCGACTGCGGGCCGTCATATGCTTGAGAAGGGAACACATGCTCGAATTTTGTTGACAAGCGGGGGAAGTTACTGAAAAGTGATAACCGGGAGAGAACAGAAAACAGGGTCCCACCTGTCCCTCCAAGGCCGAAGGGGGAAGCGGAGGAAATCTTGAGGGTCAAGATCAGTGGAATGTATGAAACGGCCCTGGCCTTGCTCCTGATGGAAGGCGGGCATGAGGTTGTGGAACCCACGGCGGAGCTCAGGGCGCAGCTCAAGCTCCCAGAGGTGCAGGGGGTTCCCGAGACAATCCTGCAGGATCGTTACAGCCTTCATGGGGTGGACATCCTGGGGGAAACGGAGCTGGTATGGGAGCTGCTTCGCTTCCTGCAGCTTCGCCTCACGGATGCGGTGCTGGTCAGGCTAGACCCGGAGGAGGACAGGGATGGGTGGGTCAGGGCGGCGGTGGAGTTCCCTGGTGCGGCCAAGGAGGTGCTGGACCGCGTGCGGGGGAGCGTGGTGCCCACCGTACCAAAGCATCACAGGCTCAGGATAGTGAACTGGCGGGCCGTGAAGAGTTGCGAGCAGACTCTGGGGAAGGAGGCTTCACTGGTTCAACAGGCAGGGTCGAGGCTCTTCCAGGAACTGGTGCTGGGCTCCCTGGGCAGGGGAGGATCCGTGAGGCTGGAACACGTGCGGGTTGGGGCCAGGCCAGCCAGACCCAGGGAGGCCACACTCATAGAGTTTTCCTCAGAGGGGTTCGTGGTGAAAAGAAGGCTGAGCCAGGGCTGGTACGACGGTTTGGACATGCCCATAGAAGAGGGAGATTATGCCATAACCGAGATCAGAGAGGGTGCCTGGTCTGTGCGCCACGTTTATTATTCCGGCACAGGAACTCTCAAGGGAGAGTACCACAATGTGAACACCCCCGTGGAGATGTACCCCTATGGCGCCAGGTATGTGGACCTGGAGATAGACGTGGTGCGGCGTCCAGGAGAGCCGGCTTTCTTGTTGGACCGGGAAAGGCTGGAGTTACTCGCCAGGGAAGGATACGTGTCCCAGAATCTGAGAACAAGGGCCCTGGAGGTGGCCCAAGCCATCCTCCAGCGCCTTAATCGATGAGTTTCAGTCCCCCAGGCAGATCCCCAGATCCCGAGCGGTTTCAACCGTGTCCGAATCCAAAGGAACTCTTTTCATCCTTTCCACGGCCATTTCCAGGGGGACCGCCGCCATCCCGGGTGGGTTGTTGGCCACCATTATCCCAGAGAGTCCCTGCTCGATGAATCTGACGGCAGCGGTTCCAAAACGGGTGGCCAGAAGCCTGTCAAAGGTGGTTGGGGATCCGCCCCTTTGGAGATGTCCCAGAACCAGTGACCTGGTGTCCTTCCCGGTTCTGAGGGCTATCTCTCTTGCCACGTTCTCTCCTACCCCGCCCAGCAATACCTGATCGCGTCCAGGCTCCCCTGTCCCCTTCACGGTCATGGTGCCTCCCACGGGGGCAGCCCCCTCGGCCACCACGACTATTCCATAACGCCTTCCATTAAGTTCGTTCTCCATGAGGCGACGGCATACCTTTTCTATGTCAAAGGGGATCTCCGGGATGAGAATCACGTCCGCCGAGCCTGCTATGCCGCTGTGCAAGGCTATCCAGCCGGCATATCTGCCCATGACCTCCACCACCATTATCCTCTCGTGGGCTGAGGCGGTGGAGTGGAGTTTGTCTATGGCCTCGGTGGCCGTGGAAACCGCCGTGTCAAATCCAAAGGTGACCATGGTGGCAGACAGGTCATTGTCTATGGTCTTGGGGATACCCACCACAGGTATTCCTTTTCCAAAAAACCTATGAGCAATGGCCAGGCTGCCGTCACCTCCCACGGCTATGAGGTAATCCAGGCCAAGCCGCTTGAAGTTCGCGACGATCTTGTCGGACACATCCCTTTTCTGCACCTCTCCCGAGGCTGTCTCCACCACCAACTCGAAAGGATTGGCCTTGTTGGTGGTCCCCAGGATGGTGCCTCCCAGGGCTGTTATGTTGGCCACCATCTCCGGGCTGAGTCTGACCAACTGGTCCACATCCAGTAGCCCCTCGTATCCATTGCGGCTGCCGTATACCTCCCAGCCCCTTTGGTTGGCTGCCAGAACAACTGCCCTGATGACGGCATTCAGCCCTGGTGCATCTCCTCCGCCTGTGTTGATGACCAACCTCATACCCCTTGGCATGTTCCACGCTCCGGGAAGCAAGATCCGAGGCATCTTCCCGGCCTCTTGGACCAGAAAGAATCCTCCCAAAGTTTCAGTATCTTATCGGCTAAGAGCCGGGCTGCCTTGAACCATACCCTGGGAACCTGGGACAGGCGCCAGGGGAGGTTTTGAGGTATGATATAACACAATGAGTGGAAAGAGCACCAAGGGTTCCGTTTCTTGGGCTGGGCCCGGGGTGCGGAGGAGGCTTCCCATCCACCACTTCCCGATGATGAGAACTGGAGCCTTTTGAGGGAGTTCATCTCATGGGGGAGGCAAGCCAGAATGGAATTCCCAAGAGGTCTTTGCATGAAGTTACTGGATGGCAAGTTTGCCATGTGCCGGTTGCCTCCCGGCAGTTCCATCCCTGATTGGGCCTGGAAGGGTCGGCCGGCTTCTGTCACCTCCACTGTAGAGGAGCTCTCCATCTTGTGCCCGGAAAAAGAGGTTCCTCAAGGAGTCAATTGCCAGGTGGGTTGGCGTGTGCTGGAGGTGCAAGGCCCTTTGGACCCCTTCTCTGTGGGAATAATAGCGGGGCTCAGCTCTGCCTTGGCCGAAGCCGGGATCCCCCTGTGCGTGGTATCCACCTGCCTCACGGATTACTTCCTTATAAGGGAGCAGGAATTGGAAAAAGCCCTGGAGGTGATTCAGCAAAAAGGGGGTGAGATCCAAAGAGCAGATTGCACCACGAGGTGCCCATGGGAGTGAGGTCCTGCAATCCTGGAAAGCCTCAAGAAACAGGACCTGGGAGGGCCTGGCTCAAGGATTTTAGGGCTAAGGGCAAGGAGCAGAACTTACCCGTGAAGCCAATGGAGACAATTGGTTCCCTTCGAGTTGCAGGAAAACTTCTCTGGGGCAAGCTGAGGAGATTTTATCTGGTGCATTTCAAAGAAGCATACGTTGAGGCCAAAATGGCCTCCCGGCTGGGAAGCTGTAGACAGTGCGGTGTTTGCTGCAGATTTCTCTTTAGGTGCCCTGCCTTGAGCAGCCAGAGCCTCTGCAAGGTTTATCATACCTGCAGATGGAAGGCCTGCACTGTCTTTCCCCTGGATGAAAGGGACCTGCGGGATGTGGCCTCCTCTGGAGGGAGTTGTGGATATTTCTGGAGGGAACCATAATAGAGACTCTGTACCGAGGATTCCATTACGCTCATGGAGGAGGACTTGGGATGCCCAAGGTGACCATTGCACAGTTGCAGAAGATGAAACAGAGGAAAGAGCGCATAAGCATGACCACTGCTTACGACTATCCCACGGCCCACTTTGTGGACAAGGCGGGTATAGAGATCATCTTGGTGGGGGATTCCCTGGCCATGACAGTACTTGGGCTGGATTCCACAGTGCCAGTCACCATGGAAGAGATGATCCACCATATCCGGCCTGTGGTAAGAGGAGCCCCCAATGCCATGATAGTGGGGGACATGCCTTTCGGCTCTTACAATGTCTCCTGCGAGCAGGCCATAACCAATGCCACCCGACTCATGAAGGAGGGAGGCTGCGATGTGGTAAAGCTGGAGGGCGGGGTGGAAGTCTCGGACAAAGTCAAGGCCATCGTGGATGCCGGCATCCCGGTAATGGCTCACATCGGGTTGACCCCACAGACCATCTCCAAGCTTGGGGGATTCAAGGTGCAGGGCAAGGACATCCAGGCTGTCAGAAGCCTCCTGGAAAGCGCCCTGGCTCTTGAGGCGGCTGGAGCCTTCTCCATTGTGATGGAATGCGTGCCCGAAGAGGTGGGAAGACTCATCACTGCAAAACTCTCAATCCCCACCATAGGCATAGGCGCGGGCAAGTATTGCGACGGCCAGGTCTTGGTATTCCACGACATGTTGGGCCTTTTCGAGAAGTTTTTGCCAAAGTTTGTGAAGCGCTATGCTGACCTGGGTCCTGAGGTGGTCAGGGCTCTGCAGGAGTTCAAGCGGGAGGTGAAGGAAGGGAGCTTTCCCTCCGAGGAATTCGTGTTCGGAGGAGTAACAGAGGAGGAATTGCGACCCCTTTACTGAGCCTCTCGTGGCAGCAACCCGGGAGACAATGCCCCAGGTAGCCCACTTGGCCCCACCCTGGAGGAGCCTCTGGCAGCAAATGATCCGGGTCTTGTGGGTAGTTGGGTTGAAGTAATGCGCGCCTGCCTGAGCAGGATCCCTGGCCTAGGCCAAGCAGAAAGGGGGCTTGCGCCCCGGAGACGAAGCCCGGAGATTCTTTGGGATTTCCAATTGGTTGGGGACCCAGCCCGCCTCATCCACCAAAGTGGGGAGTGCAGGTTCACAAGTGGATTTCCCAGAACTGAGGCCACCGGGCCTGGAAACACTCCTGCTTTGCCGTGACGCCGAACAAGGCTCTTGAGGCTGGTTATCCCAAAGCATGCCAGTTTTTTTTGGGGGGGGTGGCTTGGGATTCCGGGAAGAGGTCCGGGCTGTTTGCTTTCAGGAAGATCCTGGCTAGGAGGCGAAAGTGAAGATAGCTGTTCTTGGAGCCGGGGCAATGGGCTCCCTTTTCGGGGGGATTCTGGCAGAGGCCGGCCACCAGGTCTGGCTTGTGGATGTTTGGAAGGAGCACGTGGAGAGCATCCGAGAAAAGGGGCTTCGCATCAAAGGGCCTGGCGCAGATCGGGTGGTCAGGAATCTTGAGGCTGTGAGCTCGGCTCAGGAGGCCGGGGAGGCTGAGCTGGTGATAGTGTTTGTTAAATCCACGGTTACAGAGGAAGCGGTGAGCACTGCGAAGTGTCTTTTCGGGCCCAGGACCCTGGTCCTGACCCTTCAGAACGGGCTTGGAAACGTGGAGCGCATAGGGAAGGTCATAGGTTTCCAAAACGTTCTGGCCGGGGTCACTGCCCAGGGAGCCACGGTCCTGAGCCCGGGGGAGATATACCATGCGGGGCAGGGTCTCACTACCGTAGGTGAACTGCAAGGGGAGGTCACACCCAGGGTGGAAAAGGTTTCTGCCATGCTCAATGAGGCAGGTATCCAGACCCAGGTCTCGGGAAATGTCATGGGCCTCATCTGGGGGAAGCTCCTTGTGAACGTTGGGATAAACGCCCTCACAGCCCTGACAGGGCTCAAAAACGGGCAGCTCCTGGATCATCCCGAGACGGTGGAGCTCATGGAATTGGCTGTGCTGGAGGGATTTGAGGTTTGCAAGGCCAAGGGCATAAAGCTTCCTTACCAGGACCCGGTGTCCCATGCCAGGGAAGTGGCCATGGCCACGGCCTCCAACCGCTCTTCCATGCTGCAGGACGTCACCAATCAAAGAAAAACCGAGATAGAGGTCATAAACGGAGCAATAGTGAGGGAAGGCCAAGCATTGGGCATCCAGACCCCGGTTAACAAGGTGCTCACCAACCTGGTCAGAACCCTGGAGAGGAGATACGGCTGCTGTTGAGAAGGGGTCCTGGCAATGCCAGGGGAGTCTCTGAGCTATGCCCCAGAGCCCCTGGCCAGGAGTGCGGCCATGCGTATGGCTTCTGTCATTGATTGGGCGTTGGCAAGCCCCTTGCCCGCCTTTCCAAAAGCCGTGCCGTGGTCCACCGAGACCCTGATTATGGGAAGCCCAAGGGTCACGTTCACTCCTGAGACCTCTGACCATGTGCCTGTTTTTTCATCGTAACGGAACCCCACCAATTTCACTGGGATATGGCCCTGATCATGATACATCACCACCACAAGGTCGTACATGCCGCCTAGCATCTTGGAAAAAACAGTGTCTGCAGGTATTGGGCCCTCAGCCCGGATTCCCTTCTGCCTGGCTTCCTGCACTGCGGGGAAAATCTCCTCCTCCTCCTCCCTTCCAAAAAGCCCCCCTTCCCCGGCATGAGGATTCAGGGCAGCCACGCCGATCCTGGGCGCTTTGATCCCCAGCTTTTCCAGAACTTCCTGGGAAAGGGAAATCACCTTTAGTACTCTTTGCTTCTTCACTCTCTCACAGGCTTCTTTCAGGCTCACATGGGTGGAGACGTGCACCACCCGGAACCTCCCGTGGGCCAGCATCATGGCGTAGTCCCTGGTGGAGGTCATCCAAGCGAATATCTCTGTGTGCCCGGCGAAATGATGCCCCGCAGCATTTATCGCCTCCTTGTGAATGGGCCCGGTGACTGTGGCGTGGATCTCGCCTGCCATGGCCAGCTCCACAAGCCTTGCCACGTACTGAAAAGAGGCTTCTCCCTGCTCAGGGGTGACCTTTCCGTACCGGATCTTGCGGGCCGGCATGTTGGGGATGTGAAACACATCCAGAGTCCCGAACTGATAAAGGCCTTGTCGGGCTCCTGAGACAGGGTTGATCTTAAGGTCCAGCCCGGTTATTCGGAGTGCCTCCTGCATTACCTCGGCATCAGATACCACAAGGGGCCTGCACAAGGCATACACCTCCTGCAGGCTGAGAGCCTTGGCCGTCACCTCAGGTCCTATGCCCCCTGGGTCTCCCACAGAAATACCCAGTATGGGTCTGAAGCCAGCCTGGCCAGCTGTGTTCCGAGCCATTAATCCTCTCCTTTCCCTGCCGGGCTGGAGCCTTTGCTTAAAATCTCCAGGACCCTGGCAATCACCTGGTCATCCCCGAAGGCTCCGGCCTTGGTCAAGACCAGGACCCCGGGTTTCAAACCACCCCAAGCCCTTCCCAGTACAACTCCGGGTTGGGGTTCTCCCAGGAGGCGTATACGTGCCACACCCATTCTGGACAAGGTGGCCTTGGCTGTCTCCCCCCCTGTGAGAAAAAGGGTCTGGGGAGACCAGCTCCTGGCTATTTCCGTTGCCGCAATGGCCAGGGCTTCGGTGATCTGCCCTGGCTGGGGCCTCTTCCCTTTGGGCAGCTCGGGGCTCAAGAGCACACATGCCGGGCCCTTTGGAGGCAGCGGCTCCCATGGCCTTTGCCCCATCCAGAATGGGAAAGGCAGCACAGCCACCCTCTTCACAAATGGGCTCCTGAGCAGAAAACTTGCCTGGGCCCGGGCTTTTTGGGACTTGGAGCCCACAACAACGAGGTGGCGGCTCAGCCCACGTGAGAAAAGCTTGCTGTTGGAGACAGCCCTGGTCTTGAAGTGCACCTGTGCCAGGGCTGTGGCCAGAGCCGCGGAACCCACAGGCAATGCCCCCATGCTCAGGGCCATACTGGCTATTTTTCTCATGTGGTTCATGTCCAAGGCGTCGAAACTCAGGTGACGCACCCCTTTGGAGAGAAATCCCTCCAGGCGTCTTCTCAGCTTCTGTTGCGAGTCCTGGACGAGTTCAAGACTGAGGTGCGCCACCGGAAGCCTGCTTGGGCCGCTTACCAATTCCTCCAATTTGGAGGACTTCACCGGGGAGAGGGGATCTCGCCCCATCTCGGTTTGGGAAACCGGCACACCATTGACAAGGTGGATCCCCCCCAGGGTGGTCCTGCCCATTTCAGGGTGAGCCGGGGCTATGAAGGCGCATGGTTTCCCCAAGACCTCCAATAGAGCCTGCACCTCCACTCCCACATTCCCGCGCATGCAGGAGTCCACCTTCTTGTAGACCAGTTTTGGGGCCATTTTCTGGAGGGTTTCAGCCAGCACCCTGGTTCGAACATATGCTTCTTGAGGCGAGGCGGCCCTGGAATCGGTATGAACCCCCCAGAGCGTGGGTGCCAGGGGTCTTCTGGATCTGGGCTGAACATGTCCAGGAAAGATCCAGACCTTTTCCAATAAGGAACAGAACCTCACTGAGGTGTCAGCCGCACCAGTAAGGTCATCTGCTATAACCAACAGCTCCAGCATGGGTGCCACCCCATTCCCCTGAGGGTACAAGCGTTTCTCCATGGGCTTTTATGGGCAGGGTGTCGGGAGCGTGGGTCAGCACTGCCACTCTGGCCTCCGGGCCCTGTCTTCTGAAGGCCTCTCGGAGTGCTTCCTGGATGTTATCTGCATGGGAAAAACCAAGTTTTTCCTTCTCCTCCCTGGTAATCCCGGGTGAGACCAGGATCACCGGAGCCTTCTCCCTCACCTTGGCCCAGGCCACTGCCAAGGCTGTGGCAACCCCATTTCTTATTTCACCTGATCTGTAAGCCCTCTGTATTTTTTCCGAGGGCCATGCCGTGAATCTGAGCAGGCCGGTATGCACTGGGGAAACTCCCTCCGGGGCTGGTGTCAACACTATGACGGTTCCCCCGGGTTTCACCATCCTGGCCGCTGGGTAAAGGGCTTTGTGGGACTGCCAGAAATCAATATCACATGGGCAGGAATTGGCTATCACCACATCCGGGGTTTCGGAAAAGGCTACGCCGTATATTCTCTTTGCCAGCTTTACTCCCTCTTTGAAAGCGCTTTTCATCTCCCCGAAGAAAACCCCAGCCACCTGGCCCTGTGTGTTCAAGACCACATTCAGGATGGCTTTCATGCCCACGCGCTGGGCCATATCGTCCATGTCCCTTCGAACCGGGTTGTCCTCCAGGCCCAAGAGGCTGTCCTCCTCCCTGGTGGACAACAGGTGGGTCTCTGCCGTGGTGGCAGCCCCGCAGATCCCAGGCTGGACTATCTTTGAAGAGCCAGAGAAGCCAGGGATGTGGTGGGGCACTATGCTCCCCAGCCCGATGATCAGGTCTGCCTCCAAGGCGGCCCGGTTGACCCAAAGGGGAGTGCCCTGGGCAGATGTGCCCAGGTTCACAAGCTGCTCCGGATCCCTCCAGTTGTGGTTGGAGACCCCAACAGTTTGGTACACTTGCTCCCCCACCTTGGCCCTGATCTCCTGTTCTGTCATGGGCCTGTGGGTGCCAAGGGCCATGAGGATGGAGATTCGGGAGTCAGGCACACCTGCTTTTCCCAATGCCCCGAGCAAAGGGGGAAGCAGTCTGTGGGCAGGGGTTAGTCGGGTATTGTCATCACTCAGGATCAGCACCCTGTCCGAGGGTTTGACCCAGTCCCATAAAGGAGGCTGGCCCAAAGGAGATCCCAGGGCCTTCTCGAGGGCACTTTCCAGATTCGGCAAGGGCCCCCAAACCCTGGGGCTTAGCACCTGGGCCAGGTTCTGATCCGGTATCTGCACTGAAAGGCTCTTACCTGCAAAAGGCAGCCTTACGCTCCCCATCTGGGCTCCTCCCTAGCCTGCATTATGCCAGCAGGATTGGACAATGCAGGCAACAGTTGGGTTTATTCGGAGTGAGGCGACCCTGCCTGAAGACCCTTTGCCCTTGCCCCCGACACCTGGCCAGGGTCTTGAGTCCTTACTTCTCAAAACATCCCTGGGGGTTGAGCCCCTGTCCAGCCCGGTGAAGGGTCCGGCCTGGCTTTCACGGAGAGCCCATGACCAGCCTGGGCAGGAAGGTGCTGAGCCAAGGCACATAGGTCACTATCCCCAGGACCACCAGGGAGACCAGAAAAGGCGGCCATATGGCCCTGGAAAGGGAATCCATGGACACGTTGGCCACTCCACATACAGCGAAAAGCACTGCCCCCACCGGGGGTGTGACCAAACCCAGGACAAGGTTGAGACAGATCACTATGCCCATGTGCACTGGGTCTATGCCCACGGCCGTGGCAATGGGGGCCAAGACCGGGGTCACTATCACCAAAGCCGGCGCAGTTTCTATGGGTATGCCCAGAAGAAGCAGGAAAACATTGACCATGAGCAGGATCATGTAAGGCGAGGTGGTCAGCCCGGAAATCCATTCCAGGAGCATCTGGGGGATCTGGTCGGCCGCCACTATCCAGGCAAAAGGTTCAGACATGGCTATGAGCAGCATGACCATGCCGGACTCCAAGCCTGACTTGAGGAACACATCCGGGAGATGCCTTGGCTTGAGGCGCCTGTAAATCAAGAAACCCACCAGGAGGGCATAAACAACCGCGACCCCGGCCGCCTCTGTGGGTGTGAAGGCCCCAGTGAGTATTCCCCCCATGATGATCAAGGGCATAAGGAGGGCTGGAAGAGCCTTCCAGGCTGCCACCAGGATCTCCTTGAGGGGCCTTCTTGTGTCCTTGGGATATGCCTTGCGGGAGGCCACCAGGAACATGTAGAACATCAAGGCCACGCCCAAGAGAATGCCAGGGAGCACCCCTCCCAGGAAGAGAGCGCCTATGGATACGCTGGCCGAGACCCCGTAGATGATAAAGGGAATGCTGGGAGGGATTATGGGTCCCATGCAGGATGCCACGCTGGTTACCGCGGCACTCACGTCCTCGTCATAACCGGCCTTTTTCATGGCCGGTATCATCACCACCCCTATGGCCACGGCCGTGGCCACGGCTGCTCCAGAAATGGCTGAGAAGATGGCACAGGCAAGGATGGTGGCCAGCCCCAACCCCCCCCTGATGTGCCCCATGAGCATGCGTGCAAAGCCCACCAAGTCAGGGGTGATCCCTCCGGCGTTCATCAGGTTCCCAGCCAGCATGAACAGGGGTATGGCCAGGAGTGGGAAACTGGTGAGTCCCCCGAAGGTTGTCTGCACGAGCATGGCCAGAGGGATATTCCCGCTTACAATGGAGTAAACCAGGGAGGAGCCTCCCAGCCCCACCAGGATGGGAGCCGACACGGCAAGAAGTGCCAGAAAGGAGACTGCAAATACCAGGATCATGCCTCATTTCCTCTCTTGTCCAACCCCAGAAAGAGCAGGAATTCCTCCAGGGTCACAAGAAACATTATTAGGAATCCAGCCGGCAGGGAAGCGTAAGGCACGCTCATCACAAGGCCTATGGCAGGGGAGGTCTGTCTGAAATTGTACACCGTCTGATAAAGTCCCCAGCCGAACATGACCCCAAAGAAGAAAAGAGAAAAGAGGTACCCCCCGCACCTCAACCATTTGGCAGTGGCCTGGGGCACAGCATCCACAAGTGCGGTCACCGCCACCTGGTAGCCCTTCCTGAGCCCCACTGCTCCGCCCAGCATGGAGGCCCAGGCCAGGGAGTAGGTCGAGACTTCCCCGGACCAGATGGTCATCTTTCCAAAGACATATCTGCCCACCACCTCGTAGGGGATCACCAGGCCTATCAGGGCCATGAAGAATATGGTCCCCCAGGAGCCGATTCTGATGGCGAGGTCGTTGAGCTTCCTAAGCACTCTCATTGCGCTGCTCCAGGATCCGGAATTTGTCTTGGAGTTCTTGGAAGGCCAGCAGGCAGGCGCAAGTCACAGCCTCTTGAGTTGCACAGGGGAGTTCCTGCCCATGTGGGCAGGTCCCTGCACGGTGGTGGAGGACACCCTTTCCTGAATCCGAAAGGGTGTCCTCCCCATCCAGTTCAGCTACTTGGCATTCATGATGGCCTGGATATCCGCCTTGGGGAACTGGTTTGAAAACTCGTCATAGATCGGGGACATGGCCTTTCTGAAGCTCTCCCTGTCCACGTCCCTGATCACCTGCACGCCCTTTGCCTCCATCTCCTTCATTTTTCTCTCTTCATCGTCGCGGTTGAGCTTTCTTTGGAACTTGCCCACTTCCAGGGCTGTCTTCATGAAAACTTCCTGATCCTCCTTGGACATGGAGTCGAACAACTTCTTGTTCATCAACAAGATGGCCGGCGAATACACATGCGCTGTGAAAGAGAAGTATTTCTGGCCCGCGTCCCAAAACTTGGAGCTGTAAATCACTGCCACAGGGTTTTCCTGGCCGTCTATGACCTTTTGCTGCAAGGCCGTAAACACCTCCCCGAAGGCCATGGGAGTGGGGTTCAAGCCCGCTGCTTTCCAGGCGGCCAGATGCACTTTGTTTTCCATGGTGCGGATCTTGAGCCCCTTTGCATCCTCAACTTTTTTTACAGGAAGCTTGCTGTTGGTGAGGTGACGAAAGCCGTTTTCCCAGAAGGCCAGTCCTTTCAGGTTGGCTTTTTCGAAATCGTCCAGGAGCTTGCGGCCTATGGGGCCGTCCAACACAGAGTCCACGTGGGCATAGTCCCTGAACAAGAAGGGGAAATCCAGGATGTTGATGGAGGGGCTGAAACCGCCTTGTGGACCGGTGGAGCTAACCAGCAGATCTATGCTCCCCTGCTGAACCCCCTCGGTCATTTCCCGCTCGCCCTTGCCCAACTGCCCTGCCGGGTAGATCCTTATCTCTATGCGTCCCTTGGTCCTTTCCTTGATGAGCTCTGCGAACTTGTTCCCACCCACGTTGTAAGGATGGTCCGGTGGAACCGAGGAGGCAAGTTTCATCTTTGCCTTGAACTCGGCAGGAGCCTCCTGGGCCAGTAAAAGAGCCAACAAAAATGCTGAAGCCGCCAAGAATACTTTCCTCATTTCTTACCTCCTGTGCTGTGATCTCTCGGGAGAATCTGCCCGAACAAACCTGGCTCGATTCCTGTGGTTACCCCAGGGGCCATGGAGCCTCCGGGGGTGAACTCCCATCCCACCTAGAATCCTGCTCTGGGAGTTTCTTGCCAAAGTTTCGGCTGGCTAAAATATTTTGCCTCCAGTTGCTTGTCAAGCCGGTATCCCCCTCTTTCGCAAGGTCTCCTCCAGCTTGGGTAGCTCCCCTTCCACCATGGAGTATGTGTGCTCAGGGCCAGGGAATCTCCTGGTTCTCACCTCCTGTGCATATTCTTTGAAGGCTTTCAGGATCTCCTCTCCCAGATTCGCATACCTCTTGACGAACTTGGGGGTGAAGGCCTGGAAGATCCCCAGGATGTCGCTGCAGATCATGACCTCCCCGTCCGTGTGGACCCCTGCGCCTATGCCATAGACCGGGATCTTGAGAGTCTCGCGCATGATCCGGGTCACCTCCGGGGGCACAGCTTCCACCAGGATGGAGAAAGCCCCTGCCTCCTGCACCGCCAGGGCGTCCTCTATGAGTTCCATGGCTGAATCCGCTGTGCGGCCCTGGGCCTTGAAGCCGCCCAGCTGCCCCGAGCTCTGGGGTGTGAGTCCTATGTGGCCCATGACAAGCATGCCTCCCTCGGCTATGGCCCGGATCTGGGCAGAAACCCTCTTGCCTCCCTCCAGTTTTATGGCGTCCACCCGGGCTTCCTTGAAGAAGCGGCCGGCATTGCGCACAGCCTCTTGCACGCTGACCTGGTAGGACAAGAAGGGCATGTCCCCTATCACAAAAGTGTTGGGGGCTCCCCGCCTCACCGCCTCCGAGTGGCAAATGCACTGCTCCATGGTCACAGGGACAGTGCCTTCATAGCCGTACACGCACATTCCCATGGAGTCTCCCACAAGAAGCATGTCCATTCCTGCTTGTTCCCCGAAGTAGGCGGTCCAATAATCGTACGCGGTGATCCAGACCGCCTTCATGCCTTGTTCCTTCATGCGCTGAAGATCCAGCCTGCCCAGCTTTTTTGCCTGTGCCATGTGCCTGCTCCTTGTGAATTGATGGGGTCTCCAACTCCTCGGATCTCTTGAGGCTAAGCTTGGCCTGTCCGGCTTGTCAAGGGATTCTCCGCAAGTGTTCGGACTTGGAAATCCCTGCCCCTTGGGTAGAATGGATAATAAAATTTCAGGAGGAGCCCCCAGGGGAGCTTCAATAGAAAACGAGCGAGGCCAGGATGCTCAAAGAGGAAACAACAAGGGAGCTAAAGGGGATAGTGGGTGAACAGGCATATCTGGACAGCCCCGAGGATTTGGTGAATTACTCCTACGACGCGTACATCCCCGAGGCGCTGCCCGAGGCAGTTCTCCTTCCCAGGAGCACTGAACAGGTGGCTGCCATTATGAAAATAGCGCACAGGGAGGCCATCCCTGTCACCCCGAGGGGGGCTGGCACCAACATCGTGGGGGGCACTGTCCCCATTAAAGGGGGAATCGTGCTTTGTTTCACCCGCATGAACAGAATTCTGGAGATCCAACCTGAGGACAGGTACGCGGTTGTGGAACCCGGGGTAGTAAATGCTGAGCTTCAGGCCGCGGTGGGCCGCCACGGGCTTTTTTATCCTCCTGATCCGGCTTCTCTCAATGTCTCCACCATTGGTGGGAATGTGGCCGAGAACGCAGGTGGGCCCAGGGGGGTCAAGTACGGGGTCACCAGAGATTACCTGCTGGGTCTCACCGTGGTCTTGGCGGACGGCCGGGTCATCCACACAGGGGGCAGGACCAGCAAGAACGTCACGGGCTACGATCTCACGGGTCTTTTCTGCGGCTCAGAGGGCACCTTGGGCGTCATAACAGAGATAACCCTAAGGCTCATCTGCAAACCAGAGGCTCAAAGAAGCATACAGGCCATTTTCCCGGAACTGGAGGGAGCAGGGCAGGCAGTATCCCGCATCATGGCCGCGGGGATCCTGCCTGTGGCCCTGGAACTCATGGACTCCACCGTGATCCGGCTGATAGAGGAGTCGCACCGGGTGGGACTGCCGGTGGAGGCTGAGGGGCTATTGCTGATACAGGTGGACGGATCAGAGGAAAACGTGCTGGGGGAAGCGCAGAAGGTGGCCCGTTTCTGCAGGGAGAATGGAGCAGCAGAGGTGCGCGTTTCTCAGGATTCCAAGGACGAAAAGCTCCTGTGGTTTGCCCGCAGAAGCGCTTTCGGGGTCATGGCCAGGGCCAGGCCCAATTGCATAGTGGAAGACGTGACAGTCCCGGTTAGCAAGCTGCCCACCATGGTGCGCAACATAGTTGCTCTGGCCAAGGAAAGGCGGGTTACAGTTGGGGTGCTGGCCCATGCAGGAGACGGGAACATGCACCCCCTGATCCTCTTTGACCGCAGGGACCCAGAGGAGTGGAGCAGGGTGGAGGCCTTCACCCATGACTTGGTGCAGAAGGCTGTGGAGCTGGGAGGCACGCTTTCTGGGGAGCACGGCATAGGAATGGCCAAAGAGGGATTCCTTCCCATGGTCATGAGCCAGGAGACAAGGGAAGTGATTCGCCAGATAAAGGCCAGCCTGGATCCCAGGGGGATATTGAACCCGGGAAAATTCGTTTGAGCCCAGGCTCTCGGACAGGATGGCATGCTCCGGCCCTGGCCCACAGGGTGTTCAAGGCCTGATCCAGAGAAAGGAAATCTAATGGAAAAGAGAGCTCAAGAGTCCCTTTTGAGCCCGGAGACAGTGGAGAACATCCATCACTGCAACAAGTGCGGGCTTTGCATGGCGGCTTGCCCGGTCTATAAGGAGCTGCTGGTTGAGTGGGCGAGCCCTAGGGGCAAGGTGCAAATCTCCAGACATCTCTTGGAAGGGGACCTGGAGATCTCACCCAGGATCAAGGAGATCCTGTCCAAGTGCCTTCTTTGCGGCTCCTGTTTGGCAGCATGCCCCAGCGGAGTTCAGGGGGACAGGCTCTTTTCGGGCTTTCGGTGGCAGGTGACCAGGCGCTACGGGGTGGAGTGGAGAAAACGCCTCCTTTTCCAGGTGCTGGCTCACCCCTGGCTTGCCTCTGGCTCGGCACGTCTGGGCGGTTGGGCCAGAAGCCTCCTGGGGGAAAAGCTGCAAGGGGGCATCAAGGCAGGAAACCTGGCCCTGGGGCGGATCCCCCCTTTCAACTCGAAGCCTTTTTCTTCTGTGGCTCCGGAGGTGGCAAATCCCCAAGGCCGGACAAGGGCGCGAGTCCTGTACTTCCACGGCTGCGCCACCAATTACCTGTTTGGCAGGGTAGGGGAGGCGGTCCTGTCGGTGCTGCCCCGCATGGGTGTCCAGGTAATAACACCCAGGAATCAGGGCTGCTGCGGAGTGCCCATCTTCTTGTCAGGGGCCAGGGAGGAATCCCTGGAAAGCATTGCCCATGTGGTAAAGACTTTTGGGAGCCAGGAGGTGGACGCAGTTGTGGTGGACTGTGCCACCTGCGGCTCGGCCTTTGTGAGGGAGTACCCGCACATGCTAAGGGAGCTCAAGACCCTGGGGAAGGATGTGAGTCAGGAGCTCATCCAGGCAGCTGAACTGCTGGCCCTAAAAACAAGGGATGTCACGGCCTTTGTTGGGGATCACATGAGCTGGTTGCCAGATCTGCCCGCACAGGGGCCTTTGCTCAGGGTGACCTACCATGACCCTTGCCATCTGCTAAAAGCTCAAGGGGTGGGAATCCTGCCCAGAAAAGTCCTGGCCAGTCTGCCCAATGTGGAGTTCGTGGAGATGCAAGGGGCGGATGCCTGCTGCGGAGGAGGGGGCTCCTTCCAGGTGGAACACCCCGATATCTCAGCCAGCATAACCCAAAAGAAGATCCAGAGCATCCAGGCTACCCGAGCCATGGCAGTGGCCACTGGTTGTCCTGGCTGCAGGATAACAATAGGAGCTCACCTGGATCCTGGGCTGGAGATACAGGTCTTGCATCCCATAGAGCTCCTGGATCTGGCTCTGAGGCCCGCAGCAGAGCCGGGCGCCTTGACACCCGGCGGGTATATCTCCTAACATGCGATAATCGCATGCAGAATTTCAGGTCAGGAGTGTCTCTCAAATGTTCGAGAGCTTGAGTGAGAAGCTTCAGTCGGTCTTCAAGAAGTTGAGGGGACATGGCACCCTCAGCGAGGCCAACATGCAGGAGGCCTTGAGGGAGGTGAGGCTGGCGCTCCTAGAGGCTGATGTGCACTACAAGGTGGTCAAGGATTTTGTGGAGTCGGTGAAGGCCAAGGCTTTGGGCCAGGAGGTTCTTCAAAGCCTGAGCCCCGGCCAACAGCTCATCAAGATAGTGCACGACGAGCTGGTACGGCTCATGGGAGAAGGGGGGCGGAAACTGGAGCTGAGCGGGTCACCGGCCAGTGTCATGCTGGTAGGCCTGCAAGGTTCGGGAAAAACCACGACCGCCGGAAAACTGGCCAGATGGCTCGGGGGTCAGGGTCGGAAAGTGGGGTTGGTGCCTGCCGACGTGTACCGACCCGCGGCCGTGGAGCAGGTCTTCCAGCTTTGCGCAATGCTGGGGGTGCCGGCTTTTCAGCCCATGAGCGGGGAGGACCCGGTACAGATCTGCCTCAGGGCCCAGGGCTGGGCAAGACAACAGGGCCTGGACACCCTGGTGCTGGACACCGCAGGCCGGCTCCACATTGATGAGCCACTCATGGAGGAGCTCAGAAAGATCAAGGCCGCCATAGCCCCCAGGGAAAGCCTCCTGGTGGTGGACGCCATGACAGGGCAGGACGCTGTCCAGATAGCACAAGCCTTCAAGGAAAGGCTGGATATCACGGGCGTGATTCTCACCAAACTGGACGGGGACGCCAGGGGTGGGGCCGCCTTGTCCATCAGGGCTGTGACGCTTAGGCCCATAGTGCTTGTGGGGGTAGGGGAAAAGTTGGACGCCCTCGAGGTGTTTCACCCGGACCGCATGGCCTCCAGGATCCTGGGCATGGGGGATGTGCTGAGCCTCATTGAAAAGGCGCAGGCAGCTTACGACGAGAAAAAGGCCCAGGAGCTGGAGCGGAAGCTGCGCAAGGAGGAGTTCAGCCTTGAGGATCTCCTGGAGCAGATCCGCCAGGTGCGCAAGATGGGCTCCCTGGAGGATCTGGTGAAGATGATACCCGGGGCCGGCAGGGCCAAGGGTATGCTTGATCCCTCCGGTGGGGAGGGTGAACTTAAGAAAATGGAGGCCATCATCTGCTCCATGACCAGGCAGGAGAGGCGCAATCACAATATTCTGAATGGGAGCAGGAGGCTGAGAATCGCCAAGGGAAGTGGAACCACGGTTCAGGATGTGAATCGTCTCATCAAGAACTATCTGGAAATGCGCAAGATGATGAAGAAAATGGGAAAGATGAGCCGCTTTGCCATGGGCAGGGGAATGCCTCTTTGGGGAAGGTGAGAAGGACCTGTCAGACCAAGGGCAGGAAGGAGGATTCGTGGAAAAGCTCGTTGATGAGCCTGCCAGAGGCAGGATCCTCAGGGAAGCCTACCCGTTTGTGATGCCCCTGCTGGGGGTGGGAGTGCTGGGCATGGGTTTGGGCTGGCCTTTGGTGGGCTGGGCTGGGCTTTTTTCTGCTTTGGGAGTGGGTTTGTTTTTCAGGAACCCGGTGAGGAGACCGCTTCGGGATCCCAGGGTAGCTCTCTGCCCTGCGGATGGGCGGGTGGTGGAAATATCAGAACTTGAAGAGCTGGAGGGCAGGCCAGGGCCTTTCAAAAAGGTGAGTGTTTTCATGTCAGTTTTGAATGTGCATGTGAACCGTGCTCCTGTGACTGGCCGGGTAGTGGAAATAAGCCACCGCCCAGGACGATTCGATGCAGCCTACCGAAACGAGACTTCCCACAGGAACGAACGAAATCTTGTCCGAATAGCAATGGAGGGGGGCAGGGAGGTCATCTGCGTGCAGGTGGCAGGAATTCTGGCCCGAAGGATAGTGTGTTGGACAGCACAGGGCCATCTTCTTCTGCAAGGGGCTCCTTTTGGACTCATCCGCTTCGGCTCCAGGGTGGACACTTATCTGCCTGAGGGGTTTGAGCCTGAGGTTAGGGTGGGGCAAAGGGTTTGGGGTGGAGAGACGATCCTGGGATACTTTCTGGAGCCTGAACCGGACAGAGGGGGCAAAGAGAGTTTGGTGCCCACCCAAGCCTGAACCAGTGGAAGAATTTGGCTTGAGGGCTCGGGCCTTGGCGGCGCCAAGAGCAGGGAAGGGAACTTAAGCCTGCGGCTGGAGCAACCCGGGAAGTTGGGCATCTGCCAGTGGCCTGTTTCATGCCGGTAACGGTCTTCTGAACCCCCAGCCCCTATGCTTTTCTTTGAGAAGTGCTCAACTTTGGGTTAGAATTGCAAAGGCTGCCCTGCAAGGGCAAGTTCCAGCAACACAGGAGGAGCGGGATGAGAAGAAAAAGGGCAAAGCTCAAGGGCTCCAGGCCACCCAGAAGGGGCTTTTACATATTGCCCAACCTTATGACCACGGCCAGCTTGTTTTGCGGCTTTTACGGCCTGGTGGCCGCCATCCATCAGGATTTTGAGAAGGCTGCCTTGGCTGTTCTGGCCTCTTTCTTTTTCGACGGACTGGATGGCAGGGTTGCGAGGGCCACCCGTACCACCAGCCAGTTCGGGGTAGAGTACGACTCCCTGGCGGATCTTGTTGCCTTTGGGGTTGCCCCTGCGGTCTTGGCCTTTACCTGGGCCTTGAGCCAGGCAGGCCGCCTCGGCTGGCTGGCCGCATTCCTGTTCGTGGCCTGCGGGGCCTTGAGGTTGGCGCGCTTCAACACCATTTCCCTCAAGGGCGGGCTTGGCTATTTCAAGGGGCTTCCCATCCCGGCTGCGGCGGGCTTTGTGGCTACCATGGTGCTTTTCAGCCGGGAGCTTGAGCTGGAGGGCAAGATCCCTTTGGGACTGGTCCTGGGGGCTTTGTATGTGCTTTCCTTTCTCATGGTGAGTGGGATCAGGTACCAGAGCTTCAAGGACATGGAAGTGGTAAGAGAGAGGCCCTTCCAGAGCCTGGTTCTGTGCGTGCTTCTATTGGTGGTGGTGCTGGCCAACCCGCCTGTGACGCTTTTCCTGTTGTGTTCGGCTTACGTCCTTTCAGGACCCCTCGGGGCTGCGAAAAGGCTCTTGGTTGCGGGGAAATTGAAAACAGGCACAAAAGAGGGTGAAATCAAGCAGGAGGAAGCACTGTGAGTGAGAGGCAGTTTTGTGTGGCTGTTGTGGGTGCCACAGGCGCGGTGGGAACCGAGATGATCCGGATCCTGGAGCAAAGGGAGTTCCCTGTGGGGAGGC
The DNA here is from genome assembly GCA_037443445.1 of Desulfarculaceae bacterium. Lineage (GTDB taxonomy): Bacteria > Desulfobacterota > Desulfocorpusculales > Desulfocorpusculum > Desulfocorpusculum > Desulfocorpusculum. Next base: position 27,053 of record JBBIOJ010000024.1, on the reverse strand, counting down.
TTCTGCCATTGGCCTCCTCCCGCTCGGCCGGGAAGAAGGTCCAGTTCAGGGGGGAAGAGATCCGGGTGGAGGAGCTGAGAGAGGAGAGCTTCCAGGGGGTGGACATCGGGCTTTTCTCTGCAGGAGGAAGCGTTAGCGAGAGGTTTGCGCCTGCTGCTGCAGCCAGGGGTTGCGTTGTGGTGGACAACACCAGCGCCTTCCGTATGGACCCTGAGGTGCCCCTGGTGGTGCCGGAGGTGAACCCCCACGCCATAGCCGGGTTTGGGAAAAAAAAGATAATTGCCAACCCAAATTGCTCCACCATCCAGATGGTGGTGGCCCTCAAACCAATTCATGACCTGGCCCGGATAAAGAGAATAGTGGTGGCCACTTACCAGTCAGTCTCGGGCACGGGCATGAAGGCCATCCTGGAGCTGGAAGCCCAGGTGAGAGCCTGGGCCGAAGGTCGTGTGCAGGAGCCTCAGGTGTACCCCTATCCCATAGCTTTCAACTGCCTTCCTCACATAGATGTTTTCTTCGAGGACGGCTACACCAAGGAAGAGATGAAGATGGTCAACGAGACTCGGAAGATCCTGGAAGACGACTCCATAAGGGTCAGCGCCACCACTGTGCGGGTACCGGTTTTCCGAGGTCACTCCGAGGCTGTGAACATAGAGACCGAGCGGAAGCTCACAGCCGCCCAGGCCAGAGAGATCCTTTCCAGGGCCCCGGGAGTCAGGCTTTGGGACGAGCCTGCCCAGAAACGTTATCCCATGCCCATACTGGCAGCAGGGGGGGATGAGACCTGGGTGGGACGCATCAGGGAGGATACCTCTGTGGAAAACGGCTTGAACATGTGGGTCGTGGCGGACAACCTGCGCAAGGGGGCTGCCCTGAACGCGGTTCAAATAGCCGAGATCTTGTGCCGTCAATATCTGGCTTGAGGGGATTTGCCCGGAGAAAAAAGACCCCTCCCCCCAGAGGAGGGGTTTTTTGATCTCTGGGCTCTGATGGGCGGGGCCTTGTGCTCCGAGCCCGGAGCTGGGGAGAGTGGTTCAGCCCAAGGGCATGGGAGAAGTGGAAGAGAAACCAGCCAGATCCTATCCTGTGATCCTGACCGCCGGGGATAGAGGCAGAGCCAGGCCGGTGCTGGGGGTGAACAAGGGGCTTCTGGAGCTGCAAGGCGCCCCTGTTTTCACCCATGTCCTGGCCAGTCTGGAGCAGAGCCCATGGGTCGAGGCCATATATCTGGTGGGGCCCAAGGAGCGCCTCACAGAGGCCCTTGACAGACCTGGCCTCCCCTTCAAGGGAACCAAGCCCGTCACTGTGCTGGCCCAGTGGGAAAACCTTTACCTCAACATCTGGAACAGCTTTCAACAGGTGCTGGAGGACAGGAAAAGCAAAGACAACTCCCTGGTGCCAGAGGACTTGACAGTGCTCATAGTGCCCTGCGATATTCCCCTGCTGGTTCCCGAAGAGGTGGACGAGTTTGTGAGGGGCTGCGACATGGAGAAGTACGACTACGTGGTGGGCATCAGCTCAGAGCGCACCCTCAGCCGGTACTACCCTCAGAAACATCGCAGGGGAATCAGACTCATGTGCTTTCATGTGAGGGAGGGCAGTTTCCGCCAGAACAACCTGCACATGGTCAGGCCCATGAGGCTGGGTAACAGGGGCTACATCCAAAAAATATACGACTACAGGCTCCAGAGGGAATGGGGTTCCATAGCCAGGCTTCTTTGGGAGATCTTCAGGGCAGAGGAGGCCACCTTGAGCACAGCCACCTGGTATCTCATGTTGCACATGGCGGCCCTGCTGCACGGAATCCCCAAGGTGCCCTTGTACAGGCTGCCGGCTTGCTGTCTTCCCAGGGATCGACTGGAAAGAAGCGTCTCCCGGTTGCTCAGGACCAGGTTTTCCACTGTGGAGACCGGTTTCGGTGGGGCTGCCCTGGATATAGACACTCCCGAGCACTACGGGGTGATAAAGGAGAATTTCGAGGCCTGGATCCGGATGCAGCGCGAGATAATCCCTCCGGCGCCGGCACAGGCCTAGTCCGGGGGGAGGCAGGAGGCCAGCTCCGGGGCGTTGAGTCCTGTCCGGAGCTGTGGTATGAAAGCGCATTACCCCTGCAAGGCAGGCTCTCTCCAAAAAAAAGCACATGAGGGTCGTCTCGGGCACAGCCAAGGGCAGAAGGCTCAAGGCTCCCCCAGGCTTTGGGACAAGGCCCACTTCTGACAAGGTGAAGGAGGCCATCTTCGACCTCCTCCAAGTGGAGTGGAGCAGTTCTCTGGTCCTGGATCTCTTTGCAGGCTCCGGGGCCTTGGGCATAGAGGCCCTGAGCAGGGGTGCAAAAGGGGCTGTTTTTGTGGAGAAAGATCCGGTGGCCATCAAGTTTCTCAAGGCCAACCTGAAGATGTGTAACATGCTGGATCGGGCCAGTGTGGTCATGGCAGAGGCCATCAGGTTTCTCCAGAGGGGCTCGGGTGGGACCCTCTTTGGTGTGATCCTGGCCGACCCGCCTTACAGCAGGGGCCTGGCCTCAAGATGCCTTAGGGAAGTGGGTGAGGGCAACTGGATTGAAGAGCAAGGGGTTTTGGTCCTGGAGCACTTCTGGAAGGAGGAGTTGCCAGAGAGCTTTGGAGCCTTGGCCAGAATGGAACTGAGGCGCTACGGTGACACCTGCGTTTCCTTGTATGTAATGGGGGAAGCCCCTTGGAAAGTCCAAGCTGGGAGAGGGAGTATCCCGGAGTTCTTCCCGTGACGGGAGGGAGAGCCAAAGGGAGAAAGGAGAAGAGCTTTGGATGAGGTAGCACGTAGAGCTGGCAAGGCCATTTATGCGGGTTCCTTCGACCCCATCACCAATGGGCATGTTGACATAATCCGAAGGGGGCTGGAGCTTTTCGACCACCTCATCGTGGCAGTGGCCAAGAACCCAGGTAAGGCTCCCCTTTTCACAGTGGAGGAGAGGCTGGAGATGATACGGGAGGCCCTGGGGCCTCAGCCCAGGTTGAGCGTGGATGCCTTTGACGGACTGCTGGTGGATTACGCGGCCAAGCACCACGTGAAGGTGATTATCCGCGGCCTCAGAGCTCTTTCGGACTTCGAGTACGAGTTTCAGATGGCCATCATGAACAGAAGGCTCAACAGGGACATAGACACGATTTTCTTGATGACAGGGTTTCGATGGTTTTATGTGAGCTCCAGGATCATCAAGGAGGCTGCCAGCTTCGGTGGCACAGTGGAGGGGCTGGTGCCAGACGGGGTGAACAGGAGGCTCATAGAGAAATTCTCCAGGAGGTGAGGCCCGTGAGGCTTGCGGACCGCATGAGCAAGATACAGCCCTCGGCTACCCTTGCCATTAGCGCCAAGGCCAAGGCAATGAAGGCCCAGGGCATAGACGTGGTGGGCTTTGGGGCAGGCGAGCCGGACTTTGACACTCCGGAGCACATCAAAGAGGCGGCCATGAGAGCTGCCAGGGAAGGTTTCACCAAGTACACCCCGGTGGGGGGTACAGAGGAGCTGAAGGACGCCATACGAGAAAAGGTGATGGAGGAGTTGGGCCTCTGTTATGAGCGCTCTGAGGTTATAGTCTCCTGCGGGGCCAAGCATTGTGTTTACAACGGGGTGATGGCCCTTTTCCAGGAAAGGGACGAGGTAATTGTGCCATCTCCCTTTTGGGTTTCCTATCCCGAGATCCTGGCCATGGCAGGGGCCACTCCAGTGCTGGTGCCCACCCAGGAGGAGGACTGCTTCAAGCTGAGGCCTGAAGCCCTCAGGGAAGCCATCAGCCCCAGAACCAGAGGCATAATCCTAAACAGCCCCAGCAATCCCACGGGCTCCGTGTACACTCAAGAAGAGCTGGAGGCCTTGGGCCAGGTGATTCTGGAGGAAGAGCTTTTGGTCATCTCGGACGATATCTACGACAAGCTGGTGTATGCAGGGGTGAGCCCCGGCCACATAGTGAGGGTTGGCCCCGAGTTAAGAGATCGCACCCTCTTGGTCAACGGTGTCTCAAAGACCTATGCCATGACCGGCTGGAGGATAGGGTATGCGCTTGGGCCCAAGGAACTCATATCCGCCATGGACACGGTGCAGGGGCAAAGCACCTCGAACCCAACTTCCATAGCCCAGAAGGCCGCCCTGGCCGCCCTCAAGGGCCCCCAGGGGTGCGTGCTGGAGATGGTAAGAGAATTTGATCGCAGAAGGCGTTACATGGTGGAGAGGCTAAACAGCATGCAAGGGGTAAGCTGCCTGGAGCCCTTTGGTGCCTTCTATGTTTTCCCCAACATAGCAGATCACCTTGGCAAGAGCCACAAGGGCAAGGAGGTAAGAACCCCCTCGGAGCTGGCCTCATACCTGCTGGAAGAGGCCAAAGTGGCTGTGGTGGCAGGGGAGCCCTTTGGGTCAGATCGGCACATAAGGCTCTCCTTTGCCCTTTCCATGGAAGAGATAAGAAAGGGTCTGGACAGGATCCAGGAAGCCTTGGAGAGGCTTGACTGAAAGATTGGCCGCCAGCCTCCTGGGGTTCCGGTCCGAGTAAAGAGCCTGGGGGGGATCAGGTGGTCTTGGATCTTTCTGGAGCAGCCCAGTAACCGGGAGAGGTCATGGCAATGCAGAGACGCCCCTTGGGAAAGGAAGAGGCCCCTGGCGACCTTGGAAGCGCGCAGCAATCCACAGGCGCCGAGCAGGTGTTTTGGGATCTCTCGCACCTCTATGAAGGGCAGGCTGATCCAGCTTTGAAAAGAGACATGGAAGAGGCCCTATCAGGAGCCGGGTTTTTCCGGGAAAAGTACCTGGGAAGGATCAACGGCCTGGATGCAGGAGAGATCCAGGCAGCCATGCTGGAGTACGAGAGGCTACTGGAGCGCATGGGCAAGGCCGAGAGTTTCTCCCATCTTTGGTTCGTGACAGACACCAGGGATCCTGAGCGGGGAAAGCTTCTTCAGACAGTGCGTGAGCAAGAGGCGCGGCTCAAGAGCCAGCTCCTTTTCTTTGAGCTGGAATGGGTACAGGTTCCTGAGGAGCAGGCAGGGGAACTCCTGTTACGGCCCGAGTTGGCCAAATGGCGTCACTACCTGGGGTCTGCCAGGCGCTACAGGCCGCACCTGCTCAGTGAACCAGAAGAAAGAATTCTGGCAGAGAAGTCCGTGACAGGTGGCTCTGCCTGGGTCAGGCTATTCGAGGAGACTATGAGCGATATCCCTTTCCAGATAGACGGTCAGGTCCTGACCGAGGAAGAGGTGCTCAGTCGGCTTCACTGGCCTGACAGGAAAGCTCGGGAAAAAGCTGCTAGGGCCATGACAGAGGGGCTCCGGGGAAAGCTCAGGCTGCTGACCTTCATATTCAACATGCTGGCCTCTGACAAGGCCATAGAAGACAGGCTGCGCAAATACCCTCACTGGCTCTCTGCCAGGAACCTGGCCAACCAAATCAGTGATCAGATGGTGAACTCCCTGGTGGAGGCGGTTGTGGCCCGCTATGACCTGCCCCAACGCTACTACAGCCTCAAGAGGAGGCTCCTGGGTCTGGAGGTACTCTACGACTACGACAGGTACGCCCCTCTGGAGGGTTTGGACAGGCTGGTGAGCTGGTCCAGGTGCAAAGAGGAAGTCTTGGAGTCCTTCAAGAATTTCTCGGAGGAGATGGCCCGGATAGCTTCCCGTTTTTTTCAGGAGCGTTGGATAGACGCCTCTGTGAGACCGGGCAAGAGGGGAGGGGCCTTCAGCCATCCATCGGTTCCCTCGGTACATCCCTACGTGATGGTCAACTTCACCGGGAGGCTCCGTGACGTCATGACCGTGGCCCATGAGCTGGGCCACGGGGTGCACCAGGTTCTGGCCTCTTTCCAAGGATACTTGAACAGCCAGACTCCCCTCACAATAGCAGAGACTGCCTCGGTATTCGGGGAGATGCTCACCTTTGAGAGGATAATGTCCCAGCTTAAGGAGCCCAGGGAAAGACTGGCCTTGCTCTGCAACAAGATAGAAGACATCCTGGCAACGGTCTTCAGACAGATAGCCATGAACCGCTTCGAGGAGAAATACCACACCAGCAGGCGGGAGGCCGGGGAGCTGAGCTCCCAGGAACTGGGCAGGATCTGGATCCAGACCCAGGCCGAGATGTTCGGGGACTCGGTGCTGCTCACCGAGGACTACTCCCTCTGGTGGAGCTACATACCGCATTTTCTGCACACCCCGGGCTACGTTTATGCTTATGCCTTCGGAGAACTGCTGGTGTTGGCCCTTTATGCCAGGTTTAAGGAAGTGGGGCCGGAGTTTGTGCGCGGGTACCTGGATATGCTCAGCGCAGGAGGGGCCGAATCCCCACAGGAGGTGGTATCCAGGGCGGGTCTGGATCTAGAGGACCCGCAACTCTGGGAAAGGGGCCTTGGAATCCTGGAGAGCATGATTGAGCAGGCAGAAAAGCTGGCCAACATGGCTTAGTCCCCCCCAAGGAAGTTCTTGACCTGGCTCCCATGCAGGGTCAGACTTGAAACAGGAAAAATTCCGGGCCGTATCCTCATACAAGATTTAAGGAGGAGGTGTGCAAATGACTCTCGTAGGCAAGCCAGCACCGGATTTCGAGTTGGAGGGGTTTCAGGATGGGCATTTCCACAAGTTCCGCCTCTCGGAGCTCAGGGGCAAGTGGGTTTTCTTGCTTTTCTACCCACTGGATTTCACCTTTGTGTGTCCCACGGAGGTGCTCAACTTCTCCGAGGCCATGGAGAGGTTTCGAAGCCTCAACTGCGAGGTCCTGGGCATTTCCGTGGACTCCAAGTTTGTTCACAAGGCCTGGGTAGAGACCAAGAGGGAGGAGGGAGGCCTGGGTGGGGGCCTGAACTTCCCGCTACTCTCGGACATCAACAAGAAGGTGGCCAGGGATTACGGGATACTCCTGGAGGATGAAGGGGTGGCTCTGAGGGGCCTTTTCCTGGTGAATCCAGAGGGCACAGTGGTGCATGCCACAGTGAACCACCTGGCAGTTGGCCGCTCGGTGAACGAGGCCATGAGGGTTCTCAAGGCCTTTCAGTTCGTGACCACCCACCAGGGGCAGGTCTGCCCGGCGGATTGGGAAGAGGGAAAGGAAAGCATGGCTGCTGATCCGGAGGGTCTGAGAAGGTATCTCTCGAGCCGTTGAGGCCAGGCTGAAAAGAGGCTTTCTAAGGTTCTGGAACAAGAGATGGAGGGGGAGGTCTGTGAAGGCCATTGTCTGCCTAGCGATCCTGGGGTTTGGCTGGACGCCGGGTCTCGCCATGGGCCAGGATGAAGGATTTGGTTTGATGATCCTGCGGCTCCAGGAGCCTTCAGGGATTGCAGAGCAGGGCAAAGCCTTCCCAGAGGGGGTTGTGAAAGAGTTCTTGGAGGGTGTCAGGAAGGAAACATATCCTCAGGTAGTAGGGCTCCTGGGTGTAAGGGACGCCGCTGAGGTGGAGGATCTTGTATGGCCTCTCAACAGGGCCTTGGGACCAAACAGGAGAACCTACTTGACCTGGCTCACAGGTGGAGGGCCGCAGGGGGAGAAGATGGCTTTGCTGAGCCTGTTCCCCCTTGTGGGTTTCCAAGACCTGTTTCAGGAGGGCAGGGGCCCCAAGATGCTCTATTCGGTGCTGGATGCGCCAGGGGGCCTGGTGCACGTGATCCTGGGTAGCACGAGGGGCGCTGCCCAAGAGGGAGCCATTGATGCCGGCTCGGTGGAGAAGGTGGCAGCCAGAGTGCTCGGGGTTCTCCTGAAGCTGGATCCAGAGGCCAGGGTTGTGCTCATGGGGGAGCTGAGAGCGGAGTTGCTCCTCGGGGATCTGAAAGGGAGGGAAGGCCTGGAATGTGTTTTCTGCCCCGAGTTGAACCAGGAGCCTGAGGGAGTGGTAATTCTGCACCCTTTGGGCTTGGGCCTTGGGGTTTCACCACTTCCTTTGAGAGTGGAAGGCCGGCGAATCCGAGGAGTGGGGCTTCAATGGGCTTCAGCCTTGAATCAGGCTGCATCGTCCCGGAGCACTGGGAAACGCAGGCCGGAGATAGGATGTACCTCGAGCGAGCCCACTTTGCCTGAGAACACCTTTAAAAGCGTCCCCATGGCCCCGGGGCCCCCAACGCGGTGAACCTAGGCGAATGTCCGGGTTTGGACTAGGCTTCATTTTCCAAGAATCTCGAGGCATGCAGGATAAGCCGGGGCCTCTGAGCCCCGGCCGCTCTATCAACTCTCGGGTCTCACTTTAGGTACCGGTAGTAGCGCCACCTGTCCGGATCCAGGCCTTTGCGGCTGGGTCTGAGGCCGCCTAGGGCCTGACGAGCCTTGCGGAAGAATTCCCTTAACCTTTCCATGCTCATGCTTTCCACCTCCTCAAGACTTAGCCTGATCCTGGGGTCAGCCCTTGTCTTCCATCTCAATATATGGCTGCCCTGAAGGTCTTGCCAGGGGTTGGGGGGGGAACCAGGCCGGGAAAGGTTGCCCCTGGATCCTTCTTGATATAGAATCCGCAACATGTTGAGGCTTTCTGGGAGATGGTTTCAGGGCCCAGAAAAGGCTTTTGGGGGGTGGGCTTCGCCGGCCCCACTCGAGTCGAGGCCAGGGAAGCGCTATGAGTTCTTTGAGCTCGAAGCCCAGGTGGCCCAAGGACAACGGCATGGACATCTCTGAGCTGGAGTGGGAGGCGGCCGTGACCTACCTGGTTCAGAGCCTCAGCCTGGAGGCCTGGGCCCAGATCCAGGAGGCCATGAGAAGCAAGGGCCAGCGCTGGTACGCTGGAGAAGGGCAGCGGGTTGGTCGTGCTGTGAGGCGCTTGCTCATGACAGGGGGATTCCACTGGGGGGCTGTGTGCATGCAGGCCAATTGGTTCAGACTGGTGGAGGAGGGGGCCAGAAGGGTCTATTTTGTGAAGGTGGAGATGACGGGCTGAAGCGGGGGCCGTGTTCTTGACTATGAGCCCCTCGGGTGGGAAAATGTTTGGACTTAGCCCCCGTAGCTCAGGAGGATAGAGCGACGGATTCCTAATCCGTAGGCCACAGGTTCGAATCCTGCCGGGGGTACGTAGGGGGTCAGGTCTTTGCCTGGCCCCTTTTTTTTGTTTGAGTGGGTTTCAGGAATGCTCGGGTTGGCTCCAGGAGAAAACCCCCTTGCCTGGCTTGTGCAGAAAAGGCAGGATTCAGGGCCAGCCCGCATGCATAAGCTAGGTGGGCGAGCCGGGCCGGGGAAATGGGAGGGCATGGATGGCATCAGAAATTCACGTATTTAAAAATCAGGAGTTTCCTGATTGATCCCCACCTCGGAAACATGAAACCATGCTGAGGTAAAGGCAAAATAATATCCGGAAGCGTACAAGATCCAGCTCATGAGGCAGGCAAGGGAAGAGATCGGCGGCTGGGAGGTGCAAGATGGCTAGGGCAGCGCCTAGGGTTCCTGTCAAAGGGGCGGCTTTGGCCATGGCGGCCGATGGGCGTGAATGTGCTGTGAGTCTGCTTGACTTGGGCCTGGGAGGCGCGCGCATAAGGCCCAGGGATCCGGTTCCAGGCGGAAAGAAGAACAGGGAGTATCAAAGGTTGCGTTTTTCGCTCGCGGGCGCCGGAGATCTGGACATGGGCATTGAAGCCGTCTGGCATGAGCAGCAGATGGCAGGGGTTCGCTTTTCTGGGGCCACCAGGGGAGACCTTCTCAAGATTTGGCATCACATCAGAGGCTTTCTGCAGGCGGGATTGCTTTGCCCCTATTGCGGTTCCAGTTCGGTGGTGGGGAACAGGTGCAGGGATTGCAGGTGGAGCACGGATTTTGATGACCCAGGCTACTTCTCCTACTGGGAAAAGGAGTCCCGTCTCAGAAGGCTTTGGGAGAGGGCAGCCAGCTTGGAGGCAGAGGAATTGGAGAGGCTCCTCAGTCTCCTGGATGAGAGCATTGCCCCGGGGAAACACAAGCCTGGCCTGGATGTTATAGAGGAGTTTGTTGGGACGAGCGATTCCATGAGGCAGATCTTCGCCCTTATCCGCAAGATAGCCACCACTGATCTGCCGGTCTTGGTCCTGGGGGAGAGCGGCACCGGAAAGGAGATGGTTGCAAGAGCCATTCATGAAAGGAGCAGCCGGGGCAAAGGGCCTTTTGTGCCTATCAACTGCGCCAGCATCCCAGAGCACCTGGTGGAAGCCGAGCTCTTCGGGTACGAAAAAGGGGCTTTCACCGGAGCATACCAGGCAAAAAAGGGCAAGCTGGAGATGGCTCACGGCGGGACAGTGTTCCTGGACGAGGTTGGGGATCTGCCTCCTGGCTTGCAGCCGAAATTATTGCGCTTCCTGGAGGACGGAGTGGTGGAGAGGGTGGGCTCCTTGAGCAGCCGTAGGGTGGATGTGAGGCTCATAGCAGCCACCAACAAGGATTTGGAACTTCTTGAGAAGGAAAAGCTCTTCCGAACGGACCTGTATTACAGGCTGAGGGTTTTTGTGGTCAGAATGCCTCCCCTTCGGGACAGAGGGGAAGATGTTGTTGTCCTGGCTCAATATTTCCTCAAGAAGCTCAAGATGGAGCGACCATGGAAGTGCAAGGGCTTCTCCAAAGAGGCCCTGGAGGCCATGCGGCTTCACGACTGGCCCGGGAACGTGAGGGAGCTTTTCAATCGCATCAGAAGAGCGGTTGCGCTCCAAGACGGCTGGATCAGGCCTGAGGATCTGGAGCTGCCTCCACCGGGTTCCCGCCCAAGCGGCTCCAGGCTCAAGAACTCCGGCTGGCTGACCAAGAAGCAGATCATCGAGCAGGCCCTCAAGGACAATCAGCGAAACATGGTGCGCACGGCCAAGGCTTTGGGCATCAGCCGGTCCTACCTTTACACCCTTCTCAACCGTTTTGAGCTGGTTCGCCACACCTCCTAGGCTTGATGCCACAGTGACAGCCAGGAATGCCGGTCAAGCCATCACTCGGAGTTGGGCGGGGCTGGGCCCCCGCATGCGGGGGCCCTGGTGAAGAACTGGGGCAGGAAGACGGTTTCTAGAACAGGCCTCCCAGCACTCCCAGCAGGTCCACGTAAACGGGCATGGTGAGTTGAAACTGATAGTCAGGGGAGTCCCGGGTCAGTCCGATGCCGACCGTTCCGAACAGGGAAACGTGCTTGGAGAATCGATGGCTGGCCCCTATGTTGAAGGCTGCAGTGTTGGCCTCGGTTTCTGAGATCTTGTCTCCATTCTGGTAAGTGGGCCAGGTGAAGACGTTCTGGAAAGAAAGGTTGACGGATGTCCTCTCGCTCAAGGCAACGGCCATGCCCAGTATGTACTCAAAGGCGTCTCCAGGATCTATTCGTCCGAAGAGTCCTCCCACATTCCTCTCGAAGTTCCAGTAGTAGTTGGCGCTCCCAAAGAAGACCACAGGGTCGAAAACCTTTACCAAGTTCATCCCTGTGGAGAAACCATAGTGCCCGGTTCCCGTGGGCACCTCCTTGGCCAAGGTTGCCCCGAACACCGTCTCGGTCTCCAGGCCATACGGGTCCCTTCCAGTGGGAAACTTGCCCCTGGCTGTGAAGAGCACATCCGGAAGCCAAGTCCTTGACCTGTAAGCGTGGAAGGTAAGGGCTGTCTCTATGTCCCCCAGATCGTCCCCCTCGATCATCCTCACAGGCTCGATCTGGGTGCCTGTGGTGCTGGCTGGCCGCACCAGACGGTCTCTCCTGTAAAGATAGGGAAACTTTGCCTCCAACTGCAAACGGTCATGCAAACCATACCTGAGCGTCACTGCTCCTGTCAGGATATCCCTCTTGAGCTCCTCCACGTCTATCCTGCCTATCACCAGGGCATTGAACAGTGTAAAACCGCTTATGGTGATGGAATTGCGGGAGAAATGCGCATAACTCAGGCTTGGCTCTATGGCCAGTGTCCCCTTGGGTAGCAGGATGCCGCCGGCCTCGAGCAACACCGGCTCGGTTGCCTCTTCCACCTTTGTCTTGCGCTTGCGGGCCTCGGGCTCCTCTGCCTCCTGGGCTGTTCTTTGGCGTTCGGCCTCTTTAGCGGCCTGCTGTTCTTGGGCTGGGCTCTGGGCCCTCTTGAGGCCCTCCAGCTGGCGTCTTAGCTCCTCAAGCTTTCTGTCGTACTCCTGCTGCACCTCCTGAATTTTCTTTTGCAGAGTCTCAAGAGTGACAGGCTGGCTGTCAGTAGCCCAAGCTCCCACAGGTAAGATCCACATGGAGAGGAAAATACAACCCAGAATTATTCCGAGCGTAGTGGATTTCCCCATCCTCGTCCCCTTTCAATGCAAATATCTCTTTTTGTACCTGACCCCATGGATACCCAAAATCCCCACCATAAATCGTGCCTCCCTCCAGTCCGTCCCCTATATAAAGGAAGTTGCGGTATCAGTCAAGAAAAAAATTTGGTTATTATCAGGGGGGGGTAATCCTGGGGCAAGAGTCGATTATGCCGTTGGCCGGCTGAGGCTGCGGTGGGATTGAGGCCAAGGTGGCTGTAGGAACAAGCGTGTTGAGTCACCTTATCTGGAGCGGCGCAGCCTTTCCAGCAATTCAGGCTGCACCTTGAGGCCCAGGCTTTGCGCCTTTTCCAGGTCTTCCAAAGCCTTCTCGTAGTCCCCTTGCACGTAATAGATCCGGGCACGGTTCTCATAGCCCAGGGCCGAGTTGGGGGTCATCTCCACAAGCTTTGTGAGGTCTGCCAGGGCTCTGGCATAATCACCCTTTTGGGCATGGGCAAACCCCCTGTTCCTGTAAAGCAGAGGAGAAAGGGGATTCAACTCCAGGGCGCGGCTGTATTCTGCTATGGCCTCCTCGTACGAACCTAGTTGAAAAAGAGCGTTTCCGCGGCCACCTCTGGCCTCGCCATCCATGGGGTCCAGCTCCAAGGCCTTTTCGAAGTCTCTCAAAGCCTCCTGGTAAAGGCCCTTTTGAAAATATGCTGCCCCCCGGTTCCTGTACACTATGGGGAGGCGGGGGTTGAGAAGAAGAGCCTTGTCAAAGTCTGAGATGGCATTCTCGTACCTGCCCATGCCGAGGTAAATGGATCCACGGTTGTTGAAGGCCTCGGAGGATTCAGGGTCAAGTTCTATGGCTTTGGTGTAACTCATGAGGGCCCTTTCCAGAAGGCCTTGTTGGGCCAGCTCATCCGCCTTCTTTATGTGGACTTGAGCCTCCTCCAGGGAGTTTGCCTTGAGCCCTGCCCTGTGGGCCGACTTGGCAACCGGAGCTGAAACCTGCCTAGAGTCAGGGGATCTGTCCTCCCCGGAAGAAACGGGCGTATCCCTGTGGCTACATGCCACGAGAATGACACAGGCGGCCATCAGAGCCCAAATCCCTCTGGTATGAGTCTTGATCATGGGGTTCCTCTCTTGAGTTGTCCCTGGGGCGGTCCACTCCTTTCACGGAGCTGCGCTTTACCCACGCCCAGGGGAATTCCAAGGCCTTGCCGGAGCCCTGCCCGGTGAACCCCTCTCAGGCCCAGCTGCCTCCTGGGACTTCCTGGCCTGCAAAGCGCTGGTTTTCTCTTCTTCTCCTTCTGGTGGGCAGGGCCCAGTCAGACTGCCTCAGGTCCAAGGCTTCGGCCTCGGATCTGATCAAGGACTCCACAAGCTTTGGATCCAGCTGCTTGCCGGCCATCTCCCTTAGCTTTGAAAAGACCCCCTGGCGTCCCTGGGAAGGCTTTGCTTGAGCCAGGAGGTGTTGGTACGCATCTGCCAGAGCCAGAATTCTTCCCTCCAGGGGAATCTCTTCCCCCTTTTTCCCAGAAGGCTTGTTCAACCCGTCGAAACGGTCGTGGTGGTGGAAAACCCCTTTCAGGACCGCCTCTGAGCTGAGAAAGTTCTTCAGGATGAAGGCCCCAATCGATGCATGTGTCTCCCGGTCAACCCGGGCCAGGCCTGGGAAATGCTCGGGAAGCCTTGCCTTTGGAAAATAGGTTCCCATTTTCCCAATATCATGAAGCCAGCCTGAGACTTGAAGCTGAAGGAGCGCTTCTTCATCCAACCCCAGACTCAGGCCGATCCGCCCGGCATAGTACGCCACCCCCCGGGCGTGATACCAGGACTCCTCATGCTTCTCCCACAGCTCTCCGAGGAATTCCAGGAGCTCCTTGAGGGATGGGTATTTCAAGGATATCTGATGGGGCTCGGCCAGGAGCCACTCTTGGTCCGCTTTAGGACAGAACAGAATTCTGCCAGGAGCCTCTTTGGATGCCTGATGAGCTGCCCAGCCCGCCTTGTCCAGCAGCTCCCTGGAGCAGGTGCCATGCTCTGGAAAGCAGGCAAGACCCGCCGAGCACTCGAGGGTTGCACCCTGCCTATTTTTCCACTCGAGCCGTTCCAGACGGGCAAGAATCCGCCTGCCTATCTCAAGGGCTTCTCTGGATCCGGCCCCAGGCAACAAGATGAAAAATTCCCCTTCCCTGAACCGGGCAGGTACGTCCATCTTCCTGATGCAACCCTCTATCTCCCTTGCACATTGCCGCAAGAGCAGAGCCAGGAGGGAGCTGTCCATTGAGCCTTTGGCTTCCCGTAGAGTCGTCTTGATGCAAATCACGCAGAGGGGGAGGCAATCTCTCCAGGCCTGTGCCAGCTGATCTTCCAGCCTGTCCTGGAAATAGGCCTGGTTGCGAAGTCCTGTGAGTTCATCCCTGGTGGGAACCTGCCTAGATTCCGTGGACCTCACCGCCTTTTCCATTGCCTCTGCCAACAAGCCCACCACAGCCTGAAGAACTCCGGCAACAATATCCAGTTCTTCGGGCAGGCCCCGGGATGCCATCAGCAGCAGGGCTCCTGTGACCTCCCCATTTTTCAGCATGGGTACAAGGATCAGCCCCTTCAGGCCGAAGCACAAGAAGCTCTCTCTGCCGGGGAGCTCCACCTGGGTTTGCAGGTCTTTCATTCTCACGACTCTTTTTTCTTCCAAGAGAAATCCCAAGGCCCTCTGGCCCATCTCCCCCCTCAACTGAGTCTCAAGGCCGTCTGGAAGCCCCTCCTGGAGAAAAAGATTGAACTCCTTCCCCTGCCTGAGCCAAAGGCCCCCAGCCTGGGCGCTGCAGAGAAACATCATGTTTTTCAGGATCCCTCTGGAGACCTCTTTGGGAGTCGAGATCCCTGAGATGCAGTTGGAAAGCAGTTTCAGGATCTCCTGGAGGGCCCGGCTCAAGAGCCACTCTCGCACAGGGGCTGTGAGGAAAGCCCTGTGGCCTGGTTGAACAACTCTGGCCCCCTGGGGCTTGATCTGCTCTGTTACGATCTGGACTGTCCTGTCAGGGGAGAGGTTTATGATGAGGTCCAGGTCTCTCAACTCCAGAAGCTCAGGGTAGTCCTGAGTCACAAGAATGCCTTTTTCCTTGGCCCGGCTCATTATGGGGGAGCCCAGGTCCAGGTCTGCCAAGCCCAGGATCTCCACCGGGTACTCCTCCAGGTATTCCATCAACTGGGGAGAACGTGAGGGCTCTATCACCACCAGCCTGAGTGGATGCTGCACTCCTGAGGCGGAGCTTCCGGGTTTGTTAAGCATTGCCCTTTGCTCCGTGAGCTCTAAACTGGGTTCCTGGCCCACTTTCCAGCCACCTTCTTTGGCCCGAGTCCTCTCAAATGGCTCAGATCTCCGCCTGGGCTTGGCTTGCTGAACTGGCCCAATTGTCCACCTAGCCCAACCGCCTCGGGGCTCAAGCCCCCCAGCCACAGGGAGGCCTTGAGATGTCCCAAATCAATGCCTTTCTTGAGTGTTCCAGCACCGGAAGAGTGTTTCAAAGCTCAGTCTGTTCACTCCAGGCAAGTCCGGCTGTCAGGATGCGGCTTCCCTTATGGCCTTCAAGTCCTCGAAAATGATGAACTGCATCATGGTCAGGGTCTCCACAAAGTCCACGTAGGAAAGACCGCCTGCCACGGTCCGGTAATGGAAAAAACGGACTCTCTTCAGGTCCTTGTCTGTGCAATACTTGCCTATGGTTCGAAGTCCATTGAGTTCGTTGAGTTTGGTGAGCAAGCTGGCCAGTTTCCCTGGGTAGGACGGAACGGCCGCTACCACCGGGCACTCTATTTTCATTATCTTGCCTTCAGGGAAGATCACAACGAGAAAGTCCACGGATTGCCCGCTTGCCTTGTCCGTCACTTTGAAGGAGACAATCTGTTCTTTTTCCCCGGTTACGCTTTGGTGCTGGCGAAAACCGTACTTGTCCAGGAACTTGAGGATCAGCTCCGAGCTGACCGGATAGGTCTTGAGCTCCTCGGGGGAAGCCTCTGCCCCTGCCGAGAGGGGAAAAGCATTAAAGCTTGCCAAAGCCACCAGCAGCACTGATCCTAGAACTCCTGTGGGGATTTTCATCTTTCAAGGCCTCCTTGTTCTGGTCCGCATTGCTGATCCGCAGGCCCAGGGGGTGGAGCCCAAAGGGGCCTCCCAGAAAACACTCTCCGGCCGGCTCCTCATTCTTCTCAGGCCTCCCTTGGATCCAAGGCTTCCCAATCCCTCTTGGACTGCCTCAGCCTGCTTCCGATTGCTCCAAGCTCCCTGGCCTCCACTCCCCCTGGAGGGAATACTCGTAGGCTTCCTGTGCCAAGAGGTCACGGAGGCGTCTCAATCTTGCTTCTGATCTCCTCCTGTACGGATCTTGTGGGTTTCTTTTCAAAGAGACCGCTTACCTCCACAAGCTCCCTTGCCAGCTGTGTGAGAACCTCCTTGCAGCCTGCGGCCTCCTCTGGTGAAAAGGCCATATTGTGATTGTTCTTGGCCGACAAGGCGAATATGACAAAGGAGAGCTTGTCCCTCAGCCGCTTCAGTACAGCCAGCTCCAGATCCGTCACCTTCCACCTCCAGGATGCAATAACCCTTTGTTCCTGGGCTTTGCCCTCAAAGACTCTCAGTCCCTTGCCCCTGGGAGAGGAAACCTCCCCCTTGGGGCCCAAACTTTCCTCAGGCTTCTGAACATGCGGTTCCTTGGGCCTGTTCTCTTCCCCCCTGGGGTCCTTCCTCTCCGATGCCGGTGAATCTCTTTCCACTGCCCAAGCCGCAAGCACATAAGAGGCCACTGTGATGGCTCCCAAGAGCACTGCCGCTTTTCTCCACCCAAGAGAGGCAATCAGCAACTCGGAGGCAGCGCCCAAGCTCACCGTGCCCAGACCGAAGCCTGACATGGCCACCCCTACTGCCAGACCCTTGTGTGTCTGAAAGGATCTCTGGACGGCCACCAGCGCCGAGGTGACCCCCGCAGCCAAGCCTGCACTCACCAGAACACCCCATCCCAGGAAGACCATCCAGGTCTCCTCGCTCAGGGCCAGAATCAGGCCACCGCCTGCCATGAGCCCCGCTGCCCACCCCAGGGCCTGCCTCAGTCCCCTTCGATCCGAGAGGAGTCCAAAAAGAGCGGATGAGAAAGCAAACACAGGGAAAGATGTCATGAAGACTTTGGAGAGAAATTCCTGGGAAGAGGGCCATTGTGTGCCCCAAGCCTTGAAGAACGCCCCGAAGGACCAGAAAAGCCCAAAACCAGCGGTTGTAAGGCACAAACAGGCAGCCAGGGCCACTGACTTGTTAAGCCTCGCGGCACGCTTCACCAGACCCCCGTTCCGGGCTGGGAGGCTTTGGGCCTGAAAGAGTCTCTGCAATCTGAACAAGTATCACAAGTTCTTGTTCCAGTTTCTTTTCTGGGAAAGCACAAAAGCCCCCAGCCTCTGTGCAGACCTAAGGCCTTTTGGCCTTGGCGAGCTCTTTCGAGACCCTCCCCACAGAAAACCGCTGCTTTCAGGGGAGGGTGATATGTGAACAACCCGAGGCCTCAGTTGATGAGATTCCTCAGGTTGGAAAGTGCTCCCTGGCTGGCCACGTTCACCAGGGTTATCTGCACCACCAGATTGTTTTGTATGACATTGAAGCTGCCCGGGGACTGTATGATCTGGAATATGCCGCTTGCCCCGTTGAAGTTCCCGACATAAGACTGGATGGTCACCCCATCCCCGCTCAGGCTTCCTCCAGGCTGAACCCCCGGGGGGAGTTGGAAGTTGGGATCCTGGATGATTATCCCTCCGTCGGTTATGAGGGTTCCTGACATCTGGCCCAGGCTGTTCCAATACCCCGTGAAGCTCACCCCGAAGTAGAACCCGGAATAGCCTCCCCTGTACTGGTTCAGCTCATCGTCTGTGAGTTTCACCCCCCCCAGCTTCTCGGCAAAACCCCACACGGTGCTCCAGACGGTGACAGAGGCCAGGCCTACGGCCAAGGCGGCCGCCCAATTGCGGATCCTTCTCTTGCCTATGCTCCTAAACATGGTTCAAACCTTCCTTTCGGCTTTGCCCCCAGGTGGAATCCAAGCCCCAATCATTCCCCAAGAAGCAGGATTTGGAGCCAAGCTCCCGGCCCCATGGATGCCCTGATACTTCCATTGCTGGCAGAGCCTCGCCAAGCAGCAGGAAAAAAGCCTTTCAGCTTGGCCTTGTCCCGGCTCATCCAAACCTGCTGGATGAGCCCGCTCAGAATTCCCCCTTGGTACGGGTTCCTGAGAAGCCCGACAGTGCCCCGATGCTCTGGAGCGTCGTCACGTTTATCTCATGGGCCTTCAAGGAGGAGGCCACAGGCACCTCGTTTGCCACCTCCCCTTTTTTGTTGGCCACCAGGAAAACCACCTGGTTCCATTCCTTCTCGAAATCCTCCAGGCTTATGGACCTGTTCCCAAAAGCCGGATCGGCTATGTAAACCCTTTCTTCCTGGATCCCCCTCAGGACCACGAAGTGGTCATACCTTCCCACCTTGAAAAGAATGATGGCCGGAATCTTGAGCTGCTTGAGGTTCTCCAGCTTCACGTTCTTGTAACCCGCAGCCATGTAGTTCCTGGCCTCTGCATAGCGCTTGAGATCCAAAAGGGAGAACCCCTTCTTGGCTATCTCTGCCTGGTCTCCATGCTTGAGCATGTAGGTGATGACCTCCGCCTCCTCCACCGGGTCCTCGTAGTAATAGGTCAAGATCGTGGCCAAGGCCGCAGCCCCGCAGCTAAGGTCATACCTCTGGGGGATCATGTTCTTGTAACGGGCTTCCTTGAGGCTTTTCACCTCCCTGCGGAAAGAGACCCCGTTGGGAAGAATCACCGTTACTTCCGCTGCCAGAGCCTCCGGTACCAGCCAGGCAAGGGCCAGGGAGCACAGGGCCGCAACAGCCGTTAGGGGTGTCTTGGAACTCATCTGAGCGTCACCTCCCTGAAGGAGAGTGCCAAGTTGTTGCCCAGCACGTTCAGGTCCCCGGCGGACTGGGTGATCTGCACTATGCCGCTGGTATTGGCAAATGAATCCCGGATGATGTCCGACCTGCTGCCCGAGTTCTCGTAGCTGGCCGAGTTGGAGGCGGTCACATCCCCCAGCTCCATCTCAGATAGGGAAGCCTCCCCCCCTATGACCATGACCAGGGTGTTTCTCTGAACATTCAGGTTCCCGGCTGCCTGGTGGACACCTATCACCCCTGCGCTGTTCTGGAAGGAATTCTCTATTATGTCGCTCCTCGAGCCCCCAGTGGAGCGCAGAGTGTTTCCCTCCATGACGACCGCGGCACTCAAATCCACATGGTTCATGGCGCTGGGCTCGCTGACTATGCCCAGAACCCTCAGGTTGCTTTGGTTGTTGAGGTCCCCTGAGCTTTGGTTAATGCTGAGGATTCCGGAGCTGCCCGTTCCAGAGCCTGTTATCTCGCTTCGGCTTTGGCGGTCCACTTCCTGCAGATCATTTCCCCTTACCAGAATTTCCTGAAGACTCTCTCCTATCACGATCCCTGAAAAGGTGGAGGAGAGCTCAGTCGGGTCAAAATAAGGGGGTGCATCCTGGGCCCTGGCCCAAGTCGCAAAAAGCAAAAGGGAGATGTACGCCCCCTGGACAACCAGAATTCTTATCCCAAGTCGCATGGCCCCCCCTCCATGGGTTTGCTTGCCAAAGCAAGTCGCTCTCAGGGAAGGTGAAAAAGGGAGGAAGGCTCCCAGGCCTTCCCCCCCTGGCCGGGATTACCTGCTATGGGTAAAGGATATGGCCACCACGTTGGCCTGGTTGTTGGCGTTCCCGGCTGACTGGTTGAAGCTCGTGACCCCGTGGTTGTTGTTCAGGGAATTGGTTATGGTGTCCTGCTTCACGGTGGCTGTCTCGTCGATCACGTTGCCCACGCAGGTCTGGCCCAGGGCTGCCTCGGAGAGGGCCACCAGGGCCCCGCCCAGCCCGGCCGCCAGGGCCACGGAGTTCAACTGGTTGTTGAAGTTCCCCGTGGACTGGTTGGCACTGGTGATGCCAGCATTGTTGTTCATGCTGTTCTCAAGCAGGTCAATCTTCTGGAGAGTGAGTTCTTCCTCATTCACGTACTCCGCGGTGTTGGAGACCACCTGCTCGGCCACGGATTCCGCATGCACAAAGGCCTGGGAATCGGTCACTGCCACTGCAAAGAGGTTCCCCTGGTTGTTGAAGTTCCCGCTGTCCTGGTTCACACCGGTTATGCCGGTATTGGACAGGATGGAATTGATGATTTTGTTGGTCCGGAAATTGTTTTCGGCATACTGGTCCTCGTACCCCTGAACCGTTGCATTCTCGATCCTCTGGTTGGCCACAGCCAGGGCCTCTGCCGCACCGGGCGGGGCTGCCACCACATCCACGTCGATCAGGACGTACTTCTCTATCTGTACGTACTCTTGGACTATGACATCCTTGTCCTTGTAAATCTGAGCGTACACGTCCACATCAGCCGAGGCCGGCAAAGCCATGGCCAGTCCAGCGGCTAAACCCATCAGGACAAAAAGAAGCTTTTTCATCTCTTATCCCTCCTTTTCGCCTTACCGGTGGATGGACACGGCCAGGCTGAGCACATTGCCCTGGTTGCCGGCATTGCCGGAGCTCTGGTTCACAAAGGTCACCCCGGAGTTGCTCTGCACAGAGTCCGCTATGAGCGTGCTCTTTGTGGTGACAGACTCCTGGACTGAGTAACCGAAGGTGGCCTGGCCGAGATCCGCCTCGCTCAGGGCCACTGCCCCGTTCAAACAGGCAGCCAGAGCCGTGGCGTTCATCTGGTTGTTGAGCTGGCCTGCGGCCTGGTTGAAGTTGGTGATCCCGGTGTTGTCGTTTACTGACCCCTCGATATTGGACTCCCTATACAGGATCTGGGTGGCCTCAACCGTGTTGGCGGTATTTCGCTGCTCCACAGAGGCCTGGGCATTGGCAAAGCCGCCTCCGTCCTGAGGCCCGCCGCCATTGGTACCGTCCGTCGAATCAACTGCCACCGAGACCAGGTTCCCCTGGTTGTTGGCATTCCCCGTGGCCTGGTTGGCGGTGCTGATCCCTGTGTTCTCATTCAGGGACCCTGTGAGCTCGCTGACCTTCTCTGCGCAGTTCTGGCAGGCCTCGTTATCACTGTTGACCTGGTTGCCCACCACATCGGCCTCGGCAGCCTTGTCTCCCACCGAGACCACGTCCACATCCAGAAGCACGTGCTTCTGTATCCCGATGTACTCCCTCACGATAACGTCCTTGTCCTTGTAAATTTCCGCGTACACGTCCACGTCGGCCGAGGCCGGCAAAGCCAAGGCCGCCATGAAGAGCACCACCGCACTGCCCAAAAGTGCCCTTTTCATCTCCTTCCCTCCTGTGTGGTTGTTTGTTCAAAAGCTTCCCAAAGCGCACTTGCCGTGTTTAGAGCCCGATATCACCTCCTTTCCCCTGACCTCACCTCCCCACAGCCATGATGAGGTTCTGTTGAGTTCCTTCCGAAGCCCCCCCGTAATTTCCGCTCTGCACTCCGGTGGCAACGCTCTGGGGCCGGAATTCGTCCCAAAGTATGATCTTCCCTGGTGCATCCCCGGGGCCTGAAAGCGCAAAAGGGCCTCCCCCGCTTATGGCCATGAGCTCCTGGGTTGCGATCTCCACCACCCCGGGCGGAAGTATTTCCCACCCTGTCATGCTCTCCCTGGGGGGATTCCATGCTCTTCCCACCTCCGGGGGCAAAAGGCTCAGGGCCAGCTCCCCTGTGGCTGCTCTCTCACCGGCCCAGGCGCTTCCCCAACAGACAGTCATCAGCAAAGCCAATGCAGCCACAAGCACAGCCCGTTTCATGAAAAGCCTCGTTTCCTTATGTCTTGAGGGGAAAAGAAAAAGATCTGCAACATGAACTAACAAGAACCGTGCCTTGTACCTAAGAGCTTGAAATAGTTGAATAAAGTTATGTGGGATGGGGGCCGAGGATGTCCTGTTTAGAGGACACTGCTGGACAGGGGAATCCGGGCTCTATCCAAAATCCCTTGACTGATCAGCTCTCCCTGGGTTCAGACCCGAGTGGACAGTTGATCTTCGCTGGCCTGTATTTCCCGGGGGGGAAAGAGCAGGGGAAAGAAAATCGCATGGGCTCTTTTTCTCTTAAAGCGGGGCCGGTCCAGGGCAGGTAGGAGAAGCTCTCAGGGGCCTTGGATGGCGGGCTCCAGGCAAGAGTGTCTTGTGCCCGCGCGCCCAGGCCTGCATTGGGCAACGCTAAAGAGAAGTGCTGGCTAGATTCTTCTCCTGCCCTTGTACACCGTGACCTGGGAGGTGGAGACATTTCCTGCCAGATCCACTGCCTGGAGGGTGATGGTGTGGGCTCCCCTGGGCAGGCCTGTGCCTTTCAAGACATAATTCATGGATGGCGATATTGAGCTTGCGGTGAAAACCCCGTCCACGAGGAGCTCCATCCTGCTTATCCCGGAGTCATCCAGGGCAGAGCCTTCAATTTTGAGCTTCCTCCTGAATAGCCGTCCTTCCTTGGGGGAGATGATGGTTACCACCGGGGGTGTTGTGTCCGGTCTTCTGAGGTTCAGGGTTACAGGGCCTGAGGAGGCCGTGTTCCCTGCCCCGTCATAGGCCCTGGCCAGAAACTCGTACGTACCCTCGGGCCTCTGGGAGCTGTCCCACAAGAAGCTGTAAGGGGAGCTTGTGTCTGTGGAGTGGAGGCTTCCGTTCACGTAGAGCTCCACCTTTGTGACCCCCACATTGTCAGTGGCCGAGACGTTGAGTGTTATTACCCCGCCGGTCACAAGAGAGCCGTCCGAGGGGGAGGTGATGGAAACCACAGGGGGTGTGGTATCCGTTTGCGGTCTTGTCAGGTTCAAGGAGATGGAGCCCGACTGGGCCGTGTTTCCTGCCGCGTCATAGGCCTTGGCATAGAACTGGTAGGTACCGTCGGGTCTCTGGGAAGTATCCCAGAGGAAGCTGTAAGGGGAGCTGGTATCAGAGGAGTAAAGGCTTCCGTTCACGTAGAGCTCCACCTTTGTGACCCCCACATTGTCAGTGGCAGAGACATTGACTGTTATTACCCCGCCGGTCACCACAGAGCCGTCCGAGGGGGAGGTGATTATGGCCAGAGGAGGTGTTGTGTCCGTCTCTTGTCTTTTTTCGAGGGCGGCCTGGAGGCTCTTTTTAACGTTTATCCTGCCGTGGGCGAAGGTGCCGTCAAAACCGGGGGCTCCCAGATCATCTGTGTTTTGGGTCAGGATGTCCAGAACATCCTGGTTTGTGAGGGAAGGATTGGCGGAGAATATGAGGGCCAGCAAGCCTGCGGTCACAGGGGAAGAAAAAGACGTCCCGCTGTAGGCCCCATAGCCGCCACCTCTGGAGGTGGTGTAAATGGAGACTCCTGGAGCGGCTACGTCCACCCAGTTGCCGTAGTTGGAAAAGGTTGTCAACTGGTCGCTTGTGTTGGTGGCGGATACAGCCACAACGTGGTTACAGGCAGCCGGGTAATAAGGGGTGTCCGTGGAATAATTTGCTGCAGAGGCAACCACCACGGCGCCCTTGCTCCATGCATAATCCACAGCGCTTTGAAGGGTGGAGGAGTAGTTCTCTCCCCCGTAGCTCAGGTTGATCACCTTGGCCCCGTGATCGGCTGCGTAGGTGATGGCCGAGGCCATGGCCGAATAGGTGGCATAGCCGTCAGGAGCGGAAATCCTGAGGGGCAGTATGGGATTTCTCCATGCGACTCCCGCCACCCCGCTTCCGTTGTTGGATATGGCTGCAGCGGCTCCGGCCACTGCGGTTCCATGACCCCGGACATCTGCAGTGTCTGTGTTTCGGTCGTAGAAGTTATACCCAGGCAGGAGCTTTGCTTGAAGGTCAGGGTGGCTCGGGTCAACTCCGGTGTCCAGTATGGCGATGGGTATGTCTGCGGCTCCTGTGGTCAAGTCCCAGCCTTCAGGGGCTGAGATCTTTGGAAGATGCCACTGAGAGTCATAGTAGTAGTCATTGGGTATGCTCATGGGTTCGGCCAGGAAGTTGGGTTCAGCAAAGCTCATGTGCTCATGTGCGTTCAAGGACTCCAGGATCCTTTCCAGAGCGTGTGGGGGCACCTTTATGCGCTTCACCCTTAGCTGGGGGATCTCATCTGAGACTTGAGCCCCGAACTCATTCAGTATTCCCCGAGCCCGGCTTTCAGTGACCCCGGCTTTCACCTGTACCAGAATTTCGTCGGGCAGGCGGCCGGCCAAAGCGCTCTTGGGGCGCAGTTGCTCCCCTGGGATCCACTCTGCCCAAAGCGTCTGGAAACCCGCAAGAAAAAGCAGGGCTCCCAAGACAAAACCGGCGCCAAGTCTCCTAAGCCTGCCCATACCCACCCTCCTTCTGCCACAGCCTCGGGGCCTGTGGCCCGCACTATGGCCCAAGGCCACAACACGCTACGCAAAAGTCCTGCCGAGAGTTCTTGGGTAGGAAGGCTTTTGATATAACTAGTGATTTAGGTCATAGGCGGACGGGAAAGCTCCGGGAAGGGGCCTTCTTGGGGACAAAATCGAACAGGTGCACCACGGAATCGTAACCCGCGGATTTGCTCAAGAGAAAGAGACGATTTTCCATGTCAAGAAATTGGCTTGGGAATCCGCAGTTGCCTGGTGAGAAGGGGATGTCTCTTAGCCCAAGCTATGGCCCGGATGCAAAGAGGGAGGAAACCGGCCGACCCTACCCGCCAAGGCCGGAAGCCCGGCAGGCCAAGGCCCCCCAAGGAGGCCCTGGGTCCGATTCAGATTCAAAATCCAGGACGGATTCAAGGCTTTTTTTTGCCTCTCTTTCCTGTTCCTTTTTCCCAGGGTGGAGTTCCTGAGGGATCGCTCCAAACACCCCTTCCAGCAGCCTTCGCCTCCTCCTGCAGGGCCTCCCATTTCTTGCATACCTCCAGGAAGCAGGCCTTGTGGTTCACCCAGGCCAACCCTTGGCGGAGAATCTCCTCGTTGAGGTTTTTCCCATCCAGCCTCACAAGGGCATAAAGGCGTCTTGGGTCACTTGGCGGAACGATTTCCACCTCCACCACCCGGCCAAAGGCGATCTGTTCCAGGAAAACCCTTGCCTTTTCTGCCTGAGGCGCCCCTTTGGAGGGGGAAAGGATCCCGTACAGGTTGACTTTGTGGGTATTGTCCCCTTCCTGCACCATGAGCTGGTGGCCTGAGTTCACCCCGCTCACTTTACCAGAGAATTTGCCCGGCCTCTTCCCATCGGCCTGGGCTTGGGAGGAGGCAAGAAAAAAGAAGGCTCCCAGGGAAAAAACCAGGATGCTGGCTTTCCTGAAGGTACATGCTTTCAGCAGGAAGGGGATTAAACCGGTGGGGCTCTTCCCGAGTCCAATAAAACAGAAAAAGGAGGGTAGAAAAATGAGGAAACTGATCAAAGGCGTCAACACATTTCTCCTGACAGGATTGTTCTTGGCACTTGGCTGGGGAGCCATGCCCAAGGCTCTGGCCCAAACCAAGGCCAACCATTTTCAAGGGCAGGCATACCAGGGTCCCGCCATCCAGAAGGTGCGGGGAGAGTTTTCCGCCACCCGCTATCAACAAGGATACCAGCGTGGTTACAGGTCTTCGGAGCGCTGGCAGGGCTCCCACAGGCCTTACTACCATCGGGACTGGGGTCGAGACCGTTACCATCGCCACTACCACGGCTGGAGGTGGTATTACTATCCCAGCTGGTGGTACGGCTGGCCCGGCTATTACTATTATTACCCCTGGATCCCCTGGTGGTATTGGTAGAAAACTCCATCCCCCACGAGGCTGCGGAGCCAGTCTTGCCAGGATCCGCAGCCTTTGGGTGCCGGGGGGAGTACCTCTGGGTGAAAGCTGCCGGGAGCATTCCCTTCATTCAAGACCCCAAAAAAGGTCAAATATTCTGCCTTGCACTCCTGGGTCTCCCTTGGCCCAGACGTAGCATTCGGTTCCCAAGGCCTCCTCGTACAGCTCTGGGGGAAGCCTGTGTATGAGGCTGCGGGGGCCGAGCTGGCTCTTGTGGCAGGCAATGGCCTGCAGCTTCACCTGCAGGAATTCTCTCACATCAACCCAGACCTTGATCTCATCATCCCGGGTTCCCAGGAACTCCACGGGGTAGGGGAGCCCGCCTTTCCCTCTGGCCTTGAGGGCCGCCTCCATCTTGAGGAGGCGGCTTGTGGGAGCTGCTGTGTGAAACAGCCTGGGCACCTCCCAAGGAGTCTCTCCATTGGGGCCCGCTTTGCTGGCCTGCTTCAAGGCCAGGTGGGTTATACGGTTGGCCGCCACATGGTCAGGGTGGCCATAAAATCCCCTTTCATTGTAAGTGATCACAACCTGGGGCCTCACCTCCCGCAAAATATCGGCCAGGCGCCCGGAGGCTTCCAAAGGATCCGCGTTGCAGAAGGCCTGGGGATGTTGGTTGGCGGCTGTGCCAGCCATTCCAGAGTCCCTGTAACCCAGAAATCGAATCTCTGACACCCCGAGAACCCTGCAGGCTGCCTCCAGCTCCCTGGTTCTAAGCTCAGCCGGGTCCTGGGAGGGATCCACCTGGTGGAGTTCTCCTTCCTCTCCCCTGGTGGCGCAAACCAGTAACACTTGCACTCCCTTGCTGGCATAAAGGGCGAGGGTTCCGCCTGTTCCCATGGACTCGTCGTCGGGATGGGCATGGACCGCAAGGAGCTTGAGATG
The DNA here is from genome assembly GCA_037443445.1 of Desulfarculaceae bacterium. Classification (GTDB taxonomy): domain Bacteria; phylum Desulfobacterota; class Desulfocorpusculales; order Desulfocorpusculum; family Desulfocorpusculum; genus Desulfocorpusculum. The sequence continues at coordinate 231 of JBBIOJ010000024.1, read as the reverse complement.
CATTTCCCCCAGCCTCACACTCTGCTTTCATGGCTCAGGGTAACAGCCAGGCCTCCTTCTTGCAATGCGAGATTCACAGGCAAACAGAATTGACTCCAGGTGGGCCGGGGGGTAACTTACAGGAAAGACAATCGATGTCAGGCCCCAGGGGGTCGAACATGGGAAAGAATTCCTTCCTGCAGGAGGTCTCCAGGCGCAGCGCCCAGAGCTTCAATGGTTGCTACCAGTGTT
>JBBIOJ010000023.1:0-64450 GCA_037443445.1 Desulfarculaceae bacterium | reverse complement strand
CCTGAATCGCCCGTGAGGGCTGATTGACCCACCCATGGGGGTCTCCTATAATGGCCCTGAATCCGGGGGGTTCGGCGTGTTTAGGACCGTTGTGGTGAATCTTAACATACTTCTGGCCTTTCTCACCCTGGCCTACCCCAGGGTGGTTTTGTCCATACTTGACCGCTCAGGGGACTTGGCTCACAAGGTGGCCCGGCTATGGGGCAGGTGGATACTGGCTTCAGCAGGGGTGCGGGTCAGGGTGCAAGGCAAAGGGAACCTGCTCCAGGGACGTCCCCAGGTGGTGTTCAGCAACCACTGCAGTTACTTTGACGTGTTTTGCCTGCTGGCCCACCTGCCCATTCAGTTCCGGTGGCTGGCCAAGGAAGAGCTCTTTCGCATACCTCTTTTCGGAAAGGCCATGGAATACGGGGGTTACCTCCCCATTGACAGGTCCAACCCCAGGAGGGCGCACAGGAGCATGGTGGCTGCTGCGCAGAGGATAAGGGCAGGCACATCCATAGTCATCTTTCCGGAAGGCACCAGGAGCCCTGACGGAAAGCTCCAGGAGTTCAAGAGCGGAGGCGCCATTTTGGCCATCAGGGCCCAGGTGCCTGTTGTTCCTGTGGCTGTGTTGGGGACCCACAGAGTCATGCCAAAAGGCACCCTCAGGGTGAAACCCGGGCCAGTGGAGATAAGGATAGGAGAACCAATCCCCACAGAGGGATTGAGCCAGAAGGACAGGGAAGCCTTGCTGAGGAGAGCCAGGCAGAGCATCTTGAAGCTGATGGGGGAGGAGTGACTTGAATTTCGTGCCCGAGGACGATTCAGTGGCCTGGGTACCCCTGGGGGGGCTCGGGGAGATAGGGCTCAACTGCATGGCCTTGGCCTGCAAGGGAGATGTGATCCTGGTGGACGCCGGGGCCATGTTCCCGGAAGAGCACATGCCTGGGGTGGACGTGGTGATACCCGATCTGCGTCCGATTCTGGGACAGAACGGAAAACCCTCCGGGATCCTCCTGACCCATGGCCATGAGGACCACATAGGTGCTCTGCCCTACCTGCTTCCTTACATGCCTGAGGTGCCTCTTTATGGAGCCCCCCTGACCCTCGGCCTGGTGAGGGAAAAACTCCTGGAGCACAGGACAGAACAGCTTCCCCCCATGGTGGAGGTGCGGCCTGGGGAAAGGGTCGGGGTCGGAGCCTTTGAGATAGAGTTTCTAAGGGTGTGTCACAGCATAACCGATGGGGTGGGCCTGGCGATCCGGACTCCCCAGGGGGTCATAGTCCATGCCGGAGACTTCAAGTTCGACCCCTCCCCTGTGGGGGAAGAGCCTCTGGACATACACGCTTTCAGCAGGTACGGGCAGGAAGGTGTGAGGCTCCTGCTGAGCGACTCCACCAATGTGGAAAGGCCCGGATGCTCGGTCTCAGAGAGGGAGATACAGGCCAACTTGGAGAGGATATTCCGATCCTGCCAGGGCCGGATAGTTCTTTCCACTTTTTCCTCCAACGTACAGCGCATAAGGGAGGTAGTGGATCTGACACATCGTTTCAACAAGAGGCTGCACCTCAGCGGCCGTTCAATGGTCTCCATGGTGAGGCTGGCGAGGGAGCTGGGGTATCTGGATCTGCCCCCGGGGCTCCTGGTGGAAGCAACGGAGCTGCCAAATGTTGCGCAGGAGCGGCTGGTGGTACTCACAACCGGTAGTCAGGGAGAGCCTCTCTCGGCCCTCTCCCTCATGGCCACTGACAGGCACAAGTGGCTCAAGGTGGAGCCTGGAGATACGGTGATATTCTCCTCCAGGTTTATCCCAGGAAACGAGCGGGCCATCTACGGTATCATAAACGCACTGTACCGCAGGGGGGCCAGGGTTCTGTACGAGCCCTTGGAACAGGTTCATGTCTCGGGTCACGCCAGCCGGGAGGAGCTGAAGCTCATGATCCGTTTGACCAAGCCCGAGTACTTCGTGCCCATCCACGGGGAGTTTCGCCACCTGGTGCAACACAGGGAACTGGCCCTGGAGGTTGGGGTGGAGGCGCACAGGGCCCTGGTGGCCCAAAACGGAGAAGTGTACAGGCTTTGCAACGGAGGGATGGACCGGGTCGGATCAGTGGCAGCGGGCAGGGTCTACGTGGATGGAAAGGGTGTGGGGGACGTGGGGGAGGCCGTACTGAGAGACAGACAACACCTGGCAGAGGATGGCCTGGTGGTGGCCATGGTGGTGATTCACAAATCCAGCGGGGAGATCGTCTCAGGCCCCGAGCTTTTCTCCCGGGGGTTCATATTCGAGGGAGAGGAGACGCGCATGATGATGGAGGCCCGACAGCTGGTTCTGAACGCGCTCAGGCAGGCCAGGGAGAGCTCAGAGGGGGAAAGCCCAGAGGACCTGGAGGCCGAGCTAAGGGGCGTCTTGAGGCGTCACTTCTGGCGCTCCATAGGGAGACGTCCCATGATAATGCCGGTAGTGGTCCAATTGTAAGAGGAGGGTGCGCACCGCGCCAGAGGGAGACTTCTTCAGGGAGCCGGGGAGAAGAAGACTTGACAGAAGGCAGGACCCAGACCACCGCCAGAAGACTGGGCACAGAGCTCATGGGGCTCCTGTTCTGGGGAGCTTCGGCTTATTTGCTCATGAGTCTGCTTTCCTATTCCCCGGCAGATCCATCCTTCAACCGTGCCGGGGGGAGCGGGCCTGTGCGCAACTGGGGTGGGTTGTTGGGGGCTTACCTCTCGGACCTCCTGCTCCAGGGGCTTGGGCTGGGCGCCGTGGTTTTTCCGGCCTTGGGGGCTTGGCTTGGTTGGGAGCATCTCAGGCTCAGGGGCTGGAGATGGGGTGCTTTGCAATGGATCGGAATGCTTCTGGCCCTTCTGGTCCTTTGCACGGCCCTGCACCTCCTGACCGGAGCCTGGGCGGGCGGGGTCTCCATCAGGAAGGCCGGGGGCCTGGTGGGATACCTGCTGTGTTCCACACTTCTGGCCTACATGAATCCCGGAGGCACTTGGCTCCTGCTCTTTGTGCTTCTGAGCGTGGGCGTGCTCATGATGAGTGGCAGCGGGCTACTGGCCCTTCTCAAGGCAGCTTTGGGCAGGCTGAGGAGAGAATCGGCAAGAGTCTGGGGCCGCCTCAGGCCCTCCAAGGCTCAAGCCCCGGAAAAACCCAAGGAGGCGGACAGGAAAAAGCGAAGGAGCAAGACCAAGCCGGAGGAGCCCGAGATAATAGAGCTTCCCCGCAAACCACCCCCCAAGGGGAGGCCTGTCCAGGATTCCTTCCCTTTTGCCAGCAAGGGGACATCCTATCGTTTCCCCCACCTCTCCCTTTTGGACGAGCCCCCTCCCGGTGAGATCCGGGTGGACAGGGAGAGCCTTCGCATGAACGCGCTTCTGCTGGAGCGCAAACTGGGAGACTTTGGAGTCCAGGGAAAGGTCACGGAGGTGCACCCGGGCCCCATAGTGACGCTTTACGAGTTCGAGCCGGCGGCAGGGGTGAAGATAAGCAGGATAGTGAGCCTCCAGGACGATCTGGCCATGGCTCTGCGCGCCTTGAGCATCAGGATAATAGCCCCCATACCGGGCAAGGCCGCGGTGGGGGTGGAGATCCCCAACACCAGGAGGGAGACGGTTTTCCTGCAGGAGATCCTGGCCTCGGAGGCCTTCCAAAAGGCTCCCCACAGGCTCACCGTAGCCCTGGGAAAGGACACGGTGGGAAGGCCCATGGTGGCCAATCTGGCCTCCATGCCACACCTGCTCATCGCAGGGGCAACAGGCTCGGGGAAGAGCGTGTGTCTAAATGCCATAATTACCAGTATTCTCTTCAGGGCAACCCCTGAGGACGTGAAGTTCCTGATGGTTGACCCAAAAAGGCTGGAGCTTTCGGTGTACAGGGATATACCTCATCTGCTTCATCCTGTGGTGGTGGAGCCGAAGAAGGCGGCAGTGGCACTGGGCTGGGCAGTCAGGGAGATGGAAAGGCGCTACAAGTGGATGGAAAGGGTGGGGGTGCGCAACATAGACAGGTACAATGCCAAGATGGCCAAAGCCGTACAGGACACAGGGGAAGACCCGCTTCCGCCAAGGCTTCCTTACATAGTGGTGGTGATAGACGAGCTTTCAGACCTCATGGTGGTGGCATCCAGGGAGGTGGAAGAGGCGGTCTTGAGGCTGGCCCAGATGGCCAGGGCGGCCGGGATCCACCTGGTGGTAGCCACTCAGAGGCCATCGGTGGACGTGCTCACGGGTACCATCAAGATCAATCTGCCTGTGCGCATAGCCTTCCAGGTGACATCCAAGTTCGACTCCAGGACCATCCTGGACACCCAGGGGGCCGAGCATCTCCTGGGCTCAGGAGACATGCTCTTCCTGCCTCCTGGCACAGCAGGCCTCCAGAGGATACACGGGGCCTACGTCTCTGAGGGGGAGGTGCGCAGGGTAGTGGATTTTCTCAAGCAGCAGGCCAGGCCCAAGTACGACCCCACAATACTCCAAGCTCCCTCTCCAGGCTCGGAAGAAGAGGAAGATGCCGAGATGGACGAGAAGTATGAGGAGGCTGTGGCCCTGGCCAGAAGGCTCCGGCAGGTTTCCATCTCCTCCATCCAGAGGCATTTGCGCATAGGTTACAACAGGGCCGCCAGGATCATAGAGCGCATGGAAGCCGATGGAATAGTCGGGCCTGCGGATGGAAGCAAGCCGCGGGAGGTTCTGGTTAGGTCCCTGGAGTCATGATACCATAAAAAACTAGAGATTGATCTTTGCCATTGAATCCTGCCCAGGGAGATTCCCGTGAAAAGCGCTCAATGGTGTTGGGGGAAATCGAGGGGTGTTTTCTCTATCGCAGCGGTTTGCTGGCTCGGGTGGCTTGGCTCTGCCCAAGCCTGGACCGTGGCGCAGCTCCTGGACGGGATCCAGGACAAGTACAAGAAGATAAGAGATCTTCAGGCCGAGTTTCACCAGGAGGCCACCCTCCCCATGCTGAATCGTGTCACAGAAGCAGGGGGCATGCTGTACCTTAGGCTGCCCGGAAAGATGAGATGGGAGTACTTGCAGGGACAGGAAAAGGTGGTGGTGATAAACGGTAACACCATGTGGTTTTACGAGCCCAACGAGCAACAGGTCACCATAACCGACCTCAGCAAGGTGCCCAACTCCCAAGAGCTGCTTACATTCCTCACAGGAATGGGGGATTTGAGGAGGGAGTTCCTGGTGGAGGAGACCCAGGCCCCGGTGGAAACCAAGGAAGGCTTTTTAATGGTAAAACTTCTTCCCAGGTCCAGCACCTCCCAGTGGACAAGCCTCAGGCTCTTGGTGGACCCCAGGAGCTTCCACGTGGTCCAGACGGCTTTCGAGGGAATCCAGGGAGAGAGGACAGTGATCCATTACTACAACATCAGGACAGACCTGGGTCTCCCAGAGGAGCTCTTTCAGTTCAACATCCCGCAAGGGGCCCAAGTGCTCCACTACCCTGCCGAAGGGCCCAAGCCTTGATCAGCACTGGCTCTCCCACCAGGTTCCACATGGTGAGCTTGGGCTGCCCCAAGAACTGGATAGACAGCGAGCTGGCAGTGGGGCGTCTGTTGAGGGAGGGGTATGTTTCGGTTCCCTCCCCCGGGGAGGCGGAGCTGATCCTGGTCAACACCTGTGCCTTTGTGGAGCAGGCCAAGAAAGAGGCTGTGGAGACCATCCTGGAGCTGGCCGCTTGGAAGCAGAAAGGCCAGTGCCGACGTCTGGTGGTGTTAGGATGCCTTCCCCAAAGATACGGAGGGGAATTGCTGAAACTCTTGCCCGAGGTGGACCTCTTTCTGGGAAGCGGGGAAATACCCCGCCTGCTGGAACATCTCAGCTCGGTGGAGGCAACAGGAGCAAGCTCATGTTGCCTGAGCAAGGCAGGCTACCTTCTGGAGGAAGAGGGGCCCTTTCTGAGACCGGTGGCAGGGCCCAGCGCTTACCTCAGGATCGCCGAGGGATGCTCCAACCACTGCTCTTACTGCGCGGTGCCGATCATCAGGGGGCCCCTCAGGAGCCGGAGCCTGGAGTCGGTGGTGGAGGAAGCCAGGCGGCTGGCCCAGGTGGGGGTCAAAGAGCTGATTCTGGTTGCCCAGGATACCACAGCCTTCGGCCTGGACAGCAGGGGCAAGAGCCTCCTGCCTGAACTTCTGGACACGCTGGAGCGTGTGGAGGGGCTCAGCTGGATCAGGCTGATGTATGTGCACCCTGCGGGAGTGGATGAAAGACTCCTGGAAGCCCTAAGCAGGAACAAGAAGCTTTGCCCTTACCTGGATCTGCCGGTCCAGCACATATCCTCCAGGATTCTGAAGGAGATGAACAGGCGCATCGGGCCCGAGGGGATAAAATGGTGCATAGGAGCTCTCAGGGAGGCTGTGCCAGGGATCCATATCCGCACCAGCCTGATCGTGGGCTTCCCAGGCGAAACCCAGGAGGAGTTTCTGGAGCTGGTGAATTTTGTCAGGGAGACCCGTTTCGAGTGGCTGGGCGCCTTTGTTTACTCCAGGGAGGAGGGCACTCAGGCAGCTGGGTTCAGGCCTCAAGTGCCCAGGAAGCTGGCCAGCAAGAGGCGCACAGAGCTGATGAGGGTTCAGAGGCAGATCACAACAGAGCTCTTGGAGAGGTGGGTGGGCCAGGAGATCCGGGTCTTGGTGGAAGCTCGTCGCAGGGGTAGGCTTTGGGCCCGTGCCGGGTTTCAAGCCCCGGAAATAGACGGGGCCGTTCTGATCAGAAAAGGCATGGCCCCTTTGGGAAGCTTTGCCAAGGCTCGTGTCACAGCTGTTAGGGGCTATGACTTGGAAGGTGTCTTGTTCCCCTTTGATTGATTTAGTTCCTCAGGGCTCTGGGGTTTCTCAAAGAGGGGCTCATCCAGGTCCAGCACCTTGAGGGGGCTCTTTCCCGTGAACATCCGGATTATCTGCCCCACAGTGTAGGCATTTCCCTGAAGAACCAGGTGACAGTTGCGGAAGGTGCAGCCGTGTATCTCGGTGTCTCCCTGCTCCAGCACTATTATGCAATCTTCAAACTCGCAGTGCTGGAAGGCCTTCCCATCCAGTTCCACCCTTTGCTTCCTGAACTTGGCATTCTTGTGTCTTACCCTGTAGTCTGCCATGGCCTCTCCACCCCATCTCTCCGAGCCTCCTGCAGCCCCCCTTGTTAGCTGATCACTCTCTACCCACCAGCTCGCTCAAGTCCTTCTCCCTAATTAGGCTCCTCTTCCAGACCTCCAGCGATGGCACAACATGTGGCAAGAGCCTCAGGGCAAAGTAAGGGGGGAAAAACGGTAGCCCCAGCATGTCCCCGAAGACGGCGAGCAGAAGCAGATCTTCCAGTGCCCTTCGCTCCCTTCTTACCTCCAGTTCCAGCTCGTGGAGGGTCATGCCGTAAAGCACCTCTGAGGCACAGCGCCTGAGGCTTTGCCAGCTGTGGAGCACCCTCCTGAAGAGCTCCCTGGGGATATCCATGCTCTTTGCTCTCTGAAGTGGTTTTCTCTTCCCCGCCCCCGGGGCTTGCAAAGCACAAGAGGTCACCTGCAAGGTGCCTTTGGGACAAAGCCCAAGGCCCTCAGGAGATCTCGAGCCTCTTTGTTGCCCTCTCCCTTTGGATCTTTTTCAACCTTCCCCAGAGTTCCTCCACCTGTTTTCGTGTCTCCTCCAGGGATCCATGGTTTCGGATGACGAAGTCCGCGTAGCCCAGCTTCTCTTCTATGGGGAGCTGGGACTTGAGCATGGCCGCAGCCTGATCCCTGGTTATCCCGTCCCTTTCCATGAGGCGCTGGATCTGCATTTCTTCCGGTATGTAAACCACCAAGAGCTTGTGGCACTGGTATTGCAAATTGAGCTCGATCATCAGGGGAACCACCATCTGGATTATGGCATTGGGATCCTCTTGGGCAAGGGCGTTTACCTGGCGCAGCACCTCCTCTCCCATGCGGGGGTGAATGAAGCTCTCCAGCTTCTTTCGTTTCTCCGTGTCCCTGAAGACTATTTCCGAGAGTTTTTTTCGGTCCAGGGTGCCGTCCTCCCGTAGGACCTGTGTCCCGAAGTAATCCACTATTTCCTTCAGGGCTGGCTTTCCCGGCTCCACCACCTTGCGGGCTATGAGGTCGAAATCCACTATGGGCGCGCCCAGCTCTGCCAGCATGTTGGCCACGGTGGTCTTCCCGCTTGCTATACCTCCAGTGACACCCAGGAGGAGGCGGTTGTCCTTTCCCCTCAGGGCCTCCAGTTCCTTGATCCCCCCGTAGGCCAATGGAAAGGCACGGGAGACGTCCTGCTCGGCCCCGGCATAGCTTATGGGGTACCTGACCCCTCGTCGGTAGAGGACTTCCAGCCCTCTCAAGGCCTTTTCCATCAGGTGGGCTGGGATACCCATTACCAGCTCGTCGTCCTGGGCATGCCCATAGCGGCGCTCCCCGTAGCAGGGGATGGTCAAGCAGGGCTTGCCCGTGAGGTAACACCGGGCAATGGCATCCGAGCAGGAGGATTCCCCGACACAGAAGAACTGCATCACCTCGTAGTCCTCGAACTGCAGGGCGTTGATGAGGAGGATCATCTGGGCCGGATTGGCGTAAACGAGCACTATGTCCGGCTCGAAGGGGTTGTAGACCAAAGGCGCCATGGCCACTGCCTCATATTTTCCGAGAGGGAGTCTGGGGATGGAGGCTTCGTACCTGCGGGCATCCTCCTTGGTCTTCACCCAGACGATACTCCTGAAAGTCCCGTCTTTGTAGATTTCCGGGATCTCCTCCAGGCCTATGATGGAGGCACAAACCGGGGAAAGGAAGTCTTTGTTGTCCGCCCCCACGGTCCAGTCGAAGTTGCGCACCAGGGTGATCATCTGGCACAGGGTGGTCTTGTGCCCCAGCCTTCGCATGAAGGGGATTCGGTCGAGTTCCTCTTTCGCCTCCAGCAGCTTGAATGCAACCGGAAAGGACTTGAGCCTCAAGAGCAGCTCCATCCGCCGGACGATCTTCTCCCAGTCACGCCCCATGTCCATGATTTCGCCCTCTTTTCACCGGATTCCTTTCTGCCCCTCTGTTGGGACGCCCCGTTACCTAGCCCAAGGCCGCTGACATCCCCCGCGCCCCGCCCCAACTGGCACTGCTCAGAACCCCGACTCCACCTTCCATTGCTTCCACACCTTTCCCACCAGTTCCGGGCCCGGTTTCAAGGTCGGCTTCCCGGGACGCCACCCTGAGGGCGCCGCCTCGGCCCCACCTGTCCTGCGGACCAGTTGAAAGGCCTGAAGCTGCCGGATGAGCTCATCCACGTTGCGGCCTACAGGGGGGGTGAGGATCTCGATGGCCTGGATCACCCCGTCTGGATCAATGATGAAACGACCCCGAGTGTTCACCCCAGCGATCTCATCGTAGCACCCATATACTTGGCCGATCTTGCCGGCCGAGTCAGCCACCATGGCGAAGGGGAAGCCACCCTCGACCATCTTGGAGAGCTCCTCCTCCTGCCAGATCTTGTGCACGAACTGACTGTCCACGCTCACGGCCATGACCTCGGCACCGAGTGCTTCCAGCTCCTTGGCCTTGACGGCAACTGCCGCCAACTCCGTGGGTCAAACGAAGGTGAAATCACCAGGATAGAAGCAGAGCACCACCCACTTTCCGAGATGGTCCGATAGCTTAACCCTTCCGAACTTGCCCCCTACAAAGGCGGGCGCCTCAAAATCCGGGGCCTTGCTGCCTATCTTGGCCGTCACCATCACCGCCTCCTCCCTTTTCTGTGGTGGAGCCTCTTGGCCTTTTGAGGGCTCACCGACCGTGGCCCCTGTGGGCCTGCCGCAGCCTACTTTTTCCTCGTCCTTCCCCACGAGTCGCCTCCTTTTTAGAGCTTTCTCCTGAAACAGTCAGGGCTATCCCTTGTCAGGCCTCTCGACCCTCCTCTGCAAGAGGGTGGCTGCCACGAGCATGGGGTCCAGCACGCTGCTGAAGGGAGGGGCGTAGGCCAAGTCCAGTTGGGCCACCTCCTCCAGGGACATCCTGTTGTAAAGGGCCACGGCCAAGGCATTGACCTTGCGAGCCTCTCCATCTCGGCCCACCAGGCTCCCCCCCAGAAGCCTGCCCGTGGAAGCGTCGGCCACCAGTTTCAAGAGTGAGGGTTGGGCCCCCGGGTAGACACCCACCCGGGAGGTGGTCTCCACCACCTGGGAGATGGTCCTGAAGCCCAGTCTCTGCGCCACTGCCTCGCTCACCCCGGCCATGCCTATCTCCAGGTCGAAGACCTTGACGCAGGAGGCGCCCACTATTCCGTTGAACCTCGCATCGCCCCCCACTGCGTTCTCACCTGCCACGCGCCCCTCCTTGTTGGCCACGTCCCCCAGGGGCGCGAGCACGGGTCGCCCTATGACCCTGTGGTATTTCTCGCAACAGTCACCTGCAGCGAAGATGGATGGGTCACTTGTCCGCATGCCCTGGTCCACTGCGATGCCACCCGTCTCGCCGATCTCGATGCCAGCCTGCCGGGCCAACTCCACGTTGGGCTGGACCCCGGCGCCAAGGAAGAAGAGATCCGCCTCGAATACTCCCCCGTCGGTCACAACACGACAGGCCTCCCCCCCCTCTCCCTCGAGGGCCTGGGGCCTCACCTTCGGCACGTAAGTCACCCCGTTTTCCTCCAGGGCCTTCACTATTATGCGTCCCACCTCGGGCTCGAGGCCACTGTATGGGACTTCACCCCGATAGAGGATGGTGGTATTCACAGACCTTCGGCGGAGGGCCTCGGCCACCTCCAGCGAGATGTATCCTGCGCCGATGATCACGGCCCTCTGAGGCCTGCGGTCCTCCAGGAACTTTTTGATCCGGATCCCGTCTCCCATGTCCTTGAGGGTGAACACATTCCTGGCGTCTTCCCCCGGGATGCCCAGTTGCCTGGAGCGGGAGCCAGTGGCAAGGATCAGGCGGTCGAAGGGCACTTCCTGCTCATGCCCGTTTCCACGGTCCAGGACCCTCACCCTCCCGCGTCTTGGGTCGATCTCCATGGCTTCGTGCTGCAATTTCACGTGGATGGCGTGATCGCGCAAGAAGGCCTCAGGTGTTCGCGCTATGAGCTCCGTGTGATCCCTTATTACATCACCGATGTAATAGGGGATCTCTCAGGCCCCGTACGAGACGAAAGGCCCTTTCTCGTAGATTGTGATCCTGGCCTTGGGGTCGAGCCTTCGGCCGCGACTCGCGGCACTGGGCCCGGCAGCAGAACCACCCACCACCACTATTTCGAGACCTCTGTTCATCTTGAGCCTCCGGCTCGACTTCAAGGGTCGAGACTTAGGAATTGCCGCGGGTTCTCGATCAAGACCTTCTGCTTTGTCTCCTCCCTGAGCGGCAGTTCTTTGAACTCTTTGACCCCTCGCACTCGGGTGATCAGGGGGAAATCCGAACCGTAAAGGGCCTTGGAGGCAAGGGGGCCGTCCATGTATGTCAAGAGCATCTCTGGCAGGTAGCGCGGGGCCCACCCTACTATATTGAAGTAGACATTGGGGTTCCTCTGGACGACCGCTATGGTCTCCCCGACCCATGGGAAGCCGAAGTGGGCGATCACGATCCTGAGCCTGGGGAAGTCCACAGCCACGTCGTCCACGAACAAGGGCTGGCAGTACTTGATCCGGGTTCCCGTGTGAAACTGGGTCCCCATGTGGAACAGGACAGGGATGCCCAATTGCTGGGCTTTCTCGTAAAGGGGGTACATCAGGTCCTGGTCGTTGGGATAGAGATCGACCAGATGGGGGAGAAGCTTCAATCCCCTGAGGCCCAGGTCCTGCACGGCCCTGTCCAGCTCGTCCAGGGCAAGCTTTCCCTTGTGTGGGTCCACGCTGGCGAAGCCTATGAAGCGGTCGGGATGCTCCTTCATCGCCTGGGCCACCAGCTCGTTGGGCACTCTGTACCTGTGCTTGGTCTCGGCGTCCTGGGCCACGATCACGGACCTTTCCACCCCTGCCGCATCCATGTCCTCCAGGGTGGTCTTCAGGGTTATTTTGCCCAGGTCTCCGAAGATCCTCCGGTAGCCCTCTGCCATCTCTGCCGGGAAACCCTCGATGGCCTCCTTGGTCCAAAGCTGCGCGTGCGTGTCTATAATCATTGCCCGGCCCCGCTTCTTGCTTCCCCTTCGGTCACGGCCAGCTTGAGGGCCTCGAAGGTCCTGGCATCGCTTTTTTTTACCCCCCCAGCGCTGCATCGCGCGGATCTCTTGGGGTGAGATGGTTCTTAAGGGCGCGGAACTCCAGCCCGGTGGAGTGGCCGATCACAGTGGTGTCCGTGTCCCATGCCTTGAGGACCGCCTCCTTGTGGAGCAAGTGGACCGTGCACTCCCAGCTCGCCAGGAGGAGTGTTCCCATCTGTATCCCGTCCGCCACGAGAGCCAGGGCCGCCGCCATCCCGCGGGCGTCGGCTATCCCTTCTGCTGCAACCACCGGGAGCTGGGTGGCATCTGCCACCTCTGGGACCAGCACCAAGGTGCCCAGCTCGTCCGGGCAGAGGTTCGCGCCTGCCTCGACGCCCGTGGTGGTCAATTCGTGGACGCCTGCCTCCTTTGCCCTACTGGCCATCCCGTTTTGGAAGACCACCTGAAGGGCGATCCTCCAAGCTTCTTTGAGGAGGCTCTAATCCCATCCGCGCACTGAGGACGCTGCTCCTACTCCAGAGTCACCCCAGTCCAAGACAGCCTGGTCTTTTCCTCATAGAATATGGGCTTGTGCTTGACTAACCCCAAGGCTTTCTTTCAAACGGCTCGGCGTGCACCCGTTCGCCGCATCTTGCACTTAGAAAACCACCTCATCCCCGTTTCCCACATAGAGGGGGCTTCGGCTTCCATACTTGGCGCTTCCTCCGAGGACCGGGACTCCCGCAGCCCGCATCTTCTCCACGGTTATGAGGCCCGTGCAGTGGTTGGCCGCGACCTTATTGAGGCCAAGCCCTGCGATCCCGCTTACAACTTCATCCAACTTTGGTTCCCACTGTTCGAACGGAGCTATGTGCAAACCACCGTATAGCCCGTAAAGTCGTTCTCCTCCCACCAGGTTTTCCCCGGCGAACTTCATGAGGTTGAGCACCCCCATGTGACAACAACCCGTGACCGTAACGATGCCCTTGTCCTTAACGTTGAAAAACAGGGCATGTTCTCCCTGAACTCGTATGAGAATTGGTATGTCGAACGTGACTGAGGCACATCCTGGCATGAGTCTATTCACCTTTCCGGTCCCTAGCTCCACCACCCGGCCTGTGTGACCGCTTTTCTGGATGAGCCCTTTCCCCTCGGGATAGTATCTGTCTGAAATGACCAGTTGGATGTCTGGGCGGTACTTGGTGACCACAGGGAGGCCCCAGAAATGATCCATATGCTCGTGGGAGACGTATATAAACTCGATGTCTCCCTTGCGGAGCATGTCGTCTATCCCCTCCCGCTGGAAGGAATACTCCATCCAGGCTGGATTCCACCCAACGTCCAACAGGAACCTGCGCCATGTGCCATCCAGAGCCTCAACCTCCACGAGGGCGCTGTACCCCCCAGAGTTTTTCCTTGACCACCGGATATCGTACTGATTGGCGGAAGGCCCACCGGCGTTCTTGATATCCTGTAAAAGCTCCGCATTGTCGAACCAGCTCGTCTCGGTTATGCATCTGACCTTTAGACTCTTGCATGTGCCTATGTCGATCCTCTCCTTGCTGGAAGCCTGTGCGCCACGGTCCAACATACTCGAAAGCCACAAGGCCGTGGCACCCCCGGCCACAGTTCGAACGAAATCTCGGCGTGTGGCCCCTTCGGTTGTCTTTAACTTCTGTGCCATGGTTGCCCTCCTTTGCCCAAGACGGTTGACCCCACGGAGGAACTCGATGGCTCCTCCCACCTCACTCGAAGGACAGGCTGGTTCCCACATGGGCGAAGCGGAACCTTTCTCCAAAGCTTTGCATCAGGCGGGCCGCCGCGGGCAGGCCCGTGCAATGGGAGACCGCAACCAGCTCTGGCTCCATGGCAATCAGCTCCCGTATTGACTCCTCCAGTTGCTCAGGGGACAGGAACCCCAGGTGGGTTCCCCCCAGCACAGCCCTTACGCGCTCCTGCCCGGTCCTCCTGCGAGCATACCGAAGGGTGTTTATCATCCCCGAGTGGGCGCAACCCATCAGCACGACCAGGCCCTTGGGAGTTGAAATCACCATGGACTGGTCGTCCAGCACAGGATCCTGAGTGAAGCTGCCTGAGAAAGGTATCAAGAGATTGGGATCTCCCTTTTCAAAGGTTGTCTCCCTGGGGACCTCTCCGGTCAAAAAGACCCCTGGCGCCACCTCTCGGAATCCGGGCTCCAAGCTGAATTGGGCTCCCAGTTGTTCAAGGTATTCCCTGCGATGCGGAATGCCTATGAACCTTCTCACCACGGTCTCACCCAGTCTTCTTTCCCCGAAGCGCTCCTGAAAAACCCCTGGATGCGCAAACACTTGGGGGTTTTTCATCAGAGGCAACGCCTGGGCCAGACCCTCTGTGTGATCGAAGTGGCCGTGGCTGAGGCAGATCTTCTTGACTGCCTTGAGATCAAAGCCAAAGGTGAGGGCATTGGCAACTATGCCCTTGCCGCTCCCGGCGTCAAAGAGTATGGCCTCCTGGTCAACCTGGACACAGGCTGCAAAGCCGTGCTCCCCTATGCCAAAGGGGAAGCCCACCACGTTGTCGCAAAGGATCGTGATTCTGAGCATATCCCACCCCCCTTTGATGTGCCTGCAACTCCCCAGGACCTAAACCGCCGGAATCGGCCGCCGAAGCTTGGGCCTGCAGGTGGAAGTTACGCCCCCGCTGCCTGCAGCACTCTGTTATGCGGCCTCTCACGGCCCGATCTTATCCTCTCCTGCAAGAACCCCCTTGTGAACAAGGAGGCTCCTGGCACCGCTCCTCGCGACCACAACAGCTCGTTGCAGCTGCCCTAGGGGCGAGTTTCGCCTGCGCATGGGCGGATAAGACCTTGGTGGTCCTTGGAGCCCCACACTCGGGGCAGGCCGGTCCTTTTTCTCCAGAATCACCTGGGGGTAGAACCATCTCCGCCACGGCTCCACAATTGGGACACTGGAACTCATAGATGGGCATGGAATCCTCCAGGCCACGCCATTATCCACACAGCAGCGATTTTCAAAACTCGCGCACCATGGCGGATCCGCACTGGGGGCACTTCATCTGGGCACACGGTTTCCCCGGCTGGTGCGCAACAGCGGTCCCACACTGAGGGCACACGCATTGGCCCGGGCTGCCGCACCGGCCCCGGCTCCCCCGGCCCATTCCTCCTGATCCCCCTCCTGCCCTGCCACCCCCCTTTGGGGGACCTGTTCCATCCTTTCCCGGCATAGCTTCCTCCTCAGTCCTGGGATTCCCCAAGGAGCTGAGCAAGCTCCTGAGCCCTATCGAAATTTTCCACTCGAACCCTCACCTCTTTAACCCCGTCCACCCTGCTAACTGCCGCCTTTATTTCCGCTCCAAGGGCGAAAGCCAGAGGGCACACCCTGGATGATGGCCGAAACACCATCTCCACGCCACCATCCTGGCTCACCTGGAGGTCCCTGATTAGTCTCATCTCCAATACGCTCTGGCAGGTCTCCGGGTCAAGGATCTCGCTCAGGGCCTGGATGACCCGTGTGCGAAGGTTCTCACCCCGTGCCCTGGCCTCCACGTCATACCTCCGGAACGAATGCCTGAAGTCGCTCCCACATTTCTCTGATCTCCCGGGCAACTGCGCTCTCGGGAGCCCACTCCTGGAGGATCTGCCTTGCCACGAGGGACCGGCTCACGGTCACATCATAGGGAATCCTCCCCACGATGGGTATGCCCTGATCCTTGCAGAAGCCCTCTATTTCGGCTGTCATGTGGGGATTCAAGTCCCACTTGTTTATACACCCTGCCCTGGGCAGAAGGAAGTGGGATGCCAGCTCTGCCACACGCCTCAGATCATGTAGCCCGGAAGGGGTGGGCTCTGTGACAATGAGAACAGCCCCTGCGCCTGCCATGGCCGAGATGACCGGACAGCCTATGCCCGGTGGGCCGTCCACCAAGAGCCAGGGGATGCCTTGTTCCTCTGCCAAAACACGGGCTTGGTGGAGCACCAAGGCCACCAGCTTCCCGGAGTTTTCCTGGCCTGGAGACAAACGGGCGTGCACGAAGGGACCGAATCGGGTTTCGGACACATACCATTCCCCACAGATTCTCTCTTGAAGGGATATTGCTTGCTCAGGGCAGACTCTGGCGCACACACCGCAACCTTCACACTCGGTGGGCACTACCTCATACACCTCCGAGATGGCCTCGAACCTGCAACGCTCTGCGCAAGCTCCGCACCTGGAACATGTTTCTCTGTTTATGAAGGCCACATATCCGGCCTTGAACTCCCTGCGCAAACGGATTTCTGGTTTGAGAAGAATGAAAAGATCCGCTGCATCCACGTCCCCGTCCGCTATCACCTTCTGGCCGTCCAGGGCTGCCAGACAGGCAGTGAGGGTTGTCTTCCCAGTGCCCCCCTTTCCGCTTACCACCAAGAGTTCCCTCATGTCTTCCTCCCCGCGGGGGTGGTCTTGCTCTCCAAACCCCGTTGTGGGCGGGTTACAGGCTTGGTTGCATTCTTCCCCAGGATCTTCCCTATGCTTTCCACCAGCTTCCCGAAGGCCCTTCTATAGCCCGGGTGAGTGAGGGTGATCAGCTGTCCCCTGGAATATGATTCCGCAATGGAGCGATCCTCCGGAATGCTCATCAGAACATGCAATCCCTGCTCCTCACAGATCTTCTCCAACTCTCCATTGCCAAGGTCAGCCCTGTTTATAACGATTCCATGCTCCAGGCCGAGGGAACGCACCACCTCCAGGGCCAGCAGGAGATCGTTCACACCGAACGGGGTAGGCTCGGTCACAAGCAGACAGAAGTCCACTCCCTTGAGGGTCGCTATCACTGGGCAGGAGGTTCCAGGAGGTGCATCCAGTATCACTGTCTTGTCCGGCCTTGCCAGCTTTCGGGCAGCCTTGATCAGCGGCGCGGACATGGCCTCGCCCACCCTCAGCCTTCCTCCGGCATACATCAAGTTTTGGGAGCGGCCCTCTTCCAGGATCCCGAGAAGCCTGGGCTGTTCTCGGATGGCTCCCTCGGGACAGGCAAGGGAACAGCCCCCGCAGCCATGGCAGAGTTCTCTGAAGGTCAAGACCTGTCTACCAACCACGACGATGGCCTTGTAATGGCACACTTGGGCACACTTTCCACAGAATGTACACTTGGAAAGGTCCACCTCCGGCACCGGAAGCGTCACAGGTGTTATCTTGTCCACCACAGGGAACAGGAACAGGTGGGCATTGGGTTCTTCCACGTCACAGTCTATGATCTGAGCCTTGTTCCCCAGCAGATGTGCCAGGTTAGTGGCCACCATGGTCTTTCCTGTGCCACCCTTTCCGCTTGCCACTGCTATGACCATAAGATTTCAGGCCTCCTTTAGAGCGTCCCTCACCAAAGCCTCAGCCGGATGATTCACCGAAGTCGACCAGACTGGGGCTCAAGCCCCTCAAGCTTTTCTGGGCCTGTATAGCCTCTTCCACGGCTCGTTTCTGGCCTGCAGGGCATCCTGAAGTGCTGCCCTCAAAGCATTGGCCGCCAGATCGGCGCAATGGGTGTGTTCTATGGGAAGACCTCCCAATGCCTGGATGACTTTCTTGCCATCTATGCTCATGGCCTCCTTGAGGCTGGCTCCTTTGGCAAGTTCGGTCGCCATAGAGGAACAGGCAATGGTGGCCGCGCACCCATTGGTCATGAATGCTATGTCAGAGATGCGGCCGTCTTTTACTCTGAGCTGGATTCTTACCGTGTCCTCACATATTCCCGAGAGGGTGGCTTCCCCATCCGGGTCTTCCAGAACCCCGGCGTTTCGAGGACGCAAGGCATGCTCGGCCACTTTTTCCCCTATGGCCTTGCCCAGTCCCTCCAGAATGGCTTCCTCGATCTCCTTGGCTATGCTCTCAGGCTCCTTCAACTCCATGTTCCCGGCCTCAATAGGGGTGTGTTCCAACAACTACTTCCTTGCCGAAGTTTTCTTTCACCATCACGGCCAGTTTCTCGAAGTCCAGCGGGCACTGGGCCGTTTTCTTTGCCTTGACCACGCACGTGCCTAGATGTATTACGTCAAAGTCCCTGTCCAGAACTCCTGTTATCTCCTTCATGAGCTTGATCTTTGGAATGACAAGGCCTGGGCAGTCCCCGCAATTGCCGAGGGCCACCAGTTCCACCTCCTCATCTTTGTACCTGGAAAACTCGCCTTCCCTTAAGCTCAACCCTTTGAGACACTTGGCGCAGGCAACACATAGCTGGTCCTGGATTCTCTTGCATCCCAAAATGGCTATCCTGGTCATCCTGAGGCCTCCGTATCGGTTTTCTCATGGCAAAGACTATAACACGGGCAGGAAGGCCGGGGCTTGGCCCCCGGCCTCACAGGATTAGGGGACACTGCGGGGGAAAAGCTTTTTTTAGTGGTCGCAGACATTGGCTCCGGTCTCTAAGGTGCGGTTCAGGAATTGCTCCACCAAGGCTTCGGGTGGGAGAGCTGGGGCCCCGGTCACCACCCGGATTCCAAACTGCTCGAACATGCCCATGGCCCTGGCACCCATGCCTCCGGCTATTATGACCTGGACTCCCATCTCGTGAAGCCATCGGGGAAGCACCCCTGGCTCGTGAGGCGGGGGGGTCAAAAGTTCCTTGTGGACCACTCTCCCGTCCTTGGAATTCAGGATGGCAAACTGCTGGCAGTGGCCAAAATGGTTGCACAGAACTCCTTCAGCCAATGGAACAGCGAATCTCATGAGCACCTCCTGTTCATTCAAACCTCGATTCCAGACAATCCAGGGAGCGCCCTTGGGGCTCTGGAAGGGTTGTCCCAAGGGAAACGGGTTTAAGGACTAGCCTCAGGCCCAGTGGCCCGGCACATTGGGAGCCGATGCCGGATGGTAGCGGCCTTCCAAGTAGGCCTGGACAGCTTCCCTGGCCGTCCCCTTTACGCCCACACAGACAGAGATGCCCTTTGCCTCAAGCACCTTGAAGGCCTTGGGCCCGCAGTTGCCTGTCAGGACCACGTCGGGAGATTCCTTAAGCAGGTTTTGGGCGGCCTGGATTCCCGCTCCTTGGGCCAGCTCCATGCTCATGGAGTTCTCAAGGCCCTTCCAGGCCATGCTCTCCGAGTCCACTATGATGAAATAAGAGGCCCTTCCAAAACGAGGGTCAACCCTTGCGTCCAGATCGGGCCTTTCAACTGAAACCGCGATCTTCATTTGTTTGCCTCCATCTTGAGCCCAGCCCCGTTCAACTTGGCCAGCACGCTTTGGGCGAGTTCCTGATAAGCCTTGCGGGCCCTGGAGTACGGCTTCATCCATACCAGGGGCTTGCCTTGATCGCAAAGCTCCACCATGTCAGGCTCTATGGGAATGCGCCCCAGGAATGGGACATTCAGCTCTTTTGCTGCCCTTTCGCCGCCGCCTATCTTGAAGAGGGGAATCTCCTTGGAGCAGTGGGGGCATACAAGTCCGCTCATGTTCTCCACAATACCCAGCACCGGGATGTGGAGAAGCCTGCTGAAGCCCACGGCCTTTCGGGAATCAAGAAGAGCCACATCCTGGGGGGTAGTCACTACCACTGAGCCGTCCACACTGGATATTAGATGGGCCACGCTCAAAGGTTCGTCTCCTGTGCCCGGGGGTAAGTCCACGATGAGAAAGTCCAGATCTCCCCATTCCACATCCCCCAGGAACTGCTTTATCACGTTGTGCTTGATGGGCCCTCTCCAGACAATGGGGGAGTCAGGGTTATGTGAAATGAGGGCCATGGACACCACCGTGAGGTTTGGGTAGGCGTCCACTGGCCTAAGACCGTCCTTGGTGCCTTCCAGGGCACAGAGATCCACTCCGAGCATCCTAGGGACATTGGGCCCGTGGATGTCGGCATCCAGGATTCCCACCCTGTGCCCGTCCATGGCCAAAGTAGCCGCCAGATTGACAGCCACAGTGCTCTTGCCCACCCCTCCCTTGCCGCTCATGACCATGAGCTTGTGCCTTATGTGGAAAAGGCGTTCCTTGAGTCTGGCTTCCTCGTGGGCTTCTTTGTCCTGTTCAGAGCAGCGGCCCGCCGAGTCGCAGGTCTCACAGGCTTTGTCCTTCTCACACCCGCCGTCTTTCATGATTTTGTTTTCCTTTCCTTTTTTAGTTCCAGGGGTTCTTCAAAAACAGGGAGGCGGACCTGGAGATCCGCCCCCCCCCGGCTCAAGGAGTTCTCAGCTTGACTCCTTCCTGCTCAGCTCTTCCAGTCTTTGCTCCACCAGCTGCAGTTCCTGCCTGAGCGCCTCCGCCTCTTCCTTGAGCCATCGGGCCTCCTCTTCGGTGGAGGCAGGACTCCATCCAGGGGGACCCCAGGTCCAGAAAGGAAATGGAGCACCTGTGGGCCGCCTTCTGGCAAAGCCGCGGCCGAGACCCCGACCCATTCCGCGGCCCCACCCAAAGCCCGGGCCCCACCAACCTCGAGGAGGGAACCCTCTTCGCCCCCCAACTCGCCCCAAACACCAACCCATACCCCAACCGGTTCCCGGTCCCATTCCCATGGGTCCTGTACCATCCATTCTTGGCATTTCAAACACCTCCTTCCCTTATCACTCCACGGGCCGCGAGCGATTCTGCCCGCGCCTGAGTCTGCGTCCCCGGCAAGCTCCGCGGAAATCTGCCGGGACTCCCCCGAGATACGCCTTCAAGCCGTCCTCGGGTGTGCCTATAAGACCCCAGAAGACCTGCATGTCAAGGGCTCTGAACATTTCCTGAAATACGGTGTTTATTCCTCCCGTGATCACCACATCCACCCCCTTTTGGTGAAGCAGAGCAGGAATCTGGTGGGGGAAGTACCCATCCAGCCTTATCACCTCCCGACCCACCACCTGGTTCCCATCCAGCTCCAGGATCAAGACGTCCTCTGTGAATCCGAACCTGGGGGCTATGCGCTCACGGTACCTGGGGATGCCTATCTTCATGACTCTCCTTCCCAGCCTTCTGAAAGCAAGAGAAGTGCCATTCACTCCAAATGGCCGCTGAAAACATAAGCGGCCCAGGAGGTTCGGCCAGGGCGATCCAATCGGGGGTGTGCTCCTGCGCAATGGCCGGTCTTAACAAATGATCCTTGGTGTTGCAGTTATGCAACTAAGGAGGAAAGTCCGGTTCGCTGCCCTGGAACCGTCTAGGTTGCGTTACTGCAACGGTTGCGATCCTGCAACATCGGAATCCTTAATCCCCAACCGCTTCATCCTTCTCCAGAGAGTGGAGCGGTGAATTCCGAGGTCCCTGGCGGCGTTGGAAATCCGGCCGGAGTGGCGTTCAAGCACTGCCAGGAGGGCCTCCCTTTCTTTTTCCCGAAGGATTTGGGATCCCGGTTGGGGGAGGGGAGGGGAGAAAGGCCCGCTTTGAGCCCTCGTGAGGAAAGCTGGAAGGTGCCTGGGCTGAAGTTCCACCCCCTTGCAGAGAATCATGGCATGTTCCAGGATGTTTTGGAGCTCCCGCACATTTCCAGGGTAGCTGTGGCTGAGGAGGATCCTCATGGCCTTCTCGGACACGCCCCTTACCTGCTTGCCCAGCCTGCG
Source organism: Desulfarculaceae bacterium (assembly GCA_037443445.1). Lineage (GTDB taxonomy): Bacteria > Desulfobacterota > Desulfocorpusculales > Desulfocorpusculum > Desulfocorpusculum > Desulfocorpusculum. The sequence continues at coordinate 42,855 of JBBIOJ010000023.1, read as the reverse complement.
GTTCAGGAGGTGGAGGAAGTGCTCTATGAGCAGAGGGATGTCCTCAGGCCTTTCCCTCAAGGGGGGGATGTCCACCCTCACGACATTCAACCTGTAATAAAGATCCTCTCTGAATCTTCTTGCTCTCACAAGCTCTTCCAGAACAACGTTGGTAGCAGCCACTATTCTGACGTCTGCCTTCTCTGTCTTGACAGCGCCCAGGGGTTCGTATTCCTTGCGCTCCAGCACCCGCAGGAGTTTCACCTGGGTCCCGGGGGAGAGATCTCCCACCTCGTCCAGAAACAGAGTGCCGCCCTCTGCCAGCTTGAACCTGCCAGGTTTGTCCGCCTTGGCGTCTGTGAAGGCCCCCTTCTTGTACCCGAACAGCTCCGACTCCAGGAGGGTCTCGGGGAGGGCTCCGCAGTTCACCTTCACGAAAGGCCCGTTCTTGCGGCGGCTCAATTGGTGAATGGCCGAGGCAAAAAGCTCCTTGCCCGTTCCGCTTTCACCATGCAGCAACACAGTGGCCTCGCTGGTGGCTATGTCCGGCAGGACCTGGAATATCCTGGCGAATGTCTTGCTTCGGCTCACTATGTCCTGGAAACGATAGCGGCCCGCAATCTCTTTTCGGAGATCGTGAATTAGGGAGAGATCCCGGAAGGTCTCCACCGCACCGATCACCTCGCCATCCTCATCCCTGATCTGGGCTGTGGATATGCTGATGGGAATCTCCCGGTTCTCGCGGTTGAGAATATTGACTTCCAGGTTGACTATGCGCTCTTGAGTCTCGGCTGTCCGCCTCAAGGGGCAGTCCTCGAAGCAGATATTGGCCCTGAAAATCTCGTGGCAGAACTGGCCTATGGCCTCCTGGCGGGTAAAGCCCGTTATCTCCTCGGCAGCCCTGTTGAAGGAGGTGATCCTGCCCTCCCTATCCACCGTAAAAACCCCGTCCCCTATGCTGTCCAGGATGAGGGCGGTCCATCGTGGATCCTTGGCAGGATCCGGCCTCGAAAGATATCTTCTCTTGCCTTTCGGGGTCCTTTCCATTTTTCCCGGTTCCATGATGGCATGATGGTCGCTCTCCTGCAACCTGACTCCAGCCCGGATCATTCTCCAAAGCCTGTGACTTTGGGGGCTAAGCCCCCAAGCCCAAGGTACAGTTCGGCATATTCCGACTCAACCCCGGGCAAAACCTGAAACAAGGAGTCAGGGGTTTTTGAGTATGAAACGGTTTGTCCAAAAATGTCATTAAGATAGCCAGCATTATCCAGCGATCGTGAATAATGCGGGCAAGGGCAGTGGAAGCGTGAATTGATGAGAAGGCTCCCGGAGATGCCTGATGAAAGTCAAGCAGAGACGGAGGCTGTCTTGTCCCGTGGCAGGATAATCTGGAATCTGGACCCATGGCCTGGGCAGGAGTCCACCGATATGGTCCCTCCATGCTCATGGACCAGTTTGCTGGTGAGCATGAGGCCAAGGCCAGTGCCCCTTGTGCCCTTGGTGGAGAAGAACCTCTGAAACAGTTTTTGCTTTGTGGACTCGTCCATACCCATGCCGTTGTCTTCCACTTCGAGAGAGATCTGTCCCTCTTCGGGCCCCCCCCTGGTCCTCAGGATCACTCTGTGTTCTTTCTCCTGGGGGTCCTCGGCACAAGCGTCGATGGCATTGGAGAGAAGGTTGGCCAGGCAGGTGTGAACCGCCCTGGGGTCCATGGGAACCTCCCCGACGGAAGCATCCTGCTCCAGGATGAGTTGGATACCCATCCTCCTAGCAGTCTCTGAAAAGAGCCCAAAGACCTCCTTGGCCAATCCATTGGGATCTGTCGGTATCAGCTCCCCAACCCCCACCCTGGAATAAGCCAGAAGGTCCCTGACCAGGTGGGAAATCCTCTGTATGTTGCGCTCAACCATTTCCCAGCCTTTTTGGAGGAGAGCCTGATCCGCCTTGCTCATGGCCGTCTGGGTCACATACACTCCTCCCTCCAGCCCGGTCAGGATGTTCTTGATGCCATGAGCCAGGGAGGCCACGGTCTGCCCCACTATGGCTAACCGCTCAGCTTGAAGCTTCTCCTGCTCCAGTGCCTTGAGGGGTCTCAAATCCACCGACATTTCTATGACATGGTCCACTTCTCCCCATTCGTTTGCCACCGGAGCCGTATAAACCAAGTAGGGTATCTGTTCTCCTTCCCGTGTGACCCCGAGCTCTTCGCTTTCATGGGCTGAGCCGTCCTGGAAGCTTTTCTCGGCAAGGCAGTTGTCGCACTTGCGGTCCCTCTTCTTGTAAACGTGATAACATTGGTCTCCTTCGGCCCCTCCAAAGGTCTCACGGAAGTTGCGATTAGCCTCCACTATCCGAAAGTCTCTACCCACAACAGCTATGTAGGATGGCACGTGTTCGAAAAGCGTCCTGAACTCCTTTCGGCTCCTATCCAGCTGCCTTTCCCTCTCCCTGACCCGCTCACAGGCCAGTTCCATGCTTTCTGACAAGAGTCTTAACTCCCCTGTGCCCCTGAAAATCCGGGATTCCGCGGGTTCTCCCCTAGCGATCATGGCCATGGCCCCGGTCACCTCCCTGAGGGGCCTTCCCACCATAAAGTGCACCCACATTCCCACGACAACCGCCTGGAGCACACAGCCGGAGCCTGCCAAGAGCAACAGACTCTGGGTTCCAAACTGTTCTACCCCGCAAAGGGTCATGGCCCCCAGGAGAAAAAATCCTATCCAGAGCAAACTCGTCCCCGCTGCAAGTAGGGCAATTTCCACAGCTATTGGCCCCCGCCATCCACGGGCCGCCACAGCGCGGGATTCAGCCCCCCCAGATTGATTCGTTGTTCTCCCCATGGTGTGTCTTATCATTTGGGGTCCCAATAGCTTAACCTGGTTCATTCACCAAGGCCTTCCACATCGGGGACCACAGGCCCACCACCCCTGGGGGCGCTCTTCGCGATCCCCTGGGAGGGGATAGGGCAGACTAATCCGAGGCAACCTTTTCCTTTTCTCTTGCCTCCAATGTCTCCTGGATGGCCTTAAGCAGAGCCTGACGGTCTATGGGCTTCTCCATGAAGCCTTCAGGAGGGGGGATGGACTTGGTGGAGATGAACCGCTTGAAATCTATGAGCGGGTACTCCGGGGAGCTAAAGCCTGTGATCATTATGACCGGGATCTCCTTCAATGTCGGGTCTTTTCTTATCTCGCGGTAGAGCAGGATCCCTGTCTTCTCCGGCATGAGAAGGTCCAGGCAGATAAGATCCGGGAGTTCCTTCCTGATCTTCTCCAGACCTTCCACCCCGTCCAAGGCCCAGCAGGTCTTGTAACCGCTTTCTTCGAGAAGGGTGGTGAGAAAGGTCACCACGTCTTGTTCATCGTCTATGACCACTATCTTCTTGGGTTTCATGGTTTTCCTCCCTTCCCTGGGCCGAGACCCGAGAAGAGGCATCGGCCCGGTCAAGGATTTCCTTTACGGTGCGAAGAAGCAGGGCCCTGTCTATAGGCTTCTCCACATATCCCTCCGGACCCGGGACCGAACGCTCATAAACGAATTTCTTGAAATTCACCCCTGGAAATTCCTCTGCCCTGAAACCCGTAACCATCACTACCGGTATCCCCCTGAACTCCGGTTTTTTCCTGAGTTCCCGATAAAGGGCAATGCCTGACTTCTCGGGCATCAGTATGTCGAGACAGATCAGGTCAGGCCTGCCCTGGGACAGAACTGCCTCGCCTTCCTTTCCGTTAGATGCGGTTAGGACCTCGTACCCGTTCTCCTCGAACAATGTGGCCAAATAGGTCCGAACATCCGGTTCATCCTCTATGATCAGGATCGTTCTGGGCATCTTCTCACTCCCTGTGGGGACTCTTTTCTTCTGTGGGTGGGTCGCCCGGGAGGTTGCATCCCTTCAAGTCATCGCCCAGGTAAAGCCTTTCGTTCTCGTTCAGGATTCCGAGGGAAAGGCAAATGAGTGTCCAGAGATGCACTACCTTGAAACCCCTCCCGTAGTGATGGGCCAGCTCCATTATCTGGGAATGGCAGTTGTGGCACGGGGCTATGACGTACCTGGCTTCAGTGCGGTCTATCTGCTCTAGCTTCAATCGACCAAACCTTAGCCTTTCCTCGACGTACTGATTTTGAAGAAACCCCCCCCCGCCTCCACAACAGTAGTTGTTGGACTTGTTGGGCACCATATCCACGAAGTTCTCTTCACCCACCACTTTCTTCACCACAAATCTGAGCTCCTCGGCTATCCAGTCCCCGAGGGACTGGCGCACCAGCTTGCACGGGTCCTGGACCGTGAACTTGATTCCTTCCTTGTTCCAATCCGAGTTGACCTTGAGCTTGCCCTCCCTGATCCCCTTGGCGTAGAACTCGATGACGCTGTGGAGCTCCCAGTTGTGCGGGATCTTGAACTTCTGCAATCCAGCCTGGATTGCATAGAAGGCATGCCCTCATTCAGTCTCCAAAAACGTACGGCATCCCAGGTCGTCGACCACCTTCGCCTGGGTGGCGATGATCCTGGCCCAGGCATCGTCGTCGGCCAGGAACATGCAGTAGTTCTCCCCTCCCCACATCTCCGAGGAGTAAGTCCAGTCTATCCCGCAAAGGTGGAGTATTTTCCAAAGGGGAACCATCTCCTCCGGCTCGGTCACGGGCTCCCTGGAGTTCTGGTTCAGGTAGTAGGTGGCACCCTTCTTGTCGATGGGGGCCTGGAGGTTTTCCCACCCGGGCTGTTCGTTCCTCACCTGTTCCAGGACGTCTTCCACCACGAAGATCCAGTCCTCCTTGGGAATCCCCATGGCCCCGCCGCGTTCCACGTGAAAATCGCAAGAGCCCCTGATCCCCTTGGGCCTCTCCTCCCGGGGCCAGGTGGCGCGGGCCTCGTACACCAGCCTGGGTATGTCCACCTTCATGGGGCAGGCATATATGCACCTCTGGCACTGGGTGCACATCCATACCCAGGGCGTGGTGACCACCTCTTCGTCCAGGCCAAGGAGGACCAGGCGCACGAACTTTCTGGGGTCCATGTCGGCAAGACCGGCGGCCGGGCAACCTCCCACACATGTCCCGCACAGCATACACATGTCCAGGTTTCCGCCGTTGGGGATAGCCCCCTGCGCCCGTTCCTTGAACTTAGCCACCCTCTCCTGAAGTTGAACTGCCTCAGCCATGAAGGTCTACCTCCTGCCTGAAAGATCCTCTTGTCACCCTGTCCTCCGTCTCTCTGGTTGCGGCGGTGCGTCTGCTTGCCTCAGATGTGTGCAAAGGCGTCCCCCAAGGCGGCCTCTATCACCGCCATGGTAGCTTTGTCCTCCAACCCGCGGACGAAGGCCGCCCCGCTTGGGCATGCCACAGCGCACGCACCGCAGCCCTGGCAGGCAGCCATGTCCACGACGATCATGCCCTCTTCCATGTCCACCCTCCTGGCCTCGTAAGGGCAAACGGCCACACAGGTCTCGCACAATGTGCAGATGCTTCTCTTCACGTCGGCCACCATGCGGGCCGAGAATATCTCCTGGCGCCGCAGTATGGCCAGGGCCCTCTGGGCAGCGGATTTGGCCTGGGCCATGCTCTCGGCGATGGAGCGCGGGGAGTGGGCCGTGCCACACAGGAACACCCCCTCCTTGAGGAAATCCACCGGCCTCCACTTGGCGTCCGCCTCCAGGAGGAAACCGTCCTGGTTCCTCTCCAGGCCAAGGGCCGCGGCCAGCCGCTCGGTATCCTCAGGAGGCACCATCCCGGTGCTGAGCACCAAGGCCTCGGCCTTTATCTGCACCTCACGCTGGAGTATGGGGTCCTGGAATCGCACCAGAGGCAACCCTTGCTCGAGGGAGACCTCTGGCTTTCTCTCCGGCTTGTAAGGGATGAACCTAATGCCCTCTGCCCTGGCCCTGGTGTAGTGTTCCTCGAGAAAACCGTAAGTCATCAAGTCCCTGTAAAGGACGTAGATCCTCGCTTCCTTGTTCCACTCCAGGACCTTGAAGGCGTTCTTCAAGGCGGCCGAGCAGCAGACCCTGCTGCAGTACGGCCTTTGCTCGTCCCGCGATCCAACGCACTGGATCATCACCACCGTCTTCAGCCTGTCCTTTGGGAGCTTGAAGTGGGCGAGGAGCTCCTCGAACTCCTCCTGTGTGAAGACCCTGTCGCTTTGGCCGTAACAGTATTGGGCGGGGCGTGCCGCAGCGGCACCCGTGGCCAGGATGGCGACCCCGTGCTCCAAAATGCGCTCTTTTCCGTCCTTGTCCCGAAGCACGGTTCGGAAAGCACCCACACTACCTTTGGATTCGACCACCTCTGTCTCGGTCAGGATCTGGATCCCCGGGGTATCCTCCACCTGCTTTACCACATCCGCCAGCAGCCTGTGCGGGTCCGGACCGTCCAGGGTGTGATAGATATGCCTGAGCCGGCCTCCCAGGCCCTGGTCCTTCTCCACGAGGGTGACGGGGAAACCCGTCTGGGAGATGGTCAAGGCCGCGGTCATCCCGGCGATGCCGCCTCCCACCACCAGGGCCCTCTGCGTCACCGGTACCGAGACCACGGAGAGGGGATCGCGGCGTTTCAGGGCCTCCAGGGCCGTGCCGAGCAGGACCTCCGCCTCCTTGGTGGCCTGCCCCTCAGAACCGTTCCCCGAGAATCCCAGGCTTCGAAGGTCCACCACGTCCACAAGCACGGGGTTGAGACCGAGTCTGACGCCCAGACCGCGCAGCTTCCTCTTGTACACGTAAGGGAGGCAGGCCCCCATGAGGAGCCGGTTGGTCTGCGTGGCCTCGAGTCTTCTCAGGACCTCATCCAAGACCTCCTCGGAGCAGAGCTGGTCCACATCCAGCACCGTCTCGACCGACCGATCCCCCTGAAGCCTGCCCTTGAGGTAGGCCCAGTCCAGGCTCTGCTCGGTGGAACCCATGCACTTGCAAAGCACTATGCCCACCCTGGGGGCCGCCCTTGCGACGTCCTTTTTCTCTTCGGGGATCGCCTCCGTGGAGCCAACCACGCCCTTGGATGCAAGAAACGTGGCGGTCTCGGCTGCCGCGGCCCCTGCTTGGATCAGGGTCTCGGATATGTCCTTGAGCCCTGTGACCGAGCCGCAGACGAACACACCCGGGTTATCGGTACGGACCTGCGAGAATCCCTGGGGGGCCGCAAACCCGGCGGTGTTGAGGGAGACCCCGAGCTTCTCCATCAGCCCCCTGAGGTTCGGCTGCGGGACCTGTCCGGTGGAAAGGACAACGAGGTCAAAGGCCTCCTCCTGGATGCTCCCCTCCTCGTCCACGTAACGGATGCTCAATGTCCCGTCCTCCAGGGGCACGGCGGTGTGCACCCTGGAGCGGATCAAACGCACCCCTTGTTCCTCCTGGGCCCACCTCTGGTACCGGTAGAAGTCCTTGCCGTAGGTGCGCATGTCCATGTAGAAGACAGCGGTGTCCACCTCACCGGCGCTCGACTCCTTGGCCAGGACCGCCTCCTTCAAGGCGAACATGCAGCAGATGGAGGAGCAGTAGTCCCTCTGGAGATGGAGGTTCCTGGAGCCCACGCACTGGATCCAGGCTATGCTTCGGATAGGCCTTCCGTCCGAGGGCCTGAGAAGCCTTCCCTGTGTTGGCCCCACACCGCTCACGATCCGCTCGAACTGGAGGCTGGTCATGACATTGGGGTGTGCCCCGCAACCGTAGAGGTCCCTCAATGGGGCCGGGTCGAAGAACCCTGTGCCGCCTGCCAGGACCATTGCCCCCACCTGGATGAGCTTCTGGGTATCGATGAGGAAGAGGTCGATGGCCTGTGTAGGGCAGTGGATCATGCACTTGCCGCACTTGGTGCAATGCTCCCGGTCTATGATGTAGGTGTTGGGGAGGTTCTGGGGGACCGGTCTGTACACGGCCTTGCGCTGGCTCAGCCCCTGGTTGAACTCATCAGGGACGACAACTGGGCATACCTCCACGCACTTGCCGCAGCCCATGCATCGATCCACGTCCACCTGTCGGGCCTTCTGGAGGAGCGTCACCTGGAAGGCCCCCGGCTCCCCGGAGACCTCCTTGACCTCTGTAAACGGCATGATCTCTATGTTGTCATGGAACAGGGCCTTCCTCATGCAGAATTCCGAGGCCCTCTCCCTGCCCACCAACGGGAGCATCTTGCACATCCCGCAGTGGTTGTTGGGGAACTGGTAGTCCAGTTGGGCCAGTATCCCGCCTATGGCCGGTGAGCTGTCGATGAGACAGACCCTGTGGCCGAGCTCGCCCAGATCAAGGGCCGATCTTATCCCGCCGATCCCCGCCCCCACGACCAGAACGCTTGCCTGTGTCATCTCCATAACGTAACCCCTTGATACGAGCGCTTGGTTAGCAAATGCGAATCCCAGGGCCCTTTACGCCTTCCTCACTTCCCCGCAGCCACCTCCTCGAACTCCTTTTCGTAGAACACGCCCAGGGGGATGGGCTCCTTGACGTCCCTTCCAGGCTCGTAATTGAAGAGCCTCTGGGTCCCCTCGGCCACACTCCGGAATAGCTGGGAGACCGGGATATCGCTCGGACACACGCTCGTGCACTGGCCGCACCCAACGCAAAGGGTGCTCATGTGCTGCATCCTGGTCAGGTGGTAGAAGATGGTGTCCGTGGGCAGCTTGAGCATGCCCCTCTTCTCGGCCCAGCGGAAGAACTGCTCCGAGTCGTGCTGGAAGGTGTCCGTCACGAAGACGCACTCCCGGCAGTAACACACGGGACACGCGACCCTGCAGTTGTAGCAGTTGATGCAGTTCCCCAGGACGTCCATGAGGCCTTCCAGGTCCCTGGTCCGTTCCCTCATCTCCTTGAGCCATGCGTCGCGGAACGAGGTCCGCTCTCGGAGCAGGGTCTGTATGGCCTGTTCCCTGCCCCCTGGTCGTTGGCCCTCTGCCATGCCCGCCTTGGACAGGGCCTGTTTGCCCTTCTGTGTCACCCCCTCCAGGGTGAGGCCCTTGTCCAAGTCCTCCCCGAAGATACAGACTCGGATGTCCACCCCCTCGGCCACCGGGTGCTCGCAGGCCTTGCAGGCCTCGGCCAGGTCCGCATTGTTACGTGCTGCAGCCTTCCCGTCCCTCATAGACCGGTAGAAGTCCATGGTGAAGGATGTCTCACCTTTGTCCAGGCTCAGGAAGTCGTCGTTCTCGTAACGCCCCAGGCAGTCCATGCCGATCATGAGCACGTTGTCGAGACGTCCCTGCTTGAGCTTCACTAGCTCCACAAAGGGTCGGATCTCGCAGGGCCGCATCACCAGGGCCAGGCTCCTGCCAGTCTCGTCGTGGGTGAGCTGGGCCGCGAATCTGGCCGAATTGGTGGGCACCACAGGGGCCAGGGGATCCACCCCATTGAGCTTGGCCGGATCCCTGATGAGGGTCTGCATGATCACTTTCTTGTACGGGAGCCTGGTGGGCACCATGACCGCCTCTACTACCTGGTTCTCCATGAGGGAGGCCAAGAAGGCCCGCAATCCCTCCAACACATCGACCCCGTCCTTCTTTTCTATCCGCGCATACTCGAGCATCGCCGACCTCTTCAGTGATCTCTGGTTCCCTTTCTCCGTCCCCCACAAGGGTGGGTTTGGAAGCCACCTGTTGTGCGAAGGCGTTTCGGTCTCTAGGCCACGAGCTTTGTCTTGACTTGACTGGGCCCGATCGCCTTCACCTTCTCCACCATCTCCTTGATGGTGTCTGCGAAGAGGTTCCCCTCGCTGGCTGCGATCCACCTCAGCCAGAGACGGTCCTCCTCGAAGCCGAACCGTCTCAGGATGTCCTTGAGCAGGGCCACCCTGCGTCGCGCCTTGAGGTTCCCGTTGATGTAATGGCAATCCCCCGGCCAGCACCCTCCGATGAGGACCGCATCCGCCCCCTCCAGGAAGGCCTTGATCACGTACTTGGGATCCACCATGCCGCTGCACATGACCCGGATCAGGCGGACATTGGCCGGGTAAGACAAGCGCGATGTGCCCGCCAGGTCAGCGGCCGTGAAGGTGCACCAGTTGCAAACAAAGGCTACGATGATGGGTTCGAACTCTGCCATGTAGATTCCTCCAATGCTTTGGTCCGCTGGCAACAAACAACCTGTGTCACCCAGTTCCTAGGCCACCTCCCCGAAACGTATCCCGTCTAGCAACCCGTCTATCTCCGCGAAGATCTGCTTGTCCGAGAAGTGCTTTACCTTGGCTGCCCCGCTGGGGCAATAGGCAGCGCAGCTCCCGCAGCCCTTGCAGACGGCCTCGTTGACCACTGACACACCTCGTCTCTCGTCGAACTCGATGGCCGAGTAGGGGCAGAGCTCGCGGCAGACCTGGCAACCAACGCACAGGTACGGGTCGATCTCCGAGATCATGGGGCTGACGGTCACCCGGCCGTAACTGCTCAGGGCCAAGGCCTCGCTGGCTGCCGCCTTGGCCTGGGCCACCGTGTCCGGGATGTCCTTGGGACCCTGGCAAGCCCCGGCAATGAAGACCCCTGAAGTGGCGGTCGAGACGGGCTCCAGCTTGGGATGTTCCTCCAGGAAAAAGCCGTCGCGGCCCGTGGAGATCCCGAAGGTGCGTGCCACCTGTTCGGCATCCTTGCGCTTCTCCATGGCCGCACACAGGATCACCATGTCCACGGGGACCCTCAAGAGCTTTCCCACCAGGGTGTCCTCTGCCACCACCACAAGTTTGCCTTTCTCCGAGTCGTCCAAGGCCTCGTCCGTGACCCGCGCGGCCTTGCCCCGGATCATCATCACACCCTCGTCCTGGACCCTCCTGAGGAACTCCTCGTAGCCCTTCCCGAAGCAGCGCATGTCGATGTAGAAATTGTAGACTAGGGTCTCGTGGCCCACCTTGTCCTTGATTAGGTGGGCGAATTTCAAGGCGTACATGCAGCAGACCCTGGAGCAGTACTCGTGGTAATTCACGTCGCGGCTCCCTATGCAGTGTAGGATCGCCACACTCTCGGGGGGTTTGGTGAAGGAGCCGCTTTGATCCCTCATGAGGATCTTGCCGCTCGTTGGACCAGTGGCGTTGTTCAGTCTCTCGAACTCCAGGCTGGTGAAGACGTTGGGGTATCTGCCATAGCCGAACTGCTTCATGGGGGTTGGGTCCATGAGGTCGTAACCCGTGGCCACTATGATGGAGCCCACATCCAGCTCCAAGAGCTCGTCCTGCATCCCGTGGTCTATTGCCTTGGCTTTACAGGCTGAGACGCACTCCATACACTCTGAGCAAACCCCGCATGAAACGCATCTCTGGGCCTCTGCCATGGCATCCTCCCTTGAGAAGCCCAGGTTCACCTCGGAAAAATCCCCTCTCTTGTCCAAAGGCAAACTCATTCCCCTTGACCTAGGCCTCCTGGGAACTTCTGGAGACACCTCGGCCCAGTCCTGGCCAGATGGCAAGGAAGACCTTCCCTCTCGCAGGTCGAGACCGCTGAGGAACCTGTGGATGGAGATTGCCCCCTGCCTTCCTGCTGCCACGGCCTCCACGGCTGTGGCCGGACCTGTGACCAGGTCCCCCCCGGCAAAGACGCCTTTGCGGGTTGTCTCGAACGTTACGGGGTCTACCATGACGGTTCCGCGCTGGGTGAGTTCGAGACCCCTGATCCCTTCCAAGAAAGTTGTGTCAGGGACCTGACCAATGGCCGAGATCACCGTGTCAGCCCTTACCTGGAAATCGGAGCCCCCAACCGGAAAGGGTCTTCTCCTGCCTGTGGCATCAGGCTGCCCGAGCTCCATTTTCACGCACATGAGCCCTTGCAACTTCCCGTCCTGGGAAAGCACTTTCATCGGGGCCACCAGGAACCGCAGTTGCACGCCTTCCTCTATAGCTGCTTCCACTTCCTCTGGGTATGCCGGCATCTCCGCCCTGGTCCTGCGGTAGAGGATGGTTACGGAAGCCGCTCCAAGCCTCAAAGCACTCCTGGCCGCATCCACAGCCACATTGCCGCCGCCTATCACTACTACCTCGGGGCCTATTTGTGGCCGCGAGCCGAGATTGACCTCCTTGAGAAAGCGTGTGGCCGGGATCACACCGTGAGCTTCCTCACCTGGGATTCCGAGCCTCACGTTTCGGTGAGCTCCTGTGGCCAGGTACACCGCCTGATATCCTTCCTGGAAGAGCTCATCGAGGCTGTGCTCAGGGCCTATGGGGCTCGCGAGTCTCATTTCCACGTTCAGGCGTTTCAGATAATCGATCTCCTTTTCCAAGATCTCAGGGGGGAGTCTGTAGTCGGGAATACCCACCCTCAACATTCCTCCAGCCACGGGCAAGGCCTCGAAAATGGTCACCCTATATCCTTCCAGGGCCAGGAAGTACGCGGCCGAAAGCCCCCCCGGCCCTGAGCCCACAACCGCCACCTTCTGCTTCTTTTGGCTGACCAGGGGTGTTGGTAGACTCTCCCAGTCCGCCTGGTCCGCGGCGTATCGCTTTAGCTCCCTTATGGCAAGGGGTTCATCCAGGTCTCCCCTTCGGCAGACTTTCTCGCAGGGAGCAGGGCAGATGCGGCCCAGGGTTCCAGGCAGGGGTAGTCTCTCCATCATGAGTTTGAGGGCTTCATTGTTCTTCCCCTGCCCGATCAAAGCCACGTATCCCTGAACGTTTGTGCCTGCCGGGCAGGTCTGAACGCAAGGACCCCTGTCCTTCTTCTCGATGAGGAAAGTTATGGGCACAGCCTGCGGAAAGGATCTGTAAATGGCCTTTCTTGGGCCCAATCCCTCGTCCCACTCGTTGGGGCGAGTAACCGGGCACACATTGGCGCACTCCCCGCATCCAGTGCACTCCTGCTTCACATACCTGGCCTTCTTGCGAACCCGCACCTTGTAGTTGCCGATGAACCCGGTGACTTCCTCAACCTCGCTGTGTGTAAGGAGCTGGATGTTGGGGTTCTGCCCCACAGAGACCATCTTGGGGGTGCCTATGCAGGAGGCGCAGTCCAGGGTGGGGAAGGTCTTGTCGAACTGGAGCATGTGGCCGCCGATGGTGGGCTGCCTCTCCACCAGATAAGCCTTGTAACCTGCCTTGGCCACGTCCAGGGCGGCCTGCATGCCGGCGATCCCGCCCCCCACTATGAGCACGTTGGGATTCACCGGATAGTCCACAGTCTGGAGCGGCCTGTGGAACCGGACCCTGTTCACGGCCCCGCGGATGAGTTCCTTGGCCTTCTGAGTTGCCTCATCCGCGTCCTGGGTCACCCAGGAGCAGTGTTCCCTGATGCAGATCATCTGGAAGGAGCGGAAGGGATTGAGGCCTCCCCTCCTGACTGCCCCTCGAAAGGTGATCTCGTGCATCCTGGGGGAACAGGAGGCCACCACCACTCGGGTGAGTCGGTGCTCCGGGATGTCCTTTTCTATGAGCTCCTGGCCGGGGTCCGAGCACATGAAGAGGTAATCACGTGCAACCTCCACGTCTTTCAAGGTGGCCACGTAATCCCTTACTTCCTCGACCCTCACCTTGCCCGCTATGTTCGTCCCGCAATGGCAGATGTAAACCCCTATGCGCTCTTTCATCTTCGTCCCTTGTCGCTTTTCAATAGTGGGTTGACTGTTGCCCCCCGTTTGGCCTACACATGTTGCCGAATAGTCCGGAAGCCTACGCTGGCCTTTCTCAGCCCTCCAGCGACTCCAGGAGGAGCTCGGAGAGCTCCATGACTCGCATGGCCTCGGACCTGCCCGTGGTCTTTAGGGCGTCCTCGAACATGGATACGCAGTAAGGGCAGGCCGCCACGATGACCTCGGCCCCAGTCTCCTCGGCTTCGGCAACTCTGAGCTCCGAGAAGCGCTCCCCGGAAGGCACCTCCATCCAGATCCCACCTCCGCCCCCGCCGCAGCAGAGGCTTTCATCCCTGTTGCGCCTCATTTCCACCAGATCGACCCCCGGGATAGCCCGTATGAGTTCCCTGGGCGGCTCGTAGATCCCGTTGTGGCGGCCCAGGTAGCAGGGGTCGTGATAGGTGACCTTCAAGTGCAGATCCCTCTTGGGTCCCAGTCTCCCATGCTTGAGCAGGTTGGCCAGGAGGACCGAGTAATGCACCACATCGAGGTTTCCCCCGATCTGCCGGTAGTCCGTGCGAAAGGCGTTCATGCAGTGGGGAGATGCCACCAGGAGCTTGTCCACCCCCTTTTCCTCGAACAGGGCCAGGTTTCCCTGGGCGAGCCTGGAGAAGAGCTCCTCTCCCCCGAGCTTTCGGCAGGCGTCCCCGCAGCAGTTCTCTTTCTCCCCAATGACGCCGAAGTCCACCCCACATGCCTGTAGGAGCTTCACCAGGGCGCGGGCCGCCTTCTGGTTGCGGGGATCGTAGGCCTGGGTGCAGCAGGTGAAGAACAGGTACTCCATCCCCTCGCCATAGGGTCTCAACTCCAGGCCTTCGGCCCATCTCAGACGATCGCTACGCTCCCCCCCCCAAGGGTTCCCCCTGCTAGCGAGGCTCCCCAGTGGTCCTTTAAGGGACGCTGGGATGGTCCCTGTCTCGTTCATGAGTGCTCTCATGGACCTGATTACGTCTATGATCTCGACTCCTCGGGGGCATTTCTGGACGCAGGTGTTGCAGGTGACGCAGTTCCAAAGGGCCTCTGACTCGAATCCTTCCAGGCCGAACTGGGCGAGGCGGATCATGCCCCTGGGGCTGAACTCCTTGACCAGATTCCAGGGGCAGAGGCCCGTGCAGGTCCCGCACTGGATGCAGATCTTGAGGGTCTGGCCGGCCACGGCCATGACGGCCTCTGTGACCTCGGGAAAAGGTGCCACAGCTTGCATAAGGTTCTCTCCTCAGGCGATTCTCAACTGGTTCAGCAAAGGCTTCGGGTCCACCAAATGCCTGCCCAGCCAATGTTGGGCGTGGGGGAGTCCCGCCGCTATGGCCAACAGCTCCGTAACGTAGAGAACCGGAAGGGCTTCCTGGCCAGGAGCCCTAAGCTCCAGGTTCATGTGACATAACGGGCAGAAGACCACCAGACAGTTGGCCCCAGCCCTGCGGGCATATCGGTGGATACTGGCCACCAGCCTGTGTGATAGCTCGGGCTTGGTTACGGCGAGGCCAGCCCCGCAGCACTGCTCCTCTAGACCCCATTTCAAATCCTGGGCTTCCAGCCTCCTAAGAAGATCGCCCAAAGCTTTTCTGGGGGAGTGACCATCCAGCCCAGTGACCCACCTTTGGCGGCTGAGAAGGCAACCGTAATAAGGGGCTATGCGGAGCCCTCGAAATGAACCAGGTGCCAGAGTTTCCACCTTCTCCGATGCCACGGACAGCAGGCTCTCCAAAAAGAAGACGGGCCTGGTGTAGCCCCGCACAGTTGCTCCCCAGAGGTCTTGGATCCTCTTGTTTTTCTGCTCATCCGCCAAGAGCTTTTCCCTCGAGTCCCAAAGCCTCACAAAACAACTCGGGCACAGGGTCATCAGCTCCTCTATACCCCTAGACTCTGCCAAGAGAAGGTTTCTGGCCGGCAGAACAAGACCCCACCATCCCCGGATGCTGTGGGCAGGTGTGGATCCACAGCAATTCCAATCCTCCAGGGTTTGCACCCGCAAACCGAAAAAGGATGCCACTTCCAAGTAGGATTCCATCATTTCCCGGGCACTGGATGTGAGGGAACAGCCGGGATAGAAGCTGATGACCCGCTCGCTTTCCAGAGCCCTGAGGGTCTGTGCCTTCATGAGGAGCCTCCGAGTTTCTCTTTGAACTCCCTGGGGTTCTCAACACGACCGGGGGTGAGCTGGAATCTTCCCTTGAGCATCATCCGAACACCGGTGCCCATGTCCTGGAAGAAACTACGGGTGGCAAGCTTGTAGCGCATCATCAAGCCAACCTCGAAGACTCGGCCCCGGTTACTCACCTGCCGCAAAAACTCCTTGTGAAAAGCCAGTATGCCTGGCTCTGGCACCCTCACACCCTCCTCGATGGCCATATGCCGAAGTGTATCCATGAGGGAGGGGATATCGACCCGGTTGGGGCACTGATCCAGGCAGTTGAAACACCCTATGCAGATCCAGATGGTGCGAGATTCCAAAACCTCTTTTTTCATCCCCCGCTGAATCATCCGAATGACCTGGTTCGGCCTCCAATCCATGAGTTCTATAGCCGGGCACCCGGCTCCACAGGAAAGACAATGGAAGCACGAGGCAAAGGAGTTGTCGCCTTTGCCTGCCACCTGCTCCTGGAATTCCCTGTTCACAGACGACCTCCTGAGGATTGATGGCTCCCGAAAAGTTGGTCAAGAAGCTTCAGAAGCCGCTCGGGCTCCAGCGGCTTGTCCAAGAAACCATCCGGCTTTCCCAGCTTGAGGGTCTCAAAGAAGCCTTTGAAGTCTTCCACGAAACGTTCCTTTACCCCTGAGAGCACAATCACCCGTATTCCTTTGAGATCCTTTCTTTTGCGCATCTTGTTGAAGAGGGTCACACCACTTTTCCCGGGCATCATGATGTCCAGAATAACCACGTCCGGCCTTTCCCTGGAAAGCTCCTCCATGGCCTCGTCAGCATCCCCGGCCTCCCTTACCTGGAAGCCGTTTTCCACTAGAAGGGTGCGCAGGTAAAGCCTCACATCAGGCTCGTCATCCACAACCAGCACCTTTGGGAGCAAAGACATGCTCACACCTCCTGCCAATGCAACACTGGATTGGGTTGCCTTCTGCCGCCTAACCCCTGTTTCTCTTGGAAGGAGCATCCTTTTTCTCCCGGCAGACTAAAATCTATTTCAACACCTTGGCAAAGAGCGTGCCGGAAGGCTCCAAGGCCCATGCTCAGGGCCCTGATTCCAGAACTGACAAGGTTTGCCGGCCCACAAGAGGATGGGGGCCCGGGGATCCCGGGCATGGCAGAGCGCCCAAGACATTTCAGGTACGAAAGCCTGACCCCAAAGCCCGTAACTTTCATGTCTAGGCCCTCAAGCCCTCGGCACACTTGGACATATTCCCATTCAAAGCAAATTCAAATCTGTGATCGAAAAGAGGGGCGTCTTTGAGTGTGGACCGGTTTGTACAAACATATCATTGGGATGGTCCGGATTGCCCACTGATCGTGAAGAATGCCAGCTGAGAGGCCTTTCACCATGCTCTCCTGTACCTGTACCCCGATTACCCGGTGAAGTCGGTCGGTTGAGGGGCTTGCGCTGCCAACCATCGGAATCTTACAAGATATATGCTTTCAAGCCTCTACTGGGTGGCAAAAAGAAACAACGTGGTTCTCAGTGCGGACACATCTCAGCCTTAGATATCAACATCTTGGGCGATATGATCCCATGTTTCTGGACGAGATCCAGAGAACCCCGGCAGAAGCTTATTTCTTTTGAGAAAGGGATTCTTTCAGGATTGAAATGGCTTGAGGTTGTAACGCTTCATCTTTCGCCAAAGGGTCACCGGACTTATCCCCAACTTTCGAGCCGCCAAGCTCCTTTGCCATCCGGCCTGTTCCAAATGCCTCAGAATGAGATCCCGTTCGAATGACTTCATGGCCGCCTCTCTTTCCGCGGAGCCCGGGAGCTCCTTTGGGGCGGGTTGCTCTATTATGTGGAGCGGCAGGTCGTAATGCTGGATCAAAGCTCCCTTGCTGTGCACAAAGGCGTGCTCTATGGCATTTTCCAGCTCCCTTACGTTTCCAGGCCAGGCGTAGCTGTAAAGAGCGTCCATGGCCTCTCCCGAGAGCCCCCTTACCCTTCTACCCATCTGGTGATTGAATTTCTCTATGAAATGGCTCACCAACAAAGGAAGGTCCTCGGTACGCTTTCTCAAAGGCGGCAACTCTATGGGAAAAACATGGAGCCTGTAATAGAGATCCTCCCGGAAACGGCCCGCCTCCATCTCGGCACGCAGGTTCTTGTTGGTGGCAGCCAAGAGCCTTATGTCTACTCGAAGGGAACGAATGTCTCCCACCCTTTGGAATTCCCTGTCCTGCAGAACCCTCAAGAGTTTCACCTGTACAGGGGCTGCCAGCTCTCCCACCTCATCCAAGAAGAGGGTTCCTCCATTGGCCATCTCGAAGCGGCCCACTTTGTCCCGCAAGGCCCCTGTGAAAGCTCCCCTGACGTGTCCGAAAAGCTCGCTCTCTATTATGGATTCAGGCAGGGCAGAGCAGTTAACAGCCACAAAGGGGCGGTCTCTCCTGTGACTGTTGTGATGTATGGCCCTGGCCACCAGCTCTTTGCCTGTGCCGCTTTCTCCCAGGATCAGTACCGTGGTGTCAGTTTGGCAGACTTGTTCCATTCTCTTGTACACTTCCTGCATGGCGGAGCTCTTGCCCACTATGTGGCTGTAATCGTAGCTGAGCCCCAGCTCTTGCCTCATCCATTCCAAGGCGCTGACATCCCTTAGGGTCTCCAAACCGCCTATCACATTGCCCTTGGCGTCCCTGAGGGGAGTGGCGTTGACAAGCACTGTGACCCTGCGGTGGTTGCGGTTCAAGAAGTTCACCTCCCGGTCGAAAACCGGCATTGAGCAAGAAAGGGCTCTTTCGATGGGGCAGTCCCTCTGGCAGACAGGGCTCTTGAAAAGCTCGAAGCAACGCCAACCCATGACCTCCTGGGGCTCGTAGCCAGTGATCTCCGAAGCCGTGCGATTGAAAGAGGTGATTCGCCAGTCCCTGTCCAGGGTTATAACCCCCACGGGCAGGCTCTCCAAAATGCTCCTGAGCCAAAGGATCTCCTTGCCTTGAAAAGTTGCGACTGTTCTCTGGGGGGAACTCGAGCGGGATCTGGGTTTGCTTCTCTGCATGGGGATCGGTTCCTTTGGGCTGGTCCTGGACATTGGGATATCATCCATAATTTTATGCAAGAACCGAGCCACGGTAATATTGACTATCAAGTTCATGGGGTCTCGGGGCAGTAGGACAGGTTCTCCCTGCATCTGGTGAACCCTGAGGAGGGCTTCCGGCTTTGGAAATAAGACCTCCGAAGCGCTGGGGCTTGAATCACTGGTGCAAGCCACAAGATGGCCTTGGAGGTTGAAGCCCAAGGAGGGCGCTCCTTTGCTTGACCGGTGAGATGTGAAAATATAAACTTCAAAAGTACACCAGTATGATTTCTTTCATGGATTCCAGCCCCTTGCCGTGGAAGTAAAGTTTGGGGGTGGGGAGAGGTTTTTCTCCGGTCTGCCGTTTGTGATAGGGCCAGGGGATGGCCCCATCGGGCCCGGGCAGCCCCTATTACCGGGAAGCGGCAAACAGCTCAAAGGGGACGGATGGGTGAATCTCTTTAGGACACTGAGCTTCAAGCTCACCTCGGGAATCATCTTCGCCCTGCTGGTGATCGTATCTTTTTTTCTGTACAAGCAGTATCGCCTGCATGAATCTAACCTCATAGGGGGCCTGAGGGATTCCTTGACCGCGCAGGGATTGCTCTTGGCCAAGGGTCTGGAGTTCGCCATGTTGGGGAACCACCCGGCCTTAACTCAAGAGATGGCCATGGAGCTTTCCCGAGGGCAGGGGGTGCGCAGGGTCTGGATTCTTGACAAGACAGGCCACGTGAAGGTCTCCTCAGAACAGGAGCTGCTCGGCCAAAGGATGCACATGGAGGAAAACACCTGCCTCATCTGCCATGGTACCTCCCCAGAGACAAGGGGCAACACGGTGATCCTGGCGGACAAGGACGGGACAGAGATCTTCAGAAACGTGGCCGTGATCCCTAATCATGAGAGATGTTTCTCCTGCCATTCCCCGGACTCCCGGATCAATGGCGTGCTCATAACGGACTATTCCGTCTCACAGATTCGAAAGCGGCTCAAATCGGACCTCTGGGAAATGGCCAGATTGGCTGCCTTCCTGTTGGTGGCCATTGCCCTGGTCATGATCCTGTTGACCAATCGGCTCGTACTTGGGCGGGTCAGGTCCTTGGAAAGGGCATCCAGGAGCATTGCCCAGGGGGACCTTGCCCACAGGGTTCCTGAACACGGCCGAGACGAGCTTTCCTATTTGGCACAGCAGTTCAATCGAATGGCCGCAAGCCTCCAGGCCTCATTCCACCAGATCCAGGATCAGAGCCGTTACCTGGAAAGGCTCCTAGATAGCCTGGATGATTGCGTGGTGGTGGTGGACCGGGAGCGAGGGATGGTGATGGCCAACCGCTCATTCCGGTGCCGTTTCGGCCTCTTGCTCGAGGGTCTCACGAAAAGCCAGTGCGGACCCGGCCCTGAGCAACCACCTTGCCCTTGCGACAAGGAGTCCTTCCCCTGTCCGGCTGAGCGGACCTTTGAGCTGGGAATTGCCACCAGGACTATGGCGTGCCTGGAGCGGGAGGATGGAAAGAGGGAGTTCTGGGAGGTCCTGGCATCCCCGGTGAAAGATGAGCAAGGCAAGGTCACCCAGGTGGTCCAGGTCATGAGAGATGTCACAGACAGAAGGCTTCTGGAGCAAAGGCTCGGCCATTCGGAGCGTCTGGCAGCCTTGGGGCTAATGGCTTCCGGGATCTGCCACGAGATCAATAACCCCCTGGCTTCCATTACCACATGCCTGGACGGTCTCCAGAGGCGGATCCGGGATCAGGGGATCTCGAGGGAGGCAGAAGCGGAGGAGATGGTGGGGTACCTGGCCTTGATGCAAAGGGAGATATCCCGTTGCAGGGAACTGACTGGGAAGTTGCTCACTCTATCGGAAAAGCCCAAGGCTCAACTGGATTGCGTGGCACTGCACCAGCTCCTCGAGGAAACGCTCTTGCTCTTGGATGAACAAGCTCGATCGAGGCGAATCAGCATCACTTTGGATCTAAGCCCGGAACTGGATACTATCCTGGCTGACGGGTATCAACTCCAACAGGTGTTGGTCAACCTCTTGTTGAACGCCATGGAAGCCATTGGCACTATGGGACAGATCAGTGTCACAACCCGCAAGAAAGGGGACCAGGCGGTGATACAGGTGAGGGACACAGGCAGGGGCATCTCCTCCGAGGACTTGAAGAGGGTTTTCGAGCCCTTTTTCACTCGGGCAAAGGGTAAGCGCGGTGTGGGACTTGGGCTGACCATATGTGAGAGCATTGTGAGGCAGCACAAGGGGGACATCCGAATTCAGAGTCAGCCAGGGGAGGGGACCACTGTTACGGTCGTGTTGCCGCTGGACCCGAACCGAGTTGATCTGCCGCTGTTCCAGGAGGAGGGGTGGGGGATGAAACAGGCCGTCTCTATCCTGATTGTGGATGACGAGGAGACCTTCAGAGAGGTCCTGTCCAGGGAGCTTCGCCTCTCGGGGTATGAGGTTCTGGCAGCTTCCTCAGGGGCGGAGGCAGAGGCTTTGCTCAGGGAGAGGGATTTTGATTTGGCCTTGGTGGATATAAAGATGCCGGATGTGGACGGGCTGGAGCTCTTGGCCAGCATCAAGCGGGATTTCCCATTCACCGAGGTGATCATTCTCACCGGGCATGGCACAGTGGAGAGGGCCATCAAAGCCATGAAGCTGGGGGCCTATGATTTTCTCATGAAACCCTGCCGTTTGGATGAGCTGGAGGCAGTGCTCCAGAAGGCTTGGGATAGAAAGAGTCTGGCCCAGCAGAACAGCCTCTTGAGGAGAGAACTGGCCAGGCGGGGCCAGGCTGGCGACCTGGTGGGAAAGAGTCAGGAGTTCAAGGGGCTGGTGGACCTGGTCCACAGGGTGGCTAGCACCGAGTCGCCCATTCTAATCCAGGGTGAAAGCGGGGTGGGCAAGGAGCTGGTAGCCAATGCCATCCACAGGAACAGCCCCAGAAAAGACAACCCCTTCGTGATCATTGACTGCGCCTCGCTCCAGGAGAGCCTCCTGGAAAGCGAGCTATTTGGACATGAGAAAGGGGCTTACACAGGGGCCGTGAGGCTGAAGCACGGGCTGTTCGAGGTGGCCAACACGGGGACGATCTTCTTGGATGAGGTGGGGGAGCTGAGTGCATCCATCCAGGCCAAGCTTCTAAGGGTCATTGAGACCGGAAGCTTCCGGCGCCTCGGGGGAAACCGGACGATCCAGGTGGACGTCAGAGTCATCTCGGCAACCAAGCGCAACCTCCTGCAGCTAGTCACAGAGGGGCAATTCCGGGAGGACCTTTTTTACCGGTTCAACGTGGTGACCATCTTCGTGCCTCCTCTGAGGGATCGCAAGGAGGATATCCCGGTCCTGGCCTGCCACTTTCTCCAAAAAGCAGCCAAAGGGGGGGCCAGAAAAAGCATATCGCCTGAGGCCATGGAGATCCTCACACAGTATTCTTGGCCTGGGAATGTCAGGGAGCTTCAAAACGTCATAGAGAGAGCAGTCATTCTCTCGGATGGGCCAGAGATAGGTCTCAAGGATCTCCCCCAAAATCTTCCCCCTGCAGCCAGGCCATACCTGAAACCAGGACCCGGGAGGCTGATGGGGCTAAAAGATTTGGAAAGAAAACACATTGCCAGAGTCCTCAGGGAGACCAAGGGCCACCGCCTGGCAGCTGCCAAGATTTTGGGGATAAGCGAAAGAAGCCTTTACCGCAAGATCAAGGAGTTGGCTCTGGAGTGAGTGGCAGGATCATTTCTCCAGAGAAAGTGCATACGGGTTGGGCCCCAACCCCTGGGAGGTCTCACGCCGAGTTCTGCCAGATGGCTCGTGCCTTTTTCCACGGGGCAGCCACTTCCTGGGCCTTCTGAGCCGTAGGCAAGCCTTTCATTCCCCCCCGGATTATCCACCACTCAGGGATACAGACCAACTGCCATCTTGGCAGGAACTGCCATTTTGGCAGTACATGAAAAGTCAACCAGATCATAGGCTTAGGCGAAAAGCATGGAATCCATCTCTCTTTCTGCAGCAGGATCCCAAGATACCTGTTCCCTTTGGTCAGCATAACATACTGATAATACTGGACTTATTTGGCCAAGCCAGGCTGGAACGGGTATTGCATAGCAAATCAGTAGAAATGTGCAGTCCGGCGGTAGGAGCCTCTTCTATGCCTCATGTTTTGGTCTGTGGCCAGGAGCCCGTGGTAAATGGTTTGTTGCTGCAGGTTCTCTCCAGGCAGGGCTATGAGGTGGTCTTGGCCCGGGACTTTGAAGATGCGCTTAGAGAGCTAGGCAATTCCACCTTCAGGTTGCTGCTTCTGGGAATCCGGGGAGACATCCAGGAGATAAAGAACTTTATCCTGAGGGTCAGGGCGCTGCACAGGGAGATGCCCCTGATCACCATGGTGGATGAGGACTCCCTGGAGGTTCAGAAGATGATTCGCAAGGAAAAGATCTTCTATCACCTTGTTGGTCCCTTCGAAGAGGAGGAGATCGTGGCGGCGGTGCGTGGAGCTCTATCAAAGCCCTGAGGGAAAGGCTTGAGAACAGGGGAGCAAGGTATGGGAGCCAGGAGCAACCAGCACGCCCACGGGCCTAGCCTGGCAAGACAGGGAGAGCAACTCCTAGTCTTGCTTCTTGCCATGGGGGTTGTGCCAGCACTGTTTGTCTTCCGGGCTCTGGACAACAACAGCCTGACCAGGTGGGGGTGGGTTTTTGCCCAGGTGAATCCATTGCCCTTTTTCGCGATCTTGATGGGGAGCCTCCTTGCAGCCTGTGGGGCGGTCAGGCTCAGGCTTCCAGGGGCCAGAGGAGGTCTTTGCCTGTTTCTCTTCTCCTATGGAATTGGGGCTTGCTTTTGGGGACTACCCGAGGTGAACGTGGACGTGTCCAGATATTTTACCCAAGCCAAGTCCCTGGAACTTTACGGCATCGGGTATTTCCTGAGGGGATGGGGGGATGATATCCAGGCCTGGACAGACTTGCCCCTCGTGCCTTTCCTTTATGGATTGATCTTCCGTTTCCTGGGGGAGTCCAGGATCTACATCGAGGCCTTCACCACCCTGCTGTTCTCCCTGACAGTGCTCTTGACCTATTGGATCGGCAAAAGCCTTTGGCATGAGGAACTTGGATTCTGGGCTGGTGCGCTCCTCCTGGGGATCCCGTACCTGATAACCCAGGTGCCTAGCATGTTGGTGGATGTGCCCACCATGTTCTTCCTCACACTGGCCACCTTTGCCTTGCTTCGGGCCATTGAACAAGGTGGGCTCCATAGGCTGATTCTGGCCTCTGCCACTTTGCTCCTGGCCTTTCTCTCCAAGTATTCTGCCTGGCTCATGTCCTCAGTCCTGCCTCTAATCGCTCTGGTCCAGCGGGGGAGAGGGGCCGGCGGAAGGCTTGGCCGAGCAGGTGTCATCGCCCTCATCTCAGGCCAGCTCCTTGTGGCATGCATTGCCTTGAAGTTCGAGATTTTTTGCCAGCAGCTGGCACTGCTTCTGGGTTACCAGGCCCCGGGGCTTCGCCGATGGGGTGAAAGCCCAGCTTCCACGTTCCTGTTCCAGATCCATCCCTTTCTCAGCGGGGCTGCGCTGCTTTCCATTTGGGTGGCAGCCACCCGGAGAGACCCAAGATACCTGATCATAGCGTGGCCCGTGCTCCTTCTCCTCCTGCTCCAGGTGCAGCGAATACGCTACATGATCCCCGTATTGCCCATGTTCACCCTCATGGCTTCCTACGGCCTCCAGGCCATAAATGCCCGAGAGGTGAGAAACCTCGTTGCCAGCTCGGCCGTGGCCTCCTCGATCCTCATAGCCCTGTACGGATACCTTCCTTTTTTGGAGAGGACAAGCGCATCCAATCTTAGACAAGCCGGTCAGTATCTGGACGGATTGAGAGAGGAGCAGGTAGTGGCCTTCACCCTGGAACAAAGAGTTTCCGAGGTGAATCCAGCCATATCTGTACCCATCCTTGATCTCTTCACAAAGAAAAGCCTGAGCCACGATAGCCACTCGCCCTGCCCGCCCCCAAAAGAAGGCCTGGAGAACTCCCCACTGCGTTTCACTTGGGAGTACAGGGTCCCGGGCTATTACTCTGTGCTGGCAGATGATCTGCCTGAGGATGTTGCGGTTGTGGTCATCTCCAATGAGGTTGGGCAAGCGCTACCGCAAAGGATTGAGAACAAACTCAGGGGCTTTGGTTTGGCCAGGGTGTTTGCCGTGGACGAGGACCCGTTCCGGTACAAGACCCTGGTCAGGTTGTATAGGCATCTGTAGCCCAGGCTGAAGGGCCTGTCCCAGGAGAAAGTGGGGGAGTTCTCGGAGATTGCTCAGTTCTCCACAGGAGGGCATCCGAAAATGGAAGACAAAGCAAAGAGGAACCAGATCTGGGCGTTTGTCTTGGTCGGGTTTTTCCTGGCCGTCAGTATAGGAAGCTATGCGCTCAACGAGCTTTACATATACCTGGTAGCTTACCTGTGGTTCGGATTCATCTATGGTATGTGCCTCCAGTACGGGAGATTTTGCTTTTCCTCGGCCTTCAGGGACCTCTTTGCCGTAGGGACCCCAAGGATGATCGTTGGAATCATGATCGCCATGGTGCTCTTCGGACTCACCGCCTCCTTTGCCACTGCTACGGGTATGGGTACCTTTCATGGAGCCCCCTCTGGGATCCACTCCGTCATCGCAGGGTTGGTTTTCGGGATAGGGATGGTCTTCTCGGGGGGGTGCGCATCGGGCTCTCTCTACAAGACAGGGGAGGGCAATGGTGCCGCTGCCCTGGTGATCTTATCCATCAGCGTGACTCAAGCGGCGTTTGTGGACATAGGAGGATGGCTGGATCGTCTGGTCCCGTACTCTTGGCACGCATCTGCTCTTTCCAAAGGCTTGCCCGAAGCCATCACACCTGGCCAAGGCTGGATAGACCAGTATCTGGCGGGACACGTGTGGAACCAGCCGGTCTTGAGCTTCTCCAGCCTGCTGGGTTTTGAAAATGAGTCTGCAGCAGGGGTCTTTCTGGCCAACTTCTTCCTGGGGGTTGTGTTGCCCGCCAGCTTGCTCCTATGGGTCGTGTACTTTGTCTGGTACAGGAAGGGATTTCTCAGAAAAAGGCTGCGAGATGGAGCCGCCCCCGGGTTCAGGGCGGAAATCTCGGGGTTCTGGACAATGACCATGGCATCCAGACGCACGGCAATAGCAGGCCTTTTTCTTGGGATTGCCTGCGGTCTTCACATGTTCGTCATGAGGGGACTGCGCATTAAGTTTGACATCGAGAATGCGGGTTCGATTCTCATTGCCATTGGGCAGGACTTCGGTCTGTCCGTCAGGGGCACGGTATTCGATCCGGGTTACTGGTATGTCACCACCCAGGAGGCTCAATGGGTGGGCTGGGTGTTCAACAAGCTGGGTTGGGACAACATGCACAACATCTATTTCGGACTCAACAACGGCATTCCCAACCCCTTGTTCAACCCCGCTGACTGGATGTCAGTGGCCCTCATCGGCGGAGCTGCGGTGATGGCCCTCTTGCACGATGAGTTCAAGTTCAAGAGGCCCACAGCAGAGCTGGCAGCCTGGGCCATAATCGGCGGGTTCTTGATGGGGGTGGGCTCCAGGCTTGGACTGGGATGCAACATCGGGGCCTTCTTCGTCAGGGTGGCCAATGGGGACCCCTCGGGTTGGCTCTTTGGGATGGGCATGGTCCCTGGAGCCTACATTGGGGTGAGGTTCTTCAGTTGGTGGACAGAGAGGAAGATGGCTAAACAGATGGCTTTTGCAAACGAACTTCAACTATGAGGAAGGGAGGTACAGCCATGGCGATGAAGTTCGAGAAAAAGGCAGATGGGTCTTATGTTCTGGATGTGACAGGGTATGTGTGCCCGCACCCGCAGCTTTACACCAAGAGCGCTCTGTCCAAGATGAGGCCAGGCGACAAGCTGGTGCTGATCTTCGATAACCCCTCATCTGGGGAGTCCATAGCCTCCATGTTCGACAAGACGGGGGATGAGATCCTGCAGAGGGAGCGGCTAAACGGCGCCTTTGTCTGGACCATCCAGAAGGCCTAGCTGAACCTAAAGCGCCTCTTGGCAAGGAGGGCCCCATGAGGACCAGCCTCTGGATCGTCATAGTGGTCGTGTCTGGGCTAGTGGGTTTTCTGATGGGCTACAGCGTGTCCTCGTACACTAGTTCTCGAAGCACCCATCACGGCGCCGGGGAGGGGGTCAACGCTGTGGCGCCTCCCTCCGGGGCCTCGGCAGGTTACGGGGCAGCCTCTGGGGGTTACGGAATTGAGAAGCCCATTGATTCCAAGGAGGCCCTGCCTCCCCGTGGGAAGGACAGACCAGGGGGTCAAGGGGCTCACAGCGGCGGGTACAGTGCTAACTGACTCGAGGGTTTTGGTGGTGGGGAGCTGGTTTTCATCACTTCGGTGAAGCCAAAGAGGCTATGGCCGAAGAGATGAGGTGCCAGGGACTGGGGTGTGAGCGAGTGGGGGCACACACCCAATGGATGTGCTCCAACTCTGGATTGGCAAACAGCCACTCAAGGAAGGAGGAGAAACATGTCCGGGCAAAGAACAGGGTTTTCCAGGAGAGAGATGGTGTTGGGGGCTGGAGCAGTGGCCATGGGAGCAATGGGCGGAGGCCTTCTCATGGGCGCTGTGGGAAATCCCATATCCAGGGCCGAAGCCAAGGAACCTCAGGCAGTGCCTTGGCCGTACGAGAAAATCGATCCAAAGGAGGCCGGGAGGATCGCATTCGAGGGGTGGTACAAGGGGTTCTGTTCCTATGCTGTGGCAAGCGGAATCCTGGTCTCCCTGCAACAGAAGGTGGGAGAACCCTATCGTTCCCTCCCGGTGGAGGGCCTTAGACTGGGCGAGGGGGGGATAGTAGGCTGGGGGACCATATGTGGAACCCTGCTCGGGGTCACCGTGGCAGTGGGCTTTGTGGCCCCCTACGAGGTGGGAAAACAGATGCTCAACGAGCTCATGCAGTGGTACAGCGACACCGAACTTCCCCTGTATGTTCCGGCCCAGCCCAGGGCAGAGGTTGGGGTCAAAAATGCCAGCAACTCCCCACTGTGCCATGTCTCTGTCAGCAAGTGGTGTCAGAAAGCTGGGAAGTCTTTTGCCAGTGCCGAGCGCAAGGAAAGATGCGCCAGGTTGTCGGCCGACGTGGCCATGAGGACTGTCATGATACTCAACGACTGGAAGGAGAACAAGTTCAAGTCAGATCTGAAGTACCCTCCGGCGCTGTATGGCACCACCGGGCAACACAATTGCTACGAGTGTCACGGGAGCAAGGTCCCGAGCCCCATCAAGTCTTGATCTGGTCGAGGGTCTGGGAGTGCCAACAGCGGGTCGCCCGAGCAGGCCAGAGGCTTCTCTGAGCAATGCCATTGCCCAGAGTGCCTCAAAGCTCTCGGGCTGGCCGGGGGAACGGGTGAGATGGATCGCTTGGAGCAGGATGTCCTGGTCATGGGTGGGGGGCTAGCAGGCCTGTCTGCGGCCCACTTCTTGAGCCAAGCCGGAATTGGGGCCCTGGTTGTGGAACAGGATCCGGAGGTGGGAGGGCTGGCCAAGACCCTGACACATGGGCCCCACCGGTTTGACTTGGGGGGGCACAGGTTCACGAGCCGCGAGAATTGGCTGGAGGAGCTGGTGCTTGAGCTGCTGGGCCATGAGATCTCCCGCGTGGTCAGAAAGAGCCAGATCCTTCTGCGCGGCAGGTTCATCCAGTACCCCCTGCAGCCCCTAAATGCCCTGCTGGGGCTCGGAGCCACCAGGACTCTCAAGGTGGCCCTGGAGCTGGGGCTGGGCAGGTTAAGAAAGCAAGTCCAGTCCCCAGCTTCCCTGGAGGATTGGGTGGTGGCACGTTTCGGCCGCAGCCTGTTTGAGATCTATTTCAGGCAGTACAGCCAGAAGGTCTGGGGAGTTCCGTGTGAAGAAATAAGCGCCGAGTGGGTGGCACAGCGTATCCAGGGCCTTTCCCTGGAGGTCGCCCTCCGAAACGCCTTTTCCCGTGGCAGGGTAAGGCCTCCCAGGACCCTGGAGAGGGAATTTCTCTACCCCTCTGAGGGGATCGGAAGGATCGCCCAAAGGCTCAAGGAGGAAATCAATATTAAAAACAAAGTGATGTGTGGGGTGCAAGTGCGCCGCATACTCCACCAAGGCGCCAAGATCAAGAGAGTCAAAGCCCTCCGGGGGAGCAAGGCCCTAAGCTTGGAGGCACGTGCCTTCATTTCCACGATTCCCATCACCGATCTGGTCTGGATGCTGGAGCCCAAGCCCCCTGCAGATGTGCTCAGAGCAGCCGCCAGGCTGAGGTTCAGGGATTTGGTGGTGGTCTGCGTTATGCTGGACATGGAAAGGGCCACTGAACAGAGCTGGATATACATTCCAGAGCAGCATATCCCTTTCGGGAGGATTCACGAGCCTGTGAACTGGAGTCCCTCCATGGCTCCACCGGGCAAGACCCATCTGGTGGCGGAGTGGTTCTGCTTCGAGGGGGACGAGGTCTGGCGAGCTTCTGACGAGCAACTTGGGCGTCTTACAGTGCTGCACCTGGAACGCCTTGGATTTATCAAGGAGCAATATGTGACTGGTTTTGCAGTGGTTAGAGTCCCCAAGGCCTATCCGCTCTTTCAGATTGGATATGAGGCCCATGCAGGAAAGCTTCTGGATTATCTAAAGAGGTTCCAGAACCTCTTCCTGGCAGGCAGGAGCGGTCTGTTCAGGTATTACAACATGGACCATGCCATGGCCTCAGGTAGGGAGGCGGCCCTCAGACTCATGGAGGGAACTCTCATCCTGCCAGGACATGACCGAGGGGACTCCACTGTGACGGGGGAGGGCGCATGAGATGCCTTCTCATAATACCCTCTTGGATACCAGAGGAGATCTTCCCATCCAGGACGGCCTGGCTCCAGCTCAACTATTGGCAGCCGTTGGGCACCCTGTATGTGGCCTCCAGTCTCATGAGGGCAGGCCACGAGGTAAGCTTCCTGAACGGGGCCTTGATGACCCACCAACAGGTTCTGGATAGAGTGAAGGCACTCAAGCCCCATTGGGTTGGAATCTACGCCACGACCTTCGGATGGCCCAAGGCGTGCCAGACAGCACTGGACATCAAGAGTTTCAGCCCCGACATATTCGTGTGCGCCGGAGGACCTTACCCCATTGCCATGCAGGAACATTGCCTGAGTGAGTGCCAGGGATTCGACGCGGTGGTGACGGGTGAGGGTGAACACACCGTTGTTGAGCTTCTGGAGAGAAGGTCGCAGGGAAGGTCCCTGGAGGCTCTGGAGGGAATAGCCTTTCGCCTGGGGCAGGAGATCCTCAAGAATCCCCCCCGACAGCTCATTTCCGACTTGGATAGCCTTGCATTCCCAAGCAGGGAACTTCTGGGTGATGCCAATCTTTACCTGCCGCCGCCGGCCATGTACAGGAGAAAGCCAGTGGCAGTGGTGCTCACCTCCAGGGGATGCAACAGGAACTGCATCTTCTGCTTCCAGATGGACAAGCACAGAGAAACAGGCATCCGTTATCGCAGCGTGGAGAATGTCTTGTCCGAGATCCAGCTTTGTCTGAAGCAGGGGTTCAAAGAGATAAAGTTCATCGACGACACTTTTGCCCAGGACCGCGAGCGGGCAATGCACTTGGCTCGGGAAATAAAGGCAAGGCGCATGGACTTCACCTGGTTTGCCTCAGCCTGCGTGAATCAGGTGGACAGGGAATTGCTGAGAGCTTTCAAGGAAGCAGGGTGCTGGGCCATTCTGTTCGGGGTGGAAAGCGGGGTCCAGAAGAACCTGAACACCCTCAGAAAGGGCATCACCCTGGCCCAGGCACGCCAGGCCGTGGGATGGGCCAAGGAAGCAGGGCTCAAGGTGCAAACATCCTTCATGATAGGAATCCCCGGGGAGACATATGAGGAGGCCCTCCAGACCATCCAGTTTGCCTGCGAGCTGGACCCTGACATGGCCAGCTTCCATGCCATTGTTCCATTTCCCGGAACACATCTTTACGACCACGCTGGGGAATATGGGAGCATCTCCACAAAGCTAACGGATTTCACCTATCAGGGGGCCGCCTTTGTCCCTTACACCATGACCAGGGGGCAGATTTCTGAACTTCGTCAAAGGGCATACAGGATTTTCTACTCTAGGCCGCGGTTCTTGGTCAGAAGGCTAGGTGGGCTCAGGAAGCTGGAGGATCTACGTCTTGCCCTCAGGAGCGCCCACGGGCTCTTCTGGCTCTGGGTCAAGAAGGAGCTTCTGGACATGTCAGGGGTGAGATAGAAATGCTGCAGGAGCGTTTCATATCGGTGGTGATCCCTAACCGCAACGGAGCGGCAACCATAGGGAAGTGTCTCGCGGCTGCTATGGCCTCGGATTACAGGAGATTCGAGCTGGTGGTGGTGGATGATTGCTCAGAGGATGAATCTGTGGAGATCATCCGGAGCTTTCCCTGTAGGCTGGTACAACTCCCAGAACACATGGGGGTCTCCAGGGCCCGAAACCAAGGGGCCCTTGTCAGCCGAGGCGATTTGCTCTTTTTCACTGACAACGACTGCCTCTTGGAAAGACACACCTTGTCCTTGGCCAATAGCAAGTACGACTGTTACCCAGGGTGCGTCTTGGGAGGGACGTACAGCCCCATGCCCCACGACAGAGACTTCTTCAGCTTCTTCCAATCCGTGTTCATAAACCTATTCGAGACCAAAGGCCAGGAGCCTGACTACATTGCCGCCCATGCCATGCTCATTGACTCAGAGCTCTTCAGGAAGTCCGGGGGGTTCATAGAGGACTCCTTCATCGGCTTTGCAGCGAGCGTGGAGGATGTGGAGTTCTCCCACCGCCTCAAGAAGGCCGGGCATAGACTGGTGATGGTCCCGGAAATACAGGTGCAGCACATCTTCAACTTCTCCCTGAGAAGATCTCTGGCAAACGCAATCAAGAAATCCAGGTACTGGACCATGTATTCCCTCGGCAACGGGGATCTTCTAAAGGACTCCGGGGCAGCCTCTTTGGAACTGAAGGCAAACGTGTTTTTTTGCTTCCTCAAGGCCGCGACTGTCTTGTTGGCCCTCGGGCTGAAAGCGGGCTGGCCCCTGCTGTTAGGGATTGCTTTTCTCTCACTCAATCTCTGTTTCCAGAGGAAACTCATTGGAGCCTGGTTCAGGACAAGGAAACTGGGCTTCACGCTCCTGGCCACCGTTTACTACATGACCCTCTATGCCGTGGCAGTGGGGGCCGGTGCCCTCAGAGGCCTTCTTGAGTACCTCTTGTACATCAAGGGCCTGCGGAGGTATGGGTCATGCACCTGAGGTCTTGGCGCCTGGGGTCGGTTTTCCTGAAAAAGAGGCCGATCCAGCTCACCTTCTTTGTGACACGCAGATGCAATTTCAGATGCCCCTTTTGCTTCTACCTGATGGCCCAAAGAGAGTTGCAAGGCTCCCAAGAGCTCTCCCTCCAGGAGATCCGGCGTGTGGCAGGCTCCCTGGGGGACCTTCTGTGGGTCCTTTTCTCCGGGGGCGAGGTGTTTCTCAGGGAAGACCTGGCGGATCTGAGTGCCGTATTCCACGACCTGAATCATGCAGCCATCCTCACCTATCCCACCAATGGCTCTCTGCCAGAGGTGGTTTCTGAGAAAACCGAGGAAATTTTGATTAGATGCAGGAAGAGCCTGGTAGTGGTAAAGCTCTCCATGGACGGGGTGGGGGATTCGCACGATGCCCTGCGGCAAATGCCGGGGAGTTTCGAGAAGCTAATTGATACCTACGAGAGGCTGGCCAAGCTCAGGGACAAGTATGCGCACCTGGAGTTGGGGGTAAATACCCTATTCTGTTCCGAGACCCAGGACCAGTTGGAAGGAAAAGGGGGTGTGATTGAGTTTGTTCGGAATCTGGAGAAGGTCGACTCCCACACCATCAGCATGGTACGGGGAGAGTTGAAGCACCAACATTACAAGGAGATAGACCTGGGCAGGTATGAAAGGGTTATCAGTTCCCTGGAAAGCCGGCTGGCGCGCGGGAAGGCAGCTTTTCACCGGTTCCGGGGAGGGCGCCTCAAGGCGGTACAGGATAACCTGCAGAGAAGGCTCATCCACCAGACCATGTTGCAGCGCAGAAGGTTGGTGCCCTGTTATGCCGGACGCCTCAACCTGGTCCTGACCGAGAACGGGGAACTGTACCCTTGCGAGTTGTCCAAGGATTCATTGGGGAACGTTCGGGAGGCAGGCTACGACGTGAGGGGCATGCTTCGGTCAAAACGCGCTCTAGAGGTCCTGGAAGGGATCGCCAGCGGGGATTGTTATTGCTCGCATGAGTGCTATTTTCTGACCAACATCCTTTTCAACCCCCGGATGTACCCCGCCCTGCTCGGCTCTTACATAGGCTCCAGAATCAAGTTTTCTGGCATCTTGGGCAAGCGGACAGCTCTTGGGCGGGAAATGGATGCGAATTGAAGCATGGGCTTTCCGCTCAGTCCGGCCCGTGTTAGCAAAGGAGCTCTTTCATCACTCTGAGCTCTCTTCACCAGCCACTGGATGCTCCCAGGGGGCTCCTCATTGGCGGGGAGGAGATCATGTAAGTGATTCCCAAAGCTCCAATGGCCGGGATGGTTCCTCAAGGAGCAGGATTAGCCGACCTGCACGCCCTGAACCGAGCCCAGGGCCCGGGCGAGGCTCCTGTTTAGGCTGCAAGGGCCCTCTGGGGCTTCAGCAACTGGGCTGTAGGATACGGGAAGCATGGCATGCTGGACAGGAGGGATTGGGAGGGCTGCGAGGCTATAAGGAGGTGTCAGCCATGGTGGAGAGGCTGGGTATTTGTGTGGCCACGAGCAATCATCTGGAACACGTGATAGGGTTGGCCAAGGCGGCCAGGGCCGCTGGAAAGGAGGTGGAGGTCTTCTTCACAGGGGAGGGGGTGCACAACACCCAGGATCCCCGTTTCCTTCAATTGGTGGGGGTCTGCAAAGTGTCGGTTTGCGAGGTGAGCTACATCGCCAACGGGTACAAGGGAAAAGAGGTGCCTGGCTTGAAAGACAAGGACTTTGTCACCCAAGCCCGCAACGCAGAGATGTTGGAACATTGCCACCGATACCTGATCCTTTAGATCTGTTCCCAACCCTCAAAAAGGTGCCGGGAGGTGGAGTCTCATGGGCAAAAAAGTAGCCGTGTTGATCAAGGATAAGGATAGGCAGTACGAGGGGCTGCGCTCGAGCCTAGGGCTTTTGCTTGAAGATCACGAGGTAAGCATGTTTGTCTTGAACCACGAGGTGGAGATGACCGAGGAGTACCAGGACAACATGGGATTCATAGATGAGATGGGGGGGGGCCGCTACAGCAATGTGCGGGCCAATGTGGAGAAATACGGGTTTCAACATGTGAAACTGGAGGAGTTGTGTGGCAGACTCATGGAGCACGAGATAGTCATTCCCTTCTAGGCCGGATTGTTTACAGTTGGTGAGTGACACAGGCCTGACATTTCGGGGGTTGGTTCCCAGCCTTCCCCCAAGTCGCCGAGCTTGGCGATTCACGCCAGATATAGAGGTCCCATCCATGAAAATTCTACACATACTGCGTTCCGAGCCCGAGGAACTGGTGAGGCTTCTCATGGCAGAGATGTCCATTCGAGGAAACCAAGGCGAGGAAGTTCGCCTGTACGAGGGATCAGAGGGATCAGTGGATTATGACTGGTTGGTGAGACGCGTTTTCGAAAGTGAGATGGTGATTTGCTGGTGGTGAGAATCGAGGGCCCTTTCTTTCTTAAATGAGGTTACCCATTGGTGAGCCAACCGGGCAAGAGGCTCAGGGGTAACCCGGAGTTGGCCGGATGGGGCCAAGCACCAGGGGACGTCCGGCTGAAAAGCCAAGCATTTGGGCTTGGATGGAAAGGAAAGGGGCCTTAGGAGCCCCGGCTGCCAGCAAGGGAAAAGATGTGAAGGTTCCAGAGCATGCAAAGCCGCTGGGGTTGATTTTCCCGGGGGTGTATTCTATTCTGTGGTCACTTTGGCCTGTTTTGGGAAGGAGCAGGGACTGTGAGCTTGGCCACAGATGCACCCTCTTTGGAAAATGGATCGGCTCAGAGGAGGGCCTTGGATAGGGCTTTCATGAGAAAGGCCCTGCAGGAAGCCGTGGCAGCCTTCCACCAGGGGGAGGTGCCGGTCGGCGCCGTGGTGGTGCTGGGGGGGAAGGTCTTGGCCTCGGCCCACAACCTCTGCGAGGGACTCAGTGACCCAACCGCCCATGCAGAAATGCTGGTCTTGAGGAAGGCCTGTTCAGTGGCGGGTACTTACAGGCTTTCAGGGGCCTGGCTCTACGCCACGGTCGAGCCCTGTGTCATGTGTGCTGGCGCGCTTCACCTGGCCAGAGTGGACAGGGTGGTGTACGGCTGTAATGACCCAAAAGGGGGAGCCATGGGTTCCCTATATTCCATCCACTTAGATGGTAAGCTCAACCACAGGATTGAGGTCAGCTCCGGGGTATTGGGGGAAGAGTGTGGCCACTTGATGCAATGCTTTTTCAGGAGGTTGAGAACAAGGCAAGGCTCTGAGAAGGGCGCAGGACGGAGAGATGGCCGAGTTTGGCTGAAGGCGGCTGATTCGAAATCAGTTGTTCACCGCGAGGTGGACCGGGGGTTCGAATCCCTCTCTCTCCGCCACCTGAGTTGAGCAGTATAGGCTCTGTGGAGAGATGCCCGAGTTGGCTGAAGGGGCACGACTGGAAATCGTGTGTACATCCAAAAGGTGTACCGAGGGTTCGAATCCCTCTCTCTCCGCCAAAGTGCCTCCAGATCTTCTTGAAGAAACCCCTGGGGGGCTGAGGGCAACCTGCTAGGGAGGTGTGGCTTTTGGCCCCGTGAACCTCGGCGGCTGGAACATTTGTCCAGGGGGCGGGGAGGGGGTGGCCGCTGGGGAGGCCCGGTCACAGGGATGGCTCGGGCTGTTCTTAACCGACATCCACCACGCCCCGGCCGGGTGGGCAGAGTTGATAGCTGGGTCCTGTGCGACGAGGGGTTACCAACCCCGTCAGGTCCGGAAGGAAGCAGCGGCCGTAATTCCCTCGTGTGCTGCAGGGGTGCCTAGCTATCAACCTTGTCCACCCGTCCTACCTCAGAGGAACTTGAAAACACCCAGGCCTTGCAGAGAGGACATGGGTCCATGGCATACGTGGTGTTGGCCCGTCGTTGGAGGCCGCAGACCTTCGAGGAGGTGGTAGGGCAGAGCCACGTCACCCGGACACTCCAGAACGCCATACGCCAGGAGCGCATCGCTCACGCTTATCTGTTCAGCGGTCCCAGGGGAGTGGGCAAGACCACTGTGGCCAGGATACTGGCCAAGGCCTTGAACTGCGAGGCTGGCCCCACCCCCCAGCCCTGCGGCAGCTGCATCTCTTGCAAGGAGGTGACCCAGGGGATCTCCATGGATGTGCAGGAGATCGACGGGGCTTCCCACACCAGTGTTGACAACGTGAGGGACATAAGGGACGGACTTCGCTACAAGCCCTCCAAAGGCCGCTTTCGGGTATACATCATAGACGAAGTGCACATGCTCTCCACCCAGGCTTTCAATGCGCTGCTCAAAACCTTGGAGGAACCTCCTGCCCACGTGGTCTTCATGTTTGCCACCACGGAAGTGCACAAGATTCCGGCCACGATTCTGTCCAGGTGTCAAAGGTTCGATTTCAGGCGGATACCCCTCGGGGAGATGGTGGAGCACCTCCAGCGCATCTGCAGGGCCGAGGGCATACTGGCCCACGCTGATGTGCTCACCACTGTGGCCAGGGAAGCCCAGGGAAGCCTCAGAGATGCCCAGAGTCTCCTGGACCAACTGGTGGCATACGCGGGGCAGAGCATTGATCCTGAAGATATGAGGGAAGTGCTGGGGGTGCTGGATCGTGATTGGCTCTACCGAACCTCGGACGCCCTGATCAGAAAGTCCCCTTCAGAATGCCTCTCGGTGGTGGAGGAGCTCTTCAATCTGGGCCACTCCCTTCAGCACTTTTACCACGAACTGGTAGAGCATGTCCGCAACCTCCTGATGGCCAAAGTCACCCCAGAGGTCTCCGGGATCCTGCCACTGGCAGATTACGAAGTGGCGCGGCTCAAAGAGCAGGCTTCCAAGCTCTCGGCAGAGGACCTCCAGGCCTGGTTCGAGATCCTGGCCCGGGCCGAGGAGGAAATGCGCCGCTCAGCTTTCCCGCGTTATGTACTGGAGATGCTCCTGGTCAGGATGGCCACCTTGGAGCATGTGGCAGACCTGGAGGAGCTGCTGGAAGCTCTGGCCAGAGTTGCAACAGGGCTGAAGGAGCGGCCAGAGGTGTCCCTGGCCCTGGAGCCTGGGCAAGAGCCCTGTGTAGCGCAGGAGGTTCCAGAGGGATTGGAGAGCCATGCCAGGGAGATTACGATGCAGAGCTGGGCCGATTTCGTTAAACACGTCAGGGCCCGAAGACCTGCACTGGCTTCTGTCTTGGAACAAGCCCATTTCATGGGATGTTCCAATGCAGGGCTCCTCCGGCTGGGTTTCCCCACCAGGTTCCACGTGGATACGGTTTCACAAGGGGATCAGGGCCGCTCCCTGGAGAGCTTTTGCAGGGAGTTTTTCGGCCGAAAGGTGAAGGTGGCCGCAGTGTTGGATCCACAGCCTCAATGCAGGGAAAACCACATGAGGCAGCAAAAGGCCGCAGAGCTGGAGGCCAGGGCCCACCCCATGGTGCAAAAGGCCATTGAGCTGCTGGGAGCCAAGGTGGTGGAGGTGAGGAAGGCTCGGGAGCCCCAAGAATCTCCATGAAAAGGGCTAAGGGGTTAGAGGCCAACCTCTGGGGAGAGCCTTTCCCGGGCGGCCTGGAACATGGGAAGAATTGCAATGAGGCGGGAAAGCTTTGCCCATGGGTCAGCGCCTGCCCTGAGAGGCTTGTGAGGCTCCAGCCTCCAAGTGGTCGGCTCGGGCATAAAATCCGTGTTGGGAAGGGGTTTGGATGGGCAGATATCCCGAGTCACCCAGGGGCGTTTGGGGTGGGAGCTTAGGATGTCTGGGGCGTTGGCAGAGAATCCGGGTTTGAGAAAAAAGAAAAAGGAGGATTTGGGTGAGAGCTCTAGGAGATCTAGGTAAGATAGCCAAGATCCAGTCAGAGATAGCCCGTATCCAGGAGGAACTCCAGTCCAGACGCATCGAGGCTTCCTCAGGGGGAGGGATGGTAAGGGCGGTGATGAACGGGCATGGGGAACTGCTGGAGCTGAAACTGGATCCCCAGGTGGTCAACCCTCAAGATGTGGAGATGTTGCAGGACCTGATCCTGGCTGCAGTGGGGGAAGCCAAGAACAGGGCCCAGCGGATGGTCCAAGAGGAAATGGGCAAGATCATTCCGGCAGGCCTGGCGGGAAAAATCCCGGGGCTGTTTAGCTGAGGGATTCGGAGAGGAATTGAAATGCCTTCTTATGCCAAGCCTGTGGAGAACTTGATCCGCCATCTGACCAAGCTTCCTGGTGTAGGGGAAAAATCGGCTACCAGATTGGCTCTTTTCATGTTGAGGGCTCCGGCAGAGGAAATGGACTCCTTGGCCAGAGCCATAGTGGAGGTGAAGCGCAGGATCCGCACCTGC
This sequence comes from Desulfarculaceae bacterium, assembly GCA_037443445.1. Classification (GTDB taxonomy): domain Bacteria; phylum Desulfobacterota; class Desulfocorpusculales; order Desulfocorpusculum; family Desulfocorpusculum; genus Desulfocorpusculum. The sequence goes on along the minus strand of JBBIOJ010000023.1, from coordinate 4,636 downwards.
TCCCAGTGTTTCAATTTCACCGAGGAGGACCCCTGCAACATATGCAGCGAACCCGCCCGGCACACAGGGCTTCTGTGCGTTGTGGAGGATCCTGGGGACCTCATGGCCATAGAGGCCAGTCAGGGTTTCAAGGGCCTGTACCACGTGCTTCAGGGGGTGCTCTCTCCACTGGACGGGGTGGGGCCTGAGCAGTTGCGCGTCCGGGAGCTGCTGGAGCGGGTGAGAGCAGGTGGAATTCAGGAAGTTGTCCTGGCCCTGAACCCTTCGGTGGAAGGGGAGGCCACTTCCCTTTATCTGGCAAAGGTCTTGAAGCCCCTGGGGATCAGGGTGACTCGCATAGCTTACGGGCTTCCAGCGGGAGGAGATGTGCAGTATGCGGACCGGGTTACCTTGGGAAAGGCACTGGAGAACAGGAGAGATCTCTGAGGAGATCCAGGCTCTGAATACATGAGAAGAACCGGGGGGATGTTCTTATGGCTCTGCCTCGTCTTTCGGTGAATCACCTGGTGGGCTCCACCCTGGGCACCTGCAGGATAATAAAGGAGCTGGGCAGGGGCAGCATGGGAATTGTCTTTTTGGGCTACCAGACAACCCTCAAGAGACCAGTTGCTGTGAAAGTGCTGCCCAAGGCCCTGGTGGTGGATCCGGTGGCAGGGGCAAGGTTCAGGCAGGAGGCTGAAACAGCAGCCATCCTGACCCACCCGCACATCATCCCCATTTACGAGGTGGGTGAAACCCAGGAGCTGTACTTCATGGTGATGCAGCTGGTCAAAGGCATGGCCCTTTCGCAGGTGTTGGATCGGGCCCGAAAACACCCGGTTCCTTCCAGGCGCCTGATTCCCCTGGGGGAGGGGATAAGGATACTGCTCCAGGTGCTGGATGCGCTCTCATATGCCCATGAGGAAGAGGTAGTTCACAGGGACATAAAGCCTGCCAACATTCTTCTGGAGGCCAAGACCCGCAGGGTGTTGCTCTCGGACTTCGGAATAGCCAAGGAGCTGCGGGGGGAGGATCTGGACCAAGGCCGTGCCCTGGGAACCCCTCTTTACATGGCTCCCGAGCAGGCCATGAGCAAAGAGGTGGACGCTCGGGCTGACATCTATGCTGTGGGGGTGATCCTTTTTGAAATGGCAGTTGGAACCCTGCCCATTTATCCGGAGCCCTTGGAAAAGCTGCGCCAGAGGAAAGTGAGCGAACCCCTGGGCATGTTCAGCAAGAGGCCCTCCCAATGTCACCCCAGGGTAGACCGGGAACTGGAAGATATCATAATGAAAGCCATCTCCCTAAGACCTGAGGAGCGTTTCTCTGATTGTGCACAGTTTGCCGGGGCGCTAAGGGAGTATGGCTCGAGGCGAGTACCCGTTGCCGAGGGAGACCCGCGGGGGACTTGAACCAAGCACACGGGCGGTCTACGGCTACGGGCCTGCGGTTCACCCCGGCCATGGCAATCCCAAGGCTGGGTGTTCAACACTCGGGAAGCCGGATTCCCTGGGGGGATGAATCCCAGCACACACACCCGGCAGCACCTGGCTGGATTAGACGGGCTGAAAGGACAGGGCCATGAGCGAGAAAGCAAGACCGGGTCAGGCTCTCCCGCCCAACGTGGCGGACCGGGTGGGCAGGGTTTTCAATCTCTTGTTCAACCGGGTCAGCATGTACAGCATGGATCATCCAAGCACCCGGGAGACCGTGCAGCTCCTCTCAGAGGCCCTTCAAGAAGGGCTCAGGTTCGTGTCCCCTCTGACAATAGTGCTGGAAAGGGAAAAGCTTTACGTGGAGGAGGAACCTCTGGATCCACGTGTGAGCGCCCAGAGGCTTGTCTCGCACATGAAAAAGGCCGGGGTGCAGTCAGTCTCCTTTGAGCGGGGGCTGACCCAGAAGGAACTGACGGTTTTCGGAAGGCTGTTTGCAGATGCCAAGACCTATCCCACTGCCGAGCACATGAAACAGGGGCTTGTGAAAAACGGTGTCCATAGCATCAGGGTGAACCACGTTTTTTTCAAGAAGATGACTGCCGACGAGGAGGTGGTGGACAGGGAGGAACTCCTGCGCTCAACAGGCGGGCTGGGCTTCGGTCAGGTCATCATAGACGCTGGAGCATCTCAGGAGCCTCCCCCCGAGGCTTCCCAGGAAAGGAGAGTCCCGGACGAAGAGATGCTTTTCGATAGGCTCTTCCAGGACTTGAGCTTGGTTCAACTCATGGAAGATCCCTCTGCAGTTACAAGAAGGCTCCTGGGCACGGGCAGCGAGTCCCAGGCAGCCCCTCAGGAGCCTGATGCCAGGGGCCAGGCCTTGATCCAAGGCATAAGGAAGCTGAAAGCAGAAATGGAGAAATCCGGGGAGGAGTTGAAAGACACCAAGGCCATGGGTGTGCTGGTGGAGGCTGTTTTCAAGCTGAGGGAAGAGGTCCAGGAAGGGGTGGAGGCCCGAACCAAGAGAGGCGAGATCCTGGCAGACCAGGCGACTCTCAGCCGGGAGATGGATGATCTCACGGATCAGGTCATGGTGCAGCTGGTCAGGGAGGAGTATAGAAAGGGGCAGATCTCTGTCAAGCGTTTGGCCCAGATCCTAAGGAGAATGATGCCTGACCTGAGGGAACTCAAGCGACTCCTCCCGAAACTTAAGGAAGCTCTGCTGGCAGACGGGATGCCCTTGGCAGATTATCTTCAGCTGATACGGGAGTTGGAACGGGAGCTACAAAGTGAGGAGCTGGCCCTGGTCCTGGAAGAAGGGGCAGAAGAGATAGGGCTTTCGGCTGCTGAGTTGCTCTCGGAGATGAGAAAGGACCCCAAGGTAGCTGCGGAACTCATAGCCTTGGCAGCTGAGATCCGTTCCATGGGGAACCGCCAGGACCCAGACCTCCTGGCCCGTATCCTGGTGGATTACGTTGAGCAGATAAGCGGAGGTCTGGCCCTGGAGCAGGCCCAGCTGGAAGGCCCGGAGGGGGGAAGGAAACTGGGGGAGATAGTCTCCCGGATTCAGGAGGAATTGGTCTCCAGGCTGAGAGCCAGGCTGGGTGGAAGCACTGTTGTTCGCCGGGTTGAGCAGGAGGTGAGGCAGAGGAACCAGAAAAGCCTGGAGGAGCTCAGGCGAGAGTGGCTCTTCCAACTTCTCCTGGGCAGCAAGGCTCCCCAGGGCAGGGTGGATGCCCAGTCAATCTTGCAGGCTGTGGGCGCTGCCTACCCTGAGCAGGAGGCTCAGGCTGAGGTGCTGGAATCGGTCATCCAAGCCATGGAGGCCAAGGGCCTGGACACAGCCCCACTCAAGGCAGCCATGGCTCAGCGGGCCAGCCTGGGCGCGGGCGAGCCAGACCCCCAGAAGCCCCCCAAGGGAGCCTACACCAGGAACACCATCCTCTTCTGGCTAAGGGAGGAGGTGAAAAGGGGGCAGAGGTATCCCTATGTGTTCTCCCTGATCTTCCTGGGCGTGAAAAGAGCCGTGGCCCTGAGGCCCGTGCCCCTCGGCCTCATCAAACCCCACGAGGTGAGAAATGCTGTGGTACAAGCCATTCTTCCCCTGCTCAGGGATGTGGACCTGGTGGGGTGTCTGGAAGAGAACAAAGTGGCAGTGCTGCTCCCCTTCACCGGGAAAAACGGCGTGCAGGTGGTGAGAAAAAGGTTGATGGAGGCCCTGGAAGGGAAGACTCTGGTGGTGAGAAACGTGCCCATGAGGATAAACTTGAGCCTGGCTGAGGAGACCTTCCAAAAGGAGAGGCTCAACAAGCCCCAGCTCTTGGTTACTCACCTGGAGGCCAAGCTTGCCTCTGCCATGAAGCAGTGAGGCCGGGCAATCCTGGGGGCACCCTTTGGTTGCAGAAAACCAAGAGCACAAGGGGCCATCAGAGGGTCAGCTTTTCGGCTATTCTCTTGTGGAACTCCGAAGAATCCACCACCACCCGCTCATGCTCTGCCTCGCCTATTTTTTCCACCTCGTCCCAGGCCTCCACCCGAAACCATAGCCTCCTTCCTCTCATGTCCTCCAGCCTGGCCCTTGCCCTGACCTTCAGGCCGGCGGGGGTGGCAGCCATGTGCCGAAGGTTTATCCATGTGCCCACGGTCTGCTTGGAGGGAGGCAAGAACGGCTCCACGGCCAGCCTGGAGGCCTCCTCGCACAGAGCCACCAGCATCGGGGTGCCGAAGGCTTCGGCCAGCCCGCTTCCCCAATGGCTGGCCAGGTGTTTTTCCTCCACGGTCCAGCTGGTCTCAGCCTCCGTGCCCACCACTATGTCCGATAGTGCTTGCTCAAAAGGATCCATTTCCTCACATCCTGAAACTCAAGATACTGGCCAGCCCAAAGCCGGCAATGAGGGCCCCTGAAGCCCTGTTGGCCCATCTCAATCCCTGCACCCCAAGGCGATCCCTAAGTAGCCCCACCAGGCCTGCCAAGAGGATCCACCAGGCCATGGAACCCATGAACACCCCTGCCACCAGCAGCACCGGGCCCAGCAGACCTGCCTGATTCCGGCCCAGATCCATGGCTGCAAAAAGGGCTGCAAAGGAAATTATGGTCATGGGATTGGTCAAGGTAAGAAAAAAAGTGGACAAGACATCTCCAAGCAAACCTGCCGGAGGGCTCTGCGGTTCTTTTTCCCTTGGTTTGGCCATGAAGGTGCGGTAGCCCAGGTAACAAAGAAGAG
>JBBIOJ010000022.1:0-64568 GCA_037443445.1 Desulfarculaceae bacterium | reverse complement strand
ATCAATATGCAACCTTGACACCTTGCGGCTTACGTCCTAACGTACGATCTCCGAACTTCTTTGTCCTGGGAACTGGAGGGGGGAGGCACATGAAGGAACCAAGAGCATGGAGACTTTCTGCCTGGCTTGTCTGGTGCCTCCTGGGTCTGCCCCAGGGGTCTTATGCGGCCATGAGTCTGGAGGAGGCCATCCAGGTCGCTTTGGAGAACAACTTTGCGGTCTTGACCGCTCGCGAGGCTGTCCAGGGGGCCGAACACCAAAGAAAAAGCGCTTTTGCGGACTTCTTGCCAAAGCTAAAAGCAGAGGGGAGTTACACCCATCTGAACGAGACCCCCAGCCTGACCCAGGGGCCCACACCCAGAATTCCGGTTTTCATGAACCCTGGGAACCCCTGGGGGCCTCCTCCCAATCCGGCTCAACCCATAGGGTTCATTCCCGCCACTCCTGCTGTGAGCAGATCCGTGGGAGAGCAGGATTCCTGGAACGCCAGAGGTTCTCTGGTGCAGCCGGTCTTCACAGGGGGGGCACTTCTGAACAAATACAGGCTGGCGCAGCTGGGGGTTGAATCGGCCAGTACTGCCCTCAACCGCATAAAGCAGGACATCTCCCTAGGGGTGGTACAGGCTTACTTCGGGGTGCTAACTGCCATAGAACTCAGGAAAGTGGCAGACCAGGCCGTCCTGCTTCTGGAAAACCAGAGACAGGTTTCGCAGGAATACTACAACGTGGGTATGATCCCCAAGAACGACTTGCTACGCACCGAGGTGCAACTGGCCCAAAGAGTGCGGGAGCAGACCGTGGCCGAAAACAACATAGAGCTGGCCAAGAGCCAGTTCAACCTGGTGCTCCAAAGGCCTTTGCAAACCCCGGTGGAACTGGTGGATATGCTTTCATATGAGCCTACGAGTCTTGAGCTGGGGGCTTCCATCAGCCTGGCTCAGGAAAACCGTCTGGAGCTGAAGGAAGCTGCCCTGCGGGTGAAGGCCAGCGAGCGCCAGGTGGATCTGGCCAGGAGTGCCTACTTCCCTCAGGTGCAGGTTTCCCTGAATGCTTTCAAGAGCGAAGGAGGTTCCACCTCGGCCCTGGAGGAAGGCTGGAGTTTCTTGGCAGGGGCCACATGGAACATATTCGAGTGGGGGAAGACCAGGGAGGAAGTCTCTGCAGCCCGCTCCCAGGTGAGGCGAGACGAACTGGGCATGTTGCAACTCAAGGACCAGATAGCCTTGGAGGTGAAAGAGGCTTTTCTGGCTCTGAAGGTGGCTGAAAAGAACATCTTCGTGGCCAAGAAGGCAGTGGAACAGGGGGAGGAGAACTTCAGGATGGCCCAGGAGAGGTACAAGGAGCAGGTAGGCACCATCACCGATGTCTTGGACTCCCAGACTCTCCTGACCCAGGCGCAGACCGATTATTACAATGCCTTGAGCAATTATAATGTGGCCAAGGCTGCTTTGAACCGGGCCATGGGGTTGCCCGTGTACAGGGCGGCCTCCAAGCCTTGAAAGAGGACCTCGAGCCCCGTGAAGCTCCAAAGCGCCCAGGCAGTTCAGGGCAGAGGCCGGGAGCTCAGGGGCTTGTGTTGTATTTGCGAGGGTTCTGCAAAACGATTCGGCTCAAAGGGTTTCTCCAAGCCGAGTGTGAGAGGGGAAAAGGTGTCGGGGCCTAAGTGGCGAGGGGTGCTGGATAGGCTGGAGCACTACGTGCCTGGAAAGCCTGTGGAAGAAGTCAGGGCAAAGTACGGACTCTCCAGGGTAATCAAGATGGCCTCCAACGAGAACCCCTGGGGGCCCTCTCCCAAAGCTCTAGAGGCGGCCAAGCTGGAACTGGAGCAGGTGGCCATGTATCCGGAGGGCTCCTGCGCACAGTTGCGCCGGGCTCTGGCAGCACATCTTGGAGTTACAGAGGAGATGGTCACCGTCTCCAATGGGGGAGATAATGTCTTGATGATGATTGCCCAGGCTTTTGTGGAACCTGGGGACCGAGTGGTCATGGGGACGCCCACTTTTCCTGTGTACCGCACGGCCTGCCTGCTCATGGGAGGGGAACCGGTGGAGGTGCCTTTGAAGGATTTTGCCCATGATCTGGAGGCCATGGCCGAGGCAGTGCGCTCCGGGGCCAAGATGGTGGTGATATGCAATCCCAACAACCCCACCGGTACCATCGTAAGGGAAAAGGAGCTGAGGAGCTTCCTGGAGATCCTGCCCAAGGAAGTGCTTGTGGTCCTGGACGAGGTGTATGGGGATTTTGCCGAGTGTGAGGACTTCCCGGACGGGGTAAAACTCATAGGCCAGGGGCAATCCATCGTTTCGGTGAGGAGCTTTTCAAAGCTCTACGGTTTGGCTGGCTTGAGGGTGGGATACGGGATCGGGCCTCCGGAGTTGATCAGGGCCTTGAACAAGGTGAGGGAGCCTTTCCCGGTGAATAGGGTGGCTCAGGCGGCTGCCATGGGAGCCCTGGAAGACCAGGAGTTCAGGCAGAGAGTAATCAGAGAAACCCGCAGAGGCAAGGCTGAATTGGCCTCTGCCCTGAGGGAAATGGGGCTCAGATGCCTGGATTCGCATACCAACTTCCTGTTCGTGGATCTGGGAAGGGACTCCGAGGAGGTGTTCCAGGCTCTCCTGGCCCGGGGGATCGTGATCAGGCCGGGCAAGATCTGGAAGACTCCCACATGGTGCCGTATCACAGTGGGTACCCCGGAGGAAAACCGCGAGTTGGTGAGGGCCCTCTCGGAAGTATTGGCATAGCCCCGGTCATTTCTCTAGGTGTGGCACACTGGGGGCTCTTGCCCCCCAAGGAAAGCAGGGGCAGGTTTGGCCCTCGGCCGGCAATGGCCGGGCAAAATCAAGACCCTTGGGGAGGGAATAAACCCTTTCCCTGCCATAACCCGGAATTTCAATGGGTCAGGTTCTTGGGATGGTTGGAGGGTGGTGGGGTCACTGGGGTTGATCGGTTTGGGGCGGGGAGTTTGTGGCCTGAACAAGGACAAGGGGTGGAAAGCTTACAAGGAGGCTGGAATCGTCATATACTACATTTGGAAAAGTCCGGATCCCCGTAGGATGAATGCTCTGAGCCGGCAGATCGGCCCAGATCCCAGGAGATCTGGGGCTTGTGCATCCAAGTCCCTTGGATGCGTCGAGATATCCTGATGCAGAGGCTCCGGTGAGGCGGCATTGCAGGCGCTAATTCCTTTCGAGCACTTTGGGGCCAGTGCAAGGAGTTCCAATTGGTAGCCTGCATTGTCCATTAGCGGTGAATTATGCAAGCTGAGAGCTGGCTTGAGGTGAATAAAGCTTTTAAAGCGGAGAGAGGGGAGGCTAGGGGAAATGGCCGCCAAGGCTTTGAAGAAAGGGAAGAGGTTCGATATAAGAGCTGACAGGGAACGTTGCAAAGCCTGTTACATCTGCATCCAGAATTGCCCCAAGGAAGTTTTCGAGAAAGAAGAGGGGTTCAATGCCAAAGGTTATCAGCCCGTGAGGGTGGCCAGAGCAGAAAGTTGCATAGGTTGTCGCTCCTGTACAATAGTCTGCCCCGACGTGGTGTTCGAGCTCTATGAGATCCAGGAACCTGCCTGAAGCAACTCTGTGACTTATTGCACCCGGGGATTCCTAGAGGTTGAGACCCCAGGGCGAGCGGCTTGGATGAACCATGCTCATCGGTGTTGAGGGATCCTGACCCTGGGGCTCTTACTGGTTTTGGGTGAAAGGTGTCTTTTCGCCCCTTTTCTCTTTTGCCTCAAGAAGGCGTCCCTCAGCTTGAAGATGCAATACATGATGGTGGCCTCACCCCGCACTATGTCGTCGGCCAGAGCCTTGCAGTTGGGGGCCCCGCAGGATCCGCAGTCTATCCCCGGCAGGCTTTCCAGGATCTTGGCCTTCAAGGCCATCTTCTCTATGGCCCTGGAGGGATCAGGATCCAGTCCCTCCACGGACAAGGGTTTCATTCTGCGATCAAAATGCGAAGCGAACCTCTCGAAGTTCTCTCTGGCCCAGGTCTCCTCTGTGCCGGAAAGCTCCGGGAACATGCGACAAAGGCTCTGGATCTTGGAGCGGCCCCTATAGGGATTGTCCACCATGAGCGGCCCTCCGGCACAGCCCGCATAGCAGGCTCTGCACTCCACGAACTCTATGTCTGTGAGGGTGCGGTTGTCTATCTCTTCCATGATCCTAACCAAGTGTTTCATGTCCGAGACGGCGATGGCGTTTTCCAGACCCAAGGCTTCCACTTCCCCCCAGAGGGTACCCCAACGAAGCCCCAGGGCTGAGGCACGGTGAAGTTTCGGAGGTTTCTGGCCGCTACGTTGCCTCCGACGAATGGCGAACATGAGCTCCTTGTAAATCTCTCCCACGGATATGGCTCCGTCCAGATGCGTCTTGGCACCTGTGTAGGGATGGTGGATGGTGGTTATGCGAGCCGGACATCCCGCCAAGTAAAAGGCCCCGATCTTTTCCAAAGGGATCCCCTTTTCCCTGGAGCGTTCCTCTTTTAGGTTCTTTATGGCCAGCTCCAGAGTTGAGTCTATGGGTACCACCAGATCCACCAGATCCGGAAATCTGAGCTGGATGAGGCGAAGAACCACTGGACAAAAGGAGGTCATGAGGGGCTTTGGACCGTGATATCTGTCCATATATTCCCGAAGCAGAAGACTCGCCCTCTCGGTGGCCAAGGCTGCTTCGAACACCTCGTCAAAACCCAGATCCAGAATACCTGCCAGGATGTCGTTGGGAAGAACTGCCGGGATGAACTGCCCGTACAAAGAGGCCTCTGGCACAGCGATCTTGTATTGGTATTGCTGAATGGCAGAAAGGGGATCCGAGAGCACGACTCCGGCCTTGTGCTCACATACTCTAACGCACTCCCCGCAGTCTATGCAAAGCTGCGGTTTTATTAACGCCTTTCCACTCCTTATCCTGATGGCCTCCGTGGGGCAGACCCTCATGCAGGCTGCACAGCCCACACACCTCCCTGGGTCCAATCTCACACTGGACTTGGGCACCTCGGAGGCCAAAGAGGAAGAGCTGGGCGAGGCCGACTCCTCCAAGTCCTCAAGGAGAGTTTCCAACTTGGAATGCGGCTCCTTCATTCCCGGATCCTCCACTCTCTCGGTGGGAACCAGTCTTCCCGCCTGAGCATACCGGCTGGAGACCAAAGGGTCAACTTTCGGCCAGGAGCATTCATCAATTTCGCCAAGGCTGCGCTCTCTATTCCCAATTCCCTGGGATGCTTCAAGGTCTTGGCAGCCAAGACCCTCTCCCAGGCCATAGAGCAAAGGAACAGTGTTTTCAAGCACTCTGGCCTTGGCACTGGCAGGTTAAGCTCTCAGCCTGCATTGTGCACTGCTCCTGGGAAATGCAGGCCAGAGGTCCAGTAATTTCACCGTGCCATCGCGGATTCTCCACAGGTAGCAAAAACCCCTCCCACATAAGAGGCTTTTCCCCACCAGGGGCCTGCTTTATGTGGAGGGGAATCCTATCCCAGGGCCGCCATCTTGAGGCGCACCATTCTTGGGGAGTTCCGAGACTGTGCCTCCATTGAGATCTGATAGACATGTCTGGGAGGTCTTCACAGGAGTTCCCAGACTCTACTGGCTTGGAGCCAACTCCTTAAGGGCTGTTTGAAAGGCGTTGTAGCTTTCCTGACCGAACAAGCAGAAGACGACTCTAGCCAGGCCGGTATTTCCTTTCAAATAATCGATTACGGCACCCAGCATTATCCTGGCACAGCGATCCAAGGGGAAGCCGAAGATACCCGTGGAGATGGCAGGAAAGGCTATGCTCTTTAGGCCGTGTTCCTCAGCCAAATGCAGGCTGCTCAGGGTGGCAGAGAGAAGCTTCTGATCTTCATCTCCTTCCCCCATCCTGGGGCCCACTGCGTGAATCACGTACTTGGCTCTCAATAGTCCAGCCCCGGTGATGGCTGCCTGACCTACCTGGATAGGACCTATCTTGTTGCACTCCTCTTGGATAGAAGGCCCTCCTTTGGTGCGGATGGCCCCTGCCACCCCTGCGCCCAGGATCAACTGGGCGTTGGCCGCATTGACTATGGCATCGGTGTCCAGTTCGGTTATGTCCCCCTGAAGCAATTCCAGGCAGCGATCTCCTATCTCCAACTTCACCTCTTGGCCTCCTTGGGCGGATCCGGCTTGATGTCAACCCTTTCCCTGAGCTTTTTCCCTACCTTGAAAAAAGGGAGCTTCTTGGCAGGTACTTTAATACTCTGACCGGTCTTGGGGTTCCTGCCCGTGTAAGATGCATAGCTCTTCACCTTTATGCTTCCAAACCCGCGTATTTCTATGCGGTCCCCTTTGACCAAGGCATCCTTCATACTCTGGAAAACCGTGTTCACAACCACCTCTGCCACCTTGCTGGTGATGCCGTTAGCTCTCTGTGCCAATGCCTCTATGAGTTCCGATTTGGTCATTCCAACCCCCCCTGCCCCATGGGCCCGGAATATGGAGAAATGCGGCTAAAGCGCAAAAGATTTTATAATGAGATTCCATACTCTTGTCAACTCACACATCCCCTCAGGAGACTCCTGCTTCCATGAACACCAGACACCCGTCGCTGTCCAGCCGGACCAAGGCACCCAAGGGAAGAGTGAGGTTTTGGGAACCATGACCGCAGGGAAGGCCAGCCAGCACTGGTATGCCATTGCCAGTCAACTGCAGAACCAGCTCCCTGAGGATTCGTTTCCCGCAACGACCTCCTCTCAAATTACCCAATGCCAGCCCAGCTATTTGGTCCAATACACCCCCCAGCTTCAACTGGTGAAGCATCCTGTCTAGCCTGTAAAGGGGTTCACCCACGTCCTCCAGAAAAAGGATGGATCCTTTCATGTCGGGTAAGTAACCTGTTCCCATGAGAGCTGAGACCAAAGAAAGACATCCTCCCAGGAGAGGCCCCTGCGCTGTTCCTTCCTGCCAAACCTCCCCGGCAATGGGCTCCAGGGGCTCCTCCTGCATTACCGCCCGGCGCAGTACCCTGGCCGTAGGGGAATCCGGATTCTTGGCCAGAGAAGGGGAGGCCAGAGTGGGACCGTGGAAGGTGACCACCCGGGCCTTTGCCCCTAAGCCCAGAAGCAAGGCCGTAAGGTCGCTGAAGCCCACCATGACCTTTGGGTCCTTGCTCAGAAGTTCTCCTTCCAAGAAAGGCAGGATGCGCATGGCACCGTATCCGCCTCTCATGCAGAACACACCGCGAATCTCAGGTGAGCTCAAAGCCCAGCGCATCTGCATGGCCCTGCTCTGGTCAGTGCCTGCCAGGTAAGGGATATCAGAGGCCTGGAGCTCTCGGTGACAGGGCTCCAATCCCCAGGCACGGAGCAACTCCAGGGAGAGCTGGGCCAGCTCCCGCTCCCTGGGCCTCAAAGGCCCGGATGGGGCCACCACGGCCACCTTGTCCCCTGGCCTGAGCCTTGGAGGAAGAAGGAATCCGGCACTGTTTTTCCTGAGGCCTGCCCCTGAGTCTTTCATGCCTGAGCCCCTGCTCCTTTGTCTTGTTCAGAAGAGTCTTGTCTCAATGATGCAATCCAATAACCGCCAGGTTGGAACCGCGGAGTATCTCCTGTACAAGGGCCTTTGCATTCTCATCCTGCCAGGCCATGGGCCTCAACTCCTCATCGGCCCCGGCTTCCAGCCAAAGAATCACCAAATTGCCCTTTCCAAGGAAAATTCCTCATGGGTTTTCCGTTTGTACAACCAACCCGGGCTGCTCATCAAGGCCTGGGACATTTGAGACCCAGGCTTTGATAGGAAAGAATCAGGACACCTTCCCAGTTAGTCCTTAGCCGCTTACCCAGCCCGGGGGGATCAAGACCTCCCGAACACAGCAGCCAGAGCCTTTCCCAGGCCTTGTCCGGGTTACTCTGATATGTAAGGAAGGGGCCAGATGCGAAAGTAGTCCCGGATCCTGAACCATACTCCCACCAGACCCACGGGCTCAAAGATGATGAAAAGCACTATGAGCAGACCGAAAACAAAATCCTTGACCGGTCCCAGCAGTATTGTGACATTGGGGTCATAGACCCTAGCCAGCCAGCTTACGGCCGCGTCCAATCCAAAGGGAATCAAGGTTATGAACAGCACCCCGAACACAGTCCCCAGAATACTGCCCAGCCCTCCTACCAGCACCATTGCCAGGAACATGACCGAGTGGAAAAAAGTGAAGTCCCCTGGCATGGCTGCCCTCTGGAGCCCGGCGAAAAGAGCCCCTGCCACACCCGCATAAAAGGAGGCAATGGCAAAGGAGAGCAGCTTGTATCCGAAAACCGGAATACCTATTATCTCGGCCGAGACGTCGTTGTCCCTTATGGCCACGAAACCTCTCCCGATCTTGGAGCGAAGAAGGTTCTTGGCCCCCCAGGTCAGGAAGGCTGCCAAGAAAAAGGAAAAGTAAAAAAAGGCCACATGCCTTTGGAGAGGTATTCCCAAGACCGCTGGGGTTGGAAGCTCTATGCCCCTTATTCCCCTGGTGAGAGCATCCCAATGAATGATTCCATAGTCGATTATGAACTGAAAAGCCAAGGTGGCCACCATGAGATAGAATCCCTTGATCCTCAGGGAGGGGACTCCCACAACAAGACCCATTAGGGCCGAGAAGGCCCCCGCTGCAACCAAGGAGAGCAGAAATGGAAAGCCCAGCTTTGTAATTACTATGGCCGAGCAGTAGGCCCCGACTCCCACGAATGCAGCGTGTCCAAGGGAAAGCAAGCCTGTGAATCCCACCAGCAAGTTTAGCCCCACAGCAGCTATCAGATTCACCAGAACAAGGTTTAGTATGAAATAGTCTCCCTCATCCAAGAAAAGAGGAGAGGCCACCACCAGCCCAAGGAACAAAGAAAAACAGAGTCTCTTGAACCTGGTTCTAAAGATCCTCTCGTCCTGCTCATATGTGAAAACAGCGTTGGAGGCCAGGTGACGATTGTAAAGCTCTGAGAATCGGCTCACTTCAACCCCCGCCCCTCTTAGACTTCCTGGATGTGTACCTCTCCCTTGAAGGAGGAGAACCTGCCGTCCTCGTACCGGATCTGGATGTCCAGGTGGTGCACATCTTTGGAGGAATAAAGATCCTGTATCAGCCCCTGGTAACGCTCATTCACAAAGGCCCTTCTCACCTTGCGGGTGCGGGTCAGCTCTCCGTCGTCAGGATGCAGCTCCTTGAGAAGGATGGCAAAGCGCCGCACCCGGATGTTCTCCGGAAAACGCTGGCAAAGCTTTTTGATCTCCTCGCCTATGAGGGCGTAGATCTCGGGTCTTTGGGAGAGATCCTGCAGGGTGGTATAGGATACGCCTCTTCGCTTGGCCCAGTTCCCAACGTTCTCCAGATCTATGCTCACTATGGCCGTGACAAAGGGACGACCCGCCCCGCACACCACCGCCTCCTTGATATAGGGACTGAACTTCAGCCTTGTCTCAATGTCCTGGGGAGCGAATCTGGTGCCGTCTTGAAGCAGCATGAGGTCCTTGAACCTGTCGAAGACGTACAGGTGCCCATCCTCCCCTATGTAACCGGCATCTCCGGTGCGCCAAAAGCCGTCCTGGGAAAAGCCCTGCCGGGTGGCTTCCACGTTCTTGTAATAACCCAGGTGCACGTTGGGACCCCTGACCTGGATTTCCCCCTCCTCGGAAACCCTCACATCCACCCCCGGAATGGGCACTCCCACGGTCTCCGGCCTCACGTCATCTCCCTTGTGGGTTGTGGCAATGCCCGAGCATTCGCTCTGGCCGTACACCTGGCGAAGGTCGATGCCCAGGGCCTTGAAATACTTGAAAACCTCCGGAGATATGGCCCCTCCACCCGTGACCGCCATTCGCACTCTTCCAAGGCCCACACGATTCTTGAGGGGCCGGATCACGAAGAAATCCAGGGGCCAGCGCAGGAATTTTTCCAATACCCCCGGGGATTGCCCTGCCAGCTCGGCCTCTGTGTACCTCAGAGCGATTTCCATGGCCCTGCCATAGAGGCCTCTCTTGAGGAAGTCCGCATTGTCCATGGCAGCCTGGATGGTTGAGACCAGGAGTTCCCAGGTGGCCGGAGTTCCTCCGAAGTAGAAAGGCTGAAGCTCCAGGAGATCTCGCCTGACAGTCTCTGTTTCCTCAGGGAAGTTGTATCTAGCCCCAACCATGAGGAATCGGGTCACGTTGTAGAGCTGCTCACCGATCCAAGGGAGGGGAGCCAGGGACAACAACTCATCCCCTTTTCTCATGGGAACCATCTGACCGTAGCTCTCAGCAGCAAAAATCAGGTTCCGATGGCTCAGCATGGAGAGCTTGGGCAGGGCTGTTGTGCCAGAGGTGGTAAGCATCAAAGCGGCAGAGTCGGGGTTCAAGTGGGCTGCCGCCTTTTCCAAAAAGCCTGGATTTCCTGCCAGCTCCCCCTGGCCTATCTCCATCAGCTGCTCAAACCTCCAAAGAAACGGATATTCCTGGTAGTAATGGCTCATGCCCCGGGAATCCCAGACAATCACCTTCACCACTTGATCCTTAAGGGATTCCCAAATCCTCAACAGCTTGTCCACCTGCTCCTGGTCCCTCAGGACCAGGAACCTGGCATCCGAGTACTTGGCCAGGTAGAGCATTTCCTCTGGAAGACAATCCGCATACATCCCTGTTACAATCCCGCCTGCTGCTATGCCTGCAAACTGGGCTATTATCCACTCAGGCTTGTTATCCCCTATTATGGCTATCTTGTCCCCTTCCCGAAGGCCAAGGCATCTGAGGCCCAAGGCGAACCTTTCCACCTTGTCCCTGAACTGCTTCCAGGTGATGGGATTCCATATGCCAAATCGCTTTTCACGCATGGCCACCTCTTGGGCCATGCTCTGGGAGTTTTCCAGGATCAGGTGCACCAGAGTGCAGGCTTGACTTGATGTACAGGAAGCCCCGGCTGTAGTCTCCGGGGAGCCCTGCTTGGGGCCCTCAGGCAGGAATCCTTTTTCAGCCTTGGGCTGCACCCCTTGATCCCCCAAAGTTTTTCCCTTTCCCAAGGTAAGCCTCTATGACCTGCGGATGTGCCTGAACCTCCAGCGGCGTGCCTTCGGCTATCTTGAAACCGAAGTTCAAGACGCAAACCCTGTCCGAGAGATCCATGACCGCGGCCAGGTCGTGCTCTATCCAGATGATGGTTACTCCCAGATCCCTGTGAACGTCCAAGATGTAACTGGCAATGTCCTCCTTCTCCTCCACGGCCATGCCTGCCATGATCTCATCCAGCAGAAGCACCTTGGGTTTCATGGCCAGGGCCCGGGCCATGTCCACCCGCTTTCTGACTCCCATGGGAAGCATGGCCACCGGGTGATACCTATAAGCCGAAAGCCCCATGAAATCTATTACTTCTTCCTCGATTTCCCTTCGATGCCTCATCTCCTCTCTGACTGTGCCTGGAAGCCTAAGCAGGCTGCCCAGAGGGGAAAAAGGCATGAGGCAGTGACGGCCCAGCTTTATGTTGTCCAAGACCGTCATTCCGTGAAAAAGCTCCACCTTCTGGAAGGTCCTGGCTATTCCCAGGGATGCTATCTTGTGAGGCTTCAAGGAGGTGATCTCACTGCCCTGGAAAAAGATTCGGCCCTTCTGAGGCTTGTAGTGGCCGTTGATGCAGTTAAGCAGACTCGTCTTCCCGGCCCCGTTGGGCCCTATGATGCAGTAAATTTCCCCGACACTGACCGAGAAGCTGACTCCGCTTAGGACCTGAATCCCTGCAAAGGAAAGATAAAGGTTTTCAACTTTGAGAACACCCTCTGGGCATCTTGCACCCATGCGAGTCAGCCTTTCCCTCCAGAAAATCGATCAGTCAGTAAGACCCCGAGACCTTTCCAGGATGATTCCTGAAAGCCCAGCGGATCTGGGTGTGATCCCCAGGAACTTCCGGACATGTTGGCCTGCCTGGATTGCATTTTTCCCGAAACTTTAATAACGCAGTCCAAGCAGTGTAGGAGCCTGTCCCCGTACAAAGCCGATGGAGGACAGTCTCATCTCTCGGCCCTACTCAACACAGATTCCCGAAGGCTTCAACTCCAACGTGTTAGACCTCGCCCAAGAAACCAGCCCCCATTGCCCCAGCTCTGGTGGGCACTGGGATTCTCAGCTTCCTGATTTGGGATGCCATGTCAACTCATCTCGGCCTCTTTGCCCCTGGTTGGCGGGTGATACAGGCTCTCAAAGCCATCTTTTCCTTCTCTTGTAGCGTCTGGCATCCCTATAGCTCTTTCTCTCCTTTTCCCCTGAGCCCAGGTAAAACTCCCTTACATCCTCGTTTTCGAGCAGCTCCGAGGCCTTGCCCTCCAGCACCACTCTTCCTGTTTCCATGACGTATCCCCGATCCCCTATGCCCAAAGCCGCGTTGGCGTTTTGCTCCACCAGGACCACCGTGACTTCTTTTTCCCTGTTGAGTCTCCCGATTATTTGGAAGAGCTCTTCTGTCACCAAAGGGGCGAGGCCCAAAGAAGGCTCGTCCAGGAGCAGTACCCTGGGCTTTGTCATGAGAGACATGCCTATGGCCAGCATCTGCTGCTCTCCTCCCGAGGCCAGCCCGGCTCTTTTTTCCCTGAGCCTCTTTAAGACCGGGAAATACCCGTAAACCTCCTCCATGTCCTGGGCTACCTGATTATCCCAACGGGCATGTGCGGCTGCCAGCAGGTTCTCCTCCACTGTCAGGTACCAGAAGACAGGCCTGTCTTCCATTACGAAGGTCAACCTGTGCTTCTTGAGAATTTCCGTTGTGTGCAAGGAACGGATGGAATGACCTTCAAGCTTTACATCTCCCTCCACTACCTTTCCATCGTAGAAATCTATCATCCCGCAAATGGTCCTGAGCAACGTGGTCTTGCCTGCTCCATTGGCCCCTATGATCACCAGAAGTTCCCCCTCATCCACTCCCAGGGACACACCGTGGAGCACGGAGATAACATCGTGATAAACTACCCTCAGGTTCTCCACCCTCAAGAGCATCAAACCCTCTCTATGCGAATAGTGCCGAAAAGTCCGTAAGGCCTTACAAGAAGGACTATGAGCAGCAGGATATAAGGGGCGATATTTTTGAAGCCTATGAGACCCATGGGCTCCAAATAGGCCCCCACGAAGGCCTCGCACAAACCCACGATGAGACCCCCCACCAATGCTCCTCCAATGCTGTCCATTCCTCCCACCAGGACCACGGGAATGGCCCTGAAGCCCACCATGGCCGTCAGATAGGTAAGACTTCCGAAATTGGAGATCATAATTCCGGCGATGGCTATGCAGATTCCGCTCAGGGCCCACACCACCAGCAAAATGACCCGTGCGTTTATGCCATATGCCATGGCCTTGGCCTGGCTTTCGGATGTGGCCCTGATTGCCACCCCCCACCTGGTTTTGAAAAGAAAGAGAATCACCAAACCGAAGGCTAGGCCCGAAAGAATTGAGGCCCAGAGCTGTTCGCTCAGAAAGAGCATATCTCCAAGCTCCAGGGTTATGTCCGGCAGGTCTATGACAAAAGGGTAGGAATGGGCCCCGAAGACCAGCTGCACAGAGGCCCTCAGCAGGCTGGCCAAGCCCAGGGTTATTATTGTCATGGAAATGGGATTCCTTCCCAGAAGGGGCTGGATGGTCAGCTTTTCAACCAAAGCCCCGAAGCAGCCCGCGGCCAACAGCCCAGCGGGCAATGCTATGAGAAGCGGAAATCTCAGATCGAAAAACAGGATGAAGAAGAGGAAAGCCCCTACAACCAAGAACTCTCCCACCGCAAAGTTGAAGGCCTCCGAGGCCTTGAAAACCAGCACAACCCCCAGCCCCAGCAAGGCATATACCATTCCCACCAGCAGGCCTGAAAAAACTACCTGTAAGATGTCCATCATGGTCTCACCGCTGTGTCCACCTCCTGTTTAGGCCAAGGGGCCTCGTGGGCCCCTTGGAGGGCCTACCACTTGATCTCGTTCACGTTGAGCCAATCGGTGATGGGTTTTACCGCACCCGTGGGGACTTCCTTGCCTCCCACCTTCTGCATCTTGACCTGTGCCTTGAAAACCTGGACCATGGGCACAGTGTGAAAACGGTAGTCGAACTTCTTCCCGTCAAAGAGCCCTTTGAAATCCCAGACCATTTCGTCCAGGGCCTTTTTTATGCCTTCCCTGGTGAGATTCCCTGCCTTGTCCGCTCTGGTCAGGGCCTCCTGGAGGATCAAGGCATAGGTGAGCCCTTCCATGTAGAGGAACATGTCCTTGATCTTGCCCTCCTCTGCGTAGTCATTGGGCCTGTACTTCTTGGCGAATTCGTGAGCCATCTTCACCATGGGATTGGTCATGGGGGTTTGGGACCTTGGAACAGCATCTACAAAAGGCCTTGTGGCCACTCCCACATATCCATCATATGATTCCTGGCAGACCAGAATGGGGAACCGGCCGGTAGTGTAGTGGGTACCCATGAGCTGGACATCTTTGAGCACTTTCTTGGCGGTCTTGAAAAAGATGGCAGTGTGGCTGGTGGCCCCTGAATAGCCGTGATAGATGACGTACTGGGCCTTGGCCTTGCGCAAGGCCATGGATTCATTGGTGGCGTCTGTGGCGGTGTAAGGATACTCGATTTGGGCCACCACCTCCAGGCCCAGCTTATTGGCGTAATCCAGCCCCTCAGGAAGCCCGTCTTTGCCCCATGCGGTAGGACTGTACACCATAGCCACCCTGGGTTTCCCAGAAACCTTGTGGTTTTCTTTGATCCATTTCATCAGGACTTTTATCTGGTCACCATAGGTGGCTCCCAGGGAATAGTAATAAGGATACTTGGAAGGCCCTCCCTCCACACCGAAGATTTCCGTGGAATAAGAGCCGTCCAGCCACGGTATTTTTTCCTCCACGTTCACCTTTTCGATGAGAGGTTTGAGCCCTCCGGTTATGTAACCGGTTGCCATGAGAAACTCCTCTCGGCTGTGCTCGGCGCAATACTTGTTGAAATTCGCCACCTCCACCGTGGGGTCGTATCTGAAGTCCTCTAGGAAGAAAGTAATTTTCTTCCCATTCACCCCCCCTCCTTCGCTATTGATCCAGTTCATCCCGTCTATGTATCCCATGCCGAATTCGGGCAGGGTCCCCACTGGCCCGCTCATGGGAAACTGTGACAGAACCTTGATTTCCCGTCCCCAGGTAGGTGGAGCCAGAACCGTGATTGCTGCTGTAAGGATACCAATGAAAATATGACTCCTTGTCTTCATGGCGACCCCCCCTTGCTCTTGGAATAAAGCTCCCTCCATGCATTCTGCCTGCAATTGACAGGTGGACCTCCTAGGGATCCGGCCTAGCTCCAGGATCCGGACCCGCCCAATGCAGCCGGGAGATCTCTTTGAGGAAGGGTCTCCGGGGGTGAGAAGGCAGGATCACAGGGGGCAAGCTATGCCACATGCCGGCTTCGGATGTCAGCAGCAGGCTCCAGCAGCCCCGGCACCCCCTCCCATAGGGATTTCTAGTTTCACGGGTAAACCTAAAAGAAGCCAAGGGAGCTTGTCAAGCAAAAACTTTTCCCTGCTTTCCCTGGAAGCTCCGAGACTTTACAATTCAGTGGTGCACTCCCTGAACAATCCGGGCCGAGCCAATTGGCCAGCATTCCGGGGGGGGGGCTTGGATGTGGGGGGCCTGGCCAGTAATTGGGGTTCGGTAAGCTTGTGAGAGGAGGAGAACATGGCGCTCAGGGCAATCATCTTCATCATGGGGTTGACGCTTTTGGCACTTATGGGTATAGAGGAGATCCTGGCCCAGCAGGTGGGAGCTCTTCCCGGAGGCTGTGCAGGCCGTTTTGCCCAGCTGGACAGTGATCGGGATGGAAAGCTCACTCTGGATGAGTTCAGGGCCATTCCCAACCTGGGTGGCACACCCCAGGGACTCTTTAGACTGAGGGACTTGAACCAGGATGGATTCCTGAGCCAACAAGAGTTCTGTGCAGGAAAAGGCAGCAGGAAAAAATCTGATCAGGGAAAGAAAACGCAGTAACAGGGGAGAGTTCCTTGGGACCAACGTTTCAAGCTATGTCTCGAGCCTCTCGGTGGCGCCCCAAGAGGGCAAGGACCTTGCAAGTACAGGGAGGATCCTGCGTAGCTTTTCAAGAAGGTTGGCTGGGTCACCAAAGCTCCTGCTTCAGGATGAGGCCCGGGTGCAAGGGCTTCTTCCTGGTTTGAGGAGCCTGAGGCAGCCTAAGTCTAGGGTCTTTTTTGGCCCGGTCCAGGGGCTAGAAGTGTGGAGAGCCGGGCCAGGTATGACCTATCACGGAAGGAGGCTTTGGGGAAATGGGACACAGCTTTCGGGAACTGGAGGAAAAGACCGTAGCCGAGTTGAGACAGATTGCTTCCGGCCTGGAGCACGAGGCAGTCCAGGGTTACACCCAGATGAACAAGGAGAGGTTGCTTGCAGCTCTTTGCCGGGCCCTGGGAATCGAGATGAGGGACAAACATCAGGTAATAGGTGTGGACAAGGCTTCAATCAAGGCTCAGATCAGAAGGCTCAGGGCTCAAAGGGATGATGCCATAGCTGCCAAGGACAAGACCGGCTTGAAATCATGCAGGACAAGAATCCGGAAATTGAAAAGAAGGCTTAGAAAGGCTATGGTTTGAGTGCTTTTCTTGGGCAAGGCCCAGCCCCTGGAAACCACACCTGGGAGAAGGGCGGCGATCCAGGCAGGTGAGGTGGATCGCCCGGGCTGAAATCAAGGTTTTGGACAGGTGAAAATGGGCAGGTTTTGTCTTGTGAGCCAATTTGAGCCCGCAGGGGACCAGCCTCAGGCCATCAGGAGACTGGTGGAAGGGGTGGAAGCCGGAGCCAGCCACCAGGTGTTGGTGGGTGTAACGGGCTCAGGCAAGACCTTTACCATGGCCCACGTGATAGAGAAAGTGCAACGCCCCACCTTGGTGATTTCCCACAACAAGACACTTGCGGCCCAGCTTTACTCTGAGTTCAAGAGCCTGTTTCCTGAAAACGCCGTGGAGTATTTTGTAAGCTACTACGATTACTACCAGCCCGAAGCCTACATTCCTGCCACAGACACCTACATAGAGAAAGACGCTTCCATCAACGACGAGATAGACAAGATGCGTCATTCGGCCACCAGAGCCCTCTTCGAGCGGCAGGATGTCATAATAGTGGCCAGCGTGTCCTGCATTTACGGCCTGGGCTCGCCCGAGGCCTATCATGGCTGCCTGGTGTACCTGCAGGAAGGGGACCGACTCGAGCGCAACGAACTGCTCAGAAAGCTGGTGGAGATTCAGTACCAACGAAGCGACATGGACTTCCACAGGGGCACATTCAGAGTGAGGGGAGACGTGGTGGAAGTCTTCCCGGCCCACGAGGAACGCCACGCTGTTCGCATCGAGTTTTTCGGGGACGAGATCGAGAGAATAAGCGAGGTGGATCCTTTGAGGGGGAGGGTGCTCCAGAGGCTCCGCAAGGTGCCCATTTATCCGGGCAGTCACTATGTAACACCCCCTGACAACCTGAAAAGGGCCGTACATGCAATTCGGGAGGAGCTGAGGGAAAGGCTGGTGGAGCTTCGCTCCCAGGGAAAGCTCCTGGAAGCCCAGCGTCTAGAAACCAGGACCCGCTATGATCTGGAACTCCTGGAAGAGATGGGCTACTGCCCGGGCATAGAGAATTACTCCCGGCACCTGACAGGCAGGATGCCTGGAGAGCCGCCTCCAACCCTCATGGATTACCTGCCCAGAGACGCCCTTGTGTTCATAGATGAAAGCCATGTGTCCATTCCCCAATTGCAGGGCATGTACAGGGGAGATCGTTCCCGCAAAGAGACCTTGGTGGAGTATGGCTTCAGGCTTCCTTCTGCCCTGGACAACCGCCCCTTGACCTTTGAAGAGTTCCAAAGGTGCGTTCCCCAGGTGATCTACGTCTCAGCCACACCGGGGGATTACGAGCTAGAGAAGGCCGGGTCCCGAGTGGTGGAGCAGATAATAAGGCCCACCGGGCTGATGGATCCTGAGATTTTTGTAAGGTCGGCCGAGAGACAGGTGGAAGATCTGCTGCATGAAATACGAGAGGCAGTGTGCCTCTCCGAGCGTGTGCTGGTGACCACTCTGACCAAGAAGATGGCCGAAGACCTTACAGAACATTACACAGAGCTGGGTGTCAAAGCACGCTACCTCCACTCGGACATAACTACTTTGGAGAGGGTGGAAATCGTCAGGGATCTGAGAAAGGGAGCCTTTGACGTGCTAATAGGCGTGAATCTTCTAAGGGAAGGTTTGGATCTGCCTGAAGTGGCCCTGGTGGCTATTCTGGATGCAGACAAGGAGGGTTTTCTGCGCTCTGAGCGCTCCCTGATCCAGACTTGCGGGAGGGCCGCCCGAAACCTCAGGGGCAGGGTGATAATGTATGCCGAGCGCATCACCCCCGCCATGGCCCGAGCCATACAGGAGACCAGGAGGAGACGCCGGATCCAAGCCAGGTACAACCAGGAGCACGGCATAACTCCGCGCGGGATAAAGAAGGCCATCCCGGAGCTGCTAAGCAGCGTGTATGAGGCTGATTACCCGTCCATTCCCGAGGTGGCTGAAAGGGGCCGGGTTTTGGAGGACCCCCGCTTACTGGACAGGAGAATCAAGAAGCTGAAAAAACAGATGAGGGAAGCAGCAGAGCGTTTGGAGTTTGAGCGTGCAGCCGAACTCAGGGATCAGATCATAGAGCTGGAACGCAGGGCCTTGGATCTGGCTGGATCCGTCAGGCCTTGAGCCTGGCTCCCAACAAGATACGCTCGCACAGCTCTGGGAAATCGATGCCTACCCCCCTGGCGATTTCAGGAAGCAGGCTCAAAGGTGTCATACCGGGAAGAGTGTTCACCTCTAGAATGTAGAAATCTCCACTTTCCTCAAGCCGGAGATCGACCCGGGTGCCACCCTCGCAGCCCAGGGCCTGGTGGGCTGCCAAGGAGAGCCCCAGGGCCTCCTGATACAGGGTGGGAGGAAGGGGAGCTGGAAAAAGGTGTTCGGCCAACCCATCCGTGTACTTGGCCTGGTAGTCGTAGAAACCGGATTTGGGCCGTATCTCTATGGCTCCAAGGGGAGTATCGTCCAAGATCCCAACCTGTATCTCACGTCCAGGTATGTATTTCTCCAGAATTATGGTCTGCCCGAACCTGAAGGCATCTTCAAGAGCCTCCTGTAACTGCCCTTTTTCCCCTACTATGTGAACTCCCACGCTGGAGCCTTCCCTGGAGGGTTTGACTACAAGCGGGAAACCTAATCCGTGCTCTTCCGGCACCCAGGTGGCTGCCTCCTCTATGGTGAGAACCCTGTAAGGCGGCACAGGCAGCCCGTGGTGTTGAAAAATCCATCTAGAGCGGACCTTGTCCATTCCCAAGGCGCTGGCCAAGACTCCGGACCCAGTGTAGGGGATGCCCGTGGCTTCCAAGAGCCCCTGCACTACTCCATCTTCCCCCCAGCGCCCATGGAGGGCCACAAAGGCTACCTGGATCCCGGCCTCCATTATCTGGGTTGTCATTTGGCTTCCCAGCTCCAGACCCACAACCTGGTATCCCTTCTCGCCCAGGGCTTTCAGGACTGCCCTTCCTGTCTGGAGGGATACCTCCCGCTCCGCAGAAAGGCCGCCCATCAGGACCCCCACCTTTTTCCCCTTGAGCTCTTCCCTGGTCATTATCAAGCCGCTCCCATCCGATTTGTGAATCCGTACCTGTAATCCTTTGGGTCCTTCCCGCCCCAAGAACGGCTCTCGTTCCTTTCTCTGTTGAGCGGGCAAGTCCCCGAGCCTGGCCCATTGAATCAAACCGCCGAACTCATGGATTCGAGCCCCAAGAGGGATTGGAATAGCTTGGCTCTAGAGCCTTCTGAGACAGCAGCCAGAATCCAACCCTGTTGACATGCCCAAGTAAATGCAAAAATACCAGATTCTTAGCCTCCCGTGTTCCCTGGGTCTCTTCCGGCAACATCCACTCAGGCTCCGGAGTTCAGGATTCGGGCTCCTCAAGGTAGAGCCTCGGAACCCTCTTGCCTATCCCGCAGAGGATCTCGTAAGAGATGGTTCCAGCCCACTGGGCCATTTCCTCTGCCCGGATCTCCTGGCCTTCCTGCCTGCCCACCAGGACCACCTCATCTCCCAGTTCAACCCCATGGACACTGGTCACATCAACGATGGTCATATCCATGCAAATCATCCCCACTATGGGAGCGCGGTGGCCCCTGATCAAGACTTCTCCCCGGTTGCTGAGTTTTCTGGGCAGCCCATCCCCGTAGCCCAAAGGCAGAACAGCCACCTTCATGGGTCCAGAGGCCACGAAAGTTCGACCGTAGGAGATGGACTCTCCGGCCTCCACTCCTTTGAGGTGTGCTACTCTGGTCTTCCAGGACAGAGCGGGCCCCAGGGGCAGAGGATTGGGTGCGTCGGGGTTGGGAGAGCATCCGTAGATCATTATCCCTGGCCTCACAATGTCCAGACGGCTCTGTTCAAAGAAGAGGAGGCCGGCGCTGTTGGCCGCATGCCGAAACGGGATTTTGATCCCCAGTGCCCTGGCCTTTTGGTCCACCTCCAGGAATCTGCTGAGCTGCTCCATGGCAAAGTGGGAATTTGGCTCCTCTGCAGTGGCCAGGTGGGTGTAAAGCCCTTCTATCATGAGATGGGGCAGGCTGCTGAGTTTCCTCAAGAAATCCAAGGCCTGATCTAGCGGGATCCCCAATCTGCCCATGCCCGTGTCCACCTTCACGTGAACCTTGGCCCAAACTCCCCTCTTTGCAGCCTCCTGTTCCAGAGCCCTGGCCAGCTCCATGCCGGAGACCGAAACAGAAAGGTCTTTGCCCAGGGCCAGACCCACCTGCTCAGGAAACACTGGTCCCAACACCACCATGGGGGCCGCGATGCCACTATCGCGCAGTTCGGCCCCCTCCTCGGGGAAAGCCACCCCCAGCCAGTCTGCTCCAGCCCGCAGCGCAACCCTGGCCACTTGCTTGGCTCCGTGCCCGTAAGCGTCTGCTTTGACAATGGCCATTATGGACCTGTGGGGACCAACCATCTGCTTGATAAGCCTCAGGTTACGTCCAATGACACCCAAGTCCACTTCGGCCCAGGTGGGCCTGGACCACTGGGGCAGTAAAGACCAATTTTCCACTTCACTCCTCTAATCCATGGAAATCACCAAGACCTAACAGTTGGGGGCCCAAGCCTCGGAACTTGGAGATAGCCCAAGGTGTGCTTGCTCCCAAAAACCTTCTTCGGCAGGAGGGGAAAAGCAGGCCTTTTTCCAAAACGGCCAAGTTCATGCACACATACCACCGGATCACCCTCAAAACCCCACTTCCCCCAAACAGGGCAGGCTGGCTCCACATGCCTGAGACTCCACACCCCAAGGCCTAACTGCAGCTCATGTCATGGTAATGCCAAGCAGGATCCTGCTCAAGGCGCGGCAAGAGTTCTGTTAACCCTTGATGAGTTTCACGAGCCTTTGTCTCAACTCTATGGCTCTGTTTATGTAGGCCTCTGTGAACTTCCGGTTGGCCTTGCGATATAGGACTGTTTCCTCGTTGGGACTGCTGGGTGAGATCCGGAAGAATTCCATGTCGGCCAGAAGGGACCGCTGCTCCTCAGGCAGTTCCACCTTTGCCAGCCGAGCCAGCACTTGCAATTGATTTTCCCCCAGGGGATCCTCAACTTTTGCCATCACGCAGCAAGCCCTGAGCAACTTTTCGATGGCAGCCCGTGCCGCTGCCAGGGCCCACACATGGTGACCCTTTCCAAAAAGGGTGTCCATGGCCTGGAAATCCACATCAGAGGAATACAGCCAATGTCGGGTCAGCTCTTGCTCATTCATCCCGAACGGCTCCAAAGACAGCCCTCAATTCAAAAGCTGCCTCGCGTTTTTTACATGATGGAACCCCCTTTAGTCAAGGACCCTGCCCCTTGATCCAGCCATCCTGAGAAGTACACTAAAGCAAAACCTCAAGACCCAGGAGGTGATCAAGATGGAAGAGACTTACAGATATGAAACCTTCGGCGCGGAAGCCGCGGTTTTCGACAAAGAGTTTACGGGCTATCTCAACAGGATGCGCCATGAGGGCTGGAAGGTGAAGAGCTGCTCCTTCTGCCACGGAGGCGCAGACGGAAAGAGCTGGAGTTCGTGCATCTTCAAGAAGCATGTCTAACCTTTTTTCCGCCAGGGGCCTGAGTTTCCAAGCCCTTGGCCTCCAAAGGGGGGTCAGAGGAAATGCTGCGCCAGCAGGAAAAGAAACAGGAGGGCTTTTACAACACATTTGCTTCAGATGCTTTTTCCCGAGCGGATGAGAGTGATGATACCGTCTTTTACTCCACGGACAGGTTTGTAGAGCACCTGGACAGGGCAGCCTTGGACACGGTGGAGGGGTTGATAGGACAGCTCATCCTCGAGAAGGATGCTGAAATACTGGATCTCATGGCAGGATGGGACTCCCACATCCCTCCAGACGTAAGACCTGCAAGAGTGGTAGGTCTGGGATTGAACCCCAACGAGCTGTCCCAAAACCCCGTCCTACAGGAATGGATTCTCCATGACCTCAATAGGGATCCCAGGCTCCCCTTTGGAGACTGCTGCTTCGATGTGGTTTTAAACACGGTTTCCGTGGACTACATGACCCGGCCTTTGGAAGTTTTCCAGGAGGTGGGACGAGTGCTTCGTCCGGGGGGACTTTTCCTGGTCACGTTCTCCAATCGCATGTTCCCACAAAAAGCTATTCGTTACTGGCAAAGGGCGAGCGAGGAAGAGCGCCTCATGTACGTGGAGGAGCTTTTCAATTACTCTGGCTGTTTCGAGCAACCCAAGACATTTGTTTCCAAAGGCAAACCCAGACCCAAGAATGACAAGTATGCCCATCTAGGTATTCCCAGTGACCCGATTTATGCTGTTTATGCTGAGAAAAGCGGTGCAGGAGGGAACCGGCTGGTGCGTCCGAAGCCAGCTTTCCAGGAAACTACTTTGCCTCAGGGTGAAGAGCTCCAAAGGAGAATGGAGAAGGTTCCCAGAACCCTTCGCTGCCCGTATTGCAATGAGCCTATGAGAAGGTGGGCTGTACCCCAGAACCCTTTTACCGAATGGGACACAGAGTTCATGTATATTTGTTTCAACGATGCCTGTCCTTATTTGGTCAGGGGTTGGCAGGTCATGCTTGAACAGGGCAACCGGGGGATGTCTTACAGGTGTATGTTCAATCCTGTCAACAATCGTTGCATGCCAGTTCCTGTTCCTTCGCTCCAGGCCCTGAAGGAGGGAATCCTGGAGAAGGGTTGACCCGAATTACTGGCCAGAATTGCTGGGGCCCAGGTCCCCCCGGGCCCTGGAGCCTGCTGGTCACTCAAGGCTAGACGTGGTTCCTGAGCTGTAACTCCAAGGGATGCGGATTTAGGTAAACCTGGCGGCTCAGATAGGGCTGGTTGTACTTTCTGATGTAATGGTTCATCAGGGTAATAGGCACTATGAGGGGGAGCTGACCTTTGCGGAAGCGGCTCAATACCTCCAGCATTTCCTGTTTCTCATCTCCTGAAAGCTCTTTTTTGAAGTATCCCAACATGTGTTCCAACACGTTGCTGTGTTTGGCTGGGGTGGCCTTGAGCTGTAGAGACTGCATGAGAAGTCTCTCGTAACGTTCAAGCAGTTCCGGCCAGGAGCTCCTTCCTGCTTCGGCCACGAGCCTTCCCAATTGGCTATGGTGCTTGGGACTGTGGGACATGATAAGGAGTTTGTGGTTGCTGTGAAACTCGATGAGACCAGAAGCACCTGAGTTGGAATCCCTGAAGCGCCTCCAGCTTTGCAAAACAAAGATCCTCTCTATGAAGTTTTCCCTAAGCTTAGGATCATGAAGCCTCCCATCCTCCTCCACAGGAAGAAGCGGGAATTTCTCCATAAAGGCTTTGGCAAAGAGCCCCACACCCTTCTGGGAGGGCATGCCTTGCGGCGTATAAACCTTCACCCTCTCCATGCCGCTAGAAGGGGAGCCGCTTTTGAAGATAAAACCGCAAAGTCCTTGGCTCTTCAACTCCTCCAAACGTTTGCTTGCCCATGCCAGCATCTGCTGGGTCATGTCGCGTCCGGTGCGAACCGTTATAAGTCGAGGGGAATCAGGATCTCCCACCAGGCGCATGGCCTCCCTGGGGATTCCCAAACCGCATTCCACCTCGGGGCAGATGGGCAAAAAATCTATGTATTGACCAAGGGTGTCCCGAATATACCTGTCCAGCTTGTGGCCACCATCGTACCTCACGTTGTGACCCAGGAGGCAGGCACTGATTCCAAGCTTTATTCTCTGTGTTTCTCCCTGCAATGCCCCTCCTGTCGGAACTCCCTGCAGATTTCCATGTCCCCTCCCGCAAGACCACTGCCCAAGGCATCGACCCGAGCACCTAGGTCGGATTATACTCTATTTGGGGAGGCTCCAGGAACAGGACAATCCCCGTACCTGGGGAGGCCGGCAAGAAGGCTCCCTGACAGAAAAAGGGTTGAATCAAATCTCTGGGCTTTGGGGGGCGTTGGCTTGTGCCTCTGCTGGCGGGATAGGAACCCCGGGGAAGCCGTCTGTCTCAAGAAGGGTTTCAGGGACTTGTCTGAGTTGTTAGGAGGTGGTGAATATCCTAACCTACATT
Source organism: Desulfarculaceae bacterium (assembly GCA_037443445.1). Classification (GTDB taxonomy): domain Bacteria; phylum Desulfobacterota; class Desulfocorpusculales; order Desulfocorpusculum; family Desulfocorpusculum; genus Desulfocorpusculum. The sequence goes on along the minus strand of JBBIOJ010000022.1, from coordinate 40,001 downwards.
AATCGCTTCTCTTGAGTGATGAAGGGAAGGAACCTCGTGTCCCCTTCTTATTGATGGATCACCTGTTTGGATGCACCAGGACATTCCATTGGATCAGGGGCCTGAACCTGAAATGGATCCTGCGCCTTGGTGAATCATGAGTTTCAGAACATCGGGTCGGCCAAGCAAGTACTCACCTTGAGGAGGTAGGATTTGGATCAAAGAATAAGGGAAATCATCCAGGCTCAGAGCTTATGCGTTCTTGCAACCTCTTTTTCTGAGGAGCCCTATTGCTCTCTCATGGGATACCTGTGGGACCAGGAAACAGGCGACTTCTATATAGTGACACGTTCGGACAGCAAGAAATATAAGAACATTAGCCGCAACCCGAGTGTCAGTCTGCTCTTGGACACACGCAGCCCGGGTGATAGGAAGGAGGGGGCTTCCATCAGGGCAGTGACTATCCAGGCAAAGGCTCAACCCTTGTCAGAATCCAGTCTCGAGAGAGAGATTCGAAGAAAAATGTCCGAAGTCAATCCTGCTCTGGAAATTCTTTCGCTAGACCCCAAGGCGGTCATAGTCCGCATCCGACCAGTGTCTTTCTTGCTCCTGGATGGAGTCGAGAGTGCCCACTTCGAACAGGTGGGATGATCTTCTTGAGCCCTGCCCGAGCAACGGAGCTGCTAGATCCAGCCCAGCGATTCATGGAGGAAAGCCAGTGGATTGGAAGGTCTTCTTTATCAGTTTCGGGACGGTTTTCTTGGCAGAGATGGGGGACAAGACACAGCTTGCAGCCCTGAGCATGACGGCACAGAGCGGTTCCCCTTGGGCTGTGGCAGCAGGGGCCTGCCTGGCTCTTGTGACCGCCACCTTGATAGGGGTTGCCCTGGGGGGTGTGCTGAGTCAGTTCATTGCTCCCCAGGTGTTGAAAAAGGCGGCTGCGGTAGCCTTCATATTGATTGGCGCGGTCATGCTGGTGGGGCGCTGGTAGGCCCAGTGTCCTTCCCTGTGAGGGCTCCTGGGGATCCTTGAGGAGAGCTGCATGTTGGTGCCTGGCCAGATCCTGGAGTTCATAGAGGCAGGCAGAGTGATGAGCGCAGTTTGTCTGGATTACAAGAAGAACCGTGTCAGGGCCCTCAGCCAGACCCAAAAGGAAGTCCAACTCGCAGAGGCACGACTGGTGCATCTGGATGACGCGCGGCTGGAATCGGGTCAGACCAGGGAAATGTTGGCTGCAGCCTTGAGGGAGATTTCCACTCGCAGAGAGGAGCTGAGTCGGAAAGTGGACGTGAAGGGATTGTGGGAGGTGTTGCAGGGCGAGGGGGAGGAGTTCTCCGCCCGTGAGCTGGCAGAGCTGGCCTTTGGGCAGCGGGTGGGTCACGACCAGGTCTCAGCGGTGATCCGTGCCATGCTGGCCGACAGGGTTTACTTCAGATTCAGGCCTGAGGGCTTCAGCCCCAATCCTCCAGAGATAGTGGAGAAGATTTTGATACAAAGGGAAAGGGAAGCGCAAAGGGAGAGACTCCTGGAGGAAGGCAGCCGTTGGATAAGGTCACTCTGGGAGGGACAAGAGGTGGAGCCCCCGCCTTTCCAGGAAGAGATCTTGGATCTCCTGAAGGAATACGCTGTGTTCGGTAACAGCGCTCCCAGACAGGACAAGGCTCAAGAATTGCTTCGCCGTGCCGGGATGAACCACCCCTTGGCCGGATTCAAGATCCTTGTGCGTTCGGGGGTGTGGAGCAAAGACGAGAATCTCCTGGCACACCGCTACGGGATAAGAAAGGCCTTCCCCCAGGAGGTGGAGGAAGAAGCCAGGCTGGTTTGCAACCCGCCAAGACTGCAGGATGAGCCTTGCAGAGAGGATCTGACGGATCTAGAGGTTTTCACGGTGGACAGTCCTCAGACCAGAGATGTGGACGACGCCTTGAGCATCGAGTTCCTGGGAGATGGGAAACTCCGTGTGGGTATCCACATCACGGATGTGGCCAGCAGCGTGCCCAGAGATTCCTTTCTGGACAAAGAGGCCTTTAGAAGAGCCACTTCCATATATCTGCCCGAAGAACGTATCCCCATGTTCCCTCCGGCTATTTCAGAGGAGTCCTGCAGCCTCAGGGAGGGGGAGAGAAGAGCTGCGGTCAGTCTTTTCCTGGAATTGAGCAGGGAAGGGGAGCTTCTGTCTCAGCGTTTCGTTCTTTCCTGGTTGAGGGTGGCCAGGAGGCTCTCTTACGAAGAGGTGGACCACTTGGTGTTGAACGAGGACAGGACAATGGGCATTCTCTACCGTATCGCCCTGGGTTGGAGGAAAAAGCGCGTGGAGAGCGGTGCGCTTCTCTTGCCTTTGCCTGAGGTGACGGTGAGGCTGGAGGACTCGGGGGAAATAGTTCCGCAGCGGCGGGACAGGGAAAGCCCAGCCCAGACCCTGGTGAGCGAGATGATGATCAAGGCCAATTGGATTGCGGCCCTGTGCATGAAGGAGGCTGGGGTGGCCTGCCTGTACAGGGTTCAGCCTGAACCTCGGGAGCGGCTGGTGGAAGGCGTGGGCCAGGGGGATCTTCTTCTAAATTACAAGCAGAGAAAACTTCTCAGCAGAGCCTTTACACAGCTCGAGCCAGGACTACACAGCGGTTTGGGCCTCTTCCCTTATACCACGGTGACCTCCCCCATAAGACGTTATGCGGATCTGGTTGTGCAGAGGCAGCTGGTATCCTTGCTCCGGGGGGGTCCTCCCGGGTTTTCTCAGCAAGAATTGGAAGCCATAGCCTCTCAATGCGAGGAAAGAGTGAGCCAGGCTGCCCAGATGGAGCAGGCCAGGCAGCGTTACTGGCTGCTTCGTTACCTGGAGTCGCGCAAGGGGGAAGAGACCCGTGGATTGATCTTGGGTCTTTTCGGCAGGAAGGTGCAAATCCTCCTGACAGAATACATGATGGAAACCTCGGTTCCGACCAAGGCAGCCCCCTGGCTCGCCGAAGGCCAGGAAGTGCAACTCAGAATTCTGCGCGCCCGTGCCTTGGAGGACGAGCTGAAGGTGGAGCTTTGCTGATCCCTAGGGGCTCAGGCTGGCTGGCGAGTCTTCCTCCTCTCCTCGTCCCTGATCTCCCGCCTCAAGAGCTTTCCCACCTTGGACTTGGGGAGCATGTCCCTGAACTCTATGTAATGCGGCACCTTGTACGAGGCCAGGTGCTTTCGGCACCACTGTATGAGATCGGTTGCCCCGACCCCTCTGGCATCCTCCTTGAGCACCACCATGGCCTTTATACGCTCGCCTAGCTTGGGGTCCGGGACTCCCACCACGCAGGCTGCTATGACAGTGGGGTGGTCCTGGAGGACCGCCTCCACCTCAGATGCCGAGATTCTGAAGCCTTTGCACTTTATGACATCCGCGGACCTCTCCACAAAAATGAGCTCTCCGTCTGGGTTCTGGGTAACGTAATCTCCCATTCTGTAATAGACTTCCCGGCCCAGAGGCACAAAGGAGCGAGACGTCTCCTCTGGCTTGTTCCAATAATGCTTGAGAGTGTGAGCCGAGGTCACCATCAGTTCGCCCATCTCCCCATGGGCCACAGGCTCCAGGGTGTCCGGGTCCACGACCCTACACACTCTGGATCTGAGGGGATAACCCAGGGACATGGGCTTGGGCGTCTCTCCCAAACGACTGTATGAAACGTGGCCTGCCTCGGTGGAGCCGTAAACCTGGTAAAGGTGAGTCCCGAAGCGCTCCTGCCACCTGTGGGCTACTTCCCTGGGCAATACGTCCCCGCCGCAGAAACAGTATTTCAGGGAGCTCAGGTCATAGCGATCCAGCCTGTCGTTCTCCAGAATCATGCGGTAGAGCGTAGGCACTCCCAGAAACCACCTGGCCCTGTGCCTTTCTATGGCCTTGAGTATGGCGTCCACCTGGGGCACTGGCATGAGCACTGTGGCGTTGGAGGAGTTGAGTCCCACAGCCAGGAAGAACCCCTGAGCCATTATGTGGTAAAGGGGAGCCACACACACGAAACAGTCCTCTCCCCGCCTGAGGTGACCGCTCAGGACATCCTGCATCAGGTCCTGGATATAGGACTGCATGCCAGCATGGTTTCCTGGGACTCCTTTGGGGAAACCCGTGGTGCCCCCAGTGTAGAGTATGTAGGCAAGATGATCCTGGGTATGGATGCGGGGGACCTCGGCCTTGGCTGGGTGGGACTGCAACAGGGAGGAGAACCTGTACACCCCTGTCTTGGCCTCCACCTTACCCTTGGGTATCTTGTCGAAAAGAAGCCCCAGAGCCCTCTTCCAGAGGGGGAGAAGGTCCGCCAGATTCGTGGCCACGACCTTCTGGATCAAGCCCTCTGCCAAGAGATCCCTCACGTATCCGAAGTTGGTGTCCATGCAGATCACGGCCTTCACCTGGGCATCCTGGGCCATGTAACGGATCTCGTGAGTGGTGTAGATGGGAGACACCGGGACCGGGACAGCACCCATGCGTTGGATGGCCAGGTAAGCTACGACCCAGGCAGGACAGTTGGGCATGTATAGCATGACCCTTTCCTGGAAGCCCACCCCTAGTGACTGCAAGGCATGGGAGAACCTTTGGACCATCTCCAGCAACTGGCCATAGGTGAAGCTGGCCCCCAGGTAAACCAAGGCTACCTTCTCAGGGTTCTCTCTGGCCGACCTCTCGAAGCCCGAGAAAAGAAGATCTTGATCCATGAGCTCTCACAGACCGAAGTAAGCCGAGGTCACATCAGGGTTGTCCAACAGTTCTTCCCTGCTTCCCCTTACCACCACTGAGCCATGCTCCAACACGCAACCCTCCTCCACGATAGGCAGCACGGGCCTGGCGTACTGTTCCGTTATTAGGATGGAGATGCCCCTCTCCTGCCTTATCTGCTTTACCGCATCCATGAGCATGGACTGGATGAGGGGGCTCAGCCCCATGAGGGGCTCGTCCAGGAGCAGCAGCTTGGGTTGGGCCATGAGAGCCCTTCCGATGGCCAACATCTGCTGCTCCCCGCCGCTGAGGAAACCGCCGGGTCTCCCCCTGATCTCTTTGAGCTTTGGGAAGAGTCCCATCACGAAATCCATTGTGTCCTGGGCCTGTTGCCTGCTGGCCAGGAAGGCTCCGATCTTCAGATTTTCCAGAACGCTGCTCTCGGGGAAGATCCTGCGGCGCTCGGGGCAAAGCACTATTCCCATGCGGGCCCTGTGGCTGGGTGGCCTATGGCCTATGGACTCCCCCAAGTAAAGCACCTCTCCGGCCACGGTGATCCTCTCACCCCCGGCCATCTCCTCCTTCTTGCGCATATCCAAGATGATGCCCGAGATGGTGTACATGAGTGTGGATTTGCCAGCGCTGTTGGAGCCAAAAACCCCTACGATCCTTTCCTGTGGCACCTGCAGATCCACGTTGTTTATGGCCAACATGTTCTCGTAGAACACCATGAGACCCCTGACCTCGAGCATGCCTCAGTCTCCTCCCCCTGGACCCAAATAGGCTTCCCTCACTCTGGGGTTCTCCATTACCTCCTTGGGGCTACCCTGGCTTATCAACGTTCCAAAGTCCAGGGCCAGGACCCGGTTGGCCAGGCTGAATAGCTCCCTGAGCCTGTGCTCCACCATTATGAAGGTCATCCCGGACATCTGGAGCTTCTCTATCAAGGGGACCAGCGAGGCTATCTCGCTGGCGCTCAGGCCGGAGAAGAGTTCGTCGGCTATTATGACCTCTGGCTTGAGGGCCAGGCATCGGGCCAGTTCCAGTCTCTTCAGGTAACCTGTGGGAAGCGCCGAGGCTTTCTTGTACGGCACAAAAGAATCCCTTTCAAAACCTATCTCCTCCAGGATATCCAGGGAAACCGTCTCTCTCTCCCCCCAGCGTCCAAGTCCCATTCTCCTGGCCCTGGGGGAATTCAGGGGCACTATTAGATTGCGGTAAGCCTCCAGGGAGTAATAGGGCCGCATGATCTGGAAGGTTCTAACCAAGCCCATGTCCGCCACCCGATGAGGGGGTAACCCGGATATTTCCCTTCCCTTGAAGCGGATCTTGCCTTGTTCTGGCTTGATAAAGCCGGTTATTACGTTCACCAAGGTGGTCTTGCCCGAGCCGTTGGGGCCTATCACGCCTAGAATCTCCCCGGGCCAGAGGGAAAAGCTTACGTCCCTCAAAGCCTGCAGCCCGCCGAAAGCCCGGCCGATTCCCTCCACTTCCAAGATGGGCCTCTCAGAACTCATATCCTTACCCAGCGTTCGAACTGATGATACCTCCTCTGGGCCCATACCATGAGCCCCTCGCTCCTGAGCACTATGAACCCCATTAAGATCAGGGAGTAAAACGCAATCCTGAGGGTCCCGAACTCTCGGAGCAGCTCTGATATGGGCACCAGGATCAGGCTTCCCACCAGAGGCCCCACCAGGGTGCCTCCTCCGCCTATGACCGTGGCCGCGATGGGTATGACCGAGAAGTCCATGGCGAACAGGGAGATCCCGGCCCACATGTAAAGGTGGACCAGATAGGCCCCACCCAAACAACCCATGCTGCAAGATATGAAAACCGCCACGGCCTTGTACCGGGTGACGCTTATGCCAGATGCCCTCACGGCTTGGTCGTTGTCCTTGACTCCCCTGAGGATCAGCCCCAGGTCCTCGTTGACAAGCCTTCTCAGCCCGAAAAGCCAGACCAGGAGCATGAGGATGATGCCGTAGGATTCCACCCAGGGGTTACCGAAACCTTGGACCCCTGGGATCCCGTCTGTGCCTCCCAGGATGTTTAAGGCCTCTATGAGCCTGGAGAAAACAAGTGGATACATGAGGGTCACTATGGCGAAGTAGATCCCCCTCAGGGGAAGGCAGGGCAGCAATAGCATGGTGCAGAGTGCTCCCCCAACCAGGCCAGCCAGGGGAATGGCCAGGAGCGAGGATACTCCAAGAGCCTTGTTGGCCAAGGCCGAGGCGTAACCACCAACCCCTATGGCCAGTGCCCCACCAAGGGAGACCAAGCCCACGAAGTGGGCCAGGAAATCGAACGCTATGGCCAAGAGCCCATAGACCCCCACCACAGTAATGACGCGGTGCCAGTAAGGGTTCTGGACCACTATTGGGAGCAGCAGCAGGCCCAGGATCAGAGATACGCGCGGCACCAACAGATAGGCTGCCTCTTCCCGGGAGCTCACAGCGTAGATGGACTCCGTCCTCACCTTGATACCCCGGTCTATGCGTTCCTTCCGGCGCTGGACCTCCATAGAGTCTCTCCCCTGGGGGCCTCTGGCATTTCCTGGCTAGACCCTCTCCTCCAGTTCCTTCTGCCTTCCAAAAAGCCCCGACGGCCTCACGATCAAGGTCAGTATTATGGCCAGCAAGGCCACCACCACCTGGAAGTGGGACTGAATGTACGCCACGGTGATTATCTGGGCGAACCCTATGAGGAAAGAGGCCAGGACCGCCCCGCCCCAGCTCCCAAGCCCCCCCACTATGCACACTGCCACGGCGTAGATCAGCACCTGGTAGCCCGTCTCCACCACTATGTTGCCCAGAGGAAGGAGCACCAAGGCTGCCAGAGCTGCCAGGGCTGAGCCGAGGCCAGTGGCCACTGTGGCCATGACATCTGAGTCTATTCCCAGCATCATGGCCGCCTGCTCGTCCTGGGCTATCCCCCTCAGGGCCAGGCCCAAGCGGGTGTAATGGGTGAAGGACCAAAGCCCCAGTACCACGGCTGCACCTATGGCCACGACCAGGAGCCGCTGATAGTCCACCGGGACATCCAGTATGTCCACGCTCCCAGGCACCACCACGGGAAGGGTGAAGGTCATGCCCTTGAGGCCCCTCCAGCGGAGCCCTTCCAAGATGAACAGCCCCATGGCGTAAGAGGCTATGATCTCGGAGATGGGCATGCCCCGGATACGAATCAAGAAGAACCTGTACATAGCCATGCCCAGCAGGGAGACTAGGGCCAAGGAGAGGAGCACCGAGAGCACATAGCCGAGATGGAGGGAACGAAATCCCACCCAGCTTAGAAACCCGGCCAATATGTACAGGGCTCCGTGGGCGAAATTGGGAAGCCGGCTGATCCCGTACACCAGAGTGAAGCCCAGGGCCATGAGGGCCAAAGATACGCTGTTGATCACCCCATAGATCAGAATGTCCATCAGCGCTCCTTCCCTTGCTCGACCCGAATCACTCGCCAGGGCCTGCAGCTTTGGGTCTTCGGCCAGCAACTCCAGGGGATGCCTGGAAACCGCCCCTCTTTCAAACCCTATGGTTCCACCACCGTGAGAGCGGACCTTGCTCCAGGCTCGTTGTTGCCATCCTCCATTCAGGGCTCCTGGTCCGGAGATTGTCCAGCCCTGATGAGTATTCCAGGCCAGCCTTTCTCATTTCATCCAGGATGGGAGCTGGATCTGGCCCACAGCTATCTTCTGGGGGAAGACCACCACCCTCTTGCCAGCCTGCCACTGGAATATGGTCCCCACTGCCCCTTCTTGAGGATCCAGGCTGGGGATGATCTGGTGGCTCTTGGGGTCGAAACGGATCCTTCCGTACACGCCCACCAGGTCCGTGCTCTCCAGGGCCTGTACCACCTTGTCCGGATCCAGGGAACCAGCCCTCTCGATGGCATCCTTGAGCACGTATGGCACCATGTAGCTGCTAGATGTCCCGTAACCCTCTGGTTCGACTCCCCAGCGCTTGGTGTAAGCCTCGTAGAACTTCATGGTCCATGCAGTGGCCTGGGAAGGGGCATTGCCCGCATTGACCACGTTGGCCAGGCAGAACTCCCCTTTGCCTTCAGTGGCCTTCCAGAAACCTGGCTGCTCAGCAGCGGCTATTATGGAGCCGAAGGGAAGGGCTGGCACCTTCATGTCGTACCACTGCTTGAGCAGTATGGAGGTCTCTGGCATGTCCATCCAGATAAGGAGAACCTGGGCCTTGGTCCTTCTGGTAGCCAGAAGCCCCATGGAGTAATCAGTTGTGCCCGTGGGGTACACCTCCTTGCCCGTTACCTGCCAGCCCTTTTGGGTGGCCAATTTCTCTATTATGTCACCCCCTGCCCTGGCATGAGCCACGTCTTGCACCATTATGAACATCTTGTCCAGGTTAAATTTGGACTTGATCTCCATGAGGCAGGTCACGATCTCGTTGACCAGCCATTTGGCCTCCCCGGAGATCCTGAAACAGTACTTGAACTTGTCGTATTCCTCTGCCACGCGTTCGTGGTACTTGGGGGTGAGGGCCCCTGTGCTCAGAATGGAAATCTTCTTGTGCTTGGACAGAAGATCCATGGCGGCCAGGGCAGCCTCTGATCTCACTGGGCCGCCCACTATGAAGTCGGCTTTCTTCTCCAGGATCAGTTTTTCAACGGCCAGAAGGGCCTCGCTCACGGGCACTGCGGGTTCCAGGTCCCGGGTGTCTATGACCTCCACCTGGAATTGCCTCTTCTGACCACCCACGTTCACCCCACCTGCCCCGTTTATTTCCTCCACGGCGAGGCGGATGGCACGTTCGGCATCCCATCCATACAGGAACCCAGTGGCCAGGGGTGCTCCCAGGATTATGGGTTGGGATTGCTGGGCCATGGCACCAGGGGCAAGCCAGGCCATGAGGGCCAGCCCCAAGATGGGGATCAGACCATGGACGAGGACTCTGACTTTCATGCTCCACCTCCCTTGGATAGTTGGGCTCGTCTCCGGAAACAAGCCTGTGGAATGGCCCGGCCAGAGTCTGCGGAAGCTTGGTCTCCCATGGCGAAACCGGGCCGGTTTTCCTGGAACGGGGACCCCAAGGCATGGGGCCGGGAACTCCTCCATGGGGATCATGAGCCTGGGAACAAAAGCCTCCTCCCCTGCCAAGCGAGTTCTCCCGCCTGCCTGCAAGACCAACTTGCTCTGTGAGCGACTAAGTCAAGAATCTACGAGGCGGGAATTGAGCTGTCAAGTCCTTTGAACGCACAGATCACTTGCCGCAAGATTGCACATCTGGAAGCGCAACAACCGAAAGCCCCCTTCAATGTGAGGCACGCAGAACTTTCCTGGAAAAGAACCATGGGGGAGCTACACTAAGGCGGGTGGTTCCCTCTATGGCAGGGGAAAGAGAGGTGCCATATGAGAGTCAAGAAAGTGTGTGCCATGGGCGCACTGCTGGTTTGGGTACTGGGGGGTTCTTGGTTGCAAGCCGCATCCCAGACAAGGCCTCCCATAGAGCAGACCTTGGTCAGAGAAGGTGACCTGGCTCTAGCGCTTGTTTCTGCCTTGCAGCTAAGGGAGTCCAGGGATGAGGACGAGGCCGTGGGGTTACTCGTGTCGGCCGGAATAGCTCCGGCAAACGGATGGATAAACGACTACCCGGTCACACCCGACATCTTGGGGGAAATTCGGGAGGGTGTTCTAACAGCGTCCAGGACCGGGAAAATCTCCCTTGACCTGGCCTCAGCCGAGCGTTCCTGGAAGCAGGTGATCTCCCAGCTGGGCCTGCCCGAAGTGGCTGCTGAGAGTCACCTCCCAGCCTACCCGGATGCTGCGGCGCGGGCGTTTGGGGACTCTTCACAGGTGGATGAGTATTACTCAAGCTACGGCCCACCTGTGGTGACCTATTATGTACCTCCCCCCGATTACGAATACCTCTACAGTTTTGTCCCCTACCCATTTTGGTGCTCTGGGTTATGGTTCGGCGGGTTTTTCGTGCTGCATGACTTCAAAAAGATAGTGATAGTCAAGAAAGTCAAGAAGGTCCTCACAAACAAGGTCTTGGACAGGACTGAACGCCGGTTCAGAAGGATAGATCCCACTGAGCGCAAGAGGGCTGCCTCGAGAAGTGATCTGGCCTCCCCTGCAGGCCCGGGTAATAGAGTGCTTTCTCCCGGGGCCAGAAAGAGCGCCCAGTCCATCTTGGGCCGCAGCCTCCATAGAAGCTCTGGCCGAGGGGCGGGTTCAGGAGGTTCTGACTCCCAGGCTGGGGTCAACTCCTTGAGACCAGCTCAGGCCGGGGAAAACCCCAGGAACAGAGGTTCTGGGATCGGCTCTGCTCCCTCTAACCCCAATCTGGGTAGCCCGGGCCGAAGCCTTGAGAGAGGCTCTGGTGCAGGGGCTGTTCTTGAAGGGGGTTCTGGCTTCCCTGGTAGAACCAATTCCACGCAGGGCAATCCTCTTGCACAGGGAGGCTTCAGGAATCCAAGCAATGGGTTTGGCTCCGGGCCCTCAGCACCTGATTTCGGTTCTTCCGGCCAGAACCAGCTCCTGCGCGGGAAGGAAGGGGGCGGTGGCCGCCAGTCCAGAGGATGGTCTGGAGCTGGAGGTAAAGGGGCCTTCGCAGGAGGATCTCATTGGGGTGGAGGAGGCAGAGGTGGGGGTGGTTGTAAGGGCAGGTGCTGAGAGAGAAAGATCCCCGGGGTGCTGCCAAGCCAGCGGTATTTACCCAGGCTGGCCAGAAGGGGGCTTTGGCCCCCACCGAGCCCCACATGGTCACCTGAAGACAATTTTCTTTGAGCCCGGTTCTTTGGCGAATTCTGGGAGGGGGCCTTTTACCCCGCCCGGGGGGGGCCTGGCTTGAGCTTATTGTGTGAGCCTCAATGAGCATTCATTCTGAATCGTCCAGGGGCCTTGGAGGGGCTGGTATCCAGCCTGGGGTTTCAGCTCGAGCACTTGATTTACACGGGGATGAAGCGCTTTGGTTTTCAAGAGGATTTGCCTTTTGCCTGGCCCTATTATATAAGGTGGGAAAAAGATTTTCCTTGCGCGGGAAACCCCATGAAAGCCTTGATCCTGGCAGCAGGGCTCGGCACGAGGCTAAGGCCAGTCACCAACTTTATTCCCAAGCCCCTAATGCCTGTTTTCGGGATCTCCATCTTGGAGCGCAATGTTTTGCAGCTTCGAGACCAGGGTGTGAGGGAGCTTTGGATCAATCTGCATCACATGCCTCGGCAGATAGTGCAGAGGCTCAGGGATGGGAAGCACCTGGGTGTGGAGATTCGTTACTCTTTGGAGCCCACCATACTGGGCACGGCAGGCGGCATCAAGAAGCTGGAGTCTGAACTGAGAGGAGGGCCCTTTCTAGTGGTCAACGGGGACACTTTTAGGCATCTGGATCTGGAGGGGCTTTGGAATGCTCATAGACGCATGGGGCATCCCCTGACCATGCTGGTCCAGAACAATCCCAAGTTGGAGCCACATAGGTCGGTATCAGTGGGGCCCAGGGGAGAGGTGTTGGCCTTCCTGGACATGTACGGGGAGCACACTCAAGATGGGGCCGCTAGGTGCGATTTCCTGGGGGTCCAGATGGTGGAACCGGAGGTGCTGTGCATGATCCCCCCTGACAGACCCTGGGAACTCCAGAGGCTCTACGTGAGGCTCTTGGAATCCGGAAGGGGTATGGGGGCCCACTGCGACGGGGGATATTGGAAGGATCTGGGAACCCTGTCAGCTTACAGGGAGATACATGTGGATGGTCTAGAGGGTCGGGGCCCGGTTCACATCCCTGGCCGACAGGTGAAGCCGGGAGTCTGGATGGGGGAAGGGGCATCCTTGGGCAGGGGTGTGCACCTCGAGCCTCCTCTGTTCTTGGGTCCTGAAAGCCGGGTGGACTCTGGAGCGAGGGTGGGACCGTACGCGGTCCTGGGCGCCAAATGCTCGGTGGGATCCGGGGCCAGGGTTGAGAGGAGCATCCTATGGGACGAGGTAGAGGTGGGCCCAGGGATCCAGGTTGTGCAGGAGCTCCTGGGGAGGTCTTTTCGCCATCCCTTGCCCTGGCCTTGAGCACTGCGGTGGATGGCATGGCAGAGCTTCTCTCCTGGATCTCCAGGAAGTGCATGGAGAGATGGGGGCTAGAGCCAGCGGGTGTGGAGCCCCTTGCCTCGGATGGATCCAACCGGAAGTTCTTCAGGGTGTACATGGGGGGCTGGAGCCTTGTGGCTCTCGCCAACTCAGGCCAAGTTGCTGAGAACGACGCATATTGGCACATAGGCCGTCACCTGAAGGCTCTGGGGGTCCCGGTCCCGCGGCTTTACGAATATGGGCGCCAGCAGGGTTTCATGCTCCTCCAGGACCTGGGAGACCTAAGCCTCCACCAGGCAGCCTCGAGGCTGAAGCCCAGGGATGGCCTCTTGAGCCTGTACGGACCTGTGCTGGATGCTCTGCTGAGGCTCCAGTGCCGGGGAAGAGATGGCTTCCAGTCGAATTGGTGCTACCAGGGCCCTAGGTACGACAGGCAACTCATGCAAGAGCGCGAATCGGGTTATTTCCTGAAATCCTTTCTGGAGGGTCACTGTGGTTGGAAGGGAGACAGGGGCAGGCTTCTGTGCGAGTTCGCCAAACTGGCCGAGATGGCTCAAAGCGCAGCCCCTGCCAGATTTCTGATCCACAGGGACTTTCAGTCCAGGAACATACTTCTGGACGCCTTCGGGATGCCCGGGATCATAGATTTTCAGGGAGCCAGAGTGGGGCCTCTTCAGTACGACGTGGCATCCCTGGTGATTGACCCATACGTGGGGCTGAGCAAGGGGGACAGAGAGAAGCTCTTGGGGGAGTACCTCCTGAGGCTACAGGCAGAGGGAGTCTGTTCCCCGGAGGAGTTCCTGGAGGGATACCCCTTGGTGGCTCTCCACAGGAACCTACAGATCCTGGGGGCCTTTGCTTATCTCGGAAAAGAGTGTGGAAAGAGTTTCTTCCTGCAATGGATTCCCAGGTCTGTGGACCATCTCAAGAGGCTCTTGGAGGAACACCCCGAGTGGCCTTGCCCTCACCTCAGAGACACGGTGGGAGAGCTCAAGACCTGAATCCAGTGGGGTGGCAGAACGAAGCGGGGAGTGTAGGCAAGGGCTTCATGCCTGTCCAGAGCAGAATTGCTGCCAACAGCCCACAAACCCAAATCCGTCTGTCTCGGGCTAAGAGGACTTTGAGCGGGCCATGGCCTCATGCGGCTCCAGCTCCATCCAAAGGAGAGTCCCTCCGGCCACTGCCCCAGGCATGAGCAGCAGATTCAAGACCGGGATCATGAGTAGCAACGCGCAGCCTGCCCCGAACCCCAAGCTGGCCCAAAGGTGTGCCCAGACTTTTCTCCACCTGCTCCTGAAGAGCACCCAGTGACGGGCCAGATAGTAGTCGCCGAACTCCAGTGCCAGGAACAGCAACGTCCACAGTGTGGCCAGCACCGTGTATATGACAGACCCGATTCCCGGGAGCAGATTCCAGAGCAGAAGCATCAAGGAGCCCAAGAGGTAAACAGCCACATACTTGAGGGACTCCCAGGCAGAGCGGGCACTCCTTCTGGCCTGCTGCCAGATGCCCCCAGGCTCCTCAGGTAAGATCCCCCTTTGCATCTGTTCCACTTTTTCCGAAAGCAGGTCGTTGAATGGCCCGGCAATCAGGGTGCCAACCGCGGTGAAGGTGAGTAAGAAAAGGAGAAGTATCAGAGCCGATCCCACGGCCCACAGTATGCCCCTGAGGGCTGTCAGGTACCAGGCATCTCCCTCTGGGAGGATGAGGCCCAGGAGATGGGGAAACAGAAACACGAAGAGCGTCCCCAGTGTGGCGAAAAGAAATAAATTGATCAGGGCTGGGATCCAGACGTATTTCCAAAGAGGCTTGTTCCTCCGCAGGTACGCCAGACCTCGCAGGGGAGCCCAGAATCCCGCCAAGAGGCCGATCAGAAAAAAGGATTTTTTCATGCGGCAGCCCCCCCAAGAAAGATTTTCAGTATTCTTTCTGGACTTCTGGACAGGCGAACAATGACCCCTAGCACATTTCCGGTTAGGGTCACTCACCAGGCAGGGTAACTTTGGGGGCCTTCGGCCCCTAAAGACCCGGGATGCTAGGAGCCAGCTTCCTTATCCCATCCTGGTCCAGAACCAATGGCCAGCCCAGGTCCTCTTGCGCCCCCGGTGCTGCCCAGCCTCTGATGAAATTGCCTCAGCCCGGGTTGACCGCCACTGGTGAATTAGCCAGGCTGACCCCCCCCTCAGGTGGCCGGGAGCCATGTTACACCGGTTCCAACCGCCAAGACTATCGAGGTGGAGGGAAAGCCGAAAGCCAACTACCCCCCAAAAACCGAGCCCCCATGCTCCTTGGAATTCCCTGCCACCATGATGTTGGCCACTGAACACAGCAGAGTGAGGTTGCCTGCCAGGGTGCTGGAGTAAGCCATGAGCACCCATCCCAACTCTCCAGAGCCCAGCCTTTTCCTGTGTTTCTTGCACCCAAGAGAGTGCTTCTCGGGAAATTTCTGCTATCCTTTTTCCGTGAGATAGACTCCTGCCAGGATCAAGGCCGAACCCAATATGAGATTGGCACCTATGGTCTCGCCCAGGTAAAAAGCCGCCACCGCATAGGTCATGGGGGGAATAGTGTACAGATACACTCCGACCTTTTGGGACTCGGTGTGCTCCAAGGCCAAGAAGTAAAGCAGTGTGGCCAAGAAGGAGCAGGTTACCCCCAGAAACCCTATGGCCAACAAGGCACGCCATGGGATACCCAGGAGGGCAAAACCATTGAGGATCATCTCGGCCCCTCCCACAGGAACCATCCAAAGCGCTCCCAAAATGGTGGTGAGTCCTATGACCTCCAAGGCCCCTTTTTCCTCCATGAGCTTCTTTCCGTATACCGTGAACCCAGCCCAAAGTACTATGCTTGCAAAGACCAAAGTGTCTCCCAGCACATGCCCCCCCAACTGGAAGCCAGTTAGGGTCTGCCTTCCCATGACCCAGAGCACGCCCACCAGGGCCATGGCTATTCCCAAGGCCTTGCGGGGGGTTATCCTCTCCTTGAGAAAAAGGAAAGCTATAAAGGTAATGCATATGGGGCCGGTGACAGCATAGATGGAGGCGTTGGAAGCAGTTGTAAACTGCAGTCCTATGGTTTGAAGCCCGTAGTGCAACCCTGTACCCAATAGGCTGAGCAGAAAGAGTTTTCCCAAAGTTCCTTTCTCGGGCCATGGAATGCCCTTGCCTCGACTAAGAAACCAAGAGCCGAAACATGCTGCCGAGACCAGGAGTCTCAGAGTAACCAGGGTAAGGGGAGGTGTCCCCTCCAGGGCCACCTTGGTGGCCACAAAGGAAACGGCCCAAAGGACACAGGCTGTCCAAAGCCCCAGACTCACCTTAAGAGACATATCAAAGACTTCCCAGAGGGTTCCTTAATCCAGCACAAAAAAATTAGCCTTGATCATTCCCCAAGGCCAAAGGCAACAATAGTTCACGCCCCCGGACCACTGCTATACATCTAAGCCCCTATGACCCGAGAACCCCCCTTTTGGCCAGCGCCCTGCATGCAGTAGGTCTGGAGGCCCAGTCCAGTCCGTGCGGGCAGTTCAATCAGTAAGCATTGTCCTTTACTGGTTATTCACACAGGCCAAATTCTAGGCAAGTCTTCCAGGCCTCCAGAACTTTGGAAAGGATACTCACAGGAAGGACTGGGGGTCAATGTCCACCCCAAGGAGAACTCGCGGGGGGAGTTTCCCCTTGGCTTTTTCCAGTATCCGGGCTGTGGCCCTGTGCAGTTCTCGCCTGGAAGGAGCTTTGAGCAGGAGCTGCCATCTGGATCTGCCCTTAAGCCTGGAAATGGGAGCCGGGGAAGGTCCAATCCATTGCACAGCACCGGGCTCAAGGCAGGCTGCTGAGGCCACCTCTTTTAGGATGGAGGCAGCTCGGGAGGTGCTCTCATCCCTCGGGCCGGAAATTCTTATCAAAGCCAGATGCCGGAAAGGAGGATACCCTGCCTCCTTTCTCAAAGCCAGCTCACGCCAGGCAAAGGATTCGTAGTCCTCTTCCACCGAAAAGACCACTGCCGGATGCTCGGGGTTGTAGGTTTGCAGAATTACCTTTCCGGCTTTGTCCCCCCTTCCGGCCCTTCCTGCTACTTGAAGCAGAAGCTGGAAGGTGCGTTCCGAGGCTCTGAAATCGGGAAGGTTCAGGCTGGTGTCAGCCATTATAACCCCCACAAGGGTCACATTGGGCACGTGGTGGCCCTTGGCTATCATCTGGGTGCCGATCAGCACGTCGGCTTCCCCTTTTCTCCAAGCCTTAAGAATCTCTCGCTGGGCGTGCTTTCTTGATGTGGTGTCTTTGTCCATGCGCACCACCCTGGCCTCGGGAAACCTACTCCTGACCTGCAGTTCCAGTGCTTCTGTGCCCACCCCCAAGTCCGAGATGCTGGTGCTGTTGCAAGAGGGGCATATAGGAAGGGCCGGCCTTCTCCAACCGCAATAATGGCATCGCAGCGCCCTGTCGGAGAGATGGTGCACCAAAGCCACCTCGCAGTTGGCGCACTTGAAGACGTAGCCGCACTCTGGGCAGAGAAGAAAAGTGGCGAATCCTCGCCGGTTCAGGAAAAGAAGCACCTGTTCCCCTCTGTTCAGAGTGTCCCTCATGGCCTCTTCCAGCACAGAGGATATGATTTGTGCTTTCTCCCTGCTCCTGAATCTTCTTCTGAGATCCACAACTTGTGTGCGGGGCAGGCAGCCGCCACCCACCCGTTCCGGCAGACGCAGCATTCGGAACCTGCCCTGGCGGGCATTGTAATAGGTTTCCATAGAGGGAGTGGCCGAGCCCAGCAGAACAGGACACTGGGCAAGTTTCCCCCGTACCAAGGCCAAGTCCCTGGCATTATATCTGAAGCTCTCCTCATGCTTGTAAGCCGGGTCATGCTCCTCGTCCACTATTATCAGCCCCAGTCTCTCACAGGGTGCAAAGACTGCCGAACGTGCTCCCAAGACCAAGGGGAAACGGCCTTGGCGTACCCCTTTCCACATGAAGGCCCTCTCCCCTTTGGAGAGCCTGCTGTGAAGCACTGCGATACACTCCCCAAAACTGGATCTGAATTCCCGCACGAGCTGGTGGGTGAGAGAGATCTCTGGCACCAAGACCATGGTTTGCTTCCCACATTCCAGTGAAACCTTGGCGGCCCTTATGTAAACCTCTGTTTTCCCGCTTCCCGTGACCCCCCAAAGCAAGAAACTCTGAAACCTGCCCTGGCGCACGGCTGGTTCGATCTCCTCCAGAGCCCTCGCCTGATCAGATGTAAGAGGAAAGCCGGTGGCGGAAATGGGCTCTTCCCCGGCAAGACATCTCCCCTCTTGGCTTGTCCTGGACCTTGCCAGGCAGGGGAGCATCGGCCTCAAGGCCGTACCCAAGACCTGTCCCAGGGGGTGCATATAATATCGGGCTGCCCATCTGTACCACTGCAAGTCCACATCACTAAATACGGGCTCCTCATCCAGGAGTTCCAGCACTTCCTTGGGCTCCTGAGGCCCACCGGGGGCTTGGTGAACCAAGAGTACAACACCCAGAGCCTGCTTTTTCCTCAAAGGAACCCTGACAACACATCCGGGCCTGACCAGTCCCAGGAGCCGCTCTGGAAGCTTGTAAGTGAGGGTTCCCTGGATGGGAAGATCCAAAGCCACTTCCACCAAATTGAAGAGCTGGGAGGACATGACCCAGAAAACCCTCGGTGGTATTGTTGGAATCTTCTTGTTCCGGCCTGTCTCAGGCTTTCTGGATGATGGTACCAAAGGGGGTTCCCAGGGGCAATTCCCCTTGTGGTTGACTTCGGGGTCGCCCTGCGTTGTACTTTGCCCCGTCTCCTGTATGCCTTTGGGTAGAGCTGTATTTCTTGAAGTTTCAGGGCGGATGGGAAGATGAAGACTCCTGTATCCAGAATCCTATGGCGCTGGACAGGCTTTAGGGTGAGTGTACTCATCTCCTTGCTCCTTGTGGGTCTCTATCTCGTCAGACCGCTCATCCTGGAGCTGTTCGAGCTGAAGGCCTTTGACCAAAGGCTTCGATGGAGAGGGGAGCTTCCCACAACGGGTCAGGTGGTGGTGGTGGCCATAGACGAGAAGAGTCTTCAAGAGATGGGCCAATGGCCCTGGTCCAGGATCATCATGGGGGAGCTCATAGAGGCCCTCAGCAAAGAAGGGGCCAAAGTCATAGGCCTGGATGTGGCCTGGCCGGAACCAGAGAGACGCTCGGGAGTCCTGGATGTGCTCTACGAGGAGGAGCAAGGGCCCAGTTCCCCGGCCTATCTGAGGGAGCTCAGGTCACAGCTGGGCAGGCTGGCGCAGGAAAGCCCGCGGATGGACGAGTTCTTGAGGCAGGTGGCCAAAACAGTCCATCCGGACCTGGTCCTGGCAAAAGCCATAGAGGAGTCAGGCCGCGTGGTGGTGGGTGACTTCCTCTTCATGAAACCTGAGGAGCCAGGGGAAGGCAATTTGCAGGACCTGGAGGCGGCAAAGGGCTGGCTGGGAAAGATGCACTACCCGGTGGTCAGAAGCCATGGGGCACAGGCCATGGAACTCCCCGTGCCCAAGTCCAAGGGAGTCAAAGGGAACATTCCCTCAGTAATCCAGGCGGCCAAGTCCATAGGTTTTTTCAACATGATCCCGGATCCTGACGGAGTAGTAAGGGCTGCCCCCTTGGTGATGCTATTGGGGGAGCATCTGGTTGCCCCCCTTGCGATCCAAACTCTGAGGTTTGCGGGACAGAACCCCTCTTGGCTGATTCTGGATCTGGAGCCTTATGGAGTAGCTGGGGTGCAATGGGAGGGAGGCTGGATACCCACCTCCGAGGAGGGTTTTCTGATCATCAACTACAGGGGCAAGGCCCGAACATTCCCCTATGTCTCGGCGGTGGATGTGCTCAAGCACCGTATCGGAAAAGATCAACTAAGGGGAAAGATTGTCCTTGTAGGGGCCGTTGCAACAGGGATTTATGACTTGAGGGTGACCCCTTTGGATCCTATTTTCCCGGGAGTAGAGGTCCATGCCACCATCTTGGACAACATCCTTCGTGGGGATTACATCCAGAGGCCTGGCTGGGTCTCCCTGGTGGACCTCTTGGTGCTGCTTTTCCTTGGGGTGGTCCTGGGAGTGCTTTTCCCGCGGCTAAGACCCTTGGCGGGCGCCCTGCTCATGCTCGTGGTTTTCCTGGGGCACCTTTATCTGAACACCCAGGTGCTCATATCTCAGGGATACTGGCTGAACGCCATTTACCCCAGCTTGCTTGTGCCCCTGAGCTACCTGGGGGTGACCGTGCACAATTATGTGCTGGAGGAAAAGGAAAAAAGAAGGCTGAAAGGGGCCTTTCAGGTGTACGTGGCTCCTGCAGTGGTCCAGGAGATACTCAGAGACCCCAAGGCCCTAAAGCTGGGAGGTGAGCAAAGGGTTCTGACGGTGCTTTTCAGCGACATTAGAGGCTTCACAAGTATTTCCGAGGGCTTAAAACCCGAGGAACTGGTGCTCTTGCTAAACGATTACCTCACGGAGATGACCCAAGTCATTTTCAGGCACGAGGGCACCTTGGACAAGTATATAGGGGATGCCATAATGGCCATCTACGGAGCTCCCCTGGCCCAGGCCGATCACCCCCTGCGGGCCTGTCAGAGCGCCTTGGAAATGATGGAGGCCCTCAAGACTCTCCGAGAGAGATGGGAGCCAAGGGGTCTGCCCAGACTGGACATCGGGATAGGGATCAACAGCGGGGAAATGGTCGTAGGCAATATGGGCTCGGAGCGCAGGTTTGATTACACGGTCATGGGAGACAACGTAAACCTGGCCTCCCGTCTGGAAGGGCTTAACAAACACTACGGGACCCATATTCTGGTCAGCGAATCTACTGCCTCTTGCCTTCAAGACCGCATTCTTTGCAGGGAATTGGATTTAGTCAGGGTGAAAGGAAAAAGCAGGCCCGTGCGCATTTACGAAGTCCTGGGCCTCAGGGAAGAGATGGCAGATGATTCCTCCTGGTTGGAGCTTTTCGCCCTGGGGCTGAGGCTGTACAGGGAACAGCATTGGGAGAAGGCAGCTGGGTGCTTCTCCGAGATTCTGAGAATTCTACCCCAGGACGGCCCTTCCAAGCTCTATCTGGAACGTTGCAGGACCCTCCAACTGAGGCCGCCTTCCGCTCCCTGGGAAGGAGTCTACAGCTGGGAGACCAAGTGAATTCGAGCAGTAGGGTGTCCCGGGGCGTCATGAAAAGGAGCCTTTCTCAAGAAAGGGGGTAAAGGAACCATGGGGGAAGGGGAGCAAATGATACAAATCAGAAGAGCGCTCCTGAGTGTTTCAGATAAGGGGGGTCTGGTGGCCTTTGCAAGGGGGCTGGCATCCCTGGGGGTTGAGATCATCTCCACAGGAGGCACAGCACGGAGTCTGAGGGAAGCCACGGTGAAGGTCCGGGAAGTCACCGAACTCACGGGTTTCCCGGAGATGCTGGACGGTCGGGTCAAGACCCTTCATCCCCATATTCACGGCGGAATCCTGGCCAGGAGAGAAGTCCCTGAGCACATGGCCCAGTTGCAGGCCCACAATATCAAGCCAATAGACATGGTGGTGGTAAACCTTTATCCCTTTGAGGCTGCCATAGAGAGACCCGGCTGCACTGAACAGGAAGCCGTGGAACAAATAGACATAGGAGGTCCATGCCTCATCAGGGCAGCGGCCAAGAACCACAAAGGGGTGGTGGTAGTGGTGGACCCCCGAGACTATGAGAGCGTGTTGGGTCAGATGCTCAAGAATGCAGGGAGGATCCCCTTGAGCACCTCCAGGCTATTGGCCAGAAAGGCGTTCGAGCTTACCAGCCGATATGACGCGCTCATTGCCGCATGGTTCGGAAAATCAGCCCCTGAGCCGGTCTGAGGGACTGAAAAGGGGCTTGTTGGGGAACAGTAGAGGGACGTTGTAGGAGGTGAGGCAGATGAAGGTACTCGTGGTGGGAGGAGGTGGTAGGGAGCATGCCTTGGTCTGGAAGATTAGGCAAAGTCCCCTGGTCAAGGAAATCTACTGTGCCCCGGGCAATGGAGGTATTGCCAAAGAGGCCCGCTGCGTACCCATAGGCAGCGGGGACTTGGAGGGACTGGTTGGATTTGCGCGGAGGGAAAAGATCGACCTGACAGTGGTGGGCCCAGAAGAGCCCCTTGTGAAGGGAATTGCGGAGCAGTTTCAAAAGGAAGGGATTCCCCTCTTCGGTGTGAACAGCAAAGCGGCCATCTTGGAGGGAAGCAAATCCTTTGCCAAGGAGCTCATGAAGAAATATGGGATTCCCACTGCAGATTTCAGGGTCTTCAGGGAACCCGAGAAGGCACGCAATTACGTAAAGGAAAGAGGAGTTCCGCTGGTGCTCAAGGCCGACGGGCTTGCCGCAGGCAAAGGAGTCTTCGTATGCCGTGGGCTCGAGGAGGCTTACTCGGCAATAGAGGAGATCATGTTAAAGAGGAGCTTTGGCCAGGCCGGGGACAAGGTGGTTATAGAGGACTGTCTGGAGGGGGAGGAGGCATCATTTCTTGCCATCACAGATGGGGAAACCGTGATTCCTTTTCCCCCAGCTCAGGACCACAAGGCTGTTTACGACAATGACCAGGGAGCCAATACCGGAGGCATGGGAGCCTATAGCCCCGCCCCGGTGATCACCGATTCTCTGGCAGCAGACATCATGAACAGGATCATGATCCCCACGGTGAGGGCCATGGCCCGGGAAGGGAGACCCTACAAGGGGATACTCTATGCAGGACTCATGATCTCCGGAGGCGAGCCAAAGGTCTTGGAGTTCAATGTCAGACTTGGTGACCCTGAGGCTCAACCCCTTCTGATGCGGCTCAAGAGCGATCTGGTCCCCCTGATTCTTGCCACCATGGAGGGCAGCTTGGCTAAGATGAAACCCGTCTGGGAGGATGAGGCCGCGGTTTGTGTGGTAATGGCCTCCGGTGGGTATCCAGGCTCCTACGAGAAGGGCAAGCTCATTACAGGTTTGGAAGACGCAGAGGCCCTGGAAGGAGTGGTGGTTTTCCACGCTGGCACAAAGCTGGAGAGCGGCCGATTCTTCACCGACGGCGGAAGGGTCCTGGGGGTTACCGCTCGAGCAGAGCGGGTGGCCCAAGCCATAACAAAGGCCTACGAGGCTGTGGGGAAGATCCACTGGGAAGGGGTTCATTACAGGAAAGACATAGGGCAAAAGGCATTGAGGAGGCAGGGATGATGAAACCTGTGGTGCTCATAGTAATGGGGAGCGACTCAGATCTGCCAGTCATGGAGGAGGCCCGGGCCGTTCTTTCTAATTTGGGCATCCCTTCCAGGATGACCGTGGCCTCGGCTCACAGAAGCCCGGCCAGAGCCATCAGCCTGGCCCAGCAAGCCCAGCAGGAGGGTATAAGGGTGATAATAGCAGGGGCAGGTGCCGCAGCCCACCTGGCGGGCGTCCTGGCAGCCCACACCATATTGCCTGTCATAGGGGTGCCCATAGATTCCTCTCCCCTCAAAGGAATTGATTCCCTGCTCTCCACGGTTCAGATGCCCCCTGGGGTGCCTGTGGCAACGGTCTCCATCGGGAAGGCAGGGGCAAGAAATGCAGGGATCCTAGCTGCCCAGATCCTGGGGCTTGGAGATCCAAACATACAGCAAAGGCTTGAAAGAATGAGGGAGGAGGCAGTGCTTTCCATCGAAGAGAAGGCAGCTGGAGTGGAGGCTCGGGATTGAACAGCGGCACAGCCCAGGCGGAGGTGCAAGAGGCAGCAAGGAGTGTTCTCCTGGGTGGTGTGGTGATCTTCCCAACAGAAACCTTCTATGCCCTGGGAGCCCATTTCATGTGCTGCTCGGCCCTTGGCCGCGTTTACCAGATCAAGGGCAGGGCGCAGGGGGCTCCTTTGCTATGTATCGTGGATGGGCAGGGCAGATTGGCAGATCTAGTGGAATGGATTCCGCAGGGAAGTGAACGGCTCATGGAGAGATTCTGGCCAGGGCCTCTCACCCTTGTGTTACCTGCCAAACCAGATCTGCCCAAGGCCCTGACAGGTCAAGGCAAGGGTGTGGGGGTCCGCTGGAGTTCCCATGACCTGGCCCAAGCCCTGGTAAGAGAAGTAGGGGCGCCGGTGGTGGGCACAAGTGCCAACCTTTCAGGGGAAACCCCGGCCACTTCGCTGATGGAGATACCGGAGCTCATATTGAAGAGGGTGGATGGAGTTCTGGACGGGGGAAAGCTCTCAGGGGGTCTACCCTCTACTGTTCTTGACTGCACAGTGAGACCTTTCAAGATCCTGAGACCAGGGGCTATCTCAAGGCAGGCTCTGTTGGAAGTCGTGCCATTGAGCTGAGAGGTGCCTTGACAGAGAAATCAGGTTCTTGATACACCTTCTTGCCACTTGTATGAGGAGCCAGGCACCAAGCGGGGGGATTCCCTTCCATGGACATGAAAAGGGACTACTATGAGGACATTGGGCTTTTCGACAGCAAAGTGCAGGTCTTTTGGAGCATCCTTTTGTTGTGCGCCTTGGCTCTTTTCCCCCTCTTAGGGGGGCATTATTACGCCTATCTTTTCAACCTGATGGCTATCCATTCCATAGTGGCTCTCGGACTGAACATCCTCATCGGGTACACAGGGCAAATCTCCCTGGGACATGCTGGTTTTTTCGCCATAGGGGCGTATGGTTGCGCCATGCTTTACAAGATCTATGATCTCCCCTTCCTGGTGGCTCTGCCTGCAGGGGCCTTCCTGTCGGCCGGGTTCGGATTCTTGGTGGGGCTGCCGGCACTCAGGCTGGAGGGTCCCTATCTGACCATAGCCACTATGGGCTTTGGAATGGCCGTGACCCAGTTTGTGGGACACTGGTCCTTCCTGGGAGGCCGCATGGGACTGGACATCCCCAAACTAAGGCTCCTGGGCTTTGAGCTTGGATCCGACACAGAGATCTACTACTTGATCATGGCCATAACAGTGATAATGACCATTGGGGCGCGCAACCTGGTGAACACGAGGGTTGGAAGGGCTTTCATAGCCATCCGTGATAGCAATATAGCTGCCCAGACAATGGGTGTGAACATCACCTATTACAAGACCCTCGCATTCGCCGTAAGCGCTTTCTACACGGGTATTGCAGGAGGACTCATGGCTTTTGTGTTGGGGTTCATTTCTCCAGAGAACTTCAACCTGATGCTCTCCATTGTCTTCCTGGGTATGGTGGTGGTGGGAGGCTTGGGATCCATCCCGGGATCCATTGCAGGGGCCATACTCTTGACCTATCTGCAGATACGCCTTTCCTCGGTCCAAGACATGTGGCTTGTAGGACCCTGGATAGTGGAGATCTCAGAGCGCTGGTTCAATGTGGGTGGCATGGCAAATCTGCAAAACATCATAATCGGCCTGATCATGGTCCTAATAGTGATGTTTGAACCCTTGGGGCTCTACGGATTTTGGATCAGAACAAAATGTTACTGGCGCACTTGGCCGTTTTGAGAGGGAAATGCTCTAGCCTTCATTCTTCAAGAGAGGTGGATAGTGCAGGCCGAGTAATGATTTGTTTGAAGTAACGCGACTGTGCCTGAAAACGGTTTGCTGGAGTGACAAGTTCAAAGAGGGGTTTTGATCCCGACACCTTGAAGCCCCCGGGGGGTTTGGGGGCGCAAGCCCCTATGTGGTGGATCTCGGTGAAGGATCCGCTTTGGGAGATCAGGGAGGCGTGTCAAGATGCTATCTCAGCTGATAGTGGGCGGACTGGCCATTGGAGCCTGCTATGCTCTTATAGCCCTGGCCATGGTGATCATCTACAAGACCTCCGAAGTCTTGAATTTTGCACAAGGCGAGATGGCCATGCTTTCCACTTTCGTGGCCTTCAACCTGTTGACAGAGCAAGGGGTGCCTTTCGGCTGGGCAGTGGTAGTGACCCTTGCTTTTGCAATGGCCCTCGGCATGGCTGTGGAGTTCTTGTTCTTGAGACCCGCCAAGGATCCTACGGTGTTGGGGCTCATAGTGATTACCTTGGGGTTTGAGATGATCCTCTATGGCCTGGCAGGTTGGAAATGGGGACCGGATCAGAGAGCCCTTCCCTTCCCGGTTTCCAACATAGAGGTGTATCAGATGGGTGGGGTGGCCTTCAGCAAGATCAGCCTTTGGATCTTCTTTATTGCTCTGGGAATCATGGGGATGCTTTTTCTGTTTTTCAGGTACACCAAACTAGGGGTGGCCATGAAAGCCACGCAGCAAAATCAGATGGCTGCAAGGATCATGGGAATCAGAACCAAGAGGATCCTCTCTTTCACATGGGCACTGAGCTCTCTCATAGGCACAGTGGCTGGAATCCTAATAGCCTCCACCTATCCCCTCGATGTGAACATGATGATGGATCCCATGATGAAGGCCTTTGCAGGGGCGGTAATGGGAGGCATGACCAGCTTGCCGGGCGCTGTGCTGGGAGCCGAGATGGTGGGGATAATAGAAAATCTCTTCGGTGGTTACGTGTCACTGGAGTTCAAGTCGGTGGTTGCCTTTGCCATCATTGTGTTGGTTCTGTGCGTGAGGCCAAGTGGGATGCTGGCCCGCCACTATGTGAAGAAGGTGTGATCCTTGAAACACAGAAAGGAGGTGGGAGAAAGCTTCAGCAGGACCGGCCGGCTGGGGGTGGTTTGCTCCTATGTACTCTCGAGCCAGAATAAAAGGGAGGGAAGCCAGCATGAAAAGAGCATTACTCATGGTTTCTGCAGTGGTGGTGGGGTGTTGCCTCATGGTTGCCTGGGCTGGGGCAGCCGAAAAAGTGCGGGGAGTCACCGACAAGGCAATAAAAATAGGCCAGTGGGGCCCTCAGACAGGCCCAGCAGCTGCCTGGGGAGCAGTGGCCAGGGGAACAGACCTCTACTTCAAACTCATAAACGACGAAGGGGGAATCCACGGCCGGAAAATAGAGTACTACCTTCGTGACGATGCGTACAATCCGGCCAAGACCAAGGCCATAGGAAAGGAATTCATAAATCAGATTGGTGTCTTCGCCGTGGTGGGGGGAGTGGGGACAGCCCCTGGCATGGCCGTAAGGGACGATCTCAGCCAAAACAAGGTGGTCTGGGTTTCGCCTTCTACCGGGAACAAGAACTGGTCCAGACCCTTCCAGAAATATATCTTTGCGGTTTATCCCCTGTACGTGGACGAGGCTTATTTGCTTACGCAGTTTGCAGTGGAAAAACTGGCCAAGAAAAAGATAGCGGTCTTCTACCAGAATGACGACTACGGGAAAGATGGCTTGGAAGGCGTGGAGAAATACTTGAAAGAGAAGAACATGGAGCTGGCCGCCAGGGTCTCCGTGGAGGTGCCTGACACAGACCTGAGCTCCCATGCTCTCAAGCTAAAAGAGTCTGGGGCAGATGCGGTGATCATGTATCTGCTACCCAAGCACGCTGCCATAATCCTCGGAGAGGCCGCCAAGATAGGGTTTGCGCCCCAGTGGATTTCCAGCAGCACCCTCTCGGATGCTCCCCTCATGTATGAGGTGACAAAGGGCCTCTGGAAAGGGGTGATAGTCGCAAGCTTCGGGGAGCTTCCCGACTCGGATCATCCCCTCATGGTCAAGTACAGGCAGGCCTGGCAGAAATACGCTCCCAAGGAGCGTTGGGGCACATTCTACTATGCCGGAATCATCTGGGCAGAGCCCCTGGTGGAGGGCCTGAAGAGGGCAGGAAGGAATCTGACCACAGAAGGTCTTATCTCAGCCCTGGAGAGCCTGAGGGACTGGAAAGGCATCGGGCCTCCATTGACCTATACCTCCACGGAGCATCTGGGGGCCAAGAGCATAAAGGTGGCCAAGGTAAAAGATGACGGCAACCTGGAGTTGCTCACTGACTGGATAACCATAAGCAAGTGAAAAGGGACCGGGTGAGGAGGCTTAGGGCCTTCCTCACCCAGGGGGCGGTCGTGTGATGTCTTATCTGGAAGTGGAAAACCTGACACTCTCTTTCGGGGGCGTGAGAGCGCTGGATCGTGTAACCTTCTCGGTGAGAGAGGGCTCCATATATTCCATCATAGGACCCAACGGGGCCGGGAAGACCACTATCTTCAACTGCGTAAGCGGGCTCTACAGACCGGATTCAGGAAAGATAGCCCTGGCTGGAAAGGATATCACAGGTCTTAAACCCCACCAGATAGCCAAGCTGGGGGTAGCCAGAACCTTCCAGAACATAGAACTTTTCTCCCGCATGTCCACCATGGACAACCTGATGCTGGGCCGGCACCTGCATATGAAGACAGGGGTGTGGGCCGGGGCAACCATGCTCTGGAGGGGTTCTAGGGCTGCCCGGGAGGAGGTATCTCACAGGGCGCATGTGGAGCGGGTAATTGATTTCCTGGACCTGCAGTCCGCCAGGGACAGGCCAGTGGCCAGCCTGCCTTACGGCATCCAGAAACGTGTAGAGCTGGCAAGGGCCCTGGCCATGGAACCCACGCTGCTGCTGTTGGACGAGCCCTCAGCCGGGATGAACGTGGAGGAGAAAGGGGACTTGATGTTCTGGATTCGGGACGTGAGGGATCTTTACGGGGTCACCATACTCCTGGTGGAACATGACATGAACCTCATCATGGACATCTCGGACAGGATCCTGGCTTTGAACTACGGCAGGGTAATCGCTGAGGGGGGCCCCGAGGAGATACAGCGCCACCCGGAGGTGCTTAAGGCCTATTTGGGAGAGGAAGAAGTCTATGCTGAAGGTTAAGAACATAGAGACCTACTATGGACCCATCCTGGCCATCAGGGGAGTTTCCATGGAGGTGCGGGAGGCGCAGATAGCGGCCATCCTGGGACCCAACGGGGCCGGGAAAACAACAGTTCTCAAGACCATCATGGGTCTCCTGAAAGACCAGCCTGACAAGGGAAGCATTGAGTTAGATGGGAAGCGCATAGACGGGAAAGATGCAGAACAAATAGTGCGCATGGGTATTTCCTACGTTCCAGAGGGTCGAGAAGTATTCGCGGAACTCACCGTGGATGAGAATCTGCGAATGGGGGCTTACAGCCGGACAGACAGGGTCCAGATCAAGGAGGATTATCAGAGGGTGCTCAACCACTTCCCGATATTGGCCTCCAGAAAAAACCAATGGGCAGGCACATTGAGCGGCGGGGAACAACAGATGCTGGCCATAGGCCGGGCCCTCATGGCAAGGCCCAAGCTGCTCATGCTGGACGAGCCCTCCTTGGGACTCTCCCCGATTCTTGTGAGGGAGATCTTCCGCATAATTCAGGAACTGAACCAGGAGGGCATAACCATACTTCTTGTGGAGCAAAATGCCCGCATGGCTTTGCGTATAGCCCATTTCGGTTTCGTGCTGGAAAACGGCCGTATCGTTCTGGCAAACACCCCAGATGTCTTGATGCAGGACCAGGACGTGAAAGAGTTTTACCTTGGGATCCGGTCGGATCAGTCAGCCAAGGGCTACCAACGCTGGAAGAGGAAAAAGAGGTGGAGATGATTTCTTTCAGCCGCCTCGATACATGGCTTCGATCAAGTCCTTGAAAGCCTCATTGATATAACGGCGCTTTACCTTCATTGTAGGGGTGACTTCACCGTCTTCCTCATAGAGCTTCTTGGGTAGTATGGTGAACTTCTTGATTTGCTCCACCCTAGAAAGCCCGCTGTTTACTTTGTCAACTTCCCCTTGTATCAGCCTGATTATCTCCTCGTTACGGGTCAGACTTTCGTACGTGGTGAAAGGTATCTTGTGGTCTTGGGCATACTTCACTACGTTTTCCTCGTCTATGACAACAAGGCATGTTAGATACTTCCTGCGGTCCCCTATAACAACGGCATCGTTTATGTACGGACTGAACTTTAGCTGGTTTTCTATATACTGGGGTGCAATGTTTTTTCCACCAGCGGTTATGATAAGGTCCTTTTTCCTGTCTGTGATCTTGAGGAAGCCGTTCTCATCGATTTCCCCGACATCTCCCGAGTGGAGCCAGCCCTCTTTGAGGGTTTCTTCTGTGGCCTCCGGATTCTTGTAGTAACCCTTAAAGACTCCCGGGCTTCTCACCAGAATCTCCCCGTCGGGGGCCAATCTAACCTGGCAGCCTGGAAGGGGCTGCCCTACAGTCCCCAACTTGATCCTGTCTCCGTGGGCTACGGTGGTCACACCTGTGCCCTCGGTCTGGCCATATCCCTCCCTTAAGGGAACCCCCAGGGCATG
The DNA here is from genome assembly GCA_037443445.1 of Desulfarculaceae bacterium. Classification (GTDB taxonomy): domain Bacteria; phylum Desulfobacterota; class Desulfocorpusculales; order Desulfocorpusculum; family Desulfocorpusculum; genus Desulfocorpusculum. Next base: position 10,153 of record JBBIOJ010000022.1, on the reverse strand, counting down.
AAAAAAGACCAGGATGTCGGGGGAGATGGGGGCTGCCCCGCTGAAGGCAACCCGTACTCGATCAAAGCCCAGCCTTTCTTTGAGCTTTCTGAAAACAGCCAGATAAGCAAGTCTGTACGCCACCCTGAGCGACCAAGGGATCTCCTTGTAAGAGAGTTTCAGGCGGGCGTGCTTGAGCCCCACCCCCATGGCCAGCTTGAAAGTCTGTCTCTTGAACCAGGTGGCATCTGACATGCGGATCATCACCGTGGAATAATACTTCTCCCAGATCCTGGGAACAGCGTAGGCCACTGTTGGAGAGACTTCCCTCATGTTGTCAGTTACGGTATCGGTGTTCTCTATGAAATTCACCACGGCTCCGAATCTCAAGTTGCCCAAGACCGTGAAGAGCTGTTCGAAGATGTGGCACAGGGGCAGGAAGGAAAGGAACTCATCCTTTTCTGAGATGGGGTTGGCAGCCGGCATGGCTTGGCTCATCCATACCAGGTTCTGGTGGGTGAGCATGGCCCCCTTGGGTGGTCCTGTGGTGCCCGAAGTGTAAATGAGCACAGCCAGGTCCTGCGGCTCCACAGAGCGGACCCGATCCGTGAATAATTGCGGATTTCTGGCCTCCACTGCTTCCCCGAGTTCAAGGAGCTCCTGGAAGCTCATGACCATTGGGTCTTGGAAATTGTGAAGACCCTCCATGTCCCACACTATGATCTTCTTCAGAAAGGGGGTCCGCTCCCTGAAAGAGAGGACTTTGTCCAGCTGTTCCTCGTTTTCTGCAAAATAGAAGCGAGCTTCACAGTTTTGCACTATGTACTCGCACTGGGCTGCGGCATTGGTAGTGTAAATTCCAACTGTCACCCCCCCGGCGCACATTATTCCCAGGTCTGAGAAGACCCATTCAGGGCAGTTCTCCCCTGTGATGGCCGCACACTCCCCTTTCCCGAACCCAAGGCTTATCAGCCCACAGGCCACCTGGCGAACCCGTTGGGCGTAATGTTTCCAGGAGATGTCCTTCCAGAGTCCAAATTCTTTGTGGCGCAAAGCCACCCTATCCCCCCACTTCCCCACAGCCTCCAAGAACAACTCGGGTACAGTTCCTGGTTCCAATACAAGCACCTCCCCACGGCCCATGATCTCGAACTGTTGGCTGGTAATATCACAGGCCGTTTCCCCTGGCAAGCCTAAGGCCAGAAAGCCACGATGTGTGTTGGGGATTCTTGAACCGATTCCGGATCTCTGCTATTCTGTGCCGGTTCCGGAAATAGGGGAGGATCGTGGGTGGGCGATCCGGCCCAGGCAATCCTAATTCTCCAAAGGAAAAAAAAGGATGCTGGACTTCATCTTCGGCCTGTTTTCCAATGACATGGCCATCGACCTGGGGACCGCTAACACCAAGGTGTACGTAAAAGGCAAGGGTATAGTCCTAATTGAGCCCTCAGTGGTCGCTGTTCGCAGGGATACCAGGGGCGTGCGCCGTGTGGTGGCAGTGGGCGAGGAAGCCAAGAAAATGCTGGGTAGGACCCCGGAGGAGATAGAAGCCATAAGACCCATGAAAGACGGTGTCATTGCCGACTTCGAGGTCACGGAGATAATGTTGAGGCATTTCATAACCAAGGTGCACAACAGAAGCAGCCTAGTAAGGCCTCGAATAATAATCTGTGTGCCCTCCGGCTGCACACAGGTGGAAAAAAGAGCTGTCAGGGAGTCTGCCCAGTCAGCAGGCGCCCGGGAAGTTTACGTTATCGAAGAACCCATTGCCGCAGCCATCGGAGCGGGCCTGCCAATTACAGAACCCACTTGCAACATGATAGTGGACATGGGAGGGGGGACCACGGAGGTGGCTGTGATTTCTTTGTCTGGGATTGTCTTTGCCAGGTCTGTGAGGGTGGCAGGTGACAAGATGGATCAGGCCATCATCCAGTACATCAAGAGGAAGTACAACCTCTTGATAGGGGAAAGCACTTCTGAGGCAATCAAGATGACCATTGCTTCGGCATACCCCCTGGAGCAGGAAACCACAATAGAGGTAAAGGGAAGGGATCTGGTGGCCGGAATTCCCAAGACTCTCACCATAGGATCAGAGGAGATCCGTATGGCCATAGCGGAACCCCTGAACGCCATTGTGGAGACCGTGAAGGTGGTGCTGGAGCAGACCCCCCCTGAGCTGGCTGCGGACATTGTGGACCGGGGAATCGTGCTCACAGGCGGAGGGGCTCAGCTCAAGAACCTGGACGTCTTGTTGAGGGAGGAAACCGAGTTGCCGGTGACCGTGGCTGACAACCCTCTCACTACAGTGGTTTTGGGTTCAGGTAAGGCCCTTGACGATCTGCGTCTTTACCGCGAAGTCCTCTCGCGTGAGTGAGCCCCTCAGTTCCCCGTAGCCGGCAGGCGACCAGATGTGGTGGAGAAAACACCCTACCCTGTGGGTTACCTTGGCTTTGATGGTGGCGGCCATGGCCATCATCTCTTCTCATCGCCGTGACCCGGGGAGCCTCAGTCTATTGGAGAGGTCCATACATGCACTGGTGCGTCCGGTCCAGTCCGGACTGGCACAGATGTTCTCAGCAGTCCGTTCAACCTGGGAGGGATACCTGGCCCTTGTCCATGCTCAAAAAGAAAACCAACGCCTCTTGGCCAGGATCCAAGAACTGGAACAGGAGATGACGGATTGCCGGGAGATGATGGCTTCCAAGCAACGGCTGGAGACGCTTATCAATTTTAAGAGTTCCATGAGCTTGCCCAGCGTAGTATCCAGGGTCATAGGCGAGGATTCCAGCGGATGGTTCCACACTTTGCTGATCGACAAGGGTACGCGGGACGGGGTGGAACGGGCCATGCCGGTGGTGGTCAGGGAAGGGCTGGTAGGGCATGTGGTGGAATCCGCAGACCGTACGGCTAAGGTGTTATTGATAACAGACAGGAACAGTGCCGTGGACGTGCTCCTGCAGGAGAGCCGCACAAGGGCAGTCTTGGAAGGAGTGGGCCGGCAAGACCGCTGTTTGCTCAAGTATGTGCCCAGAAGCGAGACTGTGCAGAAAGGGGAGAGGGTAATAACTTCGGGACTTGGTGGGGTCTATCCCAAGGGACTGTTGGTGGGCAAGGTGGCAGAGGTCTGGAAGGAAGGCTATGGTCTTTTCCAAAGAGTGGAGGTGTCGCCCAAGGTGGACTTCCAACGTTTGGAGGAGGTCCTGGTGATCCTGAAGCGGGAATCATCAGAGGCGCCCCAGGAAACCGGACAGGAGTCCTCGAAGGGCCCTAGGAAATCGGCGAGATGAAAGTAGTGGGACTTTTCCTCCTGGGTCTTGTTCTGCTGGCCTTTCAGACAACAGCCTTTCGATTCCTGGGCCTCTCTTCCCTCAGGGCTCCCCTGGTGGTACCGGTGGTCTTGTTTGGCGCGTTTCGCTTGAAGCGGATCCAGGGGTTGATCCTTGCGTTCCTTCTGGGATATGCCTCAGACATCTACGGTGGAGGCACCAAAGGTATAGGGCCTGTGGTGATGGTCTTGCTCTGTCTTGCAGGACATTGGATGCGCCGTGGACTTCTCTTGAGAGGACCTTGGGCCTTGGGTCTGATGGCCGGACCCTTCGGTTTTTTCCATGGAGTTCTCTTGATGGGGATGGGGGCCTTGGTGGAGGGAAGCCTCTGGCTGGAGGATCTGCAGCCTGCCCAACTGCTGCTCCAGGCAGGTGTAATATGGGTCTTGGGCCCAGCCCTGGTTTGGTTGTGCGGTCTTACCGAGCGTTTGATGGGGGCAGGCCTCAGCAATAAACGCTTTTGATTCTTGGCCGTTGGAAAAGGGTCTGAAACCATGAAGAGCTTGAGATGGGAAGAGGATCAGCAGGAAAAAGGTCCCCCCTCAAGAAAACATATCCAATGGGCCGCGATCCTTATCACAGGGGTATTCCTGGTTCTTTTCCTTCGTCTTTGGCAGCTTCAGATCCTGGAAGGCGAAACATTCGAAAGGTTGTCAGAGAAAAATAGAATAAGGCTCCGCAGAATCCCATTTCCCCGGGGAATAGTCATGGACAAGAGGGGGCAGGTGCTTGCGGACAACAGAGCCTCTTTCAATCTCATGGTGGTCCCTGCGGAAGTGGAGGATCCCTCTTCCACTATCAATCGGCTTGCCACGGGAGTTCAGTTGGACAGTCACAACTCTGTTTCCCTGGTCAGTCAGGCCCGCAAGAAAACCCCCTTCCGCTCCATGGTGCTCAAGGAGGGTCTTCGATGGGAAGAAGTGGCTTGGGTGGAGACAAACAGATTGGAGCTTCCCGGAATCTGGGTGGAGGTGGAGCCTAGGCGTCATTATCCTGAGGCCTCAAAGGCTGCCCATGTATTGGGCTATGTTGGAGAGATACCAGAGGAACTCCTCAGGGCATGGAAGGGGAAAGGTTACCGAGTGGGAGACCGGGTGGGACGCTCCGGGATAGAGCGGAGCCTCGAATCCTATCTAAGGGGTAGGGACGGGGGGGTTCAGGTAGAGGTAGATGCCAAGGGTCGCCAGATAAGTGTTCTCCAGGAAGTCTCATTTGAACCCGGGGCAGATGTGATCTTGACCTTGGACATGCGCCTGCAGGAGGTGGCAGAGGAGGCCTTGGGGGATAGAACAGGGGCGGTGGTGGCAGGAGATCCCAAGACTGGGGCCATCTTTGCAATGGTCTCCCATCCTTCTTTCGACCCCAACCTCTTCTCAGAAGGTATCTCCTCCGAGACCTGGAAGAGCTTGACGGAGTCAAAGGATCATCCTCTCACCAACCGGGCCTTGATGGCCCAATACCCTCCAGGTTCCACTTACAAGATCGTGACGGCCGTAGCGGCCTTGGAGGAGGGGATCATCACCAAAGACACTCCAATCTACTGCCCGGGCCACTACACTGTAGGCAACAGGGATTATCGGTGTATGAAAAAAGAGGGGCACGGATGGATACGGTTCAGGGAGGCCGTGATTCAATCCTGCGACGTGTATTTCTATCATCTGGGTCACCTCTTGGGGGTAGATCGGCTTGCCCGCTACGCCAGGGGCTTTGGTTTGGGATCCCCCACAGGATTTGATTCAGATCAGGAAAAACCGGGGCTCATCCCCACCAGCGCCTGGAAGAAGCGAAGATTCGGGACACCATGGCATGCCGGAGAGACAGTGGTGGCTGCCATCGGCCAGGGATATGATCTGGTCACTCCTATCCAACAGTTTGTCATGATCAGTGCCGTGGCAAACGGGGGGGAGGTGATGGTCCCCCAAATCGTGGAGAGGGTGGTGGATGCTGACGGTAGGCTCCTGGCCTCTTTCCAACCCCGTTCTCAGGGGCGTCTTCCGGCCAGCTCTTCCACCTTGCGGCTCTTGAAGGAAGCCCTAAGAGGGGTTGTACAGGATCCCAGGGGGACGGGGCAAAGGGCCAGGGTTCCAGGAGTTGAGGTGGCCGGCAAGACTGGGACCGCCCAGGTGGTGCGAATGAGCGAAAGAGTGAGGGAACGAAAAGTGGCTGTGCCCTACAGGCATAGAGATCATGCTTGGTTCGTGAGTTTTGCCCCTGTGGAGGAGCCGCAAATCGCGGTGGTTGTGATAGTGGAGCATGGAGGTCTGGGGGGGATGGAGGCAGCACCCATAGCCCAGCGGGTGATTCAGGCTTTCTTGCAGCTGCAGAGGTCTTGAAATGGGAGGAGAAGTCCTAAGAACCCATCGGTTTCTAAAGGATTCCTGGCCGCTGCTGGCCCTTGTGGCCTTCCTGGGGGGTGTGGGGATCGTTAGCCTGTATAGCGCAGCGGGCGGCGAGGAAGCCTGGTCCAGGCCGCCCATCTATCTGAAGCAGGGCCTTTTTTGGGGGTTGGGCATCCTGGCCGGGGCACTGGTGGCTATCATCGATTATCGCAGGTGGCTGGATTATGCCTGGATACTCTATGCACTTTGCATAGTCTTGCTGGGAGCTGTACTGGTGCTGGGGAAGGTCACATCAGGATCCCAGAGATGGCTCAGTTTGGGGCCCATAGCCTTCCAGCCCTCTGAGCTGGCGAAGTGGGTGCTCTTATTGGTAACAGCCCGTCATTTCCAGTCCAAGGAGACCGCTCTTGGGTACTATACTTTGAGGGATGTTTTGAAGCCCACCGGAGCCATGGGCCTGGTTGCTCTGCTGGTGGTCTTGGAGCCGGATTTGGGGAGCACCATTCTGATCGTGCTCTTGTCAGTGAGCATGCTCATCCTGGCTGGGCTCAGGTTTCGTTCGGTTCTGAAGGTATTGGGGATAGGTCTTCTTTGCCTACCTGTGGCCTGGAATTTAATGGCTCAATATCAGAGAAAAAGAATCATGACCTTCTTGGATCCCCAACAGGATCCCCTCGGTGCAGGCTATCACGTAACCCAGTCCAAGATTGCAGTGGGCTCAGGAGGGCTTTTGGGAAAGGGGTACTTGCAAGGGACTCAGAGTCAATTGCACTTCTTGCCGGAGCATCATACGGATTTCGCTTTTTCAGTTTGGGCAGAGGAGTGGGGGTTCGTGGGTTGTATGGTGCTTCTGGGAGCCTTTCTGCTATTGCTCTTCTACGGTCTGACTGTGGCATCCAGGGCCACGGACACAACAGCCCGGCTCACAGCTCTCGGAGTAGTGGCGTTCTTTTTCTGGCCAGTATCCATAAATGTGGCCATGACCCTCGGGTTGGTGCCGGTGGTAGGTATTACTCTTCCCTTTATAAGCTATGGAGGCTCTTCTCTGGTTACCTCCATGATGGCTTTGGGGCTTCTGTTAAACGTGCACACAAGGAGGTTTCTGTTCTAAGCTTCTTGTTCATGAGCCGAGGGGAATGCAGCTTACCTACTGGAATCACATTGGGTAACTAAAGCGAACTCGAAAAACTCTTCCTGCGCAGTGGTGGCTGAGATCATTGACAGGGTCATGCAAGCCGTGCTAAGAAGCCATGTTAATCGCCAATGAAATGGAAGGTGTAAGGTGAGTAATGTTTGCAATAAGTATAAGGCTCTGACTTGGATGATTCTGGGGGTGTGTCTTGGGCCCTGGTGGGGCTGTATGCCCAAGGACACGGAAACTCAGGCCACATCTTCGGCCAGGGTGGAGAGTCTCAAGACCATGGGGGATGTCCATTTGAGAGAGGGCCGTTTTAGAGCAGCCATGCAAAGCTACACGGAAGCTGAGGCTCTGGATCCAAACAGCCCCGAGCTGAAGTTCAGAATCGCCTTGGTGTATGCAGACTATTTCCAGCGATTGGAGGATGCTGTCAGGTATTACCAAGATGCCATCAGACTGAAGATGGATTATTCGGAGGCTTACAATAACTTAGGTACGGTCTACATGAGGCAAAAGCGCTGGGATGAGGCCATCGCAATGTTTCATAAGGCTTTGGAAAACCTTTACTACGCGACTCCGGAGATGGCCTACTACAACCTGGCAAGAGCTCACGAGGAAAAAGGTGAGGAGGCCAAGGCTATTGAGTATTACGAGATGGCCATAGAGCTGAAGAGGCACTATCTGGACCCGTATGGTCGTTTGGGCCTTCTTTATCAAAAACATGGTCAATACGGACCGGCTTTGGGGGTCTTCCAGCAACTTCGCCAGCAGCTGGAGAAGCAGGAACCAAAGCCTGGGAAAGCCACCCAGGAGGAACTCAAGGAGTACCGATCCTCCTTGGCTGGAGCTTACTATCACCAAGGTGTTTGCCTGCAGAATTTGGGTCGTCTCGGCGAGGCCAGGGACTCTTTTGAAAAGGCTTTGGGCATTGCCCCGGAAGGGGAGCTGCAGAAAGTGCTGGAGAAGGCCCTTCGCTCTTTACCTTCCCGTTGATGACATTGTGAGGATCTCAAATACCCATGAACGTGCTGGACGTGCTTGAGCAAAGAGGTTTCATTCACCAGGTTACCGCCGAAGAGCCCGAGGAAAAAGAGGCTTTGAGGGCTCTCCTCGAGAGGCCCACTACTTGTTATATTGGCTTCGATCCCACCTCAGCCAGCCTGCATGCCGGGAGTCTTGTGCCCATCATGGCTTTGGTGCACATGCAAAAATGCGGACACAGGCCCATTGCCTTGGTTGGGGGGGGAACCGGCCTGATAGGGGACCCCAGTGGGAAGACCGAGATGCGCAAGCTGCTTTCCCCGGAAGAGATAGAGAGAAATGCCGAAGGCATCAAGAGACAGCTGGCCAGGTTCCTCAGCTTTGAGGGGGACAGGGCTTTGCTGCTTAACAACTCGCACTGGCTCACGAGGTTGAACTATATCGAGTTCCTGAGAGATTTCGGAAGGCATTTCAGCGTGAACAGGATGCTCACAGCCGAATCCATTCGTCGTGGCCTGGAGAGGGGGCTTTCCTTTATTGAATTCAATTACATGCTGCTTCAGGCATACGATTTCTGGTATCTTTTCGTGAACCACGGTTGCACCATTCAGATGGGTGGAAGCGATCAGTGGGGCAACATAGTGGCTGGAATAGAATTGATCCGCAAGATGGAGGCTGGCAAGAAAGCCTACGGGATCACCTTCCCTCTGTTGGAAACAAGTTCGGGTCGCAAGATGGGCAAGACCGAACAAGGCACAGTGTGGCTGGACCCCGAAAGGACTTCCTCTTACGAGTACTACCAGTTTTGGGTCAACACGGAGGACGAGGATCTGGTGCGCTTCCTAAGGTTGTTTACCTTGCTCCCCTTGGATGAGATCCAGGAGGTGGAAAGGTTGAGGGGAAGCCAGCTCAACCCCGCAAAGGCCATATTGGCTTTCGAAGCCACCAGGCTAGCCCATGGGGAAGAGGCTGCCCGGGATGCTCACAGGGCAAGCGGGGTCTTCGGAGCCAGAGAGATTCCTGCTGGGCTTCTACCCACCAGCTCAGTGCCCCGGAGCTGTGGGGAAGTGGATCTGTCCTCCATTCCTACAACGGAGTTTTCAGAGGAAAGAATGAGCTTGGGAATACCGGTCTGTGAGCTTCTGGTGGAAGTGGGTCTTTGCTCTTCCAAGGGGGAGGCCAGGCGTTTGATAGCCCAGGGGGGGGCGTACAGGGGGGAGCAAAGGATCCTTTCTCCAGAGGAGAGAATTGGTCTGGAACACATGGGTCCCCAGGGCATATTGCTGAGGAAAGGCAAGAAGAGGTATCATAGGATTGCACTGGCCGGAAAGAAAAATTGGGCTTGATGTTTTTTTGGGGTTGACAGGAAAAAGGGAGGGCTTATAATAGTCATCGTGAGCAGCACGGGGGCGGGAAACAGACCCTCCCCGGGGGGGGAGGGAAAAAGGATTTTCTTCCCTTATTTCTGGGTTCTGACCCATCGATCTTTGAAAACCGAATAGCCGTTAGAATGCGCGAGGCATTCTGTGGTTCCGCAACGACCTCGTAGCGGGTCGTTTCGACCAGGTTCAACTGGAGAGTTTGATCCTGGCTCAGAACGAACGCTGGCGGCGTGCCTAACACATGCAAGTCGTACGAGAAAGTCTGCTTCGGCGGATGAGTAAAGTGGCGCACGGGTGAGTAACGCGTGGGTAATCTACCCTTGTGACTGGGATAACTCGCCGAAAGGCGGGCTAATACCGGATATGGTCTTTGAGGCTTCGGCCCCAGAGATGAAAGGCGGGGATCCGCTTCGGCAGACCTGCCGCACAGGGATGAGCCCGCGTCCCATTAGCTAGTTGGTGGGGTAATGGCCCACCAAGGCGACGATGGGTAGCTGGTCTGAGAGGATGACCAGCCACACTGGCACTGAAACACGGGCCAGACTCCTACGGGAGGCAGCAGTGAGGAATTTTGCGCAATGGGGGAAACCCTGACGCAGCAACGCCGCGTGAGTGATGAAGGCCTTCGGGTCGTAAAGCTCTGTCGGGTGGGAAGAAACGTCGGAGGGTGAATAGCTCTTCGGCCTGACGGTACCACCAGAGGAAGCACCGGCCAACTCCGTGCCAGCAGCCGCGGTAATACGGAGGGTGCAAGCGTTGTTCGGAATCATTGGGCGTAAAGGGCGCGTAGGCGGTTCGGTAAGTCGGGTGTGAAAGCCCCGGGCTCAACCCGGGAAGTGCATCCGAAACTGCCGGACTTGAGTACGGGAGGGGGAAGTGGAATTCCTGGTGTAGGGGTGAAATCCGTAGATATCAGGAGGAACACCGGTGGCGAAGGCGACTTCCTGGACCGATACTGACGCTGAGGCGCGAAAGCGTGGGGAGCAAACAGGATTAGATACCCTGGTA
>JBBIOJ010000021.1:0-67720 GCA_037443445.1 Desulfarculaceae bacterium | reverse complement strand
GATATCAAATGGATAGGCCTTCTCAGCCAACGCTAACTTGTAAACTCCTGTCTTATCCCCTATCAGCCTGAGTATTCCTGAAAGTAGTCTCGAAGCCTCACTAACCCGGGCTGGATAGGAAGCCTCGAAGCCAAGCCCCCCCTTGGCTTTTTACCCAAATGATGTCAAACCAGAAATGTGTAACTTTACCCAGATCAAGTCAAACACAAAATGTGTAATTCTCGCTTGTCCCGTCTCCCCGGCCAAGGACAACACGCAGCCCCTTACCCAAAATGTGTCAAACTCGAAATGGGTAATTTTACTCAAATCGAGTCAAACTCGAAACGGGTAAAAACCGAAACGGGTGAGGAGAGAGATGAAGCGACGTGGGAAGGTGGCAGAGCTGGTCTGTGGGAGGAGGAAGTTTTTTGTGGTTTCCCCTCACTTGTCTTAACGAGGCATGGGTAGCCCCAAGGATCAGGGGGTTGGAGGATATTGAGATGGGAAGCCATCATGCTGGCCAGCCGCATAAGATTCACCGCTTTGGAAGGCAGGGGCCAGGATAGACATCTAGCATGAGTTTGGAAATACCCCGAAGAGCAACCTTCCAAGGGCTGGGTTGGTGGAGGAAGCAAGGAAGTGGGCGTGGAAAACCTGGGGGTACCTATGGAGGTGGCAGAGCAATTGAGATGGAAATGTTTAGGAGAGTTTAAGGGAGATAGTGTTCGGGAGGCTCAGTCGGGGCGTTCATTGCCAATTTTTGTTTTGGGATTTAGAGGGGTGGAGGATATAGGAGGGGTTTGGTGCCGAGTGAGCCCTGAGACCCACGGGAAGAAGAAAAATCGCTTCCTTTTGCCTTAGCAAGGAGGAGAAGTGAATCGATGGAAGGACTACTACGAGCAGGGCAGGCGGGATTATGAGCGAGCCCTCCTGGATATCCGGTATGGGTACTATGAATGGGCTTGCTTTACCCTACAGCAATCCACGGAAAAGGTCATCAAGGCGGCGGGACTGATACGGGGTGTAACCCTTTGTGGCCACTCGCTGACTGAGATGCTGAGACGGCTGGGGGAGGATTTGGAGGTGCCGGGGGAGATTCTGGACCGAGCCCGGCTGCTGGACCTATATTACATTCAAGCCGGACATCCAAACGGCTTTGCCTGGGGGAAACCGGCCGATTACTTCACCGAGGCCCAGGCCCGGGAGGCATTGAATGCGGCAAGTGAGATCATTCGGTTCTGTGAAGGCCATCTTCCTGGATCGGGATGAGCTCATCCGGCGGCTGCGCGAGGTGGCCGCAGAGGCGCTGGAGGTTTTCCCCCAACTGTTGGAGGTGCGCCTGATCGGCTCGCTAGCCACTGGGATTCACAGTGGTACCAGCGACATAGACCTACTTGTCCGGGTCAGTGGACTGACCGGGAACCTACTGGAGGCGATGAGGCCATATTATTTTTTCTTCTATCGGCGGCTTGAGCTAGGTCTTGACCTTCTTCTCTTGGGCGAGACGCCCCCGGAAGGCATGGAGGAGGTTCTTCGGGGAAGTATTGTGCTGGCGGTGCGGGGGTAGATGCCGCTATCACTGAAAAACTGGACAGGCCAATTCTTGCACCTCCTCACACCGAATCACTCCCACCTCCAAGCGCCCCCTCTGTAAGCTCCCCCTGGGACCCAGCCAGCCCGACAACTTACACCTTCTCCTCCATCATCTCTCCTGTCCTGCCCAGGCGGGATCGAGGCACTCCCCCCTTTCATGAGAGTGATGGGAGAGGGTAACCCTTGATCAGCGGACCCCGAAGGCCAGGGTGGCTCAAATATCTGCCTTGTGGTTCACCACAATCAGCCATTGACCAGGCTGGCACAGCATGCAAGCGCTCTTGCTGCGAGTTCCTGCCCCCAGCATCAACCTTGCCCGGATCATGGATCTGGGAACCTGCCCCTTCGGGGAGGAGAGGGTCTGGGTGCTCATTGCCGGGCCTACAGGCACAGGCAAAAGCCACATTGCCCAGACCATCGGCCGCGAGGCAATCCACCGGGGCTATGATGTGAGCTTCACCACCCGAAGCGGAGTGCTGGGGCAGCTTCAGGCGCCCGGGCCCCCCAAAGGCCTTGGAGCGGTGGGTCCGGGCCTCGCTCCAGTTGGATCTCCTCAAGGACCTGCTGGGAAAAACAAGCTAGCGCGAAAGGAGGTGAAATGTTCTCGCTTCTGAAACCAGTCCCAGAGCCGAAAACGGACACCCCCAAATGGCTGCTTCAATCCGATCAACCCCGGCGCCATTAAGGCCATCGGTGACGCCGCTGTCTCACAAGAGGAACAAGCGGCCTGGCTGTGCGTTGCACGCACACAGGCCCCGGCCGAAGCCAGCTACTGGCAGTAGAGCTCAACTCCCCCCGGTGGCCCTGCGGCTTGTGGGGGTAATCGGGCGCCCCAGCGGAGTTCGCTCAGTGCCCCTGTGGGCCGCTCGAGACTGGGCCTCTCCTTAAGCATGGGGTTGGATACGTTAAAAGTCGGGCGCATAACCGATGAATAGTGTTGGCCAGGATGGTTCAGTTATCCTTTGTGGTCCAGACTGAGAAGATGGCAATTCCCATGGCCTGGGTGAAGCTGTCCAGTTTGGGTCCGGGGAGGTTTGCCTGGATCATCCTGGGCTGTATACTGGAAGGAAACAGCCGAAAAGGAGCTTGGATGTCTGAGTGGATCTGGTTGCTGCTTATCCTGGGTGGATGGTTTGCTTTGCAAAGATGGATCCTTCCGAGGCTCGGGATCCGCACCTGAATGTCCGGGGATGTCTGCGCCGTGGACCGGCGCAAGGAACAGCAGGCCCAAACACCTGAGAGGGACTCTTGAGGTGCTTACCTTGTTTCTGCCTCCAGGACCACCTCCCCGTTGGGCAAGTCCACCGTGACCTTTAGCTGCCTCAGAGCATTGAGGCCCAGAAGCCTCAGGTCTCCCACGAGGGCCTCCACCTCTCTTAGCTCCACAGAACCGATCCTTATGGAGTCGAGGGTGACTACCGGAGCTTCCAGGGATCTTCCGTCGGCCATGGTGACCTTCACCTTGGGCTGGGAATCCAGGGAAATACCCAGGATCCTGGCATCCTCCCCCGTGATCTGGCAGTAAGTGGCTCCCGTGTCCAGGTAGGCCAGGAAGGTCCAGGTGCGGTTCACAGAAACAGGCACCTGAATGGCTCTTTGAGTGCTTCCCACCACAACCCTGGTGGCCCGTCCATGGCTGGGGCTCATGGGCTCCACAAAGCGGGAGCCCTGGGAAATCTGGTTCCAGTACTGCACGGGTACGGCTGAGGGATTGTCCGTGAAATGGATTCTCCCCTTCTCATCCTTCCATTGGTAGATGACCGAGCCAGCCCAAGAGGCCCCGGCCGTCAAACATGTTCCTATCAGCAACCCCAAAGCCCATCGCAGCAAGAAATCAAGTGTCATCTCTTCTCTCTCTCCGGTAAGCTCAGAATCCTGCCAGAGGGCTGCACCAGGCCTCCTTGAGCTGAAGGAGGGAGGCTCGCACTACCTCGCGTCCTTCCAAGCCTTGGATGATCAGTTCCTCTCCTGCCTGCACTTCACCCACCAAGGCAATAGGGGAATCAGCCATTAGCTCCTGGAATTCCGCCGCATGCTCCGGATGAACCGTTATTACGAACCGGCCCTGAGACTCGGAAAAAAGTAGGTGGTCATCCCTTTCCACCCCTTGGCTCAAAACCCTCGAGAGCTCCACCCTGAGGCCGAGCCCCCCGGCGAACCCTGTCTCGGCAAGGGCCACCCCTAGCCCTCCGTCCGAACAATCGTGGCAGGAGGCCACAAGCCCTTTTCGCACAGCCTTCTCGAGAGCTCTGTAATAGGGGATAAAACTCTGCGGCCTCACTCGCGGGACCGAGTTCCCCACGAATCCGTGCTGGGCAAAATACTCCGAACCGCCCAGTTCCCCCCTGGTAACCCCCAGGACATAAACCAGGTCCCCGGGTCTCTTGGCATCCATGGTCACGGCCTGGCGCACATCCGGAATTCGGCCTACGAGGGAGAACAACACAGTCGGGGGAATGCTGATCTTGATGTCCCCCACCTTGTAATCGTTTTTCATGCTGTCCTTGCCGGAAATAAGGGGGATGCCATAGGCCACACACACCTCGTACAGGGCCTGGTTGGCCCTTACGAGCTGTGCCAGCTTGTAATGGCCGTCTGGGGTCTTTTCAGACTGGACCGGGTCAGGCCAGCAGAAGTTGTCAAGGCCCCCCAACCGCTCCAGGGCCCCTCCCACGCAAAGATAGTTCCTGAGGGCCTCGTCTATGGCACAGCCCATCATGGCATGGGTGTCGATGTCGCTATACCTGGGGCAGATGCCGTGGGCCACCACCACACCTTCAAAGCTCTCCAGCAAGGGCCGCAGCACCGCCCCATCGCTGGGCCCATCGTCCAGTGCTCCGGTCAATGGCTTGACCACGCTTCCGGCCTGCACCTCATGGTCGTACTGGCGCACCACACTTTGCTTGCTGCATATGTTGAGGCGCCCCATTAGGCCCAGAAGCTCCTGGGTTAGGTCCCCTGGACAGGGAAATCCCGGCTCCTGGAATTGGGGGGGGACCCACCTTGCCTCAAGCTCCATCCTGGGTACCCCTTCGTGCAGAAAAGCCATGTCCAGGTAAGCCACGGTCCTTCCTGCGTAAAGCACGTGGAAGTAGCCTGAGTTTGTGAATCTTCCCAGCACTGTGGCCTCCACTCCCATGCGCCTGGCGAGCTCCAGGAAGCGGTCTATGTTTTCGGGAGGAACCGCCAGGGTCATACGTTCCTGGGCCTCTGATATGAGGATCTCCCATGGAGCCAGTCCCTGGTATTTGAGGGGGGCTCTCTCCAGGTGCAACTCGCAGCCTCCCGGGTCCCTGGCCATCTCACCCACCGAGGAGGACAGTCCGCCAGCCCCGTTGTCGGTGATAGCGCTGTACAGCCCCTGATCCCTGGCCAGGAGCAGAAAATCCGTCATCTTCTTTTGGGTTATGGGGTCTCCTATCTGCACCGCGGTCACCGGGCTGCCCTCGTGAAGCTCCTCACTGGAGAAGGTGGCTCCATGTATCCCGTCCTTTCCGATGCGGCCCCCTGTCATGACTATGAGATCCCCTGGCTTGGCTGCCTTCAGGTGTCCGGGCTCTCCCTGGATCTTGGCGGGGAGCATTCCCCCTGTGCCGCAGTATACCAGGGGTTTGCCAGCGTAGCGCTCGTCGAACACGATGGAGCCGTTTACTGTGGGAATGCCGCTCTTGTTACCCCCGTGCTCAACCCCTTCACGAACCCCCTCGAAAATCCTTCTTGGATGGAGCAGCCTGGGAGGAAGGGGCTTGGAGTAGTTTGGAGGCGCAAAGCAAAAAACATCTGTGTTGAAAATGAGCTTGGCCCCTTTTCCAGTCCCAAAGGGGTCCCTGTTGACCCCCACGATCCCGGTCAGGGCCCCTCCGTACGGCTCCAGGGCCGAGGGGGTATTGTGGGTCTCCACCTTGAAAACCAGGCTCCAATCCTGATTGAAGCGGATCACCCCAGCATTGTCTGAAAACACAGAAAGGCACCAATCATCAGCCCCCAGGGATCTCCTGACCTCCCTGGTGGCCCCCTTCACGAAGGTTTCAAAGAGGCCCTCTATGAGCTGGCTTTCTCCTTTTTCATCAAGATAGCGGATCCTGGCATTGAAGATCTTGTGCTTGCAGTGCTCGGACCAGGTCTGGGCCAAGGCCTCCAGCTCCACGTCTGTGATCTTGGACCCCAAGCCCACCTCAGAGCGGGCCTCCAGCACCTTGGGCTCTCTCAGATGGCTCTGTATGGCCTTCATTTCCTTGGCATCCAATACCAGAACACGCCTTTGGCTCAGTTCCATGAGTTCCTGCTCTGGGATCTCCAGGTCTATTTCCTCCACCTGAGCCTGGCTAAGCTGGGTTACCCGGGGCACCCTGGGCTGGATCCTCTCTCCTCTCAGCCACTCTTCCTTGCCCCTGATCTGGAAACGCTGGATGAGCGTGTTGGCCAGAAGGCCTGTGGCTATCTGCTCCACCTGTTCCCTGGTGAGTCGGCCTTCCATGAGATACTGCCTGGAGGTGTATACCCCGGAGGGGCTCCCAAGACTTTTTCCCAGGAAGGTCTCCACTGTTTCCTTGGCGGTTTTTCCCACGTTGTCAGTCACACCAGGCAGGAAGCCCACCTCCACAAGCCAGTCAAAGCCCTGAGCAAGAGGCTGGTTCAAAGAGCAACTCTGGGTCACTGGATCTGTGAACAGGAGCTCTCCTATTCTCTGAGCCTCTTGTTCTGAGATCTCACCCTCCAGGGTGAACACCTCTATGGTCCTCACGCGACTCAACTGTATCCCCAGGTGCTCGGCCACCCTTCTTCGCACCTTTTCACCCAAGGCGTCCCTTACGCTCTCCTGGAACCCCACCTCTATGCGATGGATCATCTACACCTGCCCTTTTCTGCATTTTTGGTTTTGGTATTCCCAACTTATACCAGATGAGCCCCCCGGGATCAACCTGCTCACCCAGGCCGGATCAGCCCAGCTAGCCACAGTTGGCAGTCCCAAAGGGGTGCTGTTATAATTGGCACCATCAAGATAGAGATCTGTGCCAATGGCCTCTTTTCGTCGCCGCGAGTTTCTAAGAATGGTAGGCCTGGGGGGGACTGTGGCCGCCTCTGGCTGCTCCCCTGACTCTGGGCTCAAGCTGATCCCTTACATTTTCCCTCCCAAAGACGTGGTCCCTGGGAAAGCCACCTGGTATGCCACAACCTGCATTGAGTGCGCGGCAGGCTGTGGGGCTTTGGCCAGGAACCGGGACGGAAGGGTGGTGAAACTGGAAGGGAATCCTCTTCACCCCGTAAACCTGGGGGCTCTTTGCGCCAGGGGACAGGCTGCCCTCCAAGGTCTTTACGATCCTGACCGGGTAAGGCACCCCATGCTGAGGCGAAAGGATGGATCCTCGGGCCAAGTCACGTGGGAGGAAGCTGAAAGACTTCTGGCAGATTGGATTCTGGAGCTAAGCAGGAAGGGAAGGGGAGAAAGGGTGGTGTTCCTAAGCGGGCTTCTCACCGGAAGCCTGCTGGATCTGGTAACCGAGTGGAGGGAGAAGCTGGGTTTGGGAGAGCACCTGATGTATGAGGTGCTCTCATATGAGCCCCTCAGGAGGGCCACCTCAAGGGTATTCGGCCTGGAGGTGATTCCCTCTTACCGCATGGACAGGGCCGACCTGATCATATCCTTCGGGGCTGATTTCCTGGGCACCTGGATCTCTCCGGTGCAGTACGCCCGCCAATTTGCCCTTTTCCGCTCAGGGGAGGGGGGGGGAGACAGGGGTCTTTTTGTGTATGTGGGCCCCAGACTCTCTCAGACAGCCGCCTGTGCGGATCTGTGGGTGAGCGTTAGGCCGGGCTCCCAAAGACTTGTGGCCTTGGGGATCCTTCTGGCACTTCGGCAGAAGGGCATTTCCATGGCTCCAGGGCCCTTGGCTGGAGCAATAGCCCAGCTCCTGCAAGGCTGGACAATGGAGCGCATCTGCCAGGAGGCCCGGGTGGAGCCCGGGGAGATATCCCGCCTGGCCTCGCTTTGGGCCTCGGCCAAAAGGCCGCTGAGTGTGGCATCGGGGCTGGAATTCGTGGACCCGCATGCCGAGGAGACGGCCTTTGTTGCCCAGATTCTTTGTGCTTTGAGACCTGAGAGCCTCCAGCTCCTGGATCTGGAACGCCCCTGGTGCCTGGGCAGGAGCTCCAGCCTGGCTCAAGTGCACTCCATGGTGGAAAAGATACACAGAGACGAGGTGGATCTGCTCCTTGTACACGGGGCAAACCCAGCCTTCTCGCTGCCTGAAGATTGGGGCCTTGAAGAGGCGCTCCTAAAGCGGAAGGTAAAGGTGGTGAGTTTTTCAGCTTTCCCGGACGAGATAAGTTCCGCGGCAAGCCTGCTCATGCCCAGCAGTACTCCCCTTGAGTCCTGGGGAGACTGGGAGCCGCACCCTGGGGTGAGGGGGCTTATCCAGCCGGTCATGGGCAGGATCTTCGAGACCAGGGCTCTGGGAGATATCCTGCTGGGCCTTGGCAGGAGGCTCAAGGGCCACACGGTTTTCCAAGAGGAATCCTTGGAAGAATATCTCAGGAAGAAGTGGATGGGCATCCACTCCGCCCAAGGGGCTGAGGAGAGCTTTGGCTCCTGGTGGGTCAGAGCTCTGGCCAGGGGTGGCACGTGGGAGGAGGGAACAGGAGGGGAAGTTGCCAAGGTCTTAGGACAAGGAATTTCCCCAGGCCCCTCGCCTCCTGGGGTGGACCCACGACTAGATGGGAAGCAGGAAGGATTCCAGTTGATGGTCTATCCCACCATCCAGTTCCTGGACGGGAGGGCCGCCAACAGGACTTGGCTCCAGGAACTCCCGGATCCTGTGACCCAGATCACCTGGGGCTCCTGGGTGGAGCTGAACACTGAAGATGCATCTCGTCTGGGCATACAATTGGGGGGACTGCTCAAGATCAGGAGCCCCAGGGGCAGGACACTGGAGCTTGCGGCGTATCCCACAGACGGGGTGGCTCCGGGCACCTTGGCAATACCCATGGGCCAGGGTCACAAGGCAATGGGCAGGTATGCGGCGAGTGTCCAGGGCAACCCGCTTAGTCTTGTGGAGTCAGGGGAAGGGGGAAGGCTCCTTTGCCCTTCAGGCATGTCCCTGGAGAAAACAGGCCAAAGCTCCAGGTTTTCAAACACGGATGGAAGCCCAATACAGCACAACAGGGCTCTGGCCGTGGCCATTGAGGCTGCACAGTGGAGAAGGCTCCTGGAGCAGGGGAGTCCCCCAAAGCTTAGGCTTCCCCTTCCCGAGGCCTATGACCCGGCAGAGGATTTCTATCCTTCGCACAGGCACCTCCAGTACCGCTGGGCCATGGCGGTGGATCTGGACCGATGCGTGGGCTGCGGGGCCTGCGTGGTGGCCTGTAGCGCAGAGAACAATGTGGCCATGGTGGGTCGTCAGCTGGTCCTGGAAGGCAGGGAAATGCACTGGTTGAGGATAGAGCGTTACTGGGAAGAAAAGACCCCCCGCATCCGGTTCCTGCCCATGCTGTGCCAGCACTGCGACGCAGCGCCCTGTGAGTCGGTGTGCCCTGTTTACGCACCGCACCACAGCCCGGAGGGGCTCAACAACCAGGTCTACAACCGCTGCATCGGGACCCGTTTCTGTTCCCAGAACTGCCCTTACAAAGTCAGGAGGTTCAACTGGTTCACCTTCAGCAGGCCAGAGCCTCTCAACCTGCAGCTCAACCCGGATGTGACCGTGCGGCAAAAAGGCGTCATGGAGAAATGTTCCTTCTGCGTGCAGAGGATCGTGGAGGCCAAGGACAGGGCCAGGAGAGAGGCCAGGGGAGTGAGAGACGGGGAAGTGACTCCCGCCTGTGTCCAGACCTGTCCCACAGGTGCCCTGGTTTTTGGAAATCTGATGGAAAAGGAAAGCCGGGTCTCGAGGCTGGTAAAGGACGTGAGGGCCTACCAGGTCTTGGGGCATCTGAATACCAAGCCTGCGGTTATCTATCTCAAGAGGGTGATCAACGAGATATGAAAGCTGAATCAGCTCAGCCCCAGGGTGAGATCTTGACCTACCGGAAGGTGCAGGAGCTGGTCATGGGGGCCATGGCAAGGCCCGGGAGGCTCTATTGGGTGGTGGTGGGGGTGTGTTTCATGGGGCTTCTGTACGGGGCTTCATGTTGGGCTTACCAAATCCTGACCGGAATGGGTGTTGCCGGGATAATGCACCCGGTCAACTGGGGCATATACTTGGTCAATTTTGTGTTCTGGGTGGGAATCGCCCACTCGGGCACCCTCATATCAGCAATTCTGTACCTTCTGAGAGCCAGGTGGAGGACCTCCATAGCAAGGGCTGCGGAGGCCATGACCGTTTTTGCCGTGATGATCGCCGGGCTTTTCCCATTCATACACCTGGGCCGGGTCTGGATCTTCTATTGGATAATTCCCTATCCCAACCAGAGGGATCTGTGGCCCAACTTCCAGTCCCCCTTGGTCTTCGATTTTCTGGCCATTTCCACTTATCTCACGGTAAGCAGCATGTTTTGGTACTCGGGCATGTTGCCTGACCTGGCAGCAGTGAGGGACAAAACAAGCGGTATTAGAAAGAAGATCTACGGGCTTCTGTCCCTGGGCTGGCAAGGCACCCACGAGCAGTGGAGACATTACTCAATGGCCTACCTGCTCTTTGCCGCCTTTGCCACTCCCCTTGTGATTTCCGTCCACAGCGTGGTCTCCTGGGACTTCGCCCTTTCCATAGTGCCCGGGTGGCACAGCACCATATTCGCTCCCTATTTTGTGGCAGGGGCCATACATTCCGGACTCGCCATGGTGCTCACCCTCCTCATCCCTCTCAGAAGGATCTTTCACTTCGAGGTGCTCATTTCCACAGAGACCCTGGAGTCCATTGCCAAGACAATAGTGCTCACAGGCCTCATAGTGGGTTACTCCTACGCAGTGGAGTACTTCATGGCCTGGTACAGCGGGAACATGTTCGAGTGGGACACCTTCATATGGAGGGCTGTGGGGAACTACGCCCCACAGTTCTGGATAATGGTGGTGTGCAATGTGCTGGCCCCCCTTCTCTTCTTTTCCAAGAAAATCCGAAGGAGCCTTGCATGGCTTTTCGGCATAGCCATAGCGGTGAACATAGGTATGTGGTATGAGAGGTTCGTGATCATAGTGGGTTCCATGGCCCACGAGTTCGTGCCTTATGCCTGGGGCCTTTATGCTCCATCCTGGGTGGAGCTCAGCATCATGGGGGGCTCCTTCTGCATGTTCTTTTTCCTGTTCTTGCTCTTCGGGAAATTCTTGCCTACGGTTTCCATGTCTGAGATGAAGGAGGCCCTGGGCGCGCCAGCCAGGGCGTGCTCCCCAGGAGAGAGGACATGAAGCAGGAAGTGCTCGGGATCTTCCCCTATCTGGATGATCTCCTGGAAGCCTTGGCCATGCTCAGGCAAAAGGGGGGCCGCATCCTGACAGTTTACAGCCCCATCCATTCGGAAGAGATCCTTGAGGCCCTGGGGAGCAGGCCGAGTCCTGTTCGCCTGGCCACACTCCTGGGCGGGATAGGGGGCCTCTTGGGGGGTCTGGGCCTGGCTGTTTACACTTTCCTGGAATGGAAGTTCGTCACCAGCGCAAAGCCAACCCCCCCAGCAGTTCCCCTTGTGGTGGTGGGCTTTGAGATGACCATCCTGCTGGGCTTTCTTGCCACACTTGTAACTATGTGGATTCTTTGCAAGATGCCTAGCAGGAGGCTTCGGGATCACTATGAGGCCGGATTTTCCCAGGACAGGTTCGGGCTCCTGGTAGAGCCGGGGGAACTGGCTGAGCAGGAGCTCCTGCACTTGTTGAAAATGGCAGGGGCCGAGGAAGTGAGGCTCTTACGTGGCAGGGCAACCGAACAGAGTTGAGCCCAGGGTGGGGCACCTGGGGTTTCTTCCCTGGGTTGCCATGGCTTTGGGATGTGCATGCTTTCTCTGGGCTCTTTTCTCGGGTGAGAGCCAAAGGGCCTGGCAGGCCTATTTGGTGAACCTGGTGTTTTGGCTGGGGGTCTGTGCCGGCTCGGTCACCTGGGTGGCCATAATGAACATGACCAGTGCCAGGTGGGGCAGGCCCCTGAAAAGGTTGGCCGAGGCAGGTGTGGCTGTGTTGCCAGGCCTTTGGATATTGCTCTTGGGCTTGTACCTTGGCCACCGGGAACTTTACTCCTGGGCCAGGGAGCCTGTGCACGGCAAGGAGCTGTGGCTCAGCGCAACCTTTGTTTTCGGCAGAGACGCCTTGCTTCTTGGGGTTTTTGGGGCTGTGGCCTGGGCCCTGGTGCAGATGTCTTTGCGAGGGGATCTGGAGTTCATGTCCGGCTCCGAGAAGGGGCTTGAGTCCCGATGGAGATGGCAGGCTGTGCTCTCCCCGGTATTGGGTATTCTTTACGGGGTGGGCATGAGTGTTTTGGCCTGGGACCTGATCATGTCTTTGGATCCCCACTGGGTGAGCACGCTTTTCGGAGCTTACTATTTCATGGGAAGCCTTTACACGGGAATAGCCTGGGTAGCCGTGTTGTCCTCACTTCTGCACAAGCGTGGGGAATTCCAGGGCAGGCTCGGGGCATCTCAGTTCCACGACCTCGGGAAGCTGCTCTTGGCCTTTTGCCTGGTCACAGGGGACTTCTTCTATTCCCAGTTCCTGGTCATATGGTACGGAAACATCCCCGAGGAGACCAAATACGTGATCTTGAGGGTGTGCACCTGGCCCTGGAATCCCTTGGCTTGGGGGGTGCTCATAGGCTGCTTCGGGATTCCCTTTGTGGCTCTGCTTAGCCGAAGGCTCAAGCAGAAGCCGGCCATGCTTGGAGCCTTGGGTGGGCTCATTCTCCTGGGCATGTGGTTCGAGAGGCTGCTGCTGGTGGCACCCTCTGTGAGCTTGGGCAGTGGCCTGCACTTGGGCCTGGTGGAACTGGGCATTGCATTGGGTTTTCTGGGCCTCGTGGGACTCATGGTAAGCCGGTTTCTCTCCAAGGTGCCGTGGCTCCCTAGGGGGGATCCCCTTTTCCGAAGCCTAAGCCTTGAGCCAAGATCTGCAACGAACAAGGGGCTGGCGGCCAGTGCAAAGGTGGAGCATGGCTGAGGCCCTCAAGGCAAGGGGGTATGCATGGGTGGGGGTGGCAGCACTTCTCAGTCTGGCCGCGCTTTACATGTATTTCCTCTTTCCCCAGAGGGGTGCCGGGGTGGAGCAGCCCATACCTTTCAGCCACAGGGTGCACGCCGGGGTAAAGGAGATAAGCTGCCGATTCTGCCATCCTTTTGTGGATCGTTCTCCAAGGGCCGGGATCCCGGAGATGCAGAAATGTTTTTTTTGCCACGATCACATCATTCCGCAACATCCAGAGATCCAGAAGGAGCGGTGGCATTACGAGAACAACGTGCCGGTTCCATGGGCCAGGGTTTACTACATCCCGGACCATGCCCATTTCAACCACGAGCCCCACATCCGATGGGGCATTGACTGCAAGGTCTGCCATGGGGATGTGGCCGCCTGGGACAGGTTGGCCAGGGTGGATTTCAAGATGGGGTTCTGCATAGGTTGTCATAGGAGCCTGGGAGCCCAGGTGGACTGCTGGTTGGCTTGCCACAGGTGAGAAGCACTGTGTCCCCTTTTCGAGGTTGGCTGTAGGGTGAGCATGGACAGCTTGCAAACTCACTGGAGCGCGAGGGTCTTTTTCATCTCTTCGGCCTTCTGGATGGTGCTGGGGGCCTTGGCAGGGCTCACCGGGGCTGTGGAGCTCATAGCACCGGATCTGCTGGGCAACATTTCCTGGCTGGTTTTTGGCAGGCTAAGACAGGTCCACACCAATTTGGTGATGTTCGGGTTTGTGGGCTCGGCCCTGTTGGGCGGGGCCCATTTCTTGGTGCCGAGACTCCTGAGAGTCCCTTTGCACAGTGAAAGGCTGGGTGTCATATCAGCTCTTCTCTGGGATCTAGCCATAGGGGTGGGCATAGTGGCCCTTTCCCTGGGACATACCCAAAACAGGGAATACGCGGAGTTCATCTGGCCGGTGGACCTTGGGGTGTTGTTGGTTTTGGCGCTCATCTTCTACAACATGCTGAGGACCGTAATGGCCAGGCAGGAGAACCTCCTCTATGTCTCGGTCTGGTACGTGTTTGGGGCTGTGATCTTCACCTTTTTCAGCTACTTCTTCGGGAATGCCGTCTGGGAGCCCCGAACCGGCTCCCTGGTGGGCATACCGGATGCCATACTGGCCTGGTTTTACGGCCATAACATCCTGGGTTTCTTCTTCACCCCTCTTGCCGTGGCAGTGGCTTACTACGTGATTCCCATAGCCAGCAGGAGACCTCTTTACAGCCATACCTTGTCCTTGGTGGGGTTCTGGTCCCTCTTGTTGCTCTATTCCCACATAGGCACCCACCACCTGCTCCAGGCCCCTGCCCCCACATGGCTCAAGGTAGTGGCAGTGACGGGAAGTGTGGGCATGTTGATACCGGTGATGACGGTTCTTGTGAATCTCTGGCTCACCATGCGAGGAAGGTTGGGGGTCATACACGAGGACATAGGAGGGAAATTCGTGTTTGCAGGCACGGTCTGGTACCTGATGACCTGCCTGCAGGGCCCGCTGCAGTCACTGCCTTACATCCAAAGGGTGACCCACTTCACCAACTGGGTGGTGGCCCACGCCCACATGGGGGTGCTGGGGTTTGCAGGCCTCACAGCCCTGGGGGGGATCTACTTCATGATCCCTAGGATCACGGGCAGGCCAATTTACAACCAGAGGCTGGCCGATGTGCAGTACTGGCTCTTGTTGGTGGGTATGACAGGGTTTTTCACCATACTCACCGCAGCAGGCTTGGTTCAGGGCCACGGCTGGCTGAATGGGGAAACAGTGTACAGGATCCTGCCCCAGCTCCATGTGTACATGGTGGCAAGGGCAGCCTCGGGGGTTCTCATCCTGGCAGGGGCTGCGGTGGGTCTTTACAACATAGCCATGAGCCTCATGGTAAACCCTAAGGAGGGCTCGGGGCAGCCCCTGCCAGGGGGTAGGCTGCAATGAGGATGACTCCTTCTTTCATAGTGGGAGGTTGCTTGATCCTTTTTGCCTCGGTTTTTCTAGTGGCGGTGGTGCTGCCCGGTCTCACCCTCACGGAGAAACCCTCTGAGATCTTCAGGCCCAGGACCCCCTTGGAAGAGGAAGGAAGAAGGATTTATATCCAGAACGGCTGTTCATACTGCCACACACAGTATGTGCGGTTCCTGGACTGGGATCTGGGAGCCCAACGGGTAGCCCAGGCAGGTGATTATGTGGCTGATCGCCCCCATCAACTGGGCTCCGAGAGAACCGGCCCGGAGCTTTCCCAGGCCGGCGGGGAGCATCCCGACGACTGGCACATGGCTCACTTTGTGAACCCAAGGTTCACCCGCCCCGAATCCCTCATGCCTCCATGGGATTTTCTGGGAGAGCAGAGGATCAGGGCCCTCACAGCATACATACAGGGACTTGGTTTCCAGCAGGCCGATTACAGAATGGAAAGGCAACGGTTCTGGAAAAGGGAAGCCATAAGAGCTTACGAGGCCGGGCCCGAAACGAATGTGCAGTGGCTTCACAGTCATGTGCCTGAGCCCTGGAGAAAGCTTCCCAATCCCTACCCCACCGATGAGGTGCGTCTCAAAAGGGGGCACCGAATTTACCAGAGCTTCTGCATAGGCTGCCATGGCCCCATAGGGGATGGGATGGGTCCTGCCCAGCCATATCTTTATCCGCCGCCATTGAATTTCACCATATTGAGGGGCAGGGGCATCTCAGGCGGGATACTTTACTACCAGATCATGAACGGAATCACGGGCACGGCCATGCCGTACTTCAAGAGGGAGCTGGAGTCTGAAAAGATCTGGGATGTTGGGGACTACGTGGCCGTGTATTTCATCGGGGAAAGTGATGCAGGTGGGGAGCCCAGGGGCATAGACGCCTCCTACTTGGGCCCGCATCCGAGGTAGAGCAATGTACTATGCAGGGTGGATTCTGCTGATCCTTCTCGGGGTGGGATTGGGGGGGTGGGCTTTTCTCTGGGCTCTGCGCTCAGGACAGTTCAGCGAGCAGGATAGAGCCCGCTTTCTGCCGCTTAGAGATGAGGAGACCACATGCCCAGAGCACTCCCTCAGGGGTGCCGCAGGGGCCCTGTGCTTCCTGGGTCTGGTGGGGGGGCTGGTTCTTCTTTCCATGGCAGCGGCCTTGTGGTTGACTCTCGCAACCTTGAAGGGCTGAAGCAAATGAGATTCTTTCCCATGCTGGATTTCCAATATGTGGTGCTGGCCTTTTTCATGGGGCTGGGGGCATTGCTGATCCTCTGGGTCTGCTTCAGGGGTTACCACCAACAAGAAGAGGAAAAGGAGCAAGATCTGGAGCACTATCCTGAAGGCATAAGGACTGGAAAGGGTCCCATCCCGGCCCTGCTTCTCATTGTGTACCTGGGATTTCTGTTTTGGGCCTTGGGTTACGCCCTGAAGGTTGGGGTGTGGGGCCCTCCCTTTTGACTTTGAGGAGTTGAGAGCTTGGTTCCTGGGGGGAGAAAGACCATGCAGGATCAAGTGGGGATATCTCCCCGCAGGTGAAGCCCTGGCGGAATGGGCAATGAAGATCTGATTCTGTGGGCTTGGGAAAAAAGAGTTTGGAGCCGGGGGAACTTGCTGGAGGAGCCCGGGCCAGGGCTTCCTTCCTGATTGCCGAGCAGGGGCCCGGCAGGGAGAGAATCGGAGTCGCGAGATGGAAAAAGGTAGCCTCAGGGGCTGGCTCGTGGTGGTGGGCATGGCCTTGCTTTTCATTTGCTGGGGCCTCCTGCTTTTTTTCCTGGTGGGAGACAAGGGACCCCCGCCTTGGGATTTCGGCGTGGTAAGGGATGTGCCGGGCCAGGCGCCTCACTCCAGTGTGGGACCGGGCAGTGCAGCTCCTCCGGTGCCCCAGCATGTTGACCAATGAGAGAACAGATGAGGGCCCAGAAAAAAAGTTTCTTTGAGAAAGGCCAGAAGCCCAGCTCTGAGAGGCTCCTTCAGAAGCTCTTGCTTGGGAGCACTTGGGCTGTCTTGAGCATTTTGTGTCTGATGCTGTGGGGTTGCGACTATGCCAGGATGAAAGAGCAGGAGTCGGTGCGCACGTACGAGTCAAGACTCCCGGACATGCCCTCCGGGACGGTCCCCGTGGGAGGGGGTCTGGAGGGCTTAAGGGTCCTGGAGTTGACAAAGCTCGAGAACCCCCTGGGGGAGGAGCCCCGATGGATGGAACAGGGCCGGGAGGCGTACGGATTCTATTGCAGCATGTGCCACGGTCCAAAGGCTGACGGACGTGGCACCGTGGGACAGAGCTTCCATCCTCTCCCCTCAGACCTCGGATCAAGACAGATTCAGGAACTTTCGGACGGAGAGATCTTCGGGATCATCACATTGGGCTCCAAGAGGAGCCCTCCCTTGGGCTATACCATCAAGGAAGAGGACCGCTGGGCCATTGTGCGTTTCCTCAGATCCCTCCCAGGCCGAGGCGCCCAGGGGGAATAGCCGAAGGTTCTTCCCTGGTGAATCATCCGGGTGAGGAAATTGGCATGCTGGAAATGCTTGGGCCCTTCTTCATAGGAGCTGCAGGAAGCCTCCACTGTGTTGGGATGTGCGGACCTATTGTGGTGGCTTACTCGCTGCAGAGGGCCGATGCAGCCGGTGGAGCCCGGGCCGGGCTTGGGCATCACCTGATCTTTCACCTGGGAAGGTTGAGCTCCTACATGCTTCTCGGGGCAGTGGCCGGAGTTGTGGCCCACCTGATGAACCTGGAGGCGTTCATGGGGCAACTCAGGTCCTGGGTGAGCCTTCTGGCCGGGACCACCTTGGTGCTGATGGGCCTGGTCCTGACGGGTTCTCTGCCTTTTCCCGGCCGGGGCCAGGGAAATGCCGGCGCAGCAAGGTGGGTCTCCAGGTTTCTGGGAGCCAGGAGTCTTGCAGGTAAGCTGGGGCTTGGGGTGGCCACTGGATTTCTCCCCTGCATGCTGCCTTGGGCCATGATGGTGAAGGCAGCCTCCTCAGGAGGGATGTTGGAAGCTCTCGCCATAATGGCCCTTTTTGGCCTGGGCACGGTCCCGGCCTTGCTTTTTCTGGGGATCTCGGCCAGTTCCGTGTCTTCCAGATTCAGGCTGGTGGGGGAGAGGATTGCAGCCCTAGGGGTGATTCTGATGGGGAGTCTCTTGTTCTACAAGGGTGCCAAGGCACTCTTTCACCTCAAGGGTCTTGCGGGTTGATCTCGGGGCCTCCCAGGAGAAATGCCCTGCCCCAGGAAAGCTGCTCCCTGTGTGGCCTGCCCCTGGGACGCCGGCCTGTGAAGGGTTGGATAAACGGCCGGGAGATGCTTTATTGCTGCCCCGGGTGCAGGGCTGTGTACCAGATCTTGCTTGCCCGCTACGGTGTCATCCCAGAGGATCCAACAAGAACGGAACTTTACAGGGAATGCCTCAAGGCAGGCATAATCTCCGGGACGGAGTCTGCACAAGACAACAAGATCTCGGAGCCCCAAGGCTCGGTAAGTCCTGATTCGGTGGAACTTCGCTTGCGTGTGTCCGGTATGGGATGTCCTGCCTGTGCCTGGCTGCTGGAAAGAGTGCTGGAGAAGACAGATGGGATAAGGGAGGTTAAGGTCTCCTTCAGTTCGGACAAGGCCAAGATAACGTATGAGCCCTCCCGTCTTAGCCCCAAGGAAATAATGGCAGTCATAGGTTCCCTGGGTTACCAGTCTTTTTCGGAAGAAATTCATGAAGCAGGCCAGGAGAGCGCCTCCAGGATCCGCCTGGGAGTTGCGGCTCTGATCACCGCTCATGTCATGATGATCTCCTGGGCCCTTTATGTTGGCTTCCTGGAAGAGCTATCCAGGGATTCGGTCCTGTACCTTTCCATCCCCCTGTTGGGACTCAGCACCCCGGTGGTTTTCTGGTGTGGGCTCCCTGTCATAAGAAAAGGTTACTCAGGGGCAAGAAACCTCGTCCCCAACCTGGAAAGCCTGGTGGGGCTTGGGGCCCTGAGCGCATATTTTTACAGCCTCGTACAGTTTCTTTGGAGAGGACTCCATCTCTATTTCGACACTGCCTGCATGTTGATCACCTTGGTGCTCTTGGGAAGGCACTTGGAGCAAAGGGCAAGGTCCTCGGTGGGAGGGGACTGGCTGGAGAGAATGGGAGCTGGCCATGGCAAGGCCCGGCTCCTGGAAAGAGGATCCACTCGATGGGTCAGCACCCGGGAGGTCAGAAAAGGAGATCTGGTCCTGGTGGAAGAGGGAGAGGGTGTGCCGGTGGATGGCCTGGTGGTAGAAGGGGAAGGAACCCTGGACCTCTCCATGCTGACCGGAGAGTCAAAGCCGGTGAAACTCGGGGAAGGAGAAGCTGTGCTGGCAGGCGCTTTTCTTTTGAAAGGATGTCTTGGCATCCAGGCCAAAGAGAACGGTGAGAGGAGCTGGCTTTCCTCCATGGCCTCCATGGTGGAAGCGGCCCTGTCCCGCCCCTCCGCCTGGGAAAGGATGGCCGACAGGATTTCCAGATGGTTCGTGCCAGCGGTAGTGCTCTTGGGGGCTGGAACAGCAATCTGGATCTGGGCCGAGGACGGTCTTTTGGAAGAGGCTCTCATGAGGGGGTTGACGGTCCTGGTGGTGGCATGTCCCTGTGCCCTCGGTGTGGCTACCCCTCTGGCCCGGGTTGCGGCAGTGGGCCTTGGCCGCAAGTTTGGGATCTACATAAGGGACCCAGAGGTCCTGGAGGCAGGGGGCAAGATCCAGAGCCTGATTCTGGACAAGACAGGGACCATTACCCAGGGGGTCTTCTCGGTACAGGAGGTGATCTGTTTCCAGGAAAATCCCGAGTTGGTGCTTTTCAGGGCTTCCTCGGTTGAGCTATCCTCCGCCCACTTCCTGGCCCGGAAGGTGGTGGCTTTTGCCCGCGGCCTGAGCATAAGCCCGCAGGAGGTGAAGGAGTTTCTGGAAGAGCCTGGAGAAGGGGTTTGCGGAATTCTGGAGGGGGTCAGGATATGTGTTGGGAACAGAGCCTGGATGGCCAAGTGGGGATTGGGCATGAGTGAGGAACAGGACAGGGAGGCCTCCACCCGGGAATCCCAAGGCTGCACGGTGATATTCGTGGGATGGGATGGCAGAGTCCGTGGAGCAATGGTATTGGGTGATTCCCTAAAGCCGGGGGCTCTTGAGGTTGTCTCCTCTCTCAAGGATCAGGGTTTCGAGATCTGGCTGGTTTCAGGGGATTCCCCGGGTACCACCTCCTGGGTGGCGAGACAATTGGGCATAGAGAGATTTCTTGGCGGGGTCCTTCCTCAAGAAAAGGCCTCCTTGGTGGATAGGCTATCCAGGGAGGGCAAAAAGGTTTGTATTGTGGGAGATGGGATCAACGACGCCCCAGCCCTGGCCTTGGCTCACCTGGGTATCTCCCTTGGAAAGAGCCTCGGGTCTCCCAGCACTGTGGCCTCTGTTCAGGCAGCTCGCACAGATCCGTGGGTGATCCTGGATGTCCTGGAAATACTAAGGAGAGCCAGAAAGACGGTCTTGCAGAACCTTGTTCTCTCTTTGCTTTACAACCTTGCTGCAATACCGGCTGCCATGGCCGGGTTCCTGAACCCGCCCCTGGCAGTGCTGGCCATGTTCGCAAGTAGCCTTACGGTAATTTGGAACTCCAGGTTGCTGGCCAAAGGCACACTCAGCTCGCATTATCCAGCAAGAATGGATGCCCCGGGTTGACCATTTACCACTGCCCCAGGTGTTTTTTGGCCAGCCTCCCAGGTGGCAGCCCAGCCTGTGAACTGAATAAACGGAAGATAGGCTCTGGGCATGCTTGTCAGCTCCTCTCCAGAGATGGGAGAATGGGGAAAGCTTGGGAGGGGCAGGTTGGATCCAGAGCAGGGAAAAAATCCGGCTACCAGGCCTCAAGCAAGACTTTCCAGGAACCAGGATGGCACTCTGGGGGTGCGGCTTCTGGGAGAGTGGAAGTTGGGGGATACTCTTCCATCCGAGCAGGAGGTGGGGCAGGAGATCCTTGGGGCCAGTGGGAGGGGCCCGGTCCACTTGGACTGCAAGGATCTTGGCCACTGGGACAGCTCCTTGATCAGCTTCGTGAGAAAGCTGGAAGTCTTCCTCAGGGAAAAGGGCCTTGAATTGGAAAAAACGGGGCTTCCGCAAGGGGCCCAGAGACTCCTTAGGCTGGCTTCAGCCGTCCCGGAAAGAAAAGAGACTCGAAAGCTGACAGGAGGGAAGTCTCTCCTGTTTCGAATGGGTCAAAGGGCAGTGGATGCGTGGCAAGGCAGTTACGAGGTGGCCGGGTTTCTCGGGGAGCTGACCTTGGCCATGGGAAGACTCATCAAAGGGAAAGCCCGATTCAGATTCTCGGATCTACTCCTTGTGATGCAGCGCTGCGGGGTTGAGGCCCTTCCCATCGTTTCCCTTATAAGCTTCCTGGTGGGCTTGATCCTGGCCTTTGTGGGGGCTGTACAGCTTCGCATATTTGGAGCCCAGATATTCGTGGCTGCCCTTGTGGGCATAGGCATGGTGAGGGTGCTGGGTGCCATAATGACAGGCATAATAATGGCCGGCCGCACAGGAGCTGCCTTTGCTGCAGAGCTTGGGACCATGGAGGTGAACGAGGAGATAGATGCTCTTAGAACCCTTGGCATACCCCCAGTGGAGTTCCTTGTGCTTCCCAGGCTCCTGGGCCTGAGCCTCATGATGCCCTTGTTGTGCGCTTATGCCGACTTGCTTGGAATCTTGGGGGGGCTCACGGTTGGGGTGGCCATGTTGGATCTCAATGTGCAGGAGTACCTTCGAATGACCCAGGATTCCGTGAAACTGAGTTATTTCTGGATCGGACTTTTCCACAGTCTGGTTTTCGGGGTGTTGGTGGCCTTTACAGGCTGCCTTCAGGGGATGCGGTCTGGCCGAAGTGCCTCTGCCGTGGGACAGGCCGCCACCTCGGCCGTGGTAAGAGGAATCGTGAGCATAATCATGGCAACTGCTGTCTTGACTTACCTTTGCGAATTGCTTGGGATTTGAAGCTGTGAAAAAAGGAGACCCAGTCATAGAGGTCCAAGCTTTGAGCATGGCCTACGGGGACTTCGTAGTGCAAAGGGACATCAGCTTCTGCCTCCACAAGGGCGAGATCTTGGTGGTCATGGGTGGAAGCGGGTGCGGCAAGAGTACCCTGTTAAAACATATGGTAGGGCTGAGACCCCCTTCTGGGGGCAAAGTCATTTACTGGGGAGAGGACTTCTGGTCCCTGGATGAAGAGGCCAGGGCGAGGATTCTCAGGCGGGTGGGAGTTCTTTACCAGAGCGGGGCGCTTTGGAGCTCCATGACCCTGGCGGAGAATGTGGCCTTGCCTTTGAGGGAGCTGACCAACTTGGGCCAGGAAGAGATAAGGGAAATGGTTTCGCTCAAGTTGGCCTTGGTGGGACTGGCCGGATTCGAGGAGTTCTATCCTTCGGAAATAAGTGGTGGGATGAGAAAGCGAGCAGGGCTTGCCCGTGCCATGGCACTGGACCCGGAGGTGCTTTTCTTCGATGAGCCCTCGGCCGGATTGGATCCTGTCAGCGCGAGGCGCCTTGACGAGCTGATACTGGAGCTGAGGGACAGCCTGGGGGCCACCATCCTGGTGGTGACCCACGAGCTGGCCAGCATCTTCACCCTGGCGGAGAATTCCATCTTCCTGGACTCTGAGGCCAAGACCATGATAGCCCAGGGCAATCCCAGGGAGCTTCTGGCCGAATCCACTGATCCAAGGGTCAGGGAGTTTCTGACCAGGGGTGGTTCGGCCCAGGCAGGGCTCTGCCTGGGAGCCTGCCCAGGGGACAGAGAAGGAAAGGAGGGCAGATGAGCAGGGGGGTGAGCAGGAGCGCCATAGGCGGCTTCGTGCTTGGGGCCCTGGTCTTGATACTAGTGGGAGTGGCGGTCCTGGGTTCTGGCAGGTTCTTAAGGCGTTCTCAGGAGTTCGTGATGTTCTTTGACGGCTCGGTCAGCGGGCTGAACAATGGAGCTCCTGTGGTGTTCAGGGGGGTCAGGATAGGCTCTGTCAAAGACATTCAGCTTGTCTATGACCCCAAGGAGTTTTCTTTCCGGATTCCAGTGGTGGTCGAACTGGAGCCTTACAGGGTTACGGGTGTGGGCAAGGGGGTAGCTCCCGGGGAGCAATTCAGCAAACTGGTGGAAAGGGGTCTGAGGGCTCAGCTGGTGACCCAGAGCTACGTGACAGGGCAGCTCATGATCAGCCTGGATTTCTTGCCTGATAAGCCTGCGGAATTCAAGGGTGACGGCACAGTCCCGGAGATTCCCACAGTGCCCACAGTGATGCAGCAGCTGGCCAGGAAATTGGAGGATCTTCCCCTGGAGGAAATGGTCAACAAGATAGTTCGGAGCGTGGACGGCATAGAGGCCCTCATCAACTCCCCTGAGTTGAGGGGCAGTTTGGGCTCCATGGAAAAGGCCCTGCAGGAGCTGGCCGAGCTGGCCAGAAACCTGAACTCCCAGGTGGGGCCGTTGGGCCTGGTGCTTCAGGAGACCATAAGGGACTATGGGAAGCTGGCCAGAAGTGCTGATGTGCAGATGCTCCGCACGAGCGTTGCAGCCCAAGAGGCGATAGGCGAGTTCGGGAGGTTGGCTCGGGAGGTGGAAGCCAGGCTAGAAGAGGTCTCCAGAGCCTTGGGGAAAACCCTGGAGACTGCCGAAGGCACGGTGAAGCAGGCCGGGAAGACCCTGGATTCAATGGAGAGGCTTACTGAAGAGAACTCCCCTGTGGTCCAGAGGCTTACAACGGCCATGGAGGAAGTGGCCCTGGCCGCCAGATCTCTGAGAGGCCTGGCCGAGTACCTTGGCAGACACCCGGAGGCTCTCATACAGGGGAAGGGTTCGCCCAGGGGGAGATGATCTCATGAGAAAAGGTAAGAACAAGGCTGGAGCAGGACTGGGCTTGCTGATGCTTTTCCTGGGGGCCTGCTCGGTCACGGCCCCCACCCGTTTTTATGTTCTGGACTCACCGCCCAGGCCCCTTCCCGGAGGGCCGGCTCAGCCCTGCCTCGTCTTGGGCATGGGCCCGGTGGAGATTCCAGCATACCTGGATCGCCCCCAGATCGTGGTGCGGATAGGCCTCAACGAGGTACAGCCCTCGGATTTCGACCAGTGGGCAGAGCCCCTTGCCCAGGGCATAGCCAGGGTAATGGCAGAAGCCATCTCCAGAGAGGTTTGCATCAAGAGGGTGGAATACTTTCCATGGAAATCTTCTGCCGGGGTGGATTACCAGGTCGCCTTGAGGGTGAAGAGATTTGAGGCTGTACCAGATCAAAGGGTGGAGCTTCTGGCCCACTGGGGGCTTTACGGCTCAGACCCCAGAAGGCCCCTCCTGGAAGGGGAGTTGGAAATGACCGAGCCGGTATCCGGCAAGGCTTACGAGCAGATGGTGGCAGCCCAGAGCCGGCTTCTAGAAAAAGGGGCCAGCAGGATAGCCGAGGCAATAAGAAAGCTGGGGAAGTGAAGGCAGCATGGGAACTCCTCTCTCAGACATAGGCGAGTTCGGCTTTATAGAGAGAGTGAACCGCCAGATGATCCTGAGGCCAGAAGGGGTCCTGCAGGGTATAGGGGACGACGCCTCTGTTTTCGAGCCCAGAGCTGGCTCGGTCCTCTTGATCACAACAGACATGCTGGTGGAAGGGGTTCACTTCATGCTGGAGGCCACAAGTTTCAGGCTCCTGGGAAGAAAGAGCCTGGCTGTGAACCTAAGCGACATGGCTGCCATGGGGGCCGAGCCCCTGGATGCCTATGTTTCCTTGGCAGTGCCTGGGAAGCTGAGCCTCGAGGATCTGGAGGAGCTTTACAAAGGTTTGAGGGAGATGGCCTCGGAGCACGGGATAAACATCCTGGGAGGAGACACCACCAGCTCCAAGGGGCCCCTGGTAATAAACGTGGCCTTGACAGGCTGTGCCCCCAGGGAACAGGTGGTGTTGAGATCTGGGGCCAAACCAGGGGAGCTCATTTACGTAACCGGTACCCTCGGAGACGCTGGGGCAGGTCTGGATCTTATCTTGCGAGGCCGTACCTGGCCCGAGGAGAAAAGCGCCCCCCTTCTGAGGGCCCACCTGGACCCCAGACCCCAGGTGCTGGAGGGACTCTTCCTTGCCCAGAGGGGGTATGCCACATCCATGATGGACTTGAGTGACGGGCTGGCATCGGATCTGCGCCGCATATGCGAAAGAAGCGGGGTGGGGGCCATGCTCATGGAAGAGGCCATCCCTTTTTCCGAGGCACTCAGGCAATATGCCCTTGAATTCGGGTTGAACCCTTTGTCCATGGCACTGGGAGGTGGGGAGGACTACTGTCTTCTCTTGACCGTTCCAGCCCCGAGGGGAAGGGAACTGGAGAGGGCCTTTGAGGAAGCCTTTGGAAGGCCCATCTGGCGTGTTGGCAAGACCCTCGGAGAACCGGATTTGCTGCTCTTGGACCACAAGGGCCGCACCCTTCCACTTCCCAAAGGGGGTTGGGATTGCTTTTGCCCCCGCGGAGTCGAGCTTGAGCCACCAGTGAACGACCCGGAATAGAGGGATAGCACACTGCCATCCGGAGGCTTGGCTTTGGCCAGCCTGGGCCATTGGTGCCGGGCGGCCGTGGGGGCCAGGGCCAGGATCCATAAAAAGGGAAATCCTGATCCGCTTCCATGTGGAGAGCAAAGCCTGCCATGGATTTGACCTGGCATAGGATTGCGATCTATAATTTATTGGATTTCAAATGTCCAAACCCAAGAGGTGTCTTATGGCCCGTGTTACAATAGAAGACTGCGTGGAGCGCATACAAAACCGTTTTCTCCTGGTGCAGGCTGCCGTGAGAAGGACACGGCAGCTAATGGAAGGCTCCAAGCCCCTTGTCCATGCCAAGAATCGCCCCAGTGTGATAGCTCTGAGGGAGATAGCCTCAGAGAAGATCAGGCCCGTGGTGGATCCCTCCAGACCTCCTGAGCCCCCAAGCAGGGTTTCAGAGCCTAGGGAAGAAGAGCTCATGCTTGAGACCGCAATAGAGGAAGTTGGCATAGGGGAGGTATTCCATGGAGGTGGTTCTCTAAGTGAGCTGACAGAGGTGGAGGGGCTCCCCGAGGAAGGGTTCCACGAAATCCTGGCCGATGAGAAGGAGGGAGAAGAAGAGGAGGGGGAGGAGGAGGAATAGCCGGGGGTTGATCCGGTTTGGGCCCGAGGTGCTCCTCGGGCTTTTTTTTCTCAGGGTGTGCGGGAGACAAGATGGGCAATAAATTGTTTGGTGTGGTAGAGGAACTCCTGGCCTCGGTCAGCAGGCCGAGCCGGTATCTGGGGGGAGAAATAGGTTCTGTTAGAAAAGACCTGGACAGGGTTTCTCTGCGTTTTGCACTGGCATTCCCAGACACCTATGAGATCGGCATGTCCCACCTGGGCTTCAGGCTCATATACGGGCTTCTGAATGCAAGGCGGGAAGTGGCGGCAGAGAGATTCTTCGTGCCTTGGCCTGACATGGAAGAACAGATGGCCTCGAGGGGCATCCCTCTTTTTTCCCAAGAGTCACGAACTCCCCTGGAGGAGTTCCACGTGATCGCCTTTTCCATCCCTTACGAGATGGGCTACAGCAATGTGCTTCATATGCTCAGGATGGGAAGGATAGGGCTCTTGGCCCGGCAGCGGCCTCAAGCCTTTCCCCTGGTCATTGCCGGCGGGACTTGCTGCTCCAACCCGGAGCCGCTTGCCCCCTTTTTTGATGCCTTTGTACTGGGGGACGGGGAGGAGGTGGTGGAAGAACTGGTGGATCTTCTGCTCCAGGCCAAAGGATCAGGCTGGGCCAAGGAGCGCATACTGGAAAAACTGGCAGGCATTGAAGGGGTGTACGTGCCGAGGTTTTTCCATGTTGAGTATGCCGGGGACGGCTCTGTAAGCTCCATAAGGGGTGAAATATCGGGCTTGGAAAAGGTGGTTCGGAGAGTGGTGCGGGATCTGGACAGGAGCCCTGTGCGCGGGGACACCCTTGTGCCTTACACCCAGGTGGTGCACGACCGGGCCTGCGTGGAAATAGCCAGGGGCTGCAGCAGGGGATGCCGATTCTGCCAGGCAGGATTCACGTACAGGCCGGTTAGGGAAAGGGGTTTGGGCAGGGTGCTGGAGCTGGCCCAAAAGGCCGTCAGCGGCAGCGGGTACGAGGAGCTCTCCCTCCTTTCCCTCAGCTCTGGGGACCATAGCTGTTTGACCCCAATGGTTTCAGCACTCTGTGCCAAGTACGTTCCTGAGAGGGTTGCCCTGTCTTTCCCGTCCCTGAGAGTGGGAAGCCTCTCAGACCAAGTTCTGGGGATGGTCAGGGAGGTCAGAAAGACAGGTATAACCATAGCTCCTGAAGCCGGCACAGACCGGCTCCGGAGGGTCATCAACAAAGACCTCACCGAAGAGGAGGTCATGGAAACTGCCCGCAGAGTCTTCTCCAAGGGTTGGGTTTCCCTGAAGCTCTATTTCATGGTGGGACTGCCCACCGAAACCATGGAGGACCTCCAGGGGATAGTGGAAATGTGCAGCAAGGTATTGGGTCAGGCCAGGGGTCCCAGGGGAAGGGCCAGGCTGGCAGTGGGGGTCTCCACCTTTGTGCCCAAGCCGCATACTCCGTTCCAATGGTGCGTGCAGATGCCCCTTGAAGAAACCCTCAGACGCCTGGGATGGCTGCGCAAGGAGCTGCGCAAGAGGGGCATAGAGGTGAAATGGCAGGATGCCAGGCTGAGCCAGCTTGAAGGGGCTTTTTCCAGAGGGGACAGGAGACTCGGGGAAGTGCTCTTGAGGGCTCATGAGCTGGGCTGCAAGCTGGATGGCTGGAGCGAACACTTTCACTATGAGCTTTGGGAGAGGGCCTTCCAGGAGGCGGGTATGAAGCTGGAGGAGTACGTGGGCAGAAGGCTCCCCTTGGAAAGACCTCTGCCTTGGACTCATCTGGACGTGGGTGTCTCGCAGGAGTTCCTGGTAACTGAGTATAAGAAGGCCCTGGCCGGGGAGTTCACCTCGGACTGCAGAAGCGGGAATTGCCATGGCTGCGGGGTGTGCCAGGATGGTCTCTTTCCTGTGTTGGCCGAAAGGGATCCTGGTGGCCCGGTTTTCCCTGGGATGGAGGTTTTCTCAGGAGCGTACCATCGAGCCAAGGGCCGCGATGTGGTCAAGAGATTCAGGATCCGCTATGCCAAGACAGGCCAGGCCAGGTTCCTGGGCCATCTGGAGTTGGGCAGTGTTTTGACCAGAGCGCTACGCAGGGCCGGGATACCGCTTCTTTTCAGCCAGGGGCATCACCCCATGCCCAGGGTGGATCTGGGGCCGGGGTTGCCTCTGGGAGTGGAGAGCTGGGCAGAGTTCATGGATCTTGAAAGCTTCGGATTCTTGGACCCCAGAGATCTCCTGGAAAGGCTGGGCAGGGAGTTGCCCGAGGGGGTCAAGCCACTTGCCTGCCAAGAAGTGGAGCTGGGTGCAGCTTCTCTTTTCAGGGAAAAGCTCAGGACTTGTTACAGGGTGCAGATCCCAGAGGGAGCCGAACCCAGGGGCGAAGAACTCCGACGGAGAGTGGAGCTGTTCCTTGACTCGGCCCAATGGCCCGTGAAAAGAAAGGGAAAAGACGGCTCCTGGCTCAAGGAGGTGGACATAAGGCCCCTGGTGGAGGGTGTCTGCCATCTCCGGGAGGATCTGCTGAGCTTGAGGATCCTGAGCTTTCCCGAAGGAGGCACCCGGCTGGTGGAGATCCTGGGAGGCCTCCTGAAGCTTCAGGATTCCCAGGTCAGAGGGTTGAGGATATGCAAGACCCATGTGGAGCTGCTTGGTTCCAGTATTGAGGGAGGGCACAGCCCCATTCCCGGGGAGGAAGGAGGGGTGGTACAGCATGTCCTCGGAGCTTGTTGTAAATGTGACATCCAGGGAAACTAGGGTAGCCCTGCTAGAGCACGGGACCCTGGCCGAGCTTTACGTGGAGAGGGAGTCGGATCGAAGCCTGGTGGGAAACGTGTACCTGGGTCGTGTTGTGAAGGTTCTGCCGGGTATGCAGGCCTGCTTTGTGGACATAGGACTTCCCAAGGCTGCTTTTCTGTATGTGGACGATGTGAGGAATGACACAAGGGAGCTGGGGGAGCTCTTTGGTGTGGAGGGGATGGTGGAGGCCAATGGGGAGGGTAGGAACTCCCGTGCTGTCGCCGGCCACTGCATCGAGGAGATGATAAGCGAGGGGCAGCAGATCATGGTACAAGTGGCCAAGGACCCCATGGGGAGCAAAGGGGCCAGGGTCACAACCCATATTTCCCTGCCGGGGAGGAACTTGGTACTGCTTCCCAAAGCTTCCCATCTGGGAGTGTCTAGGCGCATAGAATCAGAGCAGGAGCGCTCAAGGCTCAGGGAGCTCCTTCGCAAAATAAGGCCGGAGGCCTACGGCTTCATAGCCCGCACGGCCAGCGAGGGGGTCAGCGAGGAGGAGATAAAAGCCGAGATGGACTTCCTGGTTCAGGTCTGGGAGTCTGTCAGGAGGAATGCCGAAAAGGGCCCTGTGCCCAGGCTCCTATACGCCGAACTGGACATAACCCTGAGGGCTGTGAGGGACCTCATGGTGGGGGAAGTGGACAGGCTTGTCATAGATTCCCAGTCGGAGTACAGGCGGATACTGGGATTCCTGGATGCCAATCTCCCACAGTTCAACCACAGAATTCTTCTCTACGAGGAGGATGAGCCCATCTTTGATGCGTACCACATAGAGATGGAGATATCCAGGGCTCTGGAAAAAAAGATCTGGCTGAAGTCTGGCGGTTACATCCTCATTGAGGAGACAGAGGCTCTGACCACCATAGACGTGAACTCTGGCCGTTACGTGGGCAGACACAACCTGGAGGAAACCATACTCAAGATCAACATGGAAGCGGCCAAGGAGATAGCCTATCAGATAAGGCTTCGCAACCTGGGCGGTATCATCATCATAGATTTCATAGACATGGAGAAGGAATCCAGCAGGGAGCTGGTCTTGCAAGCTTTGAAGGACGCTCTGCGCAAGGACCGCAGCCCCACCAACGTGCTCAAGATGTCCGAGCTGGGTCTGGTACAGATGACCCGCAAGAGGGTCAAGGAAGGGGTAGGGAAGCAGCTCTGCGAGCCTTGCCCCTGCTGTGAGGGGCAAGGATGGATTCGTTCCACCACCACGCTGTGTTACGAGGTCTTGAGGGAGATCCAGAGGGAAATGGCGCATTCCCACTACCTGGGGGGTGATGTCTCGGTGGAGGTGCATCCGGATGTGGCCCATGTGCTTTGTGAGGAGGAAAGGCCGGGCCTCGAGGAGCTGGAACAGCGCTTCCAAAGAAGGATACTGGTCAGGCCAAACCCCAGGCTTCACAGGGATCAGGTGGAGGTAATGGTGCCCTGATGGGTCTTGGCTGGGCCGCTGTCCAAGGCAGAGCCCAAAATGAGGGCTATGTCCTGGGGTATGTCCCTGGCTTTCAGATGAAGGGGGTCAGAGGCGTCCAGGCAGACCCTGCGTTCCCATCCCTGGGCCATGAGTTCATCCTGGGGCATCCGGTGGAACCTGTACCTGAGAAGCAAGGTTTTTGGCTCCATTGCTGCCAGAGATGTCCTGATTCTCACGGTCTGGTGGTACTTGCCCGGGGAGTAATACTGGCAGCGCGTCTCAATTAATGCAAATATTATGCCTTGTTTTTCCAGG
The DNA here is from genome assembly GCA_037443445.1 of Desulfarculaceae bacterium. GTDB lineage: Bacteria > Desulfobacterota > Desulfocorpusculales > Desulfocorpusculum > Desulfocorpusculum > Desulfocorpusculum. Next base: position 37,469 of record JBBIOJ010000021.1, on the reverse strand, counting down.
AGTTCCTTCATGGGAAGTCCCAGGCTTTCCATGAAAAGGTGTGCACAGCCATCCATCCATTTGTAGTAATTGGGATAAAAGACTATTCCCAGGGGGTCCAGGTCTCCCCACATGATCTTTTGATCCAGCACGTGAACCTTCATGGGGCTTGTCCCTCCAATGGATTCTGTTGGATTCCCCTTACTGCTCTTGTAAACGAGAACAGCAGTTGGCCTTTCCCAAGAACACGGGCCAGAAGGGCTCTGGAATTCTCAGCGGGTTTTCCGCTGGGCCTTCTTTGCCTGGAGTTGCTCACGGATCTTCTCCGGGGAGTCGAAATAGATGCAGTGGGCCATGCACACATTGTCGGCGCAGGCCGGATAGAGTCCATGGTCCACCCTGAGATGGCACATGTCGCATTTCAAGGCCTTTCCTGAGCAAGGATCAACCACAATGGCCCCATAAGGGCAGGCCTCCTGGCATAGGCCACAGCCGTTGCAGCGTTCCTGGTCCAGCAGTACCACGAAGTCTGACCTCTGGGATATGGCCTCCTGGGGGCAAGCGGGCAGGCATGGGGGGTCCTGGCAGTGCCTGCAGATGCGCACACGGAACTGGAAGCTGAAACCGCTCTTGTCCATGTGGGGGCCATCCTCCAGCACCCTCAAGAGGGGCGGAAAGGCAAAACCATGCTCCTGTTGACAGGCCAGTTCGCAGGCCCTGCATCCCCAGCAGGCTTCCTCCTCTATTAAGAGCTCGTAGGGCTTCATTCCTTCTCCTCCCAGCTGCTTGGATTCTTCCTAACCAGCCTCAGTCAGGGGCAGGGGATAACTGAGGACCACTGGCGCAATCACTTTCACTGGCAGGACCACCCTCCTGGGGAAAAACCTGCGCACGGGAGGCTGGCTGAGAGAGGGCTTGAGCACCGGATCCGCTCTTCCCGTTTGGATGATCCGGGTTGGCCCTCAGGCGGCAAAGCAAGGTGCGCACGGGTGTTGCACCCATGGCAGGATCGCAGCTTTCGTAATCATTTCTGGTGAGCAGATTGATGTTGGAGCTCCTCCAGCCGTGGTCAGGTCCTGGTTCCTCTGGAAACCACCAGGCATGCTCTGCACTCAGGATCCTGGGGTCCATGCCCTCAAAGAGCCTTGCCTTGAAGAGGGCCTGGCCTCTGGGGGATTCCACCATCACCATGTCCCCATCCTTGATGCCTTCCTTGGAAGCCGCCTGTGGATGTATCTCCAAGATCGGCTCTGGGTGAAGTTGCCTAAGGGGCCTGAGTTGGCGGTTTTCTGTGTGGAAGAAACCAGGGAGCCTTCTTCCTGTGATGAGTATGTATGGGTATTGCTTGTAGAGATCAGGGGTGCTCACGGGGCTTTCCGGGGGTTCCCGGAACTGGGGGAGGGGGTCATAGCCCCATGTTTCCAGGAGCGTGGAATAGAGCTCGAACTTGCGGGTGGGAGTGGAAAAGCCTCTGGACTCGTACTTGCGATAGCGTACCTCTCCCCTCAAGTCCTCCCCCCTCTCCTTGAACTCTTCCCAGCTCATGCCCATGGGTTCCAGGATCCAGTCAAGCCCCCCTTGGAAGCTTTTCCACCAGTGTTCCCCCTGGCCCACCTTGTGGGCCAGCTCGTTGAGCATTTCATGGTCAGACTTGCACTCTCCAATCTGGACAACCTTGCGTCTGGGCAGAATATAGCCATGCCGTTTCCAGAAATCCCCTATGTAATCCATCTCCAGCCAAGTGGCAGCGGGCAGCACCACATCGGCCAGCTCTGCCGTGGGGGTCATGAAGAAGTCCGCCACTGCCATGAACTCCACCTTTTCCAGGGCCCTTCTCACCTGGGAGGCATTGGCCCGGGTCAGAAGGGGGTTGGAGCTTATGAAGAAAAGCATTTTCACCGGGTAAGGACGCTCCTCCAGGATGGCCTCCCACACGCACCCGGGATTTATGATCCCGAAGTTGCCAGCCAGGCGAAACCTTTCTCCCCCGAGCCTCTTGGCCCTTTGCTCCTGAGGGAGCATCTTGTGGGCTCCGAACTCCCCCACTGTCCTCACTTTCGGGGGGCTGAAAAGCACCTGTCCTCCTGGCACATCTATGTTCCCTGTGATGCCCAGCAGGGCCAGCAAAGCCCTGTTGGTATCTGCCGAGGTGTTCTGCTGTTCTATGGCCACTCCCCACTGAATAACCGCAGGCTTGCTCCTGGCAAAAAGCCTTGCAGCCTCTCGGATCTCTTCTTGGGGGACCCAGGTTATCTGCTCCACCCTCTCGGGAGGATATTCAGCCACCCGCTCCTGAAAGGGCTCCCAGCCGTAAACATGGTTCTGGACAAAATCGCGGTCGAAGAGACCCTCTGTCACGATCACATGCGCCATTCCCAGGGCCAAAGCCGTGTCAGTGCCTGGCCTTGGCCTGAGCCAAAAATTGGCCCTGGCCGAGATCCTGGTTAGCCTGGGATCCACTGCGATGAGCCAGGCCCCTGCATCCAGGGCCTGGGAGAATCTTTCCCCCTTGTACTCATCCGGGTTGCTTATGACCAAGTTGTTCCCCCAAACCAGGATGCAGGCAGGCTTGTTGTCATAGTCTGCCACGGGCACCGAGCCGCAGGTGATGATGCTTGTGGCCACCCTGGGGCCATAGCAGAAGTGTCCTGCTGTGAGCACATTGGGGGTCCCAAGGAGATTTGCAAAGCGGTATATCACCGCCTCGTTTTCCCTTCCAGTGCCGTATCCCATGACAATGGACTCTGCCCCGTGTTCCCCCTTGTAATGGAGGATCCTCTCCGCAATAAGCCCCAAAGCCTCATCCCAGGAGATCCTCTCCCAGAGGCCGCTTCCTTTGGGCCCCTTTCGCCTGAGGGGATTAAGAAGCCTCTCGGGGTGGTAAAGAAGCCTGGTGGATGCCATTGCCTTGCTGCACAGGGTTCCATGGTTGATAGGGCAGTCCGGATCCCCCAGGATCTTCTTAACCTCCTCGCCTTTGAGGAAAACCAGGACTCCGCAGCCTCCATGGCACATGCGGCAGTGGCTGCGCACCACCCGGTCATACCCGTAGAGCTCCATCTCCCGCTCCACATGGGCGTGGCGAAATCCTTCCATTTCGCACCTCCTGTCCCACCCGGGTTGTTCATGAAGGGTCATTGCACAAGGGACTCAAGTCTCCGCAGGCCCAAGGAATCTGATGAGACAATTCTCCTCAAGACCCCTTGTGCAGAAACATCCAACAGTCGAGACCCCATTTCTTGGGATGCTGAAATTGGGTCGCCCGGCCGAGCCCTTGCCCTCCCCTCTGGATGCCCATGAGGCATCTCAGCCCGAGAGCGCCTGAGCCCCTCCAATGAGTCCAAACAATTACCATCTTGGGGAAAGAAACTCAACATCAGGGAGCAGTTGGCCTCCTTGCGCCAAAAAAGAATCGGCGAGTCTGCTCGGGAAGGCACCGGTTCATGGGCTTCCCGTGAATACCTGGGATGGCTCAGAGGATGTTCTTCAAGATGCGCCCTTCTTGAAGGATAAGGGTTATGCTTTTCTGGTAGCGCTGCAACACGCTTATGTCTTCGAGGGGGTCACCGTTTACCAGGATTAGATCTGCCAGCTTGCCAGGTTCAATGCTGCCCAGCTGGGTCTCAAGCCCCAACAGGCTGGCATTGGTAATCGTGGAGGCCACAATTGCCCCCATGGGCCCCAGGACCTTGGCCTTCAGCTCCAGTTCAAGGGCCTTTTGAGATTGCATGGGCCCCAGCAGATCTGAGCCCGATGCGATCTTGACCCCTGCCCTGTGGGCAATAGAGAGGGCTTCCAGGGATCTTTCCCTGGCCAGGTGGATCTTTCTCATGTTGGCCTGGGGTATTCCCAGGTCGGGTCCCATACGGCCAAGGGCCTCGTAAGTTGCCAGGGTGGGCACCAGAAAGGCTCCCGCATTCCTGATGGCCGATGCCGCTTGCTCATCAAGGAGATTCCCGTGCTCCAGGGAGCGAACCCCTGCCTCCAGGGCGTGAAGGATGCTCTTGGCGGAATAGACGTGGGCCATGACGTACTTGCCTGCTGCCTTGGCCTCCCAGACAGCGGCCTTTAGCTCCTCCGGGCTGAACTGTACGGCCTCCAGCTGGTCCGAAGGAGACATGGCCCCTCCTGCTGCCATGACCTTGATCTGATCCACCCCCTGTCTCAGGAGTTCCCTGGTGGCTTTTCGAACCTCCTCCACCCCGTCGCATATCCAGGTGGAGAGCCCTGCCAAATTCCCCAAGGGAGGAGTCTGTTCGGCCGGGATTCGAAAATCCCCATGCCCGCCAGTCTGGGAGAGGGGTCTGCCGGAGACGAGCAGCCTGGGGCCTTTGATGAGTCCCAGTCTGAGAGCCTCTCTCAGACCTGGGTCAGCTCCACCCGCGTCCCTGACTGTGGTGAAACCCTGCTGCAAGGTCTCCTCAAGGACCTTGAGGGAGCGCACCAGCAACAAAGAAGGGTAAGTCTCCCTTTGTTGCCTGCGGATATCCACATCCACAGCCCCCACGTGAACGTGGGCGTCTATGAGGCCGGGCATCAAACACTGCCCCTTGCCGTCAAGGACTTGGGTCCTGGCCGGAGTTCTCCTCGGGGTTCGATCCAAGACCTCCAGGATTCTGTTCCCCCTTATCAAGACCGCTCCATTGGGTTTGGGATCCGCACCGGTTCCATCCAGAATGGTCACGTTTTTCACTAGGATCTCTTGCATGATCCCTCCAAGACATGGAAGTCTCCAGGACCAGGCCTGGGGATTGGGAGCTTCAGCCCGGATCCGGTCTGCCTGGGTGACTGCTCCCCAGGCCGGGAAACACGGGTCCTAGTTTAACAAACCTTGGGTGTGGCTTGAGCCAGCCCATCCACTGCCCATGAAAAATCCGGTCCAATGGGAACCCACAGGAGCACCCCAGGTCAAAGCGCCCCATGTGTTCAAGACTCCTAGCTAGCATATACCCGGCTCAGCCTCAAGGGGAAAGGGAATGAAAATTCCCTGGCAGTATTTAACACATTGTTGAAAAAATGGGTTGATTTCTTAATGCTCTTAGGATAAAGTCGAGCTATTCAAAGTTCTCTATCTGGTATTGGGGCTCAATGCATATTGAGTTTAACCATTTGGGGGGGGCCATGGCACGTCCTCGGCGACTGGGTCAGCGCAAGGAACAGATCCTGAAGGCAGCCGAGAAGGTTTTTGCCAGAAAAGGCTTTCAGGAGGCCACCGTTTCTGACGTTGCGAGGGAAGCCGGGCTTTCCGAGGCCACCATATACGAATACTTTCCCTCCAAGGAGGAACTTCTCTTCTCCATTCCTGGGGAAACCACCCGAAGAGGCAAGGAGATACTCGAGTTTCACCTCCAATACGTCAAGGGTGCAGCCAACAAACTTCGCAGCATCATCTATCACTACCTCTCCTTTTACCAGAACAACCCGGACTACGCCTCCATAGCCATGCTGGTACTGAAGCAGAACCGCAAGTTCACTGAGACCGAGGCTTATCAGACAGTGAGGGAAGGCTCCAGGGTTATCTTGAGGGTGGTGGAGGAAGGCATAGCCTCGGGGGAGTTTCAGGAGGGAACCAACCCCTATCTCGTGCGTTCGGTGATATTCGGGACCATAGAAAACATACTCATCCGCAAGCTCCTGCACGGAAAACCGGAGGATCTTTTGGAGTTTGTGGATCCACTGACCGACCTGGTAATAAGGGGCATAAGCCGGCAGCCTTCCCCTGGCACCTGGAATCTCAGACTGGTGCTGGAGCCGCCCCTGCCAGGGGAGGCTGAGGTGAGTGGAGCCAGGAGCCGTTCAAGAGCTCCCAAGAGGAGGGGGAAATGAAAAGCACTAATAAGTCGCTGGTCTCTATCGTGAGATACGAAAAGCCCCTGGAATCTGTGCGAAGGGCAGTGGAGCTTTGCAGAGGGCTGGATCACATGCCCAGGGGCGCACGGGTCTTCATCAAACCAAACATAGTCTTTTGGACAAGGTTTGTGCCCTTTCCCAAGTGGGGGGTCATAACCACCTCCAGGGTGGTGGAGGACGTGGTGGTGCTGCTCAAGGAGAGGGGTGTGCAGGATATCACCATAGGGGAGGGCACTGTCACCTCCAGGCCAGATGACAAAGAGACCCCTTCCCACGCCTTCGAGACCCTGGGTTACAACAGGTTGGCCGAGCGATACGGGGTCAAGATTCTGAATGTATTTGAAAGGCCTTTTAGAAAGGTGGATCTTGGAGCAGGGGTAATAGTCAATTTTAACCAGGACATTCTGGAGAGCGATTTTGTGGTGAATCTACCTGTGCTCAAGACCCACGCCCAGGCAGTGGTGAGCCTGGGGATAAAAAACCTCAAGGGCATGATAGACATCAACTCCCGCAAGAAGTGTCACGGGGCTGACCCGGTAAAAGACCTCCATTACATGATCGCCAGGCTGGCCAACAGGATCCCTCCATCCCTGACAGTCCTGGACGGCATATACACCAACGAGCGGGGCCCCAGTTTTGACGGCCGCATAAGACGCACCAACGTGCTGGTGGCTTCCGCTGACATGCTCTCTGCGGACATGGTGGGAGCCATGGTCCTGGGTTACCAGCCCTCAGAGGTGCCCCACCTGGTGCATGCTGCATCTGACAGGGGAAGGCCCCTGGACCTCTCGGACGTGGAAGTGAAGGGTGAGCCCATAGAAGCAGTGGCATCCAAGCACGAATGGAGTTTTCCCTACAACGACGACAACTCCTTGCCGCTTCCCATGGCCAAGATGGGAATTCAGGGCATCTCCTACCGCAAGTACGACCTCACCATGTGCACGTACTGTTCGGGGCTCACAGGGGTGGTGCTCACAGCCATAGCCCAGGCCTGGAAAGGGCAGCCCTGGGATGACGTGGAGGTGCTCACCGGCAAGGTCATGGAACCAACCCAAGGAAAGAAAAAAACTATACTTCTTGGCAAGTGCATGTACCAGAAAAACCGAAAGCATCCCAACATCCGGGAGATGATCGCTGTGAAGGGATGCCCTCCATCCCCCAAAGAGGTGCTCGAGGCGTTTCACAAGGCTGGAGTGGAGCTGAACCCTGCCATATTCGAGAACATGGAAAGGGCCCCTGCCTTTTTCCTTAAACGTTACGAAGGGAAACCGGAGTACGAGGAGTCTTTTTTCAGAGTTTCCTGAGAGCGCGCAGAGGGCCCTTGTGGGAGCAAGGGCTCCTAGAAAAGAGAGGAGGTCTTCCATGAGGACGTCTGAGCAGTACCGCCAAGGGCTTCGCAAGATGCGGCGAAACGTATACGTGGGTGGAGAACTGGTGGACAGGGATGACGAGAGAATGATGGGCGCGGTCAGAACCCTTTCCACCACCTTTGATCTGGCCGCAGACCCCGAGTACCAGGATCTGACCACTGCCACCTCCCACCTCACCGGGGAGAAGATCAACAGGTTCTGCCACGTGCACCAAAGCGTGGAGGACCTTCACAAGAAGCAGGACATGACCAGACGTCTGTGCACCCTGACAGGCGGCTGCATCCAGAGGTGCATGGGCATAGACGCCACCAATGCCATCTCTGTAATAGCTTACGAGGCCGACCAGAAGTACGGGACAGAGTACTACAAGAACTTCCTTAATTGGCTCGAAAGATTCCAAAAAGAGGATCTGGTGGGCTGTTGCGCCCAGACCGACGTGAAGGGAGACCGCTCCAAGAGGCCCCATCAGCAGGCTGATCCGGATCTCTATCTGCACGTGGTGGAGAAGCGAAAGGACGGCATAGTGGTCAGAGGAGCCAAGGCTCACAACTCAGAGGCCGCCCAGGCCGACGAAATCCTGGTGTTGCCCACCCGCATGCTCACACCCGAGGAGGGGGAGTGGGCCGTAGCCTTTGCCATACCAGGGGACTGGGATGACGTGCATCTGGTGGTGAGGCCTGCCTCCCCTAGGCCCAGGAAGCAGCTCAAGTCTCCGGGTTCCCAGCTGGGCATGACAGATTCCCTCACCATATTCGATAACACCTTCATCCCCTGGGAAAGGGTCTTTCTTTGCGGTGAGTGGGAGTTCGGGGGGCAACTGGGACTTCTTTTTGCCCTTTACCACAGGCACAGCTACTCCGGATGCAAGCCGGCCATCAACGAGCTGCTCCTGGGACAAGTGGCCCTGGCTGCCGAGTACAATGGCATAGCCGGAGCCCATCATGTGAGGGACAAGCTGGCCGAGATCATAATGGTAACAGAGCTGGCATATGCAGCTGGTTTCACCGCCTCTGCCAAGGGGATAAGGGCCCGCTCCGGGACCTACATCCCGGATGTGGTGTACTGCAATGTTGGCAGGTGCCTGTCAGGGGAGAATGTTTATCACGAGTTGCAGACTTTGGCGGACGTGGCAGGTGGGCTTCCTGCAACCCTCCCGTACGAGGAGGATTTCTACAACGAGAAGGTGGGGCCTTTGCTGCACAAGTACATAATGCGCAATCCTAAGGTCTCGGCCGAGAACCAGCACAGGCTCTTCCGCATGATCTCGGACACCCTTTGTTCTTCCTACGGCGGGGCTGCTGCGGTGGGAGGGCTCCACGGAGGTGGTTCCCCCATAATGGAGAAGATTGCCATAACAGCCCAGTACGACATAGAGGCCAGGAAGAAAATGGTCAAGAGGCTGGCAGGTATCCAGGACTAAGGAGAGGCTTGAGGCTCCAGAGAGGATCATTCGGGAAGACCCAAATAGCATGGATACCCGTAACCTAGCTCGCAGAGCGGATTGGTGATGCAGGCCGGGCAGGGTTGGGAGGCCGGGGATTTTCCGGGAAGACGAGGTCGCGGCGCGGGAACAGGACTAGTTGCACGCACCAGGGGCTGCGCCATGGGAATCTGGGCCCAACCCAGAAGGGCCGAAGGGGTTCAGGAAGGGGGGGAGTATGCCCGAGGGACGTTTGCAGGGAAAGGTGGCCGTGATTACCGGGGCATCCAGCGGCATAGGCAGGGCCACTGCCCTGCTTTTCGCAGAAGAGGGAGCCAAGCTGGCCCTTGGGGCCAGGAGGAGGGAGCGGCTGGAAGAGGTTCTCAGGGAGATCCTGGGTAAGGGAGCTGAGGCCATAGCAAAGCCCACCGACGTATCCATGGAAGGGGAAGTGAAGGAGCTAATAGAAGCCGCTCTATCGGCTTTCGGCCAGGTGGACATTCTGGTTAACAATGCCGGCATTGCAGGAGGTTTGAGCCCCCTGGAAGCCCAGCAGGAGGAGGAGTGGCTGAAAGTTTACCGCACCAATGTGCTGGGCACGGTCTTTGCGACCAAGCACGTCGCCCCTCACATGGCTAGCCGGAAAACAGGCTCCATAGTGAACGTCTCATCAGTGGCCGGTATACGCTCCGGGGCCGGGGGAAACGCCTACAGTGCCAGCAAGGCTGCCATCATCAATTTCACCATGACCTCGGCCTGCGATCTGGGGGAGCACAATGTGAGGGTCAATGCAGTTTGCCCAGGTCTCATAGAAACAGAGATGACAAAACCTGTCTTTGACCTGGCAAGGCAGAAAGGGAAGGAATGGAAGCTGGGAAGCCGCTGCGAGCTTAGAAGATACGGGCATGCAAGGGAGGTGGCCCAGGCCATACTTTTCCTGGCCAGCGACGAGGCCAGCTACATCACAGGGCAGGCCCTGGCTGTGGATGGGGGCAACACGGCTTCCCTGAATCTTCCGGGCATGAAGGTGTGATCCTCCACCGGAAACCAAGGTGCAAGCCAGGGGCCCCGCAAAGAATCCCCCTGAAAATGGACAGAGAATGGCTGAAAAAGGACCTGAAGAGAGCTGCATGCAGAAGGCCCTGGAGGATCTGCACAGAAGAAAGGCTCGGGCCAGGCAGATGGGAGGGCATGAGAAAGTACACCTCCAGCATGCCAAGGGGAGGCTCACAGCCAGGGAGCGCATAGAAAACCTCCTGGATCCGGGCAGCTTCCTGGAGATGGGCATCCTGGCCCACTCGGACGTGCCCGGTATGGAGGAGAAAACCCCGGCCGACAGCAAAGTGGCCGGATTCGGCAGAATAGAGGGCAGGGAGGTGGTGGTAATAGCCAACGACTTCACTGTGCTGGCTGCCACCTCCAGCAGAATAGCAGGCCGCAAAGAGGGAGAGCTGAAGCTGGCCTCCAGGAGAAGGGGGCTTCCCCTTATTTACCTGGGAGAGGCTGGCGGGGCCCGCATCCCGGACATCATGGGCTCAAGAGGTCTGGCTTCTTTCGGAGGGGGCGGCTTCGACACGTACCTTCAGCTCATGAGCAGGGTCAGGGAAACCCCCATGATAACGGCCATAATGGGGGAGTGCTACGGAATGCCCACCTGGATGGCCTGCCTTTCGGATTTCGTGGTACAGGTGAAAGGAAGCGCCATGGGTGTCTCTGGCCCCAGGGTGCTCCAGTACGCCATAAGCGAGATTGTGAGCGATGAGGAGCTGGGTGGCTGGAAAGTCCATGCAGAGGTAACCGGCATGGCCGACAGGGTTGCCCAGACCGAGGAGGAGTGCTTCAGGATCATTCGGGAATTCCTAAGCTACATGCCTTCCCACAAGCATGAGCTGCCTCCCAGGAAAGAGGTTCCCCAGGGCTCGGGCGAGGCCATGCACAGGATCCTGGAGCTCCTGCCAGAGAAACGCAACAGGGCTTACGACATGAACAGGCTTCTTTCCTGCATTGTGGACAAGGGAAGCCTTTTCCCCTTAAAGCCCCTTTTTGGAAGGACCGTGATTACCTCTTTGGCCAGAATCGATGGAAGGGTAGTGGGGGTGGTGGCCAATCAACCCATGGTCAACGCAGGGGCCATGGACACAGACGGCATAGACAAGGTGATCAGCTTCCTTTGCCTGTGCGACAGCTTCAACGTACCCCTCATCTTTTTTCACGACATACCCGGTTTCATGGTGGGCAAGGAGGCCGAGAGGAAAAGGGTGGCAGCCAAAGTGATGAACTACATGAACGCCTTGGGACTGCTCACGGTGCCAAGGATCTCGGTGATCATAAGAAAAACCTACGGCATGGCCTTCTGGAACATGTGCGGCTCGGGCTGCGGGGCGGATTTCCTGGTGGCCTGGCCCACGGCCGAGATGAGCTTCGTGGACCCAGAGATAGGGGCCAATGTGGTCTTCGGAGGGAAGCTGGGATCCGAGGACTCCACAAGAGATTCAAAAGGAGTGAGTTCCAGGTGGCGGGAGTTGGTGGAACAGATGGTGGAGGATGCCTCACCTTATGGGGCAGCAGGGCAATATTACATCCAGGATGTGATAGATCCCAGGGATACCCGGAGCTTCCTGATCAGGGCCCTGGAAATTTGCCAGGATTCCAAGGCAGGAGGCATAGGGGAGCATCGTCTGGCCAACTGGCCCACCAAGTTCTGAATGAACCGGTCCCGGCACAGCCTGGCCTCGGCCCGGCTGGGATCCAGCGCAACTTCCAGTGAGAAGAAACCCGAAGGAGGTGTGAGAATGAGGGATGTGGCCATAGTGGGGTACTTAAGGACTGCTCTTTCGCGCTCCAGGCCTAACGAGCCCGGGAGGGATTGGTTCCACAAACTCAGGGCTGATGACCTCTTGGCCAAGTTGTTGCCGGAGCTGCTCAGAAGAAGCAGGGTGGAGCCCAAGGAGGTGGAGGACTTCATCGTGGGGACGGCCCTGGGGGTCTCTGAACAATGGACCTATGGGGGCCGCTTTCCCATATTCCTGGCAGACCTGCCAGAGACAATTGCTGCCAAGTTCGTGGACCAGCAGTGCGGTTCCTCCATGGCTGCCATCCAGATCGGGTTCATGGAAATAGCCGCTGGGTTCGCCGACACGGTCCTGATAGGCGGAATGGAACACATGACTCGGGTGCCCATGGGAGGGGCCTTGCTCCAAAAGGGGGCCATCAGTCCCAATCCTAGGCTGTTTACGGATCCTGGGTTAAAACACTGGGATATGGCCAATGCCATGAACATGGGCCTCACGGCCGAGAAGCTCTTTTCCCAGACCAGCTTCACAAAGGAAGACCTGGACCGTTGGGGCGTAAGGGCCCATGAGCTTGCAGCCAAGGCCCAGAAGGAGGGGTTCTTTGCAGGGGAGATCCTTCCCGTGGAAGCAGAGCAAGAAGACGGCTCCAAGATGCTGGTGGACAGGGACCAGGCCGTGAGGGAAGGCACAAGCCTTCAAGACATGGCCTCTCTCAAACCTGCCTTCAAACCGGACGGGGTCATCACGGCCGGCAACTCCTCACCCCTCAATGCAGGGGCCACGGCCATGCTGCTCATGGCCAAAGAGAAAGCCTTGGCCAAGGGTATAAAGCCTTTGGCATGGGTTCGCTCCATTGGTTTTGCCGGAGTGGACCCCACCATCATGGGGGTGGGCCCTGTTCCTGCCACCAAGAAAGCCCTGGAAAAAGCCGGCCTGCAAGCCAGGGATATAGACTATTGGGAGATAAACGAGGCCTTCTGCATAGTGGCCCTCAACTGCATCAAGGAGCTGGGCATAGATCCTGAGAGAGTGAACGTCATGGGCGGAGGCACTGCCATTGGGCATCCCCTGGGGGCCTCGGGAGTCAGGCTTGTGGGCACCCTGGCCAGGATCCTGGAGCTGAAGGGAGGCCGCTGGGGTTGCGCCAACATGTGCTGCGGGGGAGGTCAGGGCGTGGCTGTGGTAATAGAGAGGGGATAGCCAGGAAATAGGAGGAAGCATGGGCTCAGAAGAGATCAAGACAGTGGCCGTGATAGGCGCGGGGGACATGGGCCACGGGATAGCCGAGGTGGCCCTGCTTGCAGGCTGCCGGGTTTTCCTCAGGGACATAGAGCAGCGCTTTGTGGACAAGGGGCTCCAGCGCATAGAGGAGAGCTTGAAAAAACTGGTTGAAAAGGGCAAGGCCACCCAGGGGCAGTACGATCTCATCCAGAAGGAGCTGCTTCGCCCATGCCTGGATCTGGGCGAGGCGGTCAGGGAAGCGGATTTGGTGATAGAAGCCATCCCAGAGATCCTGGAGCTCAAGCAAGAGACCTTCAGGGAAATTGACAGGCTGGCCCCGGCCCATGCCCTTTTGGCCTCCAACACCTCCACCATGCGCATCACACAGATCGCAGGAGCCACCAGGAGGCCCGAAAAAGTCCTCGGACTACACTATTTCAACCCGGCTATCCTGATGAAGTTGGTGGAGGTGATCAGGGGTGAGCAAACCTCCGAGGAGACAATGCAAAAGGGCTACCAGTTCTGCCTCAAGACAGGGAAGGTGCCTGTCAGGGTGGAAAAGGACGTGCCAGGATTCATAGTCAACAGGGTTCAGGCCCCAGGAGGGGTGCTACTGGGATGCATCCTGGACCACGGCATCGCCCAGCCAGAGGAAGTGGACGCACTGCTCAGAAAATTGGGTCTTCCCATGGGGCCTTACGAGCTCATGGACTATACCGGCATTGACATCAACTACCATGCAGGGCGCTATTTTGCCCAGGCCGTGCATCCTGACTTTGCCCCGGCCAAGACCATAGAGGAGATGGTGAAAGCCGGGTTGCTGGGTAAGAAGACGGGCAGGGGTTTCTACGATTGGTCTAAGGGAAGGCCTTTCATAGACCACTCCAAGGCCACTGAGAAGGTGGACCCCATGGACCTTCTGGCAGTGCAGATCAACGAAGCCACGAAGTTGCTGGAGATGGGGGTTTGCTCGGCTGAGGACATAGACAAGGCCATGGTGAACGGGACCGGCAACATGGTGGGTCCCATGGCAGTGGCCAGGAGCCAAGAGCCACAGGCCCTGGCCGCGAGATTGGAAAAGCTGGCAGAGCGTTTTGGTAAGGAGATCTTCAGGCCCACAAGGACCATTAGGGAAGGCGCATACAGGTAGTTCTCGAAAAAAAAGGGGGCCATGGCCCCCTTATTCCTTACTTTCTAGGCTCAGTTCAGAAGATCCCCAGGGGTTGAATTCCCCAAGGCATCCTCAAGTTACCCTGCTCCCCAGCATGATTGCGGCCCAACTGGACTCTTCCTATTGGCCTGTGCCTGTCACCGAGCGCGTTGTGCCGCCCCCTCCTGTGAAAGTGACCGTTGCGCTGAATTCACCCGCGCTTGGAGGTGCGAATTCGATGGTCACAATGGCGCTTTGTCCGGCGGTCAAGCTGTAGGGAGTTCCGCTTGCCACAGTGAAGCCGTCTCCTACCAAGGTGGCATCCCCGTCCAGGGTCCCTGCGCCTATGTTGGTAACGGTGAAGCTTCGCTGAAGGGAGTCTCCCACCTCCACTGATCCAAAGTCTATGGAATCGGGGGTTACGGAGATGATGGGGCTGACTGGCTCCTTGAGCTTGGCAGAGAGCTGAAGCCTGCGATCAGCCCTTATCAAGGCCTTTAGCTCCGGGGGCTTTGAGGCAGGCTTGCGCAGGTTTCCCAGGAGGGGTCCCGCCCCCATGATAGGGTCTGTAGTCTCCAGCCAGCCAAATATGTTTGTCTTGGGGGAGCCGGCAGCACTGGGGCTCCTTGCAAAGACTCCCAATATGATGACATCCTCATCGCTGCCATCCACCCTTACAGAGCCACCTCCCGTGACAACAAAGAAAGGAAATCCCAGCTCCTCTTCCTCCCCCACCACCACATCCAGGGTGCGGCTCAGTATCCCCCTCCCCTTGAGAAGCCCCTCCTGGATGCTCCTGCCGGTCAAGACCGGTGGAGACTCTGGCATCCTCTCTCCCTTGATCCGGACAAATACAGGATCCATTCCGTCATAGGTGAGAAATCCCTTGAGTCTCAGCTTCTTGAACCTGGGGTCTGTGCCTCCTCCTGTTACCTCCAGCACACCCACTCCAATCCCTTCCACCTCCAAATTGAGTGTGCCCGTGATTCGTCCCCTGAAGTCTATTCTGAGGGCCTGTCCAGCAGCCAGACTCACGGGGAGACCCCCTCCCAGGGTGATGAGGTTGCCCGAGACCTCGAACACCCCTGTGGCCGGCACCCCGAAGGTGAGGGCTCCGGCGCCTTTGTCAGCCCCGCCTATGCTTACCCACCAGTCTCCCCCCAGCGAGGTCTCCTGAGCGATTCCCTGCACGGTGCCAAGCGAAAGCAGGATCAAGACCCCGACCGCCCATCTGCCCATCTTCGCCATGTTCTCTCCCCCTGTTCCAAAGGGTCTTTGGAGGTTCTCCTCCCACCTCCCCGTGTGAGACGAACCCTAGCAGAGACCCTTCCCCGGTGTCAAGCAGAAAGCCTTGCGCCGGTTGATTTCACAGGGAGTTTATGCCACCATAACCCACTGGTCCTTGCTTGGGGAGTAGGCAGCGAAAAAAGCTCACAGGAAAGACATGGGAGAGGAACATCTAGAGGCACAGGCCATTGTGGTGGGGGCAGGTCCTGCCGGGCTGATGGCTGCCCACAGGCTGGCTCTAGAAGGCCTTGAGGTCATAGTGGTGGAAAGGGGCCAGTATGCCGGGGCCAAGAACCTAAGCGGCCTGCTCTATTCCACTGTGCTGGCCCAGGCAATACCGGATTTTTCCTCCAAGGCTCCCCTGGAACGCCCGGTTTGCAAGAGGGGGTTGGGGCTTCTGGGGCCGAAAGACTTCTCTGTTCTTTCCTTCGGGTCAGAGAAATGGACCTGCCCCCCACACAACCATACCTGGGTGGTATACAGGGCTCAGTTCGACAGATGGCTGGCATCTCAGGTGGAAGAGGCAGGAGGGACCCTCCTGGAGGGAGCAGTGGTGGAGGACCTTTTTTACGAGCAGGAGGGCTCTTTCAAGAAAGTGGCCGGGGTCAGAATACGGGGGGAGGAGGAGGCCTTTAGGGCCCCGGTGGTTATCTTGGCCGAAGGGGCTGTGGGGCTGGTCTCTGAGCGGGCCAGGGACAGTCTGGGAATGAGGCCGGGAGAGAAGCCCCAGAGTTACGGCCTGGGTATAAAAGAGGTTTGGGCTCTTGCAGCCTCCACCATAGAAGAGCGTTTCGGCCTGGAGCCCGGATGCGGGGCTGCCATGGAGTGGATCGGTAGCCCTTTCAAGGGTCTGGTGGGAGGAGGGTTTCTTTACACGGGAAAGGAAAGCCTGGCACTTGGCATGATAGTCAAGCTGGAGAGCTTGGTCAGGGCCGGGCTCTCCCCGCAGGACCTCATGGAGGGATTCAAGGCCAATCCAGAGGTGCGAAGGTACCTCAAAGGGGGGGAGCTCTTGGAATACGGAGCCCACCTCATCCCAGAGGGTGGGCCCCAAGCCATGGGTCAGCTTTGCCACAACGGGCTTCTCATAGTAGGGGATGCTGCGGGCCTGGTCAATGCTTCCATGTACCACGAGGGCTCTAATCTGGCGATGCTCTCCGGGAGACTCGCAGCCGAGGCTGTGATCCAGGCTCACCTCCTGGGGGATTTCTCCAGAAAGTCTCTTTCTCTGTACGAAAGGATGCTCCATGAGAGCTTCCTCATGGAGGATCTCTCAAGGCTCAAGAACATAGAAAGAGCGCATCTTGTCTTTCCGAGGCTCATGGCCGAGCTGCCTTCCAGGTTCACGGGGCTTCTGGTGGACCTTTTCGAGCAGGCCCAGGTACCCAAGAAGGATATCAGGAAAGAGGCTTTTCGCAGGGCAATGGATGGGATGCCCAAGCTGAGGACTCTCTTGGACCTTTGGAAAATGAGGAGGATGATGGGGTGAGCCGGGAGCAAGCGCAGGAAAGGCCATGGGAAGGACCTGGGATGGCCCTCGAGGAAAAACTCTACAGGGTCCGATATGAGGTGGATCCGGATCACCCTCATATAAGAGTAAAGCAGGAGCTTTGCAGCAGCTGCGGGAGGCGTGTGTGCACCTTCATTTGCCCGGCGGGAGTGTACGTGGAAAGCCCCGGTGATCCGGGGCAGATCCAGGTCAGGCACGAGAACTGCCTGGAGTGCGGAACCTGCAGGGTGGCCTGCGGGTGTGAAGGCATCATCTGGGACTATCCCAACGGCGGCATGGGTGTGCGCTACCGTTTCGGGTGATAGGCCTGGGGGGAGCCCGATGTTGTAAGCAAGGGGGATTGGGATGATGGCTGGGCGGGTGGAATCCGGCAGCTGATTTGATGCGGCCTGAGAAGGAGGAGAGGCTGAATGAAAGTGGCGGTCTGGGTCCGAGAAATACCTGACACCAGGGATCTTATTGGAGAGGTTCTGGGTCCTGACTCCATGCCCAAGTGGAAGGAGTGGGAAACCAGGGTGGACCCCGAGGATCTGAACAGCTTGGAGATGGCCTTGCAGTGGAAGGACCGGGACCAACAGCTCAGCCTCACGGCTGTATCCGTGGGAGAGCCCAGGAAACTGGATGTGCTTAGGGAGTGCCTGTACCGGGGGGTTGACCAGGTGGTGAGACTCTCCTGGGAGGGGGATTCCATGGATCTGGTGGGAGAGGCAGGGCTGGTGGCCGCTGCTGTGCGAAGGCTGGATGCCAGGGTGGTCTTCACAGGGGTTCAGCTCAACGACACAGAATGCGGTCACAAGGGAGTTTTCCTGGCCAGGGCTTTGGGATGGCCTGTGGTGACCTATGTGGAGGCCATGGAAAAGGGCGATGCAAGCGGGTTTCTGAAGCTCAGGAGGGCTGTGGAGAAGGGGGTGGAGCTGGTGGAGGCCAAAGCCCCGGTAGTGGTATCTGTGGGGGTGGCCCTTCTGAAAGAGGACCCGAGGGCCCCCCGCAGCGCCAGGGCCAAGCTGAAGTTGCAGCACAAGAAGACTCCCATCCCCAATTGGGGTTTGGCCGAGCTGGGTCCCTTCCCGGAGCAGGGGGGCTGTGGCTTGAGGATCCTTTGTTTCAGGGCCCAGCCTCAAAGGGACTTCCCCGCCAAGCGCGTTGAAGGCTCGAGCGAAGAAGAATTGAAGGCCATGCTCGAGGAGCTGAGGGCTCAGGGAGTGGTGAGGTAAAGCAATGGGCAAGGGCATTTGGGTCTATCTCCAGAAAGAGGGTGAATCTGTAGTTGAGGAGAGCCTCATGGGACTCTCTGTGGGAAGGAAGCTGGCAAAGGAAGCTTCCTTGCCCCTGGAGGCCCTCTGTGTGGGAGAGGGAATTGCACGGTTCCAGGGGGCTCCCTCCAGGATCTACGGCCTGGTAGGGGAGGATCTTCAGGCAGGCTATGATGTTGCCTCTTACGGGGAGGCCATCCACTACCTTTGCCAGAGGGAGCGTCCGGATTTGATCCTTTTCCCCTCCACAACACAGGGCCAGGATCTGGCTTCCTGGTTAGGGGGTTGTGCTGGAGCCGCTGTTGTGGTGGGGGCCAGGGAGGTCTCCTTCAGGGATGGAGGCTTTGTGGCCGCTCGCCTCGAGTTGGATGGAAAGGCGGTTGTGGAATACCTGCTGGAAGGCTTCCCGGCTGCCGTATCCCTGGAGCAGGCAGTGGGGGATATGCCCCAGGCCGGGGATGAACTCCAGGCCCAGGTGCTAAGGGTGGAGGTGCCCCCTGTCTCCAGGCAGGGCTCGGTAAGGATCAGTCCGTCTTCCGGGGAGGCCAGGAAGGTGGATCTTCGTTCAGCCAAGGCCATAGTGGCTGTTGGGGCAGGGGTGCGGGACAGGGAGACTTTTGATCAGGTCTGCACCTTGGCCTCTGTCTTGGGAGCAGAGCTGGGAGCCACCAGGGCTGCGGTGGATGCGGGCTGGCTTGGCCATGAGCACCAGATAGGCCAGACCGGGGTGAAGGTGAAGCCAGATTTGTATCTGGCCTGCGGCATCAGTGGAGCAGTCCAGCACAGGGTGGGAATGGTGGAGTCCGGGACCATAGTCTCCATAAACCTGGATCCCCAAGCTCCCATCTTCAGGTTCTCTCACTACTGCGTGGTGGGGGATGTGAGGCAGGTGGTTCCCCGGCTGGTGGAATTGCTAAGGAGGTGAGAAGGGGCCATGGCGTCCCAAAATTTCTATTTGGACAACGCGGATCTTAGGTTCCAGGTGGAAAAGCGCGTGGATTGGCGCAGCATACTGGAGGCCAGAGGCCAGCTGGGTCAACCTGGTTGCGTGTACGAGAGTCTGGAAGAGGCCGTGGAGACCTTCAGGGACTTGCTCATAGACCCCGTGGGGAGTCTTGCAGCAGAGCGCATTGCCCCCAGGGCTGCCCAGATAGACCAGGAAGGCTGCCGGCTGGAACAGGGCAGGGTGGTGCTGCCCAAGGCCATGGAGCAGAACTTGCGGGATCTGGCCGAGGCGGACCTCATGGGCATGACCCTTCCACCCGAGTACGGTGGGCTGGGCTTTCCTACCACTCTTTACACGGCCGCCACTGAGATAGTTTCAAGGGCTGATGTGTCCCTGATGAACCTTTTCGGCCTGCAGGGCATTGCCGAGACCATAGCCAGGTTCGGGGATGAGGAGCTGAAGGCCCGCTATGTGCCACCTTTCGCTCGGGGAGAGGCCACGGGGGCCATGGTGCTCACAGAGCCTGAGGCAGGAAGCGACCTGATGGCCATCCAGACGAGAGCCCTAGAGGACCCCTCAATACCAGGGGGTTGGAGGATTAGGGGTGTCAAGCGCTTCATAACCAATGGCTGCGGTGACATCCTCCTGGTGCTGGCCAGAAGCGAGGAGCCAGAGCGTTTTTCCGGGGCTAGAGGGCTCAGCCTTTTCCTAGTGGAGAAAGGCGAGAGGGTCCAGGTGCGCAGGGTAGAGGAGAAAATGGGAATCCACGGTTCTCCCACCTGCGAGCTCTATTTTGACGATGCCCCGGCCTACCTCATAGGCAGGAGGGGGAGGGGTCTCACCCAGTACGTGAACTGGCTCATGAATGCTGCCAGGCTGGGGGTGGCTGCCCAGTGCCTGGGCATAGGGGAGGCTGCTTACAGGGAGGCTCTGGGCTATGCCAGGGAAAGGGAGCAGTTCGGCTCAAGAATCATTGAGTTCCCACCCGTGGCAGAGATGTTGGTGGAGATAAAGGCCACAGTGGAGGCCATGCGTTCCTTGGTGTACAGGACGGCCGAGGCAGTGGATCTGGATGATGCCTTGGGCTCCCAACTGGAGCTGATGGACAGGAAGGATGCCAAGTACAACAGCCTCAGAAAAAAAAGGGACGAGGCTTCCCAGGCGGCAGAACTCTTGACTCCCATGGTAAAATTCTACGCTTCAGAGGCTTGCATCCGCATCACCAACTTGGCCCTCCAAGTCCACGGGGGAAACGGTTACATGCGGGACTACCCGGTGGAGAGGCTCTACAGGGATGCGCGCATCACCAACATCTACGAGGGCACATCCCAGATGCAGGTGGAAAGGGCTGTGGCCAAGATCACCAAGGGGGTCCTGGAGGAGTTGCTGGAGGCCTATTCTTCGAGGGAGTTCGAATCCCCGAGGCTGCGGGGCCTGGCCCAAGAGCTGGGGGAAGCAAGGAGGGTTTTCCAGGGCTGTCTTGAGGCCATAAGATCCCAACGAGGATTAGCCCCCCAGGCAGGGGGGGGGGAGTCGGGAGCCTTGAGGAGCCTTTTTGCCAGGAGGCTCACCGAGATGGGGGCCGAGCTGCTCATGGGATACCTGCTCCTGGAAGAGGGCCGGCTTTGGGAGAGAAAGGTCTCCGTGGCAGCCCATTTCGTGGGGGAGGCCGTCTCCAGGGTGCACATGCATGCTCATGCCATCCACAAGGGAGCCGCTGTGCCCGTCAGGGAGAGGGAGGCGGTTCTCATCGAGGGATTTTGATGAATCGCTCGGCTGGAAATAGGGGTAGGATCTTTGCCATAGGGGATATCCACGGCTATCTCAACAAGCTGGAAGCCTTGATGCGCAAAATAAAGCCTGACCCGGACAGGGATGAGCTGGTTTTCCTTGGAGACTATGTGGACAGGGGTCCCAACTCCAAGGAGGTGGTGGAAATGGTCCTGGAGATAAGAAAGGCTTTTCCCCGCACAACATGTCTCATGGGCAACCATGAGTTCACCTTGCTGGATTACCTTACATACAGGAAGGACCCATGGACCTTCTTCTTGAACGGCGGTATCGAGACCATCCACTCCTACGAGTTGACCGGGGAGGATATGGAGTCCAAGATCCCTGAGGAGCACCTGGCTTTTTTCAATTCCTTGAAGCCCTATTACGAGACCGAGCATTACATATTCGTGCACGCTGGGCTGCGGGAAGGGGTGCCCCTGCATGAGCAGACCCTGGACGACCTGGTCTGGATCCGGAGGGAGTTCATAGAGTCCAAGCAGGACTTTGGGAAGCTTGTGATCTTCGGCCATACGCCCTTTCCAAAGCCCCTTGTGCATCCCAACAAGATAGGAATAGACACTGGAGCCGGCTACGGCGGGACCCTCACCTGCCTGGAGCTTCCAGGTAGGCTCTTTTATTCCACCTACGGTGTGGAGTCTTGAGCAGAAGCGAAAAAGGAAAGCTCCTGGTTCCCTGCCCGAGATGCGGGAGAAAGCTCCTCTGGGAGGAGTCTCCCCACAGGCCTTTTTGCTCTGAGAGGTGCAAGCTGGCGGATCTGGGAAAGTGGTTAGACGAGGAGTACAGGATCAGCTCCCCTCTGGAAGATGAATCCGAGAACCCGCAAGAGGAGAAAGACTCCTGAGAAGCTTACCTGGATTGTTCAGTAAGTCAGAGCAGACTGAGGGCTCAGCTCCCCGCAAGCCCCCGGGATGCCATTGCCGGACCTCAATTTCTTCTTGCAGCCCGTTTCCCACGCGCACAAGTGTTCTCCAGCGCTGTTGCGTCAGTGGTGGTAAGTCCACCAGCAGGCTGGGTCAACCGCCACTCCTTGATCAAGCAGCCTAAGCCACATGACTCGGGAAGTGCAGGCCTTTTGGGGTTCAGGCATGGGATGGGGCGTGGAAGTACTCCCTGATGCGGCCCAGCACTATCTTGGGTATGTCTTCTTTTTTCTCCACTGAGAAAATTCCCACGTTCTTGCGCAGGGCCATCGAGCGGCGGAAAGTCCTCACATGCTCGTTGTCTCCTATGTGAACTGCCGTGACCCTGTTCTTCTTCTCGTTGAAATACTGGATCAAGGCCTCCAGATTGGTTATCTGCATGTCTGTGATGAGGAAAATGTCAGGGGTGGAACTCCTCTGCAAGGACTCCACGTCCTCCACCAGGAGCTTGGTGCCTCCACCAAAATAGTGGCAGATGGTCTTGTAGATTGACCAGCGGTGCCTGGTAAAGGGCAGGATCTGGCTTCCCCCGGCCTTGGCATCACTGAAGTTGTAAACAGCCACCTGGGAGTCGTTCCTAAGGTACGCATCGCAGGCACAGGCGGCCCCCAGCACCGCGTAAGAAAGGCTTTGGCGTGGGTTTGTCATGCTCCCGGAGGAGTCAATGAGCACAATGCAGTCTGGTGTGCCCTCTTCCCTTCCCAGCACTTCTCCCTCCCTGCGCTCCCAGGTTTGGGTTATGCCAGGCATTATCTTCCCGAAGCTGGTCCAGGGGTCTATATCCTGAAAGGGCCTGCCCACCTCCCATGGAACATGGTGATGGGGATAGAGGGCCCCGCTTTTCTCCATTGGCCTGCTTCTCACAGGCAAGGCGTAGTTCTCGGCCAATTTCATGTAATAAAGGATGTCTGCGTCCAAGGAGCGTCCGGGTCCCAGGCCCATGCCTTTCTGATTGGGCTCCATGGCTTCCAGGAGTTCTTCCTGGAGATCCTCCACTATCTCCTTGAACTCGGCCGGGGTGGCCGCATCCTTGGCGAACTGCTTCAGGCCTTGTTCTATCTCCTCAGGGGAATACTGCTGCAAGCCGTGCTCGCCCATGGGATTGGGGCGATCCAGCCCCCCGAAGCGCTCTTCCACCTCCAGAAGGGACTGCACTATCTTGGAGAACTTTCTGACGCTTTCGGGCCACCTCCCCCTTTCCAGGTACGGAAGCCTGGAGAGTTTTCTGGCCACCTCCTCATAGCCCTTCACCCCCAGATCCAATCCCCAGATCTTTTGGTAAAGGGCATGCACAGCCTCGTCCATTATGCCCCTCTTCAGGTGTCGGTAAAGCTCTGGAAGGCTGCTCTCTTTCTGGCTCATGCATATGGTGTCAGCTACCACGTCCATGAAGTAGCCCGTTGCCTTCTGGGCCATCTGCTTGTCCTTGAGCACGTGCTTGGCTTCCCTGTAAAGCTTCAGGTGGGTGGACAGGTCCCATGGGCAGTGTAAATAGTGGGAGACAGCGTGGTCCAGAAGCCCCGAGGCCACCTCAGCAGGATCCATGAATTGGGAAAGCTCTTCCACAATGGGGGCTGAAACCGAGATGCGCTTGTCCTTTATGTCTATGGCAACCCGCTCCTCCTGCTCCGCCCACGTGGGTTGAGGAAGCTCCGGGTACAGGTGTCTCTTGCGCACCTGCACCCAGACCTCTTCCAGCATTCTTTGCCTTTCCTCTAAAGTCTCCATGATTGCGCCCTAGGGTGTTCCAGCCGCATTAAACCTCAGCAGAAGGGGTAGCGGCTAGACATCGGGGTCTGTCTCCTGGGGCATTACCAGCTTACCCCTTTGAAAAATACGGCCTCCGAAGAGGGTCTTACCCACGCTTCGAATCCTTCCTTCCACGTGGATCTCCCCGCCTCTCATCCACTCCCCTGTGTTTTGACCTGAGTTCTCCATTACCTGGATTTCGCCCTTCAACATGCCGGCACCGCACCAATTCCCCACCGAGCCCTCCACTACCAGCCTGCCTCCGGAAAGCCCGGCCCCCACAAAATCCCCCACGTCGCCCTGCAAGATGAGGGTTTTCCCGTCGGGGAGGCGGTAGCCCACGAAATGAAATGCGCGCTGGTAGTCCTTCAATGGAAGCACTATCCGGTCTTCCTGAGCGTGGTTCACGAGGGCAGAGAGGTATATGCCCGCGGGTCCGGAGATCATGTAAGGAATCCTGTTGGAGCTGTCCAGCTCAGCGCAGAACTCCTCTATGTCGTCCGAGTCATAATGAAGCTCCCTTATGGACTTCACGGCCGCACTGTAAGCCTTTACAACTCGGCTATGCTCCACCAGCCACACCAGATCCTTTACTTCCTCCTCCACCAGCTTAAGGTACCCGTGAACCATTCGCTCCATGACCTCTTCGCGAGCCCTCACTATCCTCTCCAGGGGGAGCTCTTTACGCTCCACAGAGAGGGAGCCGAAATCCTCGAAGGGGTTCTTCATGGCTCCAGGACCTCCTCCCCGAGATCCCTTCGGATCTCCCAAAACAGCGGATGATCCCCCTGTACAGGCTCCATAGAAGCCCCCTGCGCCACCTGGCAGGCAACAGCCAAGGCGTTTTTTACCTGAGGGGCCTGCTCCATGTAACGCCTGTGCATGTCCCTGACGCACTCCTTGGCCATGTGGATGGGAAGGGGATCGTTCCTGGGTTCCTTCTCCCTCTGGGCCACCACCTCCTCTTTCCATTGCAGCCTGTGGGCCAAGGTGTACGGCAGCACCGCCTTGAGGTGTTCTATGCCCACTGCCTGGTCTCCCATGAACCAGGCTATTGCCTGGGCCATACTCCTCACGCTGGTGGGGAATCTGTTGGAGATGCAATTGCGGATCCCGTTGCACACATAACCTGTGAAATGGCACCCTTCCTCGCAGGTTTCGTGGGAACGTTTCTGCCCAAAACGATGGCAGAAAGACAACTCCGAGATGACCATCCTCAAGAAGGCATTGGAGTCCAGATCAAAGTGAATCTGGTCCATCTGGTTTCTTATGGTTTCCCTCTCCGTCCTGGACAGGCTTCTGACCTGGGCCGTGCGCCTGATCATCTCACCGAATCTCTCGCAAAGGAGCTCCAGTTTCTCCATGCGCACCTCATAGGGACTGCGCTCTGCCAGGGTCTTGTGGAACTCGCCCTCCAGCTCCTCGTCTCTCAGGGTCGAGGTGGCAGGTCCTCTGGAGCCTATCATGTAAGCCAGGTTGGCCCCGGGGTGCTTTGATTCCACCATCAGATCGAACCTGTCCACAAGGGGGGCGATGATGGTATTGGTGCCTCGGTCCTGGTAGTTGGCTGTAGCAAAGAGACAATACTCCCGGTTGATGATGGCGTCGTTGAGGTACTCCCAGTTCCCCCTGTCCACCCCGTCCAGGATCATGCTCTGCTTGGTCTCTGGGAGGCGGTTTATCTCGTCCACTATCTTCACGGGCAGCATGGCGAAATGAGACCAGACAACCACTTCCTCCCCCAGGTTGAGTCTTCCCAGATCCGGCCTGCCTATGATTTTTTCCTCAGTCTGCTCGGGGTGACCTGCCACCTCGCTGCCCCAGATGGTTCCAAGAGGCATCCTGTAAAGCAGGCAGCATACGTACTCCGCAGAGGTTGTCTTGCCTAGGCCAGGCTCCCCAATGATGAGGGCCTTCCCTTTGCGAAGACCTGTCATCAGGCTCAGAAGAAGAGCAGAATTGTAACCTTTGCCCTTGAGAGCAAGGTCCGAGCGGTTGAAATATAGATTTTCCCTAATGTAGTCATGGATCTCGTGCACGGCCTCACGCAAGGCCCCATTGGAATTGTATACCATTACCTCTTTACTCCCCCCTAGGATTCGAGTGATCTGGCCGGTTTCGAACCAACAAACAGGCTCTCTTGAATGCTCCGTGTGTACAAGCCAAAACCACACTGCTGGACACTCCCTATCAGATTAACACAGCCCCACCCCCCAGACAACGACCCTGCCTGGGTTAAGAGGCCTTTGTTCCCAGTCCCGGACTCCCAGAAGCTGCCTTTGGGTGGGGCAGCAGAAGGCTCGAGCCGGCCTTGACACAGAAGCTCTCCGGGTCATATGATTAATAGGAGTGGTCAATACCCCATCGAGCCAGTGGTACCTTGGGGTTCATATGACGCGGGGTGGAGCAGTTCGGTAGCTCGTCGGGCTCATAACCCGAAGGTCGATGGTTCAAATCCATCCCCCGCTACCAGGAATTGGGAGGGGTCAGGTCAAAACCTGACCCCTTTTCTGTTTTTCCAAGACTAAGGTTGCATCCCCCCAAGCGGCTTTCATGTTGTAGATTGACCCTGAGGGGGTTTTCTGGTATGCGTTACCCATCGGGGAAGGGCTCCAGATGAAAACACAGAGTGTGGAAATCTACGAGCAGGAATTCACGCTTTGCAACAAACTTGGACTTCACCTCAGGGCTGCCAACAAGGTGGTCAGGGTGGCCAGCCGATTCTCCTCGGATGTCTGGCTGTCCAGGGAAGGCCTGGAGGTAGATGCTAAGAGCATCATGGGGCTCACTCTCTTGGCCGCAGCCTGCGGTACCCGGCTAAAGGTGAAAGCCAGGGGGGTGGATGCCAGGGCCGCGGTGGAGGCCCTGGGAGCTCTCATAGAAAGCAGGTTCGAGGAGGAGGAGTAATGGCCGAAGGCCTGTCGGGGGAACAAGTCTTGCGTGGAGTTGCCGCCTCCCCGGGCATTGCCATCGGGAAGGCCTATCTGGTGGACCGTCGCAAGACGGAGATCCCGAGATTTTTCCTTGTGGACCTTCGCCATGTACCTGAAGAGGTGGAAAGGTTCCACGAGGCAGCCAGACGCTCGCAGGACGAGCTCAGGGAGATCCAAGGGCGTATCCGAGACTCGGTACTGGAAGAGCACGCCCACATCCTGGAGGCCCATATAAGAATGCTTCAGGACCGAAGTCTCACCCAGGAGACAGTGCGTCGCATCCGGGAGGAGCGCATCAATGCCGAGTGGGCCCTCAGTAAAACCTTGGAGAGGTTCAAGTCGGTACTGATGGCTTCCCAGGATGAATACCTCCGCTCCAGGGTGGCTGACTTGGATTTCGTGGGAGAACGAATACTTCGCCACATGGCGGGTGTGTCCCAGGAGAGCGTGGCCCAGATCCAGGAAGAGGTCGTAGTGGTGGCCCATGATCTCTCCCCAGCCGACACGGCACAGATGAATCGGGAGGTGATAAAAGGCTTTGTGACGGACATGGGGGGTCGCACCTCGCATACAGCCATCATTGCCCGGTCCTTGGGGATTCCGGCAGTGGTGGGCCTGGAGAAGGTGGCGGACGGGGTTCACACCGGGGACACCATCATAGTGGACGGCTTCAGGGGCCTGGTGGTCATATCCCCTGAGGCCGAAACCGTCAGAGACTATCTGGAACAAAGAAGCCGCTACCAGATAGTAGAAGAGGAGCTCCTGGCCTTTGCCCGATTGCCCGGAGAGACGCTGGACGGCCATCGGGTGATTCTGCATGCCAATATAGAGATGCCCGATGAGATCCCGGTGGTACTGGGCCACGGCGGAGAAGGCATAGGTCTTTACCGCACGGAGTTTCTCTATTTGAACAGGGCTGACCTGCCTTCTGAGGAGGAACACTATCAGATTTACAGGGAAGTGATAGAGCGCACCGCGCCTTATCCTGTGACCATCAGGACTTTGGACATAGGCGGGGACAAAATCAGACTCAACCCGGGCGCCGAGGGTGAGACCAATCCAGCCCTGGGGCTAAGGGCCATAAGGTTTTCCCTTCGGGAAAAGGAGGTGTTCAAGACCCAGTTGCGAGGCATTCTGAGGGCCAGTGTGCACGGGAGGGTCAGGATCATGTTTCCGATGATCTCGGGTCTTTCTGAAATCAGAGAGGCCAGAAGGATCCTGGGAGAGGTCAAAGAGGAACTTTGCAGAAAAGGTGTTCCTTTTGATGAGCAGATCCCGGTGGGGGCCATGATCGAAATCCCTTCTGCGGTTTCCATAGCCGATTTCCTGGCCCGAGAGGTGGATTTCTTTAGCATAGGGACCAATGACCTCATCCAGTACTGCCTTGCCATTGACAGGGTCAACGAGCAGGTGGTGTATCTGTACGAACCTCTTCACCCGGCGGTGTTGAGAATGGTGCGCAGCACAGTGGATGCGGCCCACCGGGCTGGCATACCGGTGGCAATGTGCGGGGAGATGGCAGGGGAGTCGCTTTATATTCCCATTTTGCTGGGACTGGGTTTGGATGAGCTGAGCATGAACGCCATGTCAATTCCCATGGCAAAAAAAGTTATCCGTTCCGTAAGAATGAAGGACTGCCGTCTGCTGGCCCAAAAGGTATTCGAATACGGCACACCAGAGGAGATCCACCGTTGCATCAGGGAGGAATTGGGGGCCTGGTTCCCAAACGGGATCCAAAGCCTTCCTGCTGTTTGATGGGCTGATGCGCCGAAAAAGGGTCTTTTTGTCGAAAAAGGCCTGTTGTTTTGGAGCAACCATAAGAAGGCGGCCTTTTTGCACTTTGTGGTATCCAATGGGCGTGTGGCCTCAAGTCCTGCGGGGCTTGCCGGATATCCCGGGCCAATTGAAAAAGGGTTTTTTCAGAGGTGGAAATGGAGACTCCCGGGGCTTTTTCTTGTGTGGAGGATGTGGTCAGGAGCTTGGCTGCACAGGGCTATATTTGCTCAAGACAAGTGGCCACAACGGTCTTTTTGGCCGACAGAATGGGCAAGCCGATTCTGGTGGAGGGCCCTGCCGGGGTTGGAAAGACAGAGCTTGCCAAAGCCCTGGCAGACGCCTTGGGCCAGCAGCTCATTCGTTTGCAGTGCTATGAGGGCCTGGACGAGAACAAGGCCCTCTACGAGTGGGAGTATGCCAAACAGCTTCTTTACACCCAGCTCTTGAAAGAGAAATTGGGGGAGTTCCTGGCCGGGGCAGATTCCCTCTCAGAGGCGCTTGGAAGGCTTCTTTCGCAGGAGGATGTATTCTTTTCAGAGGCGTTTCTTCTCCCAAGACCCCTGCTTAGGGCCATCAGGTCTGAGAACCCCACGGTGCTCTTGGTGGACGAGGTGGACAAGGCAGAGCCGGAGTTCGAGGCATTCCTCCTGGAGGTGCTGAGCGATTTCCAAGTCAGCGTGCCTGAGCTAGGAACTCTGAAGGCAAGACACATCCCCAGGGTCATTCTCACCAGCAACAACACCAGGGAGATAGCCGACACCCTCAGAAGACGTTGTCTGCACCTGTTCATAGACTACCCTGACCTGGAGCAGGAACGGGAAATAGTAAGGGCGAGGGTGCCGGATATACCCCCCAGGCTCCTGGCTCAAGTGGTGGGCTTTGTTCAGTCTCTCCGCAGGCTGGACATTCGCAAGCCGCCCAGCATAGGGGAAACTCTGGATTGGGCCAGAGCCCTGGTGGTGCTGAACTCCGAGGTACTGGATCCTTCTTTGGTGGAAGAGACCCTGAGCCTGATTCTCAAGCATCAGGAGGATCTTCAGAAGGTCAGGGGAGATATCCACAGGCTGACACGCCAGGTTGCGGCGATCTGACAAGAGGCGGGGCAAGAGCCCATGGAGACGTCCATCCTGGAGTTCGTGCGTTCCCTTCGTGGCTCGGATATCCAGGTTACAACCGGGGAGACCCTGGATGCCTTGAGGGCAGCTGCGGAGGTGCCTCTCTCTGACAGGGAGCTTTTCCGGGAGGCCCTCAGGGCCACCCTGGTCAAGAGGGCTGAGCAGTTCGCGGAGTTCGAAAGGCTCTTCGGGCTCCATTTCTCTCATTTGGGGGAACATGGGCTTCCCGGGGGGCACACCCCTGCGCCCTCGGATGAGTTCAGGGCTGTGCCTCAAATGGAAAGGCTGCTAGAGAACCCCGGAGGCTCTTTTTCTGCATTGGCCCTGGGTCTGATGGGAGGGGATGCCGCCAGAGTGGAGAGCCTGGCGGTGGCTGCTGCCAGGGGGGTTTCCCTCTCCCAAATCGAGTTTTCTTTGCAGGCAGGCTCGTACATGAGGCGTCTGAACGAGCATCTGGGATGGGAGAGGGTGGGGGAGGAGCTGGAGGGGGCTCTGGAGGAACTTCACCGAAGGGGAGCCAGCGCCCGGGAGCTGGAAGAGGCCAGGGAAGCCATCAGGCAGAACCGGGAGGCCTTCCAGGCACTTCTGAGGCAGCTCATAAGAAGGGAGTTGGAAAAGGGAGCCAGTTCCCTTGGGGAGCGCTTTGTGAGGGATGCTCTGGCGGGCAAGAGCTTCTCTGCCCTCTCGGATCAGGAGATCCGGGAAATGAGGGAGGTGGTGGCCCGCCTGGTGAAAAGGCTCAGGAGCAAGATGGCCGTTGTGGAACGAAGAAGGCAAAGGGGCAGGATGGACATACGCAGGACCTTGAGAAGGAACTTGCAGCACGGAGGGGTGCCAGTGGAGCTGGTCTTCAGGGAGAAAAGGCCCAGGAAGGCCCAGGTGGTGGCCCTTTGTGATGTTTCCTCCTCGGTGTGGAATGCCTCCCGTTTCATGCTGAATCTCCTTTACGCCATACAGGACCAGTTTTCCCAGGTGAGGAGCTTTGTGTTCGTGAGCGAGCTTGGAGAGGTGACCCATTTCTTCGAGAGGTACCAGATCAACGAGGCCATTCAGAAGGCCCTCAGGGAGGCCCCCATCAGGTACCACAGTTACTCGGACTACGGGGACGTGCTCCTGGAGTTCCATGCCAGACATCTGGGGGAGCTCACAACCCGTACCATCCTGATCCTCATAGGGGATGGTAGGACCAACTATCTGCCCACAAGGGCCTGGGTGCTCCAAGAGCTCCGGGAGCGGGTCAGGAAGCTCATCTGGCTGAATCCTGAGCCGCGTTCCATGTGGGGCACTGGAGACAGTGCCATGCTGGAGTACGCCCCTTTCTGCACCTCGGTGGAGGAGTGCAGGAATCTCAGGCAGCTCTCGGCGTTCGTGGACAGGCTGGTGGTATGAGAGAACCGGGGGAACTCCTCAGGACCCATTCCAGGCGCAGGCGCCCGGGCCCACCTCGTTTGGTTTTCCAGGACAGGGACATCCTGGTCATAGACAAGCCCTCGGGGCTCTTGCCTGTCCCCATTGCAGGCTCCTGTGCCCCCAATGCCCAACAGATGCTGGCTGCCCAATTGGGAAAGGAGCGGGGCTCTGTCCTGCCTGTGCACCGTATAGACAGGTACACCTCTGGCCTCATGGTTTTTGCCCGCAGCAAAGCGGCCAGAAACAGCTTGGTGAGGCAGTTCCTGAGCCACACACCCCTCAGGCTTTACCTGGCCGTGGTGCGGGGGGTGCCCGAGAAAAAGGAGGGGGAACTGCGCCATTTTCTCAAGAGGGTCTCCTGGGGGTTTAGGCAGGTGGTGGTGAAGGGCGAGCAGCAGGGCGGGAGTCTAGCCATCACCCGTTTTAGGGTCTTGGAGTTGCTGGAGGGGGCCGCATTGGTGGAAGCCCGACTGGTCACCGGGCTCAAGAATCAAATAAGGGTGCAGTTCGCCGAGGCGGGCATGCCCATCTGGGGTGACCGGCATTACGTGCAGGAGGAGAAGGGGGCTTCCATGCTGGACCACCAGGCCCTCCACGCCTTCAGGCTCGGTTTCCTGCACCCTAGAGAAAACACCTACATGGAGTTCCAGGCAGACCCCCCTGAGGATTTCCAAGAACTCCTGAAGCTCCTTCGCCGGCCCAAAAAGGGGAAGCATGCGTTGGGGAATGACGATTCTTGAGGCATCAGAGCCAAGGTTGACAGCACCGGGCGTGCCTGCTATAGGATTCCGGGTCAAAGAGGGTTGAGTTCACATGCACCTCTACAGGCAAAAGGGAGAGTGCCCATGGAGAAAGAGCGAGCGTCAGCCAAGAAGCTGGAGAAGATTCTAGAGCTCTTTGGGGAAATCCAGGAAAGGGAAGATCCGCCCAGCTCTTTGCTGGGGAGATTTCAGGGGCTTTACTCTGAGCTTGCCAGAGAGGAGCGCCCTGCTTTTTTTCTTGAACTGCTTAGGCGTTTCGAGACCGGCAGGACAGAGATAGAGGCAGATCTGAGAGCTGCCTTGCAGGAAGAGGGGAAGGACCCTGTGGCATGGAGCAGCTCCTTGAGCAAGCTTCGCCGCAAGCTGGAGGCCCCCAGGATGAGGGCCTTCAGGCGATTCATGAACATCTCTGGAGGACTCAAGTTCCTTCTGGACTTCAGAGCAGATGTTCTGACAGCCCAAAGGCAAAGCCAGATGAACTTGAGCCCCCTGGATGAGGAGATAGCGCATCTTTTCAACTCATGGTTCCAGCAAGGGTTCCTTTTCCTGCAGGAGATAACCCAGGACTCCCCTTACAGGCAGATCCGGTTTCTCAAGGATCACGACATGGTGCATCCTATGGCCAACCTGGACGAGATGGGAGACCGTCTTGGGGAGGACAGGAGGTGTTTTTCCCTGTACCACAGGGCCATGCCTGAGGAGCCTGTGGTCTTCATAGAGGTGGCCTTGACCAAGGGAATAGCCCGCTCCATCCACGATATAATAGGGGAAGAGAGAGGCAAACTCCAGCGCAAGGGAGAGCCTGACACGGCCATTTTCTATTCCATAAACAACACCCAAAATGGCCTGGCAGGGCTGGGATTGGGCAAGGTGCTCATATTCCAGGTGGTGGAGGCTCTCAAGAAGGGCCACCCAGAGATAAAGACCTTTTCCACCCTGAGCCCCATTCCGGGTTTCTGGGAAAGATACCTGAGCAGAATACTCAAGGGGGAGAAGCTTCCTTTTTCCCTGAACCAAGAAAAACTGGAAGATTATTTTTCTTACAAAGTTCGCCAGAGAGTCCTGGAGCTGCATTCAGAGCAGAGCGGCACCCGGCCCGAGAGCCTCAGCCAGGCGCTCCATGAGGTACTCTCAAGACCGGACTGGATTCAGGATGTGCGTTGGGAGGAGCTTCTCAGAAAACCCCTCACGGAAATCACCTACTATTACATCACCCAAGAGAAGGATGCACAGGGAAGACCTTTGAATCCAGTGGCCAATTTCCATATGGGGAATGGGGCGACGGTCACGATCCGCAACATCAACTTCGGAGCCAACAGGTTCAGAAGAGGTCTGGAAGAGTCCTGCAGTATGATGGTGAATTACGTGTACTCCATGACCTGGCTACAACAAATCGGGAGAACCATGAAGTCCCTGCTGCCTTGGAAGATGTGAGCCCGGCCCGGCCGGAAAGGGGAGTCTCAGTCCCCCTGGGGGCCTTCCAGACACTCCCTCAGGGTCCGAAGAAGAACAGCCAGGTCAAAGGGCTTCTTGAGCAGGGCCCTGGCCCTTTGTCTCAAGTGCTCTTCCAGGTGCATTTCGTGTGTGTAACCTGTGGCCACTATCACCCTTGCCCCAGGATCCGACTCCAGGATTCGGGCCATGGCCCATTTCCCGTCCCTGACCGGCATGGCCAGGTCCAGGATAACTGCCTGGAAAGGCGCCCCTGCTTGCATAGCCTGCAGGTATGCCTCGGCGGCCTTTTCTCCATCCGGAGCTGTTTCCACATTGTAGCCATGGGTCTGCAGAGCCTTTCCTAGGATTTCCCGGATCCTGCTCTCGTCCTCCCCCACAAGGATGCGCTCTCCTTTGCCTCGCGGAGCAATGGCCTCTTGCCTGGCCTTTGGCTGCTGTGCCTGGGATATCTCTGCCGGAGGGAGCAAGACCCTAAAGAGGCTCCCTTTTCCCTCACCAGGGGGAGGGCTCTGGGCCAGGATGAAGCCATTGTGGGCCTTTATTATGGAGTAGGAGACAGAGAGCCCCAGCCCGGTTCCCTTTCCTGCCTCTTTGGTGGTAAAGAAAGGCTCGAAGATGCGCTCCAGGTGCTCCTTGGGAATTCCGACGCCTTCGTCCTGGATGGAGATTTCCACGAAACAGCCTGTGGGGAGATGAGGATACTGTCTGAAAAGCTCAGGCTCGGGAACGCCCAAGCTGCTCACGAAACGGAGGGTTCCGCCGTTGGGCATGGCATCTCTTGCGTTCAAGGCCAGATTCAGGAGCACCTGCTCCAACTGGGTGGGATCAGCCATCACAAAGGGAAGCCCACCACCCAGATTCAACTCCAAGTTTATGCTCGGGGGGAGGGTCTGGGAGAGAAGTTTTATGGTGTTCTCTATGACGTG
This sequence comes from Desulfarculaceae bacterium, assembly GCA_037443445.1. Taxonomy (GTDB): domain Bacteria; phylum Desulfobacterota; class Desulfocorpusculales; order Desulfocorpusculum; family Desulfocorpusculum; genus Desulfocorpusculum. Next base: position 3,852 of record JBBIOJ010000021.1, on the reverse strand, counting down.
GTTCACCTTCACGGGGTATCTTTCCCCTGCCTCTGCCCTGGCCAGGGAGAGCATTCGGGCTGTGAGGTTGCCTGCCCTTTCGCAGCTGGAAATTATCTCCTGAATGTATTCGTAGCCTTCCTGACCCTCTCGAATGGTAAACCGAAGCAGCTCGGCAAAGCCCTGTATGCTGGCCAGGAGGTTGTTGAACTCATGGGCAACACCTCCTGCAAGAGTTCCCAGGGCTTGCATTCTCTGGGAGTGCTGGAGCTGCTTTTGCAGTAATTGCTGCTCTGTGACATCCCTAACCACTGCCTGGATGACCTGCCTGTCCTGGTAGTGTACAAAGGCCACTCTTACCTCCAGTGAGATCCCAGAGCCATCCTTGCGTGTGGCTTTTATGGAAAGGGGGCCCTGTGGAAGCGGTTTTCCATCCAGAACCTCCCGGAGCAGGTTGCGGATCCCGGGTATCTCCTCACTGGGCAATACTTTCCAGAAGTCTAGTTCCAAGGCCTCCTCAGGGGTGTACCCGAACATCCTGCAGATTTCATTGTTCACGAAACTGATCCGTCCTGAAGGGATCTCTGCCATGAAGATCCCATCCGGGGAGTTCTCCACCAAGGAACGGTATCTCTCCTCAGACTGCCTGAGGGCTTCCTCCCTCTGCAATCTTTCGGTGATATCAGTGAGGAAATTGAGGGTAGCTTCCCTGCCTTCCCAGAGTATGGGGACTGCCCTTACCTTCACCCACCTGGTCTCATGGGTGGCCCTGAGCACACGAAACCTGTATGACTTGGGCAATGTGCTATCTCCCTGGAGCCTTCGCTTGTAGCGCTCTACCACCAGGGGCCTGTCCTCGGGGGAGATGAACTCCCAGAAAGGTCTTGTGGTCAGTTCCTCCCGGGAGAAGCCCACGAGTTCCAAGACACGGGGATTCACGAACTTGATAAAACCTTCCTGAGCCACCAGAATTGCATCCTGGGCATTTTCCACGAGCAGACGATATCTCTCCTCTGACTGCCTGAGCGCTTCTTCCATTTTCTTGCGCTCGGTTATGTCCTTGGCCAAGTGCACCAAGCCGCTCAGATTCCCCAATTCATCCTTGAGGGGTGCGGTGGTGACAAGCAGGGTCCGGCCCTCAAACACTTGCTCCGCGCTTTGGGCCTGTGCGCTTTGCATGGTGAGGGTGTGGGGACAATCTTCTGGTGGGGCGTCCGTTGAATGAACCAGCTGGAAGCAGTTTCTGCCTATGAGCTTTTCCTCCTCCAGGCCCAACATAAGGCAGGCTGCCCGGTTTGCCCTCAGGATTCTTTGCTGTGGATCCAGAAGCCAAATGGGATCCGGGACTGCATCAAAGGTTCGCTGCCATTTGGCTGCTGCATTGGCTAGGGCGCTTTCCCTCTTTTCCAGCTCTGCCACCATCTTTTGGAAGGCCAGGTGAAACTCCCTGAGCTCCTGGAACGCTGGTGAGCCAAGCTTCTCCTGGTAATTTCCTTGGGAGATCCTGTTCAGGGCACTGGAAAGAGCCCTTATGGGGCTCAGGAGCCTCGCTCCCAAGGTGGTAGCCAGAATCATGGCCAGAAGAACACCCCCCGAGAAGGCAACCGAGAAACTCAAAACAGTGTTTCCCAGAAAAGCTGCTGCTCTGGATTCCCTCTCCACCACTGCCACAGGCCAGTCCAGCTCTGGCACCCTGGCCGAGGCCCCAAGCCAAGTGGTCCCGTCCCTGGTGTATCTGAGCTTGCTCCCGTTGTTTCTCAAGGCTTCAAAGATGGGAGGCAGGTCTGACAAATTGAACCTCTGGGCCACAAGCAAGGGATCCGGGTGGGAGATCAGAACTCCTGTGGCATCCGTGAGGATGAGATCCACCTCCCCTGCAGAGAGAGCCAGCCTCTGTATCTTGTTGTTCAGGGGATCCAAGGCTATGAAGCCCAAGACCGTGCAAGAGCCCAAGGGCAGGGCAATGCTGACCATGGGCTCTGAAAAGCCAAGGGGGATCTGGACCCGGGAATAGGCAACCTGCCCTGTCTCCAGGGCCTTTCTTACCTCAGGCCTGAGAAAGAGATCCAGCTTGAAAAGCTGGGCACCCTCGGGATAGGCTCTGCCCACTTTCTGATCCTTGTTCAAAATGGCCAATGCCTCTATGGAGACTCCCTGGGCTGCCAGAGCCTGGACATGGTCTCTCAGGATAGAATCCTGTTGAGGAGGAAGCTCTTCAATTTCCCTGAGCATGCCAGCCATGTGGGCGAGGGCCACCTCGTGCGCCTTGAGGGTTTCCCTGATTTGGAAGGCTATTGATTTTGCAAGGGTGAAATGCCTGGCCTCCACGTCCTCTACCCTTTGCTGCCATAGAAGCCAAAGGGCTGGTATGGAGCCCCCCAGGAGTGGAAGCAGACCGGCAATGAGAAAAGACTCCAGGAATTTCTTCCAAAGGCTGGGAGCCCTATCCATCATGAAGCCCTCTCCAATTTTCCCCCTCTCATCACACAGGGGTACTTCTCCCTTCTGGGGTCTCCGAACTCGTCCATCACTATCTTGGACTGAAGCCCCTGGAACTCCCGGATCTCCAAGATGGCATCTGCCAGTGCCAGTCCGGGCGCCCTTGCTTTCTCATACGCCTGGAACAGCACCTGGGCTGCCTCGTACCCGTACAGGGCTGGAAAATCCGGCTCTCTGCGGAACCTATCCTTAAAGGCCTTTCTGAATTCCTGGTAGGCCGGGGAGGGGTGGTCCGGGAGAAAAGGAAGTATGCTACGAAGACCCTCTGCAGCGGCGCCGCCTTGCTCCAGGATCTCCTTGGTCATGGACCAGGGGGAGGCAAAAGGCGTGCCTTGCCAACCCGCTTTGCGAAGGGTCTGCAATATGAGCAGGGTGTCCAAGGCATTGTGCACCACAAGCACGGCCTCTATGTCGAAATCCATTAGCTTCTCGGCCCCCCTCAGAACATGGTTGGTGCGGGAGGCCTCGGTACCCATGGTGAGCAGGACCTGCCCTCCCAGGGCCCTGTAGGCATTCTCGAACCTCTGTGTGTAATCCAGTGTAAAGGCCGCGTTGTTCAGATCGTAGATGACACCCATTCTCTTGATTTTCTCTTGAATCAGGATCCATTGAGCCAAGCTCTGGACCTCCCTGTCTATTGGCTCGTAGATCCTGAAGAAAAAGTCCTTCTTGCCGCTCAGCAATGCCGATGCGGTGGTGGGGCTGATCATGACCGTATTCGAGCTGTTCACAAGGGGAAGCACGGCCATGGACATGGCCGAGGTCATGTGCCCCACAATGGCTGTCACCCCTGAGCTGAGAAGTTCCCTGTCAGCCTCAAGGGCTGCCTCGGGATCCTGTCTGTCGTCCTTGCTCAGAAGGCTTACGGGCCTTCCTAGGAGCCCTCCTGTTCTGTTTTTCTGTTCCACGGCCAGGATCACCCCGTCTCTCCCAGAGACCCCAAGATCCGAATAGCGGCCGGTCAAAGCCCCCACGAACCCTATGCGCACAGGGTCTCTTGTGCTGTTACAGGATGGAATCGAGGCGCCCAGGAAAAGACCCACTAAGACGGAGTGTCCCAAGAACAGAAAGGACCTTACGCCAGCATGCTTGCACTTCAACCCCTGCCCTCCAACAAGAACTTGCCCCACACCCTTTGATATCCATTCCTTCCCAGTCCCTCACCTTCCCGGTTTTTCTCTTTGGCCTTTCTTGCCTCGGGGGAAACATACCCATCAACCTTGACTCTTGGGTTCCCGTCTCTATGCTCCCCTAATCCGGATTCCCCATTGCCCTTTGCCTGTTGAAGTCTGGCTGTCTTACTTGCTTCCACCAGTCTCACCAGGTCCACTACCAGTTCTTTCATGGCCTGTGCCTGGGCCTGGAGTTCTTCCG
>JBBIOJ010000020.1:0-78741 GCA_037443445.1 Desulfarculaceae bacterium | reverse complement strand
TTCATTTTGGGCTATCGTGGACATCTTAGAGGGGGAGTGGGTGGCAGACGGGCCAGGATTCGAACCTGGATAGTGGGATCCAAAGTCCCAAGTCCTGCCGTTGGACGACCCGTCTGCAGGAGCCGAGCAGGCCCTTTTTCGGACACGCAATATGCTATCACGGCCCTGGGCCCGGGGGCAACGAGTGGGCTGAGCAAAGGGCCGCGAGAGCCCAAGGCCCGGGCCTACGAGGCAGGCAGGATTTCCAGAGATGAACTGCCCTGGTTGTTCTCCTCGTTGCTTTCAACTGAAAGGTTGGCTGCATCCAAGGAGACCATCAGGGTGTAGTGACCAGCCGGGACCAAGGAACTTTTCAGTTTTAGCGTCCTGGAGCCTTGAAAGCTCTCTCCGGGGCCCAGCTTGGGCACATACTTGGTCCCCATGGGAATTTCCGCAGAACCATCCTGGCTTACCAGCTTGAAGGAAGCCTTGGTCCTTTTCTTTGTTGCATCCTCGCCCTGGTTCTGAACTGTGTAGTTAACCGTGATCTTCTCGCCCGATACCGCCTGGGAAGGAGCTGAGATCTCCTTCAGGACCAGGTCCGGGAATCCGGGCACATTCCCGCTGGAATACCTGACTGCCAGCCCCAGGAGCCTGTCATTGGTGCTTTCGCTGCTTTCGTTCATCAAGAGTATCATGGTATTCCCGTCATTTCCCAAAGCCCCGGAGACATGCGGCTTGTCCAAGCCAAGGTGAAAGCCGTTTATGCTTCCATCTGCCGAGACCTCAAGAATTCTCGGGATTGTCGAGAACTTGGCTGGATCGTTCAGGTTGGCAATTCTGACCGAGAAGAGGCAGTTCCCCGCGTTGTCGCACTCCACAAGCCCGGTCTCGGCCCTGAAGGTCCCGGCCTTGTCCCCGAAGCCCACAAATGCCCATCTTCCCTCCAGGTCGGCCGTGGAATAATCGCGGTCATTTCTTTCCAAGAGCAGGTGGGCTGCAAAATCGTCCCCTGTTTCAGGGTAGAACCGGGAAGGGTTGGAGACGATCCCCACCTGCCTGGTCATGTCCAGGTAGCCCGTGGCAAAGTCTCCCACCAGGAAAGAACCGTCGGGGTTCACTTGAAGCGGGATGTTCCCAAGGCTCAGGGGATGGACATCCCCGTCACCGTTTTCGTAGCCCTCCACGGAAGTGATGGAGCCAGAGCCCTCAAGGACGGCAACTCCCGAGGCCAGCCTGTTGAAACCCCTGCTCCCTCCCAGCAGGTCCTTTTCATAGTTCCCCATGAAGTATTCTCCCGAGAGATCCTGGCTTTGGTAAGGATCCACCTCATCCAGCTTCACTGCTGCCACGAGGAACCTTTCCCCTTTCTCCTCGCGACCGGTGGTTCCGTCGCAAAGCATGAGGTTCCGCCCGTCGGCCATTAGGCAAGCTATGGCATTCTCTATGAGGAAGATCCCGCCTTCCCCAATGCTATAGGTCAGAATGTTATCTGCGTTCTCCAGGCAGAAATTCGGTCCAGGGCATCTGTCGGCGCTTTCCTTGTAGGATGTCTCCAGGGTACCGTCCGGTTTGACCTCTATGGTTCCTGCCTCTGTCTTGTATCCGAACCAGGAGCCCTTCCCGCCCTTGCCCAGCACCACGTAGCCCCATCTCCCCAAATAATCCTGCGTGGACTGGGAAAGGGCTTCCCGGGCTCCGGGGATAAATAGCCACCAAGCAGCCCAAACAAGGAAAACAAGAAATACCCTACGCCTCATTCTCTTCCTCCTTGATCCAGAGTTTGGCTCCCTTTCCTCACAACGTTTCCCTCCTGATCTTACCGGGGCTTCATCCCTCAACAGTTTCTTGAAATCCGGGGCAAGCCCCTTTACGCACAAACCCATGCCTGTGCTTCTTTGGGAGATGTTCCTTTCTGCTGTCTCGGGGTTCGCCTGCCAGGTAATCCTCGGGAAAACCGGAGTTGGGAGCTTTTCCTCCCGGGCTGGGCCGCCAGCCGGGGCAAGTCCGACATTTTAGGCATCCTGGACTTGAGAGTCAATAGCTCCAGGCAAGAGCTGCTCCGGACCCGGGGATCCCCCCAAGCTGCAAACGGGCCGCCCCTTGCCTCATCGTACCAGGATCCTTACCTGCCCCTTTTTCTCCACCTGCAGGTTTGTTTGGCCTTTCAACCTAGGGCCCAGATCCTCGCCGTCGGCCTGAACCGGAGCCTCCATTGGTAGCAGTATCTCAAGCCTCCTGGCTTTCACCCTCCACCAGTGTTTCTGCAAGCCGATTCGGGCCAAGGGCTTGGCTCTTGTGGCCATGAGCTCGGCGTAGTGGCGCATGTGACTGAAGAGGGTCACCTCCAGGAGGCCGTCCCCCAAACGGGCCTCTGGTTCCATGAGGGCGCCAGCCGCGTAATAGGGCGTGTTGGTGAGGGCCAGCACCCTGGCTCCCCCTATGCACCTCTCATGTCTATTGCCTATTTCCTCTTCCCAGGCCATCACCGTTCCCTCTGGAATCCTATGCCCCAGCCGGCTTATCCAGAAAGCGATGTACAGGGAGAAGTAGAAACCCCTTTTCCCCAGTCCCGGCCTCCCCTCCATCCATCGGCGCGCGCGGCAGAAGCCTTGCACAACAGCCGCGTCAAGTCCCAGGCTTGCGTAATTGCTGAAACACCCATTGCCCTGCAGCCCCCAGAGGTCCACAGGCTTGGTCCTGCCCGTTCGAACATATTCCAGGATCTCCTCGGGATGCCAGGGTTTCCCTTTGTACAGCCCCAGGCTTCTGGCCATGTCGTTTCCCGTGCCCAGGGGTACTATCCCCACCGGCATGGAAAGGCCCTGCGCCCAGGAGGCCTCCAGCACTTGACTCACCGTGCCGTCTCCTCCCACCACAATCAGACTATCCATGCCTGGAGCCATTCCCTTTATCTGCTCGGCCAGCTCTGCTTTGGCGGTTGGCTCCACTCTCATTTGCTCCCCGGGCCCAAGGCCAAGTGCCAAGTCCCTCAACACAGATAGCCACTCGGATCCTTTTCTGTTTCCAGCCTGCGGATTGACCAGGACCAGCACCCTCATGACCCCGGATTCCTCCTTGCTCAAGACTCTCCAAAGCCAGGAAGCACTAGCCCGGCCAAGAACACTTTCAACCTTTGCGAGCTCCCAGAATCCTCTTGCCCCGCTGCCTGGCCTCTTTCTGCAAGTCCACCGAAAGGTCGGACTCATCCACGATCTCCTGGCCCAGAATGGTCTCGAAGACATCCTCCAACGTCACCACCCCGGCCACACCCCCGAACTCGTCCACCACCACGAACAGGTGTTCCCTGCGCTCTATGAACTGTTGAAGCAGCAAGTCTGCGCTTGCCAGGTCAGGCACCATGTGGACCGGCCTGAGAAAATCCGAAAGCAGCGCTTCTTCCCTGTCCTCGGCAAGGGCGGCCAGCACATCCCTTCTGTGCACAAGGCCGACTATGCGATCCAGGTCCCCCTCGTGCAAAGGCACCCTGCTGTGGGGCCAAGGCCAAAGAGGGGATGCCTGCCTGGCCTCCCTCAGGCTCAAGTCCTTGGAAAGGGCGAAGACCACTGTTCTGGGGGTCATTATCTGCCTGGCTGTGACATGCCTTAGGCTCAAGATGTTCTTTATGACCGCCTCTTCCATGCCTCTCAAGGCCCCTGCCTTGCGACCAAGCCTGGCCATGACCTGGAGTTCCTCAACCGAAACCGCCTTTTGGCCCTGAGAGCCTCCCATCCACTTGGTGAGGAACTGGCTGGCCACAGTCACAGGCCAAAGGAGCAAAGTCAAGAGCTTAACGGGCCACACCAGGAATCTGGAGAATCCCCTGGCATAGCGCACCCCGAGGGTCTTTGGAACCACCTTGGAAAAAAACAAGATCCCCACAGCGTAAGCCGCCGAGAAAAAAGCCCACCACTTCCCCTCCAGCACCGAGAGGGCGAGGGCCCCCACAAAGGCCGATCCCACGGTGTCACCCAAGGTGTCCAAAGTCAAAATGGCTGAAATCGGGGTCGATATGTCTTCCCTCATGGACTTGAGCAGTTTCCCCGAGCGGGCCCCTTTGGCGGCCAGGAGTTCCACGTAGGAGTAAGGCACTGAGTAAAGAACAGCCTCACAAAGAGAGCAGAAAAAAGAGATCCCCATGACAAAGGCCAGGGCCAGAAAAAGTTCTTCCATGTCCTGCACCCCCCGGCAAGGAATGTGCATATTTGGCCATCGAATTCACCGGGGCGCAAGAGCTAGGGCGCCTGCCCCTCGGATAGGACAGGGGGCTCTGCCCGCATTGGGGGCCTGCTTTGCTGTGCTTTGAAGCCGGGCCCGGTTGAAGCGATCACTTCTTCTGTGCTAAAAAGGGGAGTCTCGAGGAGGTTTCCATGGAACAGATCCTTTATTACAGTACGGCCGGCAAAGCACCGCTTGTCACTTTCAAGCAAGCCCTCCTTCAGGGTCAGGCTCCTGACGGGGGGCTGTACATGCCCCAGAGGATTCCCAGGCTGACCCGCAAGGAGATATGGGGGCTCAAGGGAAAGCCTTACAGCCACGTGGCCTTCGAGCTGCTAAGGAGGTTTCTCCAGGCCGACATCCCCGAGGAGATCCTGTGGAAGATCACCCAGGAAGCCTACGATTTTCCAGTGCCTGTGGAAAGGGTGGTGGATCGGCTCCACTTGCTTCGGCTGGACAGGGGTCCCACGGCCTCGTTCAAGGATTTTGCAGCAAGGTTTCTGGCCAGGGCCATGCAATACATGGGAGCCCAGGGACAGGAGCAAAGGATCGTCCTGGTTGCCACCTCGGGAGACACTGGAAGTGCCATAGCCAATGCTTTCCACGGGCTGGAGGGATTGAAGGTGGTGGTACTGTACCCCAAGGATGAGGTCAGCCTGAGGCAGGCCAAGCAGATGAACACCTTGGGCGGGAACGTGGTGGCAGTGGCAGCCAAGGCCAAGTTCGACCAGCTCCAGGTGATGGCCATGAAGGCCTTCCAAGACAAGGACCTGGGGCCTCTGGGGCTCACCTCGGCCAATTCCATAAACTGGGGAAGGCTTCTGCCACAGGTGGGCTACCATATGTATGCATACTTGTGCGTGGCCGAGGATCCCCAAGAGCGCATTGTGGACTCCGTGGCATCAGGGAACTTCGGAAACGTTACCGCGGATTTCCTTGCAATGCGCATGGGCAAGCCAGTGGAAAGGATTGTGGTTGCCACCAATGAGAACGACGAGTTCCCGGCCTTCTTGGAAACCGGGTTCTACAGTCCCCTAAGGCCCTCCAAGGCCTGCCTTTCCAATGCCATGAACGTGGGCAATCCCAGCAACATGAGACGGATATTCGCTCTTTATGGAGGGGAGCTGGACAGGGAGGGAAACATCCGTAGAATGCCTGACATGGGGGCTCTCAAGAAGGACGCCACGGCCACGTCCATCTCAGACCATCTCACCAGGCTCACCATCCAGGAGGCTTACGAAAAGCACGGGGTAGTGCTGGAGCCCCACGGGGCAGTGGCCTGGGCCGCCCTCAAGAGATACCTGGGGGAAAGGAACGGGAATTTCCTGGGTGTGGCCACCGAAACCGCCCACCCAGCCAAGTTCCCGGAAGTCCTCCAGGAGCTGGGCGTCAAGGTGGAAACACCTCCCAGCCTGGCAGGCCTGGAGCAGAAACCCTCCCAGGAGATGAGTCTCTCGGCGGACTACCTGGAATTGAAGGAGCTGCTTCTTTCTTTGAGGTGAGCCCTCAGATGCTCAAGCTCTGCCCTTCCCTGGCCCCCTCCACCCAGAGGCCGGAGCCCTTTTCCCGGGCGTAGGCCCGGGCTAGACCCACCAGGTCCTCCACCTCCTGGTCGGTGCGATCCGGATCATGGTGAGTCAGCAAGAGCCTGGCCACCCCGGCCTGCAGGGCCAGCTCCACAGCCGAGACGCAATCCGAGTGGCCCCACCCCTTCTTGGCCTCCATTTCCAGGGGGAGGTATTGGGCATCATGTATGAGAAGGTCGGCTCCCTGGCAGAAGCTCACGTAGTCGGCCCGGGACCGCCCGTTTACAGGATGAGGACTCAGCTCGTTGTCCGTAAGAAAGACCAGGGTGCTTTCCCCCTCCCTGACCCTGAATCCCATGCCGCCTTGGGGATGCCTGAGCTCAATGCCCTCCACCAAGGCAGAGCCGATCTCCAGTGGGCCTTGGCTGAGTCGGGAAAGAGGCTCTATGCGGTTGCTCAGGCAGTCGAACTCCACCGGGAAAACCCCGTCCACCATCCCTTTGTTCAAGGTCATGCGAAGCCCTTCCATGGCCCTCTTGCATCCGTCTATGCGGATGCGGGCGCCCTCTGAGTATATGGGAGCAAAGAAGGGGAAGCCCATGATGTGATCCCAATGAATATGGGTTACCAGAAGGTAGCACTCCACGGGTCTGTGGCCTTGGGAAAGCACTTTTCCCAGAGATCGTATCCCGGACCCCGCATCCAAGATGGCCCTCTGGCCGCCATCGAAGAGGAGTTCCACACAGGTGGTGTTCCCTCCATATCTCACCGTGTCAGGGCCCGGGGCCGCTATGGAGCCCCGAGTCCCCCAAAAACGTACCTCCATTGCTGCTCCTTCTCCGGCTATTTCCCGGGCAGGCCTTCAGAGGGAAATCTGTTCTTCCACAAACACGGGGCCTGCCCGATTCATGCCAAGTCCGCCCTCCATCCGTGGGTATCCCTGAGAACCACGGAAGTCCTTGTGCAAACAGGGCACTCCAGGAAAGTGCCTTCCATGGGATTCTCCCCCAGGGGGATGTGGGTGCTGCAAAACGGGCAAGGCACCGACCTCTCCCCTTTTGCATAATCTTGCAAAATCTTTGCCACTTCCCCCTTGGCCCACAACTCCAGAAAGGTGTCCACCTTCTGGGGGTCGAACTGCCGGCCTCTCCAGCGTCTCAACTCGGTGACAGCCTCCTGTGGCTCCATGCTCTTTCTGTAAGGCCTGTGGCTGGTCATGGCATCAAAAGCGTCGCACACCGCCAGAAGCCTTCCCTCCCAGGGCACCTCGTCCCTGGAAAGCCCGAAGGGATACCCCTTCCCGTCCCATCTCTCCTGATGGAAAAGCACATAAGGCACAACAGGTTTCAAGAACTCCACGTCCTTGAGCATCCTGGCCCCATGCTCGGGGTGCAGCTGCATCTTCTGGTACTCCTCGGAGCTTAGAGGGCCTGTCTTCCGAAGGATCGAGTCCTCCACTGCTATCTTCCCCACATCGTGAAGGATTCCTCCCATCTCCGTGAACTTGCGCTTTTCCGGGCCCAAGCCCATATGATCCACCATTGCCAGGGCCATCCGGGTGACCCTCCACGTGTGCCCCACCGTGTAGTGGTCCCTGGCCTCGATGGCGTTGGCCAGGACCGAGAGGGTGTCCACGTAGGCCTGCTGGATCTCCTCCATGAACTGGATATTCCTTATCTGGACCGCGGTGGGGGCGGCCATGGCCGTGAGGAGCTGGAGATCGTCCTGGGAAAAGGAGCGCTTCCTCTTGAGCACATCCGTGTATAGAATCCCCATGGTCTGACCCCTGTCCAGAAGCGGTACGCAAAGAGCGGACTTCACCTTCTCGGGGTCAGATGGGAGAACCCCCCTGAGAAGCTCTTGGCTTTGGGTGTCCTCTATGAGAAGACCCACCCCGTCTTGCAGAACCTGTCTCACTATGCTTTGGCTCACCAGCATGTCACCCAGCTCCCCCAGCTCAGGCCGGGCCAGGGAAAACCTCTCTTGTGGTTCCCTCGTGAAGGGATCCAGCATCAGGACCACTGCCCTGTCCGCATCCAGGACCTGGAGCAGCTGTTCCAGGAGCCTCTTGAAAACCCCTTCCAGATCCTTCTCGTTGCTCAGCATTATGTTGGCATGGTACAAGGCCTGCAGCCTGGAGAGCTGTGCTGCGATGGCCGGGTCCTTTGGCTGCATGTCCCAGGGGGCTTCCAGACCCACCAGGGTCCGGCTTTTTACCTTCCCTGAGGATTCCCCGCGCAGGAGCATCGTGCCAGTGGGTCGGCCCTTGAGTTGACTTGCTGCGGCCTCCTCTGTCAGGCGCATCCTTATTTTCCCAACGCGGATCTGGTCGCCGGCTCGCAGCCAGGCTTCTTCCACCCTGTGGCCATTGACAAAGGTGCCGTTTCGGCTCCCCAGGTCCCTCAGGAGGAAGCCTTCCTGTTTGGGTTCTATTATGGCGTGAAACCGGGAGATGTTCCGGTCAGTGAGCTGGAGGTCATTGTCAGGGTGCCTGCCAATGCGGAAAGGGGCGTAGATCAGGTACCTGGATCCTTGAAACAGCCCTGACTCCACAAGCAGGGTAAGATGAGCCATCCGGGCCTCCCCCTTGAGCTCCAGCCTCTAGCGTCCCTCGAGAAGCAGGGCCTGCAGGCTAGGAATCGGATTTAATTGCCCCCCTGCGGGCATATCCTGGAATGGTCTATCTCCTCTATCCTGCACGGGAAGGGGTCTTTTTCCCCGGCATCTAAACGCTCCCCCCAAGAGATCCGCGGCCTCCCCCCTCTCCCCCGTGCCTGGATGAATGGTCTGCCAAACCGGATCTTAACCTCTTGGAAGCTTTCTTGTAAAGTTTTGTGAACTCGGTCTTGAGGCAACGGCTTCCTTCCTTTATGATGCCTTTTCAGATCACTACGGGAATCTATCGGCAAGAGAATTCTTTGACTTTAGAAAAGGGCCCTCCAGAAAATGCCCGCTTCCTGGCCAAGCCTTTATCGTCAAAGAAGTGTCAGCCTGGAAAAGGCATTGCAGTCTGTCAGACGGGGAGCCAAGGTTTTCCTGGCAACAGCCTGCGCTGAGCCGCAGTTCTTGGTGCAAGGACTCCTGGACAGGGCGGACCAGCTTCATGACGTGCAGCTGCTGCACTTCATAACCCTGGGAGATGCCCCTTACACGGACAAGAGATTCGATACCCGATTCAGGCACAATGCCTTTTTTGTGGGACCTTCCACAAGGGATGCCATAAACCAGGGAAGAGCGGATTACACCCCTGTTTTCATCTCGGAGATCCCGGGGCTCTTTCGCAGGGGGATAGTCTCCATTGACGTGGCTCTGATTCAGGTCTCCCCTCCAGACGCCCATGGTTTCGTGAGCCTGGGGGTCTCGGTGGACATAGTCAAGGCTGCGGTGGAGTCTGCCAGGGTGGTGATTGCCCAGGTCAACCGGGCCATGCCCAGGACAATGGGGGATACCTTCGTGCACATATCCAAGATCCACCACTTGGTGGAGCAGGACCACCCCCTTATCCAGTTTCAATATCCGCACCTGGGCCGGGTGGAGGAGCAGGTTGCCAGGAACGTGGCCAGGCTTGTCCACGACGGGGATACGATCCACGTGGGAATGGGGCACATCCCCCACGGGGTGCTCTCCTTTCTGAAAGAAAGGAAGGATCTGGGAGTACACACCGAGGCGGTCTCGGACGAATTCGTGGAGCTGGTTCAGTCCGGATGCATAACAGGGGAGAGGAAAAGCCTCCACCCTGGGAAGATAGTCTGCAGCTTCTGTGTGGGCACCAGACGCATCTACGACTACGTGCACGAAAATCCCCTGTTCCTGTTCTTGCCTGCGGAAAGGGTTTACAGTCCCCTCGTGATAGCGCAGAACCAGAACATGGTCTCCATAGTGAGCGCCCAGGAGGTTGACCTTAGCGGCCAGGTCTGCTCTGAATCAAGAGGTTTCCATTTCTATAGCGGCATAGGCGGGCGCCTGGATTTTATTCGAGGGGCGGCCATGTCCCGGGGTGGAAGATCCATAGTGGCACTGCCTTCCACCAGCCCGGATGGATCATCTTCCCGCATCGTGCCTTACCTGCAGGAAGGGGCCGGGGTGGTGGCCACCCGCGGTGATGTGAAGTACGTGGTGACCGAATACGGCATAGCCTACCTGCACGGCAAGTCCATAAGGGAGAGGGCCATGGCCCTCATAAACATAGCACACCCCAAGTTCAGAAAGGAACTCCTGGAAGAAGCCAAGCGCAGGTCATACGTTTACCAGGACCAGATCCTGGTGGAAACAGAGACCTTCGACTACCCAGAAGAGGAGTCCAGGGAGGTGCTAAAGGACAACACCGTGGTGACCATAAGGCCCATCAAGCCCACGGACGAGCCCTTGCTTCAGGATTTCTTCTATTCCCACTCTGATGACACCATTTACAGACGCTATTTCAGGGCAGTGAGGGCCATGCCGCATGCCACTGCCCAGACCCTGGTGAACCTGGATTACAAGTCCCGCATGGCCTTCGTGGCCACCGTGGGGGAGACGGGCCTGGAGAGAATAGTGGGGGTGGCCAGATACGCCCAGGAGAAAGAACAGCCGGACATGGTGGAAGTGGCTTACACCATCCATGACTCCTACCAGGGGCGTGGTCTGGGCAGCCTTCTGCAGAACCGCCTGGAGGACTATGCCAGGAGGATGAACTTCAAGGGGGTCTCAGGGTACCTCTTCCAGGACAACATGCCCATGATCAAGCTCTTCTCCCGAAAAGGCCCGTACCACAAGGAGCGCGTGGAGGGCGGGGTCTTGAGGGTTTGGCGTTATTTTCACGAGCAAGAAGGACTGGGCGGGCAGGGGCAGTTGGAAAAACAATGAGGGGTAGAACCGTGGGCTTTGGGGCTGCTTTTTTCTGCTTGGGGCTTCTGGGGCTCCTCTCACCCGGAGTGGCGGGGGCAGAGGAGTTGACAGGAGAATGTTACAGGTTTGTTTTTGAGCCTTCGGATTTCTCCAAAGCGCAGCTGGAGGAGTTCGGATCGAGAGCGGAGGAGAACTGCCAGGGGCTTGTCTCCACCCTGGGCATTGCTCTGAAGGCCCCCCTCACCGTGTATCTCAAGCCTGGCCAGGGGGTCAGCACCACGGTTCCTCATGGGAACAAAGCCATCGACCTCTTTTTTGCCTTGCCCATCCAAGGCATTGAAGCACCCTTGGTGCACGAGACAACCCACATTCTTCTGGACTCGCCCCATCCGGTGATGCGGGAGGGGCTGGCCACTGCCATGCAACAGAGGCTGGGCACCTGGAAAACCCATCCCACCTACGGGCTTTCCACCGAGGAATGGGTGGCTGCCTTGAGGTGTTCGGAAAAATTGCTGCCCCTGGAAGAGCTGGAGCGATTGGACTGGCAAAAAGCCCCCTGGGAGAAGAACCTTGCGGCCTACAACCAAAGCGGTTCCTTCCTGGCCTTCCTGATCCAGGAGCACGGCCTGGGGGAAATAGTACGGCTTTTGAAATGGACCCAGAAGAAAGGTTGGATGCCCCTGGAGAGGATCTCCCAGGGCTGGTTTCAAGCCTCCCTCAAGGAGCTGGAGGAGCGCTGGCTGGAGAGCCTGGGATCCCAGGCGGACACTCCCATGGCCAGGGAGCTTTGCACGGCCTTGAGGGAGGGGAAGTTAAAGGACTTTCTGAGGGAAACCCTGGCCTCCCAATGAAAGCGGGTCTCAGGCCAAATCCAGCGGGCCTTTTGTGTCCAGGCCCATGGCACTGACTGCCTCCAGATCCCCGGGGAGCCCCCTTTTTAGCAGATGCATAGCCACCTGCTCCTTGAGATCCTTCGGCTTTCCCTGCAAGAGGTCCGCCTTTCCGGTCATACGCTCAGGCCTTATCTCCACAACCTTGCAAGCCTTGTAAGAGACAAGCCCTGGGGTCACGGGCTGGAACTCCTCGTGCCCCTCGTGCTTGGCCACAAGCGCATTGAGCACCTCTGTCTTTAGCTCTTTTTCCTCAACAACCCTGGCCCTCCCACGGATCACCACACAGCGGTAGAGCTGGTGGGTGCGGCAGGGACTCCTTTCCGGGTTGAAGGCCACCTCCAGGTATGCCAAGGGCTCGTCCACCTGGAAGCAGACCTTGGGGCTTCTCTCCATGTTCTCCAGCTTTTCGCCTTGAGGGGCACAGTGGAAGTAAACGCAGCCCTTGTGAAACACGTAGTTCACCGGGGTAATGTAGGGATAGCCTTCCTTGTCCAAAGTGGCCAGACGACCTATCCTGGCCCTTTCCAGGATGCTAAGGATTTCTTCAGGATCTTTGATCTGGCATTGGGAGCGTCGCATGGAGCTGATTTTAGGCCCTCCGGCCGCACAGTTCAAGCCCCTCCCCTGGCCTCCAAGGACTTCAGCAAGGGCCTTGGGTCCACAAGATGTTTCCCCAGCCACTGCTCTGCCTTGGGAGAGCCTGCGGCCAAGGCCAGAAGCTCTGTTATGTACAGGACGGGAAGGGTGGCGGAGTCCTTCCCCCTCATTTCCAGGTTCATCTGGCAAAGAGAGCAAAAGACCACCAGGCACTCGGCCTTGGCTCTCAGGGCGTATTGTCTGATGCGGTCTACCAGCCGGTCCGAGGTCTCGGGCTTGGTCACGGCCAGGCTGGCCCCGCAGCATTGCTTGGCATAGGGCCATGGCACCACCTCTGCCCCCAGTGTGCGCACCAGATCCTCCAGGAATCTCTCGTACGGGGCCACGTCAAAACCGGTTATCCACTCGGGCCGGCTGAGCAGGCATCCATAATAAAGGGCTGCCTTGAGCCCGTTGAGGGGTCTTTTCACAAGCCCCTTGAGTCCCTCCAAGCCTATTCTGTCCAAAACCTCCAGGAAGAAACGCAGTCTGACCTTGCCCTCATACCGCCGACCCAGGGCCTGCTCCACATCCCTGGCCTTTTCCTCGTGTTCCAGTATCTCTCTTTCGGCCTGCTTCAGCCGCACAAAGCAGCTGGGACACATGACCATGAGCTCCTCAGCCCCTTGCTCCTGGGCAAGGAGAAGATTTCTGGCTGCAAGCAGAAGCGCCCAGCGGGGATGAGTGGAGTGGGCTGGGGTTGAGCCGCAGCAGCTCCAGTCCTCCAAGGGGACCATCTCCAGTCCAAGCATGGAGGCCACCTCCATGAAAGACTCACCCATTTCCCTGGCGCTGGACTCCAGGGAACAACCAGGATAATACCTTATAGCCCCGTTACCCTTTCCCATTGCCTCCCCCCATCACCTTTCTCAGATCAGAGACCCCCCTCGCCCTTCCAGGCAGGAGCTTGAAGCGGCCCTTCCAAATGAGCTTCATCCCGGCCATCAGATCCTGGAACACAGTCCCGCTTCTGAGCTTGTATTTTACCCCCAGGCCCAGCTCGTAGATTCTGCCTCTTTTCCTGACCTCTTCCAGAAACATTCTGTGGAATCCAGCGATTCGCGCCTCGGGGGGCTCCACCCCGCTTTCCAAAGCCATCTCCCTGAGAGTGTCCATCAAGGCCGGGATATGAACCTTGTTGGGGCACTGGGAAACGCAGGCATGGCAGCCCACGCACATCCAAATAGCCCGACTTCTGAGCACCTTCTCTTTCTGCCCGAACTCCACCAGGCGCACCACCTGTGTGGGATGGAAGTCCATATCCTCCACGACAGGACAGCCCCCCGCACAGGTAAGACACTGGAAACAGGCCTCGAAGTGCCTACCGCTCCTACGTTGCACTTCCTCGCGAAAACCCGGGTCCACCTGCATGCCCCTTCCTCCCTGCACCACTAGTATAACCTTACCCATCCACTATGCAATGGTCTTTTCTCTTCTGCCGGGCTCCCCGTAGGAGGTGGCCTTTCTTGAACCCCTCCACCTTCACAAACAATGCCTTTGCAGCCTGCACCAGGTAACTCGTCCCGCAGGCTTCCAGATCCTGGACCAGGTACCTGGCCAGATGCTCCAGGTGCTCCCTGACAAACCTGGAGGAGGCCCTTTGGGCCATGCGGGCCTGCTCTGGATCACCCAGGGCCTCTTTGAGCTTCAAGTAGGCCACAAAACCGCTCATGACCGCCACATGATCCGGGGGCTCCCTCACCCCCGGGTTGTAGCCAAGGGCCTGATACAGCCCTCTCAGCTCAGAGAGCATCTCCCCCAGCAGCATGCTGGAGCCGTGACTCACGGCTCTTGGCCTGGCCAGCCCGCCAGGGCCCAAGAGGGTGTGGTAGCATCTGGTTTCTCCTTCACGGCAGGCTGCGGCAGCCGCATCTTTCAAGCCCGGGTCTTCCACCTCCGAGGCTATGGCAGATACTTCCTTTTCCCATCCCTCTTCCGGAGGCATCAGAAGCAGGCTGATGAGGCGCCACTCTGCCGCTTCCAGCAGGAGCTTTCTCTCCATGTTGGGCCCCTTTTTCGGCATTTTCTTCCCCGGCCTTTCACCTGGGTGGGGGCTGGGTTTCCCGCAAAGCTATCCATGAGGTGCGCATCTTTCTGCCTCCGGCCTCTCCCTCAGCCCCGTCCCACACAGCCAGGGCAACATAGCGACTCCTGGGAAGGCTTCTGGTGAGCAACACGCTCCAGCCCTCTGGGTTGTGCTTCCCCATGCCATGACTTCCGGAGTTCTTCCTGGGGGTGAGCGTCCCAGGGCCTTGGGCCAGGTATTCCTCCACGGCCGAGCTGCGAGGTCCAGCCCTGTGGTTCCCCAGGGCCCTGGCAGGTAGATAGAGGTTCTCCATTTCCCTCTGGGAGGACGGATTTCCCCTCAGGGCAGGGGCCTCGTACGGGTAATGGTCCACCCAGGCATTGGGATACAGGGCCTGGAGCCTGTCTGCTCTTCCTTCTGCCATGGCCTGCCAGCCTGCACTCCAAAACAGGATTTCCACGGCTCTTCCAGGCTCCCCCATCTGGGGTGCAGGTAGGCTAGCTCCTGCCTCGGCTGGCACCTGTAAGGCACATCCGTCCAGGAACTTCCCCGGTCCTGGCAGCTCGTCCTTGGTGGGATCCTTCCACTGGAGCCTGAAGGCAACTTTTTTCCCGTCTTGCAGGGCCCGAACTCGAAGTTCGGCAGTGGTCACCTTCAGCTGCCGAGGCTCCACTATGTCCTGGAGGAGAAGCCTTGCCACGTGCTCAGGGGCCTTCTGCCAGGCCGGATCTTCGGGGCTGGCCGGCAACTGCTCCACCTTCAGCATGACTATCTCAGAGCCGGAGGGCTGCGGCCTGTCCCGGCAGCCACCTGCAAGGGCCAGACCCAGTGCCAAGAAGATGAGCCATCTTGCCCGATCCCTTTCCCCAACCATGCAAACCCCTCTGGCGCACCTCATGTTCACCCCTCTCACGGGCAATTGACCCGGGCGATCTCATATCTCTGGTCAAAGGCCGGCCTCACATAAACCGGCTCCTTGAGGGGCACCCGGACTATCTCCCCGCCGTCATCTGCGGCTCCGACCACCCACTCCCCTTGGCGCCTCCAGCGGGCCATGAGCCTCTCCGTAGAGCCCAAAAGGCAAAGCAGGGCCTGGAGGTCCGGATCCTCCTTGGCTCGTTTATATGTGTTCACAGCCTCCTCCACACCTGGGCCGAACATCTGTTTCAGAAAAGGGGTGGGGACGTGGATCGGGGGGATATAGTACACGTTGGGCTCGAGCCCGAACTGAGGGAACAAGGGTTTGGCCACCTTCTTGATGTGGACCAGGAAATCTATGGGGTTTTCCGGGTCGGCCTGGGATGGGGGGCTCACCCATCCGGCCAGACGTATCTTGCCTATGCAATTGAGAAAGCACTGGGGTTGAAGTCCACGCTCCAGCTTGGGGTAGCAGCCTATGCACTTCTCGCTGGTGCCCGAGAGGGGGTTGAAAAAGCTCTTCTTGTAAGGACAGGCCCGGACACACTCCTGGTAGCCGTGACAACGGCTTTGGTCTATGAGCACCACCCCGTCTTCCTGCCTCTTGTAGATGGCACCTCTTGGGCAGGCTGCCAGGCATGCCGGGAAGCTGCAGTGATTGCATATGCGGGCCAG
This sequence comes from Desulfarculaceae bacterium, assembly GCA_037443445.1. Lineage (GTDB taxonomy): Bacteria > Desulfobacterota > Desulfocorpusculales > Desulfocorpusculum > Desulfocorpusculum > Desulfocorpusculum. Next base: position 63,043 of record JBBIOJ010000020.1, on the reverse strand, counting down.
GTAGAAGAACCAGGCCGTGTGCGGGACATGAAGCCCCAAGCCCTTGTCCAGGAGGCCCGCGCAATCGTCCTCCCCCACATTGGGGTACGCATAGTCCCTTTCCTGGGGCTGCCAACCCCTCACGCGCCTCCCGGCAGGGGCAGCCTCGAAGATGGTCTGGCCAATGTACCGGGCCCCTTCCCATCTCTGGGGCCCCAGCATTTGGAGCAGCTTCAGGTCCCAGGCAAGGGGATAGAAGCCGTATGGCTTGGACTCCACATTGTTCCAGAGCATGTACTCCTGCCCCTTCCCGGATGTCCAGGTGGTCTTGCAGGCCAGGGTGCAGCTCTGGCAGCCTATGCACTTGTTGATGTCGAACACCGCGGCGAACTGCCTCCGGGGCCTCTTCTCAGGATACCAGTAGGCCATTTCCCGATTGATCTGCCAGTTGTTGACCCTTGCCATGCTCAGGCCTCCTTCTCACCCTCCACGAACTTGCCTTGCAGGTATCTCTTCATCTCCTCGGACTCGTACCCAGGCCTTATCCCCATCTGTGCAGGACGCCACAGGCCTTTCCCGTCTGTTCCTCCGGGCTCGGCCTTGGTGATTTTCACCATTGCCTCCCTGGGGGCCCCCACAGGGCAGTGCACGTCGGGCAGAAACCCCTTTCCCAGAGATTGGCCGAAGAGGGCCTTGCGTACCAGGGAGTCGGTCATGAGGGTGGGTTTGAGCCAACCCCTGGTGGCGGACTGGTGGGAGCCGCTGCGGAACATGCCCTGGTAGCCAGTGCGCGGGTTCTTGGCCAGCCCGTCAGCACGGCTCCTTTGTCCTTCCAGGGATCCCGGGGTGGCGCCGTACATGTTGAACCACATCCTGGTCACCCCCCTGGGAGTCCCGGGGTAGTAACGGGCCCTGCAAAGAAGCCTGGAGAACTCGTAGTCCCTCTGGTTTCCCTCCCAACCCCTGAAGGGCCTGTCCTCCGGGTCCGGGTCTATCCAGACATAGTCCCCGTCCTGGATATCCAGCTCCCTGGCGTCCAGAGGGTTCATGTCCACGTACCCCTCGGTCACGAAGGGGGAGCGCCTGTCCTGCCTGTGCAGGTCCCCGAAGGGCCCGAACAGCACCGCCACCATGTCCGTGTCTATGGGGGTGGTGTGAGCCCCGTGACGGTACTTGGGGGTGTGGAATATGAACTTGAAGCCCTTGGATGCCAGGGGGTGGGCCGAAGCTTTCAGCTCCCTCCAGTCCTTGACCACGTTCCTGGCGCAGCGGGTCTCGGAGGAGAGATCCCCGGGGTCCACCCCGTACTGCTCAGGCCTGGAGCAACGTATGGCCTCGTGGGCAGGGGCCACTATCACGTTGGGCTCGTAAAAGGTGGAATCCACTGGCTCCCTGTGCACGGGCAGGTTCTCCCCGGCCTCTATGAACTCCTCTTCCTCCCGGTAAAACTCCAGCCTTCCGCTCTTGGTGTACCAGGGCCTGGAGTCAGTGACCTGCTCGAAACCCACGGCCTTGGGAGTGGTGCGGCTGTTCATCAAGGCAGGGATGCCCTCCCTGGCCTTGGCCTCCAGCTCCTCCATGCTGTAACCCTTGGTGTTGGTTGAATTATCGAGTATGCGCTGAAGGTACACAGTTGTCTTCCCCTCCCGCACGAATTCCCAGTATTGCTTGAACCTTTGGTCTTGGGTCAACTGCCCCAGCTTCTCTGCCACCAGGGCCAAGACCTCTATGTCCCCCAGGGTCTCGAAGATCCGGGGCAGGGGCGTGCGGGGGAAGACCTGCAGGAAGGGGTTTGTGACCGAGGCAGTGAGGTCCGGGTGTTTCAATTCAGCCCAGGAGTCCACCCCGAAGACTATGTCCGCCCACTCACAGGAGGCTGTCCACCACCACTCGTTGACGGCTATCATCTCTATGCGCGGTAGCACGTTCACCACCGTGTTGTAGTGCCATTTCACATTCCCCAGTATGGAGTTGGCATTGGCGAACCACATGGCCTTGGTGGGGCAGGGCATGTGGGTCTTTCCGGTCAGGAGTTTGCGGCCCACCCTCAGGGGGTGGTCCTCGTGGTTGTAATAGTGGGCGGACTCGGCTCTCCAGTACTGCCTGACTCGGGCCGGTTTGGAGGGATCCAGCTGGATGTGGAAGGGATCCTCGTTTATGTATTGGGGAGAGCCGTTGAAAAGGGCCACCCGATAGTTGCCTGCATAGCTTCCCACATTCCCACCGATCCTGCCCACGTTGCCCGTGAGGGCAGCCAGCAGGAAAACGGCCCTGTCCTTGTTGTCGCTGTTGAAAAACTGGTTGGGTCCCATACCCAGGGCAAAGAGGGTGGTGCCTGGCTCCTTGGCGATGTGCCGGGCCAATTCCTCCACCTCCCGGGCCGGGGCCCAGGTCAGCTCCTCGGTGGTTCTGGGATCGAAATGCTCCACGTACTGCTTGATCAGATCGAACACAGGGCGGCATCTGACCTTGCTACCGTCGGCCAGTTTCACCTCCACAGAGCCTTCCAGGAGCGCCTCCCCCACGGTGGACCTGGCCCCCACCTGGTCCCTGGTCAAAGGTCTGCACACAGCGGCCGAGGTGTCCCACCAGAGGTGGTCCCCCCACTCCTGCCTGAGCTCCTGGGAGATCAGGATCTCCCTTTGAGTCCCAGGGGGTGGCTCCTTCTCTCCAGGGGCCAGGACGCGGGTCTGGTTGGAAAGGGGTGACGGGGCAGTGCCAAAGACCTCGTGGGCTTTGAGGGTCTTGAGGGTGTCCATACGCACCAGCAAGGGTAGGTCCGTCCACTGCTTGAGATATTCCAGGTCGTAGAGCCTCTCCTTGAGGATCACGTGGGAGAGCCCCAGGGCCAGGGCCGAGGTGGTGCCTGGCCTCACCACCATGACCTGGTCCCCTTTGCTGGCCGTGGCCGAGTACTCGCAGGCTATGACCACGACCTTCGCCCCTTTCAGGCGTGCCTCTGTGAGCCAGTGTGCGTCAGGCATCTTGGTGGTGATCCAGTTCATGCCCCACACCAGGATCGTCTTGGAGTGCTCCACTGCGCTGAGGTCGAACTCCACGGTCTGCTGGCCCGTCACCATGGGATGCCCGGGGGGCAGATCCGTATGCCAGGAGTAGTTGTCGAACCCGCGGCCCCCCAAGGCCTTCTCAGGCCCCACTGCCCTTATGTGCTGATCCAGGAGCGCCAGGGAATTGGCAAAGCGATAGAAGCCAAAGACCCTGGTGATGCCCAACAGAGGCATCCCCCCCCTGAACTTGAGGCACTGGGTGCCGGCCCCGTCCATGGCCGCAATGACCTCCTGGTCGTAATTCTGGGCCTTTAGGAGGGCTGCACCCTTTTCTCCGGAATAGGTCTCGGCTATGTTCTTGAGGGCTGAGGCCACCATGGTGGCAGCCTGGTCATGGCTCACCCGCACCCACTGGTCGCGCCCCCTGTTGAAGAACTCCCTGGCCGGCAAGCCGCTGGCCTGCCTGGGGAAGCCGGCTTCCACCCAGCGCTTGAATCCCGACCTCACCATGCAACCGCTGATACGGCGGTCCCCGTATATCCTTCTGGTCAGGGCAAGCCCCTTCTGGCAAATCCTGGGATCCCACCTGTGGGAGACCCTGTTGCCCTCCAGGTCTTGGGCCTCGCCGTATCGCATGGTGGGGCCGATGCGCACCAGCACCCCGTTTCTCACATAGCCATTGAGAAGGCAGTTGTGGGTGTCGTTGGGGGCACAAAGAAAGGTGAACTTCCAGTCATGCTTCCACAGATTGCGATAGGCATCCTCCCAGCCTCGCTCCGGGTACACGGCCAGGGGATTGGTTATGGCCTCCAGCCCCCAGGCCTTGATGGCGGACATGGCAAAGGCCCCGAACCCGGCAGCACTCATGCTCCTTAGAAATTCCCTTCTGGAAAACCCCTTTTTCATGGCTCGCTCCCTCTTCCCGCCTTCTGTACTGGCCCCCATCTTTTGGAAGCTGGGGCGGCCGGCCCTCTTACTCGGGTGAACCGGCTCTCTCCCCAGGGCCCGCCTCCCATGTGCGTATGTAGCTCACTATGGCCTCTATCTCGGCCGAGGAGAGGGCCGGGTGAGTGGTCGTGGGCTTGGCGAAACCCTCCATCACCGTGTTGCTTCGGCCCTTGCCTATGGTCTCGAAGAGATAGGTGTCGCTTGCAGCCAAGAGGCCTGGGTTGTTGAGGGCCACTGCGAGCCCCCCGGTCCCGTTGGGGCCGTGACAGCCGCAGCAGTGCGCCTCGAAAAGCCTCCCCCCTGCCTTCACATCCCCAGCAGCCCATCGCCTGGGCTCATCCACCCCCGGCGGGGGACTCATCCCACCTCCCAGGGCACGAAGATAGGACACCAACTCCCTTATCTCCCCTGCCCTGAGCCCCCCTTCTTTCTCCCCCCAGGCAGGCATTCTGCGACCAGGACGGCCGTGGGTGATGCTCTGGGCAAGGAATCGGTCCGAGGCCAAGCCCAGGAAATCAGGGTTTCCCACCGAGGGGAAGAAGCTCATGCCAGGGTAGTGTCTGCCCTGGCCTTTGATCCCGTGGCAGGCAGCGCAGAAGGTCCCGTACAGGGTGGCCCCGTCTGTGGCAAACTCCCTTTCCCCGAATCTCTCTACCCTGATCCTGTCCTTGGGCCAGTAAGCCTCAGGCAGGTTGCTGGTCCGCAAGGAAAAGATGTACGTGGTGAGCTGCTCGGCCTGCTCCTGGCTGAGCCCCATGGCCGGCATGAGAGAGCCTGGGACCACCCTGGCAGGATCCAGGAGGTGCTCTTTCTGCCAGTTCTGGATGGTGTGCTCCCCCCTTATTCCCGAAAAATCAGTCCTCCCAGGGTCCCTTTCCCCTGCCTTGGTCAGATCAGGGCCGTCATCCCCGCCCACGCCATTTACCTTGTGGCAACCCCTGCAACCCAGGGAGTGGAAAAGGGCCTTGGCTTCCACCAGCCCAGGCGCCCCCACCCTCGAGTCCAGATAAACCTTGAGCTCCCCCAGGGAGGCCTCATCGATGGGGGCGAAGGTCTCTCTCCACAGGGGCTCAGCACCTGGGCCGGTCTTGGCCAGGTGTTTCTCGTACCAGCCCTGGTCGTAACCCGAGGCCCCTACCCGCGACAGATCTGGGCCCTCCATCCCGTGCGCCCCCCCGATGCGAAGCGTGCCGCCTCGGGAATCCAACCTGTGGCAAGCCAGGCAGTCCAGCCTCTCAAAGGCCTTGCGACCCCGCTCCAGGATCTCGGTGTTGGGGACCTTGAGGCTTGTGTGGCAACTCCCGCAACCAGAGTAAGAGTACTCGAGGGGGATCATGGGAAGCGGCCAGAACCTGACCTCACCATGGGCATCCGCCTTCTGGGTGGCATAGCCCTGACCAGCGTGGCAGACCGTGCAACCCAGTTCTCCGGGGTCGTGAACCACCGGCTTGTGTGAGGAGGCCACCCTAGGCCCCGAAAGGGGGGGTTCCCCTGGCGCCATGCCCACATGGCAGGTGACGCAGCGGTCCACCACCCTCAGACCGGGCACCACGATCTGCCGAAGGCGTATGTCTATGGGACCGTTTTCCCCTGTCACCGAGGCCTGAATCAAGCGCCAGGGCTGCCACAGGCCTTCCTTGGCAGCGGCTGCCACGAGGAGCCCCAGGCAGGCAAGGCTGGAAATCAGAAGGAGACACTTGTTTCTTTTCATCTCTCTTGCCTCTTTGAGAGGGCTTGTGCCTTTGGCCGAGCCTTTCCCAGTTTCAATGCGCGGGCCACTGGGAAGGGGACCAGTAAAACTCCCAGTTGGGGCCTCTGAAATAAGCCCCTATGAGGGTGAGCACCACGTACCCGCAAAGAAAGCATGTAAAGAGGGCCATGGCCCCTGCCCTGGTGGAATTCAAACGTTTGAGAACAAATACCGAGTACAGGGCATAGATGCCGGTTATCAGGGTGCCCGGGTTGAACAGGGTTACCGCCAGTTGATGGATGTCAGGAAACCACTCCCTGAGCCAACCCTGGGAAATGGCCAGGGCCTCCACGGCCGAGACCGCCAGGAATCCGAACAAGGCCGATTCCACCACCAGCCTGCCCCCCCCCGGGCCTCCGAACCAAAGCCCGGTCCCCTCCTGCTCCCGCTCCAGATAAGGGATAAGCCCGAGCCCCATGACCACCAGGGCCGGGATGCCTATGCCCCCCATGAAGGCGGAGAAAGAGACCAGCTCCTGCAGTCCCAAGAAGTACCAAGGGGCCTTGGCAGGGTTCTCAGGCACGCTGGGGTTGGCCAGCTCTTTGAGGGGGGCGTCCATCCAGATGGAAAGCCCCACGCATATGAGTGTTGTGAGCATAAATACCGCAAGCTCCGCATAGAAGAGATGCGGCATGCTGGGAAGCGTGTTCTCGGGGCCATTTTCCACCTGGGGAGTCTTGCCTTTCACCAAGGCCACCAACTGATAGGTCTTTAAGGGGGCCTGGGTGAAGACCGGGTGGGTATCCCTGCCCAGGGGGCCCAGCCTCTGCTCCACATCTTCTGGACGCGCCAGGCCGCCATCCTTTCTGATTCTCCAGAAATGAACTGCCATCAACATCCCAAGGGCCATGGGGAGAAGCATCACATGGAGCACGTAGAACCTTATGAGGGCCTCCTCTCCCACCACGTCAGAGCCCAAGAGCAGCTCCCGCTGTATCCCACCTATGTCTATGATCTCCGTGATGCCCAGGGCATCGGTCAGCTCCCTTGGGGACTGGGCCACATTTGCCCCTATGGTGGTGGCCCAGTAGGCCAGCTGGTCCCAGGGGAGGAGATAACCTGTATAGGAAAGCCCCAGCGTCAGGATGAAAAGCCCCATGCCCACCAGCCAGTTGAACTCCCTGGGAGGCCTGTACGCAGCGGTGTAGAACACCCGGGCCATGTGGAGGAAAACCCCCACTACCATGAGATTGGCCGCCCAACGGTGGATGTTCCGAATGAACTGGCCTGTGGGGACCACGAAGTGGATGTCCTTTATGGACTGGTAGGCCACATCCGGGTAGGGCTTGTAATAGAACATCAGGAGAAGCCCTGTCACGAGGGTGAGCAGGAAGCATGTCACACACAGTATTCCCAGCCCCCAAGTGGTGCTCCAGCGAAGAGTCCACCTGTGGGTGCGCACTGGATGCAGGTGCAGAAAGAGGTTTTCGAAAACAAAGGAGGCACGGGAGCGGTCGGTCCTGGGAAGCCCGGTGCGCACCGCGCTTTCCAGGACCAGCCTGGGGGCAGCCTTTAGGTTCAGGAGGAACCGCCTCAGGGCCGAGATTTCTTCAGGAGCATCCATCACGCCCTCCAGTAGGTACCCATGGGCACTGGGGAGCCTTCGTCCACGACATAGTTGCCGGAGCCCCCTGTGAGCTTGAGCCAGGCAAGGGGCTTGGGGGCCGGGCCTCTTTTCACGGCGCCGTCCTTTCCGAACAAGGAGCCGTGGCACGGGCACTCGAAGCCCTCTACAGAGGGCCTCACAATGCAGCCCAGATGAGTGCACACAAGGGACAGGGCATAGAGCCCCTCCCCTGTCCTGTAAACAGCCACGGAACGCCCCGGGGGGATGAAAGGGCTTCCCAGGGGAAGGGATTCGGGAAGCCTCACCTTGAACTTCTTTGTGGGAGACGACATGACAGCTGGCCTTGGGAGGCGCAGCATTCCAATTGTCCCGAATCCCAGGGCAGCGGCAGTGGAAAGCAAGGAGGCCATTCCAAGGAAGTCGCGCCTGGCCACGGGCTCTGGCTCCAGCCGGGATCTCTTGAAATAGGGTGTTCCACTCATGCACACCTCCTTCGCGGAGTGTCAAACCTGCTGATGAACAGCTGTCTTTTCCTTCCACCCTCTGGTGGCCCGCCCAACTCCTAGGGGCCTGTGCAGCTCCATGCGCTCTTGAGAATCACCCTTTCCATGGTGATGGCCCCTGCGGGGCAACGCCTGGCGCAACAGGCACATCGGATGCAATGCTCTTCGTCCTTGAGAATGGCGCAGTGTGCCGACTCGTCCAGCCCCTGGAAATCCGTGAGGACCCGGGAAAGAGGGAGGATCTTCAAGCAACGGGCGGGGCACACATCCACGCACCCGCCGCAGAGCAGACACCGCGTGGAGTCGAATATGGGTGTAACCCCGCAGTCCAGGCACCTGGAGGCCTCCTCCATGGCCTGTGTCTTTGTGTACCCAAGCTCAACTGGAATGTCCGGCCTTTGAAGCCTCTGGGACGGCTCTGTGAGCTCAACGGGCACACGGCTCTTGGCCTCGTAACCCCGTTCCCTCCTGTAGCGGGGAAGAGCAATGTAGGAGGTGGTCTGCTCCAGGGTGATCTTCCTCCCTGTGAGATACTGGTAAACAGAACGGGCAGCAGCCTTTCCCGAGGCCACCGCGTCTATGAGGAGCCTGGTGCCGTGGGCTACGTCCCCTGCGGCGAAGATGCCTGGGGCGGTGGTAGAGAGGGTTTCCTTGTCCACTTTGAGAAGCCCGGGCCTCACAAGCTCCAGTTCCTGCTCCATGCCCTGGATGAAAAAGAGGTTCGGGGCCTGTCCCACGGCCAGGAGCACTGTGTCGCAGGGGATGGTGATCCTGACCGAATCCTCGAAGAGCGGGGCGAATCTCCTTTGCTCGTCGTACACACGATGACACTTGCGAAGCTCTACCCCCCTCACCGCGCCATTGGCATCCCTGAGGATCTGCACAGGACCCCAGCCGTTCATTCTCTCTATGCCTTCCTGGTCCCCCTCCAGGATCTCGGAGGTGTCAGCCGGCATCTCCTCCAGGGTTTCCAAAGAGACCAGCCTTACCTTCCCCATGCCAGGTAGCCGCGCTGCGGTGCGGGCGGTGTCGTACGCGATCTGTCTCAGCACCGTCCGGGCCACGTCGTAGGCCACGTTCCCGCCGCCTATGACCACCACTTCCCGGCCGGTTTCCATCCCCAGGCCCAGGGCTGCTGACCTAAGCAGATCCACTCCCCCATAGACCCCTGGCCCTGCTTCCCCGGGAAGCCCCAGCCCCATGGAGGACTTGGCCCCAACGGCTATGATCACGGCCTGGAAATCCCTGCGCAGCTGGGCCAGAGAGATGTCTTTCCCGACGGTGAGGCCGGTGCGGATCTCCACCCCCAGGGCCTTTATCACCTCTATCTCGCGCAGGATGATCTGCCTTGGAAGACGGTACTGGGGCACACCCACCGCCAGCATTCCCCCCACCACCGACTCGCTTTCCAGGACCACGGGCCGAAAACCCATCAAGGCCAGGTCGTGGCCGGCCGAGAGGCCCGCGGGGCCACCCCCGATTATGGCCACCTTCTGTCCCGAAGCGGGCTCGAAGGCCCCTTCCACCCCTCCTTTCAAGAGGGCTGCCATCTCCTCAGCATCTGCGCACAGAGGGGGCTGGTATTCCAGGAGCCCTGAGAGCAACTCCTGGACAGGACGGGCCTCCGGGCCTGCCTGCTCGCAAACAAATCTCTTGAGGGAACGGATGGCCACGGGCTGGTCGTAACCCAAGAAGCCTCCCTCCAGGTCCAGGCGGGGGAGCTTTCCCCTGCGGCAGGCCGCCTCGCAGGGAGCCCCGCAGATGCGGCCGCAGATGGATGCAAAGGGATTGGGGCCCCTTGCTATGAGATAGGCCTCCTCGAATCTCCCGGCAGCAATGGCCCTTACGTATCCCCTGGCGTCCGTGTGCACAGGGCAGGCTTCCTTGCAAGGAATGAGAAGCCGGTGGTACGTCCGGTCAGGGATTTGAGCTGCCAGTTTCACCTTGGACCCTCCTTTGGCGGCCCTAGGGCTGTTGGTGTTTACGGGCCCAAATCTAGTGAAGAACCAAGGAGCCATCATTGACCTAGGTCAAGAACTGGGATGGAAATCACAATGACACCTTCCCCGCCGAAGGCCTCCAACCTGGGAACCGAGGAACCCCGCCTCCCCGGCCCCAGGGAAATGGCAAGGGCCGAAGCCCTCAACCCGATTTGCGGCCCGGATCATTCTGCAGGGATTTCCTCCTGCCCACCCGGGGGGATCCGGTTTGGACCCGCGTGGGGAGTCGAAAAAGCTTGACAAGCACTCTGTATACAGTGGAGACTATGGGCCGTCGGGCTCTAGACAGTCCAGGTGCGAGACGGGAGGGGTCCTTTTCTACACAAGGATAAGGAAGGCCGGATCCCTCCAGGGAGTGGAGTTTCCAAAAAAAGAGGAAGGGGGGACTCGAGATGCGCGGCTTCGCCAGAAGGTCCACGGGGATGATGGTAGGAATGGTGGTAGCCTCAGTGCTGCTGGGGCAGTTTTTCACAGCCCCGGCCCAGGCCCAGATCAAACTGACCTACGCCAACTTCCCTCCCGCGCCCACTTTTCCCTGTGTGCAGATGGAGAGGTGGAAGGCCGAGGTGGAGAAGAGGACAGCGGGGAAGGTCAAGGTTGATACCTACCCGGGGGGCACTTTGCTGGGTGCCAAGAACATGTTCGACGGGGTGGCGGCCGGCACGGCCGATATCGGCTGCACCTCCACATCCTATTTCCCGGGGATGTTCCCAGTTGTGGAGGCGGTGGATCTTCCCCTGGGATGGCCAAGCGCCACCGTGGCGAGCGTTTCCCTCTGGGAGATAGTGCAGAAATACATGCCCAAGGAGCTGGAGAAGTTCAAGGTCATTACCATGTTCACCTGCCCTCCGGCCAACATCATGTCCATGAAGCCCATCAAGAGCCTGGAAGATATCAAGGGATATGAACTGAGGGCTTCTGGAACAGGAGCCAAGATCCTGGAGCTCTTGGGTGCCAAGGCAGTTGGAATGCCTCAATCGGACGTGCCCGAGGCTCTCCAGAAAGGGGTCATCAAGGGGAATGTCTCCTCCCTGGAAGTGATGAAGGACTTCAAGTACGCGGAATATTGTCGTCACGTCACAGCCAATGTGAACCTCTTCGTGGTCTCCTTCGCGGTGGTGATGAACAAGGCCAAATGGGACTCCCTCCCCCCAGACGTGAAGAAGGTGATCGATGACCTGAGCAGGGAACAGGCGATCTGGACCGGCCAGTACGTGGACAACCACGTGAAGGAAGCCATGAAGTGGTCGGCAGAGACTTACAAGGACCCGGCGGTTCAGGTCTATCAGCTCCCTGCCCAAGAGATCTCCAAATGGTACCAGCTGCTAAAACCCATGACAGATGAATATCTGAACAAGGTTTCAGCCAAGGGGCTTCCGGCCAAGGCGATCCTGGAGGATGTGTTGCAACTCAAAGACAAGTACAGCAAGGAATTCCCCAATTGAAGCCAAATTTTCCCAACGCCGGCGAGGGGGGGCGGTTGGACTCTCCCCCCTTGGCTGACCCAGACCCCCCGGCCACCCCGGGCTGGGGGGATCTGATCCCTCCGGCCCAAGCAAAGGCTCAAAGAGGTACAGGGCGAAGGCCAGCATGTGGGAAGACCGCAGTTGCCCAAGCCCCTTTGGGCGACTTTAAGCCGAGCCATTTTCCCCTCTGGGCACCCGGATCACCCACCTAGGGTGTCACATGCGGCTGGATAGAGAGGTATGGGATGATATCTGCACTGGATGCTATTGGCAGCAGGCTCAGCCAGTGGTTTAGCTGGATCGGTGGGATAGCACTTCTCGGCATGACAGCCCTTGCATGTGCCAACATGCTCATGAGGCCCATGGGAGCCCCCATTGCAGGTGCCTATGAGCTGATCGGGTTTCTGGGCGCGTTGGTGGTGGCTTTTTCCTTAGGGCACTCACAGCTGAACAGGGCACACATCTCGGTGGATATATTGACCACGAGGTACTCAGAGAAGACCAGACGCCTCATCGATGCCGTCAATTCCTTCTTGTGCATGATCTTTTTCCTCTTGGTCACCTGGAGAACAGCCCACTATGCCACAACGATTTGGAGAAGAGGGGAGACCTCCGAGACCTTGAGGATGATCTATTACCCGTTTGTCTATGCCGTGTCTCTTTGCTGCCTTCTCCTGGCGGTTCTGCTGCTGGTCAACCTCTTGAAGGCCCTTTTCCCAAAGGCAGGTCAGAAAGCATGATAGGAATAATCGGAATCCTAGTCTTGCTGGTTGTGATGATGTTCCTCCAGATGCCAGTGGGCTTTTCCATGGCCATGGTGGGTTTCTGTGGGCTTTGGTACGTCACGGGCCTGGACTCGGCGCTCTCCATGATAGGAACAGAGACCTGGGCCAACTTCTCGTCTTACGGATTGACCGTCATCCCTCTTTTCATGTTGATGGGCACCATATGTTTCTACTCCGGGGTCAACAAGGGCGTTTATGACACTGCCTATAAGTGGTTCGGCCGCACCAGGGGCGGCATAGCCATGGCCACGGTCATGGCCTGCGCCGGGTTCGCCGCCATCTGCGGTTCCAACAATGCCACAGCAGCCACCATGTCCACCGTGGCCCTGCCAGAGATGAAGAAATATGGTTATGACAAGGCCCTTTCGGCAGGAGCCATAGCCTGCGGTTCAACCCTTGGCGTGGTCATCCCGCCCAGTGTGGTGCTCATTGTGTACGGCATCCAGACCGGGCAGTCCATCGGGAAACTTTTCTGGGGCTCCACGCTGCCCGGGCTGTTGATGGCCCTTCTGTTCATCCTCACCATCTATGTGCTGTGTGCCCGGCACCCTCAATGGGGGCCTGCTGGGCCCAGGGTGAAAATAACAGAAAAGCTAAAGGCATTGCCCGGGATGTCTGAGGTGATAATCCTCTTCGGCCTGGTCATGGGCGGGCTCTACACAGGAGCTTACACGCCCACAGAGGCCGGGGCTGCGGGAGCCTTCTTTGCCCTGCTGATCGCCATCACCATCAGAAGAAAGCTTTCCTGGAAAGGCTTTGTCGGGGCAATCCTGGATGCCCTGAAAGTGACCTCCATGGTCATAGTGATCGTATGGGGAGCTGTGATCTTCGGGCGTTTCTTGACCATAAGCAGGCTTCCCTTTGAAATAGTGGAGCTGGTCTCCAATCTGCGGATATCCCCCCCGCTGGTCATGACCGCCATCCTGGTCATATACGCTATTGCCGGGATGGTGATGGATGCCCTGGGTTTCTTGCTCATCTCCATCCCCATCTTTTTTCCCCTTGCCACCCAGCTGGGCTACGATCCCATTTGGTTCGGCTGTATCCTGACCGTGGTAACCACAATGGGGGCGGTCACCCCTCCGGTGGGAATCTGCGCGTATGTGGTGCGCGGTGTGGCTGTGGATATCCCGCTCTCGGAGGTCTTCAAGGGGGTAATCTGGTTCATTCCAGCTTACTGTGTGACCATGGCGGTCATGATTTTTTTCCCCGAGATAGCCCTGTACTTGCCCAGCCTGGTGAGGTGAGAAAAAGAGCATTCCCCGAAGGCAGGCTCCGGGCCCGGCACAGGGTGTCCCACTGGGGGGAGCCCAGGAAAAAGGCCTTTGGGGCTCCTTCAGGGAGAGTGCCTGGGGAGCCGTGGGAGCAGGCAGCGGGGCCGGGGGTGTATCCATGGGCAAGGGGCCCACAGCCGGGATCTTGCTCGCGGCAGGCACATCCAGCCGCATGGGCAAGCCCAAGCAGCTATTGCCTGTTGGCGGGAAGGCAATGCTCCTCAGGGTCCTGGAGCAGGCCCTGGGATCACCTCTGGCCAAGGTCGTCTTGGTGCTTGGACACGAGGCCGAAAGGGTCAAGGAGGCCCTGGGGGAGGCACTAGGGGATCCAAGGCTGGAGGTTGTGGTGAACAACCACTACGCCGAGGGCATGGCCAGCTCCATAAGGAGCGGGCTCATGAGGGTCCAGGGGGAATTCCCCTCTTTCATGCTTCTTTTCGGGGACCAACCCTTTCTGGACGCTTCCACCATGGAGTTTCTGCTAAGGGCTTTTTGGGCCTCGGGAAAGCAGATCTGTGTGCCTCTGGCCCGGGGCAAGAGGGGCCACCCTGTCATATTCGGCAGCCGCTTCTATCCTCATCTCATGGCCCTGAGGGGGGATGTTGGGGGAAGGGGAATCCTGGAGGCCCATCCGGAGGAGGTGCTGCAAGTGGAGGTACCTTACCCGGATGCGCTGCTGGATGTGGACACCCAGGAGGACTTTGACAGGAAAGCTGAAAGATCTGAAATGGTTAGACCAGGTCCCCGGCTTCGGGAAAGGGGAACCAAGAGGAGGAAGGATCATGGGGATAGCAGATGAGACAGCGCTCTTGGATGCCACTTCTCAGGCCGAACTGGTGAGAAGGGGGGAGCTGACCGCACTGGAGCTCGTGGATGCGGCCATAGAGCGTATAGAGAGCCTCAACCCCAAGCTCAATGCTGTGGTCACGCAGATATTCCATCTGGCAAGGGAAGTGGCCAAGGGCCCTCTTCCCCAAGGCCCTTTCACCGGAGTCCCGTTTCTCCTCAAGGATCTCCTGGCAGCCTTGGCCGGGGTGAGACTCACCATGGGCTCCAGGCTCATGATGGATTTCTCGCCAACCCAGGACAGCGAGCTGGTGCGCAGGCTCAAGCGGGCGGGCCTTATTGTGCTGGGCAAGACCAACACACCTGAGTTCGGGATCCTGCCCACCACAGAGCCCAGGCTCTTCGGCCCCACCCGCAACCCCTGGGCCCCTGAGCGCACCACCGGGGGTTCCAGCGGGGGTTCGGCCGCAGCCGTGGCGGCCAGAATGGTCCCCATGGCCCACGCCAACGATGGGGGAGGCTCCATTCGCATACCAGCATCCTGCTGTGGAGTGTTTGGGCTCAAGCCCACCAGGGCCAGAAACCCCTTGGGCCCCAACTTCGGTGACTTGATGGGCGGTCTGGTGGTGGAGCACGCCCTGACCATCTCGGTCAGGGACAGTGCCGCCCTCCTGGATGCCACCTCGGGCCCTGACCTGGGGGACCCGTATTTCGCTCCTCCCCCTCAGAGGCCTTTCCTCCAGGAGGTGGGAGCTGACCCGGGCAGGCTCCGCATAGCCTTCACCACAAAGGCTCCGGCAGGTTTCCCAGTCCACCCTGACTGCGCCAGGGCCGTCCACGAGGCAGCGGGACTTTGCCAAGAAATGGGGCATATCCTGGAGGAAGCCTCCCCGGAACTGGATGCCGAGCTAACAAACGCCGCCTTCATGGTGGTGTGGTCATCGGGATGCGCTTCCACTTTGGAGGGAATATCCAGGATGACAGGGACAAAGCCCTCCCCAGAGCAGGTGGAGCCCACCACCTGGAGCCTGTACGAGATAGGAAAGGCCCAGAGCGCGGCCAACTACCTCCTGGCTTTGCAGTTTCTCCAGGCAATGTCTCGGAAGGTGGCCAGTTTCTTCCAGAGGTTCGATCTTTGGCTCACCCCGACCCTCTCGGAGCCGCCCCTGCCCTTGGGAAGCTTCGAGGCCACCCAAGAGGATCCCCTCCAAGGCCTCCGCAGGGCAGCCCATTTCGTTCCCTTCACCCCCGTCTGCAATGCCACGGGTCAGCCGGCCATGTCTGTGCCGCTTTACTGGGACTCCCAGGGGCTCCCCATAGGAGTCCACTTCGTGGCCCGTTTTGGGGAGGAGGGGACTCTGTTCAGGCTCGCGGCCCAGCTGGAGGCAGCCAGGCCATGGGCCACGAGGAGGCCACCCCTCAGCTTCTCTTCTCCTTCTCCATGAGGGCCGAGAGCACCCTCTCCGGGGTCATGGGCAGCTCCCTCATCCTGACACCCACCGCATCGTAGATGGCATTGGCTATGGCCGGGGCCGTGGGAACGCAGCCGGGCTCCCCTATGCCCTTGGCCCCGAATGGGCCGTCCCTGTCCATGGTCTCCACTATGCAGGTTTCTATGGGTATGGCGTCCTTGGCGGTCAGGATCTTGTAGTCCCTGAAGTTGGGGTTCATGACCTCGCCCTTGTCCAAGACCAGCTGCTCGGTCAGGGCGTAGCCCAGGCCCATCAGGGCCCCCCCGTACACCTGGCCCTCCAGTAGCATGGGGTTTATGGCTCTTCCCACATCGTGGGCAGCCACGTACTGGAACACCTTCACCTTCCCGGTTTCCCGATCCACCTTGACCCTGACTCCATGGGCTCCGAAGGTGTATGTCATGGAGAGGTTACCCCTGAAGGTCTTGTCCAGGTTCTCGTTGGCTGGATCGTAGAAGCACTCTGCCATGAGCATCTGGCCCGAGGGACTGAAATGGGCCTTCCGAAGCAGTTTCCCCAGCTCCATTCGCTTCTCGGGCTCCGAAAGGCTGAACACCTCCCTGTTTTGTATGCTCAGCCCCTCTGGGGGCTCTCCCATCTGGCGGGAGGCCATATCCAGCAGCTTTTCCCTGATCTTCCTGGCCGCTCCCAGGGCGGAGTTGCATGCCACGAAAGTGGTGCGGCTGGCATGGGCCCCCACGTCCCAGGGGCATACGTCCGTGTCCGTGTGGATGACCCTCACGTCCTGGACCTCCACCCCCAGCTCCTCTGCCACCACCTGGGCTATGACAGTGTCTGCTCCCTGGCCCATGTCCGTGGCTCCGGTGAAGACATCCACCTTGCCGTAATCGTCCATCTTGATGATGGTGCCGCAACCGTCGGACTTGTACACTCGAGCTCCACCCCCTACGTGTATCAAGCAGGCCATGCCCACTCCCTCGTCCGGAGCCTTGGGCCTCTCCCAGCCCAGCCTCTCGCGGACCATCTGGATGCACTCCTTCAGGCCGCAGGTGGTGATCCTGAAGTCCTGGGGGGTCACGTCCCCTGGCTGGTTGGAGTTGCGCAGGCGGAACTCCACCCTGTCAATGCCTGCTGCCTCGGCCAGCCTGTCCATGGAGCTCTCGATGGCAAAGGTGGCCTGTGGGTTTCCGTATCCCCTCATGGCCTGGGCATAGGTGTTGTTGGTGTAAACGCACTTGGCCTCGTAGCGCACATTGGGAACCCTGTACAAGGAGGAAATGGGCATCATCATCACCGATGGGGTGGTGGCTCCCCAGGAGGTATAGGCGCCGTTGTCCAGGATCATGGACACGTCCCTGAACAGGAGCCTGCCCTGCTCGTCACAGCCCTGGGAGATGTCTATGATGGCCGGCTGACGTCCAGATGTGGCCGTGAACTCCTCCCTGCGGTCGAAAAGGATGCGCACGGGCTTTCCCGTCACCTTGGCCAGCAGGATGGCTATGTACTCGTAGGGATAGGTGTCCAGCTTGCTGCCGAATGCCCCCCCTATGCACGCCTTTATTACCCTCACCCTCTTGCCCTTGAGCCCCATGGCTTCCAGGGCCTCTAGGTAATCCTTCTGAGCCAAGGAGGGGATCTGGGTGTTGCTGTACATGGTGAGGTTGTGGGAGGCATCGAACATGGCTATGCATCCGCTCGTGGCCAAGCAGCAGTGGGTGACCCAGGTCACCCTGAATCGATCCTCCACCACGAAGCGCGCCCTCTTCCTACCCTCCTCCACATCCCCCAGGTGCATCTTCCAGGGCAACCTCAGCACGTTGGTGCGGTGCTCCTCGTGCACCAGAGGAGCCCCCTCCCCCATGGCCTCCTCCGGGTCGAAAACAGCGGGCAGGGCCTCGTACTTGACCTCTATGAGCTCCAGGGCCTCCTGCGCCACATCCGGATCTACGGCTGCAACGGCAGCCACCTCGTCCCTGTAGGAGCGGACCTTGCCCTTCTTGATGGGGGTATTGTCCTTGTAAAAGCCGAACTTGAATGAAGGGATATCCTCCCCCGTGAGCACTGCCCTGACACCGGGCAGCCTTCTGGCCCTGGACACATCCACATGGGCTATCCTGGCATGGGGGTACTTGCTGTAGAGGATCCTGCCATGGAGCATTCCCGGGACTTTCAGGTCGTGGATATAAATGGCTTTCCCCGTGGCCTTCTCCACGGCGTCCAGCTTGGGGATGGGTTTACCCACAGCGCACAGATGTTCGGGCTGCATTACTCGCTCCTCCTGGCTATGGCCTCCACGGCCCTTCCCCTCCACTGTCCGGCTGCAGCCTCTATGGCCTTGAATATCTGGATGTACCCTGTACAGCGGCACAGGTTCCCGGCCAGAGCCTGACGAATCTCCTCCTCGGTGGGACTTGGATTCTCGTCCAAGAGAGCCCTGGCGGACATGATCATTCCAGGGGTGCAAAACCCGCACTGTATGGCCCCCTGCTCCACGAAAGCCCTCTGGAGAGGGTGAAGGCTCCCATCCGGGGCCGCCATGCCCTCTATGGTCAGGACCTCCTTCCCCTCCACCTCCGTAGCCAAATACAGGCAGGAGTTCACGGCCTTGCGGTCCACAATCACTGTGCAGGCACCGCACTCCCCGCTTCCGCATGCTTCCTTGGTGCCGGTTAGTCCCAGCTTTTCCCTGAGCAGGTGTAACAGCGTCCAATGATCCTCCACATCCACTTCCTGGAGCTCACCGTTTAGAAGAAAAGATATGCGCCTCGCCATCCCGTCCCCCTGATCTGGATCCCCCCAGCCCTGGAGACCACCTCTGGGACCTATGTCCCTCTGAGGCGCCCGGAACTGGAGGGGTTTCAAAGCCCCCTTCCAAACACATCACGGGCTGAGCCATTCCCCCTTTTTCATCTGCCCTGACTTCCCCATTGGGGCACCCTGGGCATCCAGGGACCCCCGGAAGACAGCCGCCCTGCAGACCCAGGGGTTTTCCACTCTCCAGAGCGCTTGCACAGACTTGCGCTGCCCCCTGGAGGTCCGCCCCCCTGGGGAGGGCCTAGGCTGCTCCCGCAGCCTCCCTGGCCCTTTCCAGGCACTTGATCCCCATGCGACGTACCAGCACTCTTACCATCTCCCTCCTGTACCACGCAGCCCCCCGCACGCTGTCCCTCACGCGGGACTCCTCGGCCGCTATCCTGCCGGCCTCCTCCAGGGCGGCCTCTGTCAATTCTTTTCCCTCCAGAAATCTCTCCGCCTCCCAGGCCCTCATGGGCGTGGGGGCAGCCACCCCCAAGCCTATGCGGGCTCTTGTGCAGACACGCATCTCCTCGTCCAGACCCAACAGAACTCCCACACCCAGCAAAGGCAACTCCATTGCCTCCCGCCTTCCGAACTTGATGTACGCGCTCCCGGTGCGGGGAGGCTGGGCAGGGAGCAGGATCTCAGTCAAGATCTCTCCCCTTTCCAGGATTGTCTGGCCAGGCCCCAGAAAGAAGTGGAGCAGTTCCATCTCCTTGGAACCCTTGGGCCCATGTATCCTGACCCTGGCATCCAGAGTCACCAGGGGGATTGCCCCGTCCGCAGAGGGCACTGCATTGACCAGGTTCCCCCCTATGGTGGCCACGTTCCTTATCTGCACAGAGCCGATGTTGGATACTGCATCGTGCAGTATGGGGTAACTCCAGCGAATGCTCCTGGAGGTCTCTATCATGCGATGGGTGACCAGGGCTCCCACAGACCAATCTGCCCCGGGGCTTTGCCCCTCCTGGATGCGGTCCATGGAGGGGATGTGCCTAAGGGATACCAGGTAATCGGGGCTGAGCTTCCCCTCCTTGAGTTTCACGAGAAGATCTGTGCCACCGGCCACGTACTTGGCCTTCTCCCCATGGGATTCCATCATGGAGATGGCCTCATCCAAGCTCCTAGGGATCAGATAAAAGAATTTTCTCATACGCACCTCTCCAGCCGGCCTAATGCCATGGTGTTGGTCAGCCCCCCATGGAGAGACCACCAGCCCACCCCCCAGGGCCCCCTCTGGAACCGAGAGCCCTCCTTGCCACCCCTGAAGGGGGGATCCTCAAATGGAGCGATTGTCGAAGATCCTCTTGGACTTCCTCTCGGACCTTGGCAATGAGCCGTAATCCAGGACCTCCACCTGGGCGCTCACCATGAGCCTGTTTTTTATCTCGCGCTCTATGCGGGAGCACAACTCGGGGCCCCTGGATGGCTCCACCCCTGCAGAGCGCTCCACCCGAATGGTCATGTAGTCCCTGCCATCCTCCCGCCTGTCCAGCACCACCTGGTACTCGCTTCCGATATCCGGGATCTCCGAGAGAACCTGGTCTATCTGGCCCGGGTAGATGTTGACTGCCCTGAATATGATCATGTCGTCCGAGCGGCCCAGTATTCTGTCGTGCATGGGAAGCACCGAGCCGCATGAGCAGGGCTTGGGGATGCTTCTTGTCAGGTCCCTGGTCCTGTACCTGATCAGGGGGGCCGCCTCCTTGCAGAGAGTGGTCACCACCATCTCCCCTATCTCTCCCTCGGGGACTGGCTCCAGGCTGATGGGGTCCAGGATCTCCAGTATGTAGTAGTCGGCCCAGTAGTGTATGCCCTCGTGGCGCTGGCACTCCAGACCGGTGCCAGGGCCGTAAAGCTCTGTCATCCCGGGTATGTCGAACATCTCCTCCAGGCCCATGAGCTCCCTGATCCTGTTCCTCATGGCCTGGCTGCTTCTCTCAGAACCATAGATGAGCTTCTTGAGGGCGATCTTTTCCCTCAAGCCCCTCCTCTCCACCTCCTCGGCCATCAGCAGAGCCATGGAAGCGGTGCAGCACATGACAGTGGACTGGAGATCCACCAGGAACTCGCACTGCATGTCTATGTTCCCTGGACCAACAGGAATGGCCATGGCCCCAAAACGCTCGCAGCCCAACTGGAAGCCCACCCCAGCGGTCCATATGCCGTAGCCCACAGCTATCTGGACCCTGTCCTCACTGCTTAGGCCGGCCATCTCATAACACCGGGCAAAGAAATTCATCCAATCATCCAGGTCCTTCTGGGTATAGGCCAAAATCTTCCGTTTCCCCGTGGTGCCGGAGGATGCATGGATGCGCACCACCCGAGACATGGGCACCGAGAGGAGCGGGAAAGGATATCCCTCCCTGAGATCCTCCGCGGTGGTGAAGGGAAGCCTGCGGATATCCTCCAGGGAGAGTATGTCTTGGGGCCTCACTCCGGCTCGATCCATCCTCCCCCTGTAAAAGGGAGAGCCTCTGTAAGCGTGGGCCACTGTCCACTGAAGGCCTCTCAACTGGTGTTCTTTGAGCTCACCCGGATCCCGGAAGGAAGGCATGAAGCTCTGGGGCATGTCTTGGACCCCCTTGATCTTAGGCCATGGAGGCGGCCTTGATGGAAGCTCCTTGTTTGGGTTGGCTCTGTATACAATGTTTTGGTAATATAGACAAGCCCAAAATCCAGGTCAAGACAAGAGCTCCTCTGGGCAGGAGTCCTTTTTGGGCTGAAGAACACACGGCAAGCCGACCGGCATGAGGTGCAGGGGCCGTATGCAGCCGCCATCGGTGGTGCCACCGGGGATGCAGAGGGAAGATGTCTTTGAAGCACCTTGGGTCTTGGGGGCTTGGGGGATTGAGCCCTCCCCCCAAAGATTTCAAGCCCTGGCCAATGTTACGGCTCCAGAGAAGACCGTTTGAGGAAAGAGGAGGTGCCCCTTGGGTGGTGGGTCCTACAGGCTGGGATGCGATATCGGAGGAACCTTCACCGACTTCGTGCTTGTAAACGACTCCACGGGAGAGGTCCACATCTACAAGTGCCTCACCACTCCCCAGGATCCCTCTGATGCAATGGAAAGGGGAATAAAGGCTCTTCTGGAATCGGCGCCCGGGTACGTCTCGGAGCTCCGCGAGGTGATCCACGGCACCACCTTGGTGATCAATGCCATTTTGGAGCGAAAAGGCGCCAAGACCGGCCTTATAACCACCAGGGGGTTCAAAGACGTCTTGGAGCTGGGAAGGGAGGTGCGCTACGACGCCTACGATATCTTTGCCGAGTACCCCGAGCCCTTGGTGCCCAGGCCATTGAGGCAGGAGGTGGAGGAACGTGTTTCAAGCCATGGCCGCATCCTGAAGCCGCTGGACCCGGACCAGGTTCTCCAGGTGCTTCAATCCCTGACCTCCATGGGCATAGAATCCCTTGCGGTTTGTCTTATAAACTCCTTCGAGAACCCCGTGCACGAGAGAGCAATCCAGGAGATCGTGAGGAGCGCCCATCCTGATCTCTCCCTTTCCATCTCCTGCGAGGTGCTGCCTCAAATAAGGGAGTACGAGCGAACAAGCACCACTGTCACCAATGCTTACGTGAAGCCCATAACAGGTCGCTATCTGGGACGGCTGGAGGACAGGCTCAAAGGACTTGGCATCCCTGGCAGGCTCTACATAATGCTCTCCAGCGGGGGCATTACCTCTGCCCAGGTGGCCAGGGAATTCCCCGTCAGGATCATAGAGAGCGGCCCGACCGCCGCGGTCATAGCCTCCCAGTTCTACGGCAGAATGTTCGGCATAGAAAACCTCTTTTGCTTTGACATGGGCGGCACTACGGCCAAGAGCTGTCTGATCCAGAAGGGAGAGGCAGGCCTGGTCTCCACCTTCGAGGTGGGCAGGGTGCAACGCTTCAAGAAGGGAAGCGGCCTGCCCATACAGGTGCCCGTGGTGGACCTGATGGAGATCGGGGCCGGGGGAGGCAGCATAGCCCGCATCAGCCGCATGGGGACCCTGCAGGTGGGCCCCGAGAGCGCGGGGGCAGACCCGGGGCCCGTGTGTTACGGCCTGGGAGGCCGAGAGCCCACGGTCACGGACGCAGACCTGGTCCTGGGCTACCTGAATCCGGATTACTTCCTGGGGGGTGCAATGGCCCTGGACAAGGAAGCAGCCCAGGAGGCCATTAGGGAAAAACTGGCCAAGCCCCTGGGGGTTTCCATGACCCAGGCGGCCTACGGTATTCACGACCTCATCAACGAGGTGATGGGAGCGGCTGCCAAGACCCACATAGCCGAGAAGGGGGGCAACCCAAGGCTCATAACCATGGTTGCCTTCGGGGGGGCAGGCCCGGTGCACGCATACGGCCTGGCCCGCAAAATCGGGGCCCCGAGGGTGCTGGTGCCCAGGATGCCAGGGGTGGGCTCGGCCCTGGGTTTCTTCACCGCCCCCATAGCCTTCGATGTGGCCAGAAGTCACAAGGTGGGCCTGGAGGAGGCTGACATGTTCTCCATAGAGGAGCTTTTCCAGGAGCTGGAGATGGAGGCTTCGGCAGCCATCGGTGCCCAGAGGGAAACCCATGGCCTCAGGTTCGAGCGCTCCATGGACATGAGGTTCGTGGGCCAGGGCTCGGAGACCCACCTTTCGCTCGAGGGAAGGCCCTTTCACGAGTTCTCCAGAGAGGAGATCAGAAGGAGATTCGACGAAACTTACAGGGTCCTGTACGGCCGCACCTATCCAGAGACTCCGGTGGAGTTCGTGACCTTCAAGGTGAGGGCCAGGCTCCCGGACCGTCCTTTCGTGATCCCGCCCGTGGAAGTGGGCACCAGCAGCCTTCAAGAGGCCCTGAAGGGGGAAAGGGAGGCCTTCTCCATGCTCCAGAAGAGGTTTATCCCCTTCAGGGTGTACGACCGGTACAGGCTCTCTCCTGGCCAGACTTTCAGGGGACCGGCCATAGTCGAGGAGAGGGAGTCCACCATAGTGATGGGGGAAGACGCCACGGCCAGGGTGGACCAGCACGGTTTCATCTGGATCCAGATGGAGCAAGCATGATGAGACCTCTGTTTGGAGCCCACCTTCCAGGATCAGAGATTTTCCGGCAGGTTGACCCGTGCGCACGAACCCCATTTACCCGTGGTCCCTCGGGACCAGGGAATTCACTCAAGAGGTGACTCATGGCCCAGAGGTTCGATCCCATACACCTGGAGATCCTTTGGCGCAGGCTCATATCCATAGTGGACGAGGCCGACGCATCCGTGGCGCGAACTGCCTTCTCCAGCCTCCTGCGGGACGCCCACGACTACACCTGCATGTTCACAGACAGCAGGGGCCGAGAGCTGGCCCAGGGTACTTTGTGCACCCCTGGGCAGGCCGGGGCCATGGCCCTTGGAATCAAGAGGATAGTGGGCTCCCTGGAACCTTCCGAGCTCCATCCTGGGGATGTTTTCCTGGTCAACGATCCCTGGCTCCTGGCAGGCCACCTCAACGACATGTGCGTGCTGAGTCCCATATTCAAAGGGAACAGGCTGGTGGCCTTCACAGCCTGCGTTTTCCACCACTCGGACATAGGGGGCCGCATATCCTCGGACAACCACCAGGTGTACGAGGAGGGGCTTTTCATACCTTTGGTAAAGCTCTACGAGGCCGGAACGCTCAACCGCTCCCTCATGGATCTCATCAGGTGGAATGTGAGGACCCCGGAGGAGGTCACAGGGGATATCAGGTCCCAGGTGGCCGCCAACCACGTCTGCGGGCAGAAGATCCTGGAGATGATGGAACAGGAGGGCTTGGAGACGCTGGATGAGCTTTCCGAGGAGATAATCCGAAGGACAGAGGCTTCCATGAGAGAGGCCATATCCAAAATCCCCGACGGTCTTTACCCGTACGAAGGAGTGATAGAAGGGGCTGGGAACCGACCCGACATAACAATAAGGCTCACCGTGAAGGTGGAGGGGAGCGAGGTCTTGGTTGACTTCCAGGGGAGCTCGCCCCAGGTGGACTGGGGAGGAAACGTGGTCTACAACTTCACCTACGCTTACGTGTTCATGGCAATAAAGAGCGCCTGTGATCCAGACATACCCATCAACGAGGGAGCCATAAGACCGGTTAGAATGACTGCCCCTGAGGGCTCGGTGGTCAACTGCCGCTTTCCGGCAGCCGTGGCGGCCAGGATGCAGGTAGGGCACTTCATGACCGAGATGGTTTACAGGGCCCTGGCACAGGCCATTCCCGACAGGATCCTGGCCGGAAGCGGGGGTACCCCGGCCCAGACCAACATCTTCCACGGAAGGCGCCCCAATGGAACCCCCTGGCTCACAATGATCATCAGGGGGGGAGGCATGGGGGCAAGCCGGAGGAGGGACGGGCACCACTGCGCAATCTTCCCTGCCAACGGGGCAAACACCCCTGTGGAGATCTTCGAGAGCGACACCCCCCTTTTGGTTGAAGCCAGGGAATTGCTTGCGGACTCGGGAGGCCCGGGCAAGACGCGAGGAGGCTTGGGTAGACGCTTTGTGGTGAGGGTGCCTGGAGGGGAAGAGGGCCCCCAAGGCCCTGTGAGCATAGCCATTCAGGCAGGCCGCTTCCGTTACCCCCCTGAGGGGCTCTTTGGGGGGAGGCCCGGTTCCTGTGCCAGATTCCTCATAAATGGAAAACCGGGAGACCCCAGCGGGCTCACCCTTTGCCAGGCAGGGGATCTTGTGGAGTTCCACAGCGCCGGGGGTGGAGGGTTCGGAGACCCCCTGGAGCGAGATCCAGAGGCAGTGCTCAGAGATGTGAAGATGGGATACGTGACCCTGGAAGGTGCCAAAAGAGATTATGGGGTGATCATTGACCCGACAACTCTCCGGCTGGACCTGGAGGGAACCAGAGAGCTGAGGCTGAAGCAGAAGCACCCCCTGGCCCAATGAGGCAAACCAGGGGTGGCCCAACTGGGAGAAATGCCGGCTGCTGACAGTGCTGGCAGGAAAAGGAGTCAGCTGAGATGATCCGAGTGAATAGGGATAAGTGCAAGAAGGACAAGATATGTGTGGCCGAGTGTCCCATGGGGATAATCAGAATGGGGCAAGGTGAGCAGGACCTTCCAGAGATGGTACCAGGGGGCGAGAAGGTGTGTCTTGTGTGCGGCCATTGTGTGGCCGTGTGCCCCCACGGAGCCATGAGCCACCAGTTGGTGCCTTTGGAGGAGTGTCCCCCCGTGAGGAAAGAGCTGGCCCTTGATCTGGACAGGGCCGTACAGTTTCTGCGCTCCAGGCGGTCGGTAAGGGTTTTCAAGGCCCAGGAGGTGGAAAGGGAGAAGATAGAGAGGCTCCTGGAGATCGCCTCTTTTGCCCCCAGCGGAGGCAACACCCAAACCGTGAAATGGACCGTGTTCACCGGTAGGGAAAAGCTCCAGGGGCTTGCTTCCCTGGCAGTGGATTGGATCAGGAAGCTTGTGGAAGGCGGGCCCAAGCCCGGGGTGCCGGCTTACATGCCTCTCATAGTGGCCGGGTGGGATGCCGGAAGAGACACTGTGCTTCGCCAGGCCCCGGTGTTGGTGATTGCCTCCTGTCCACAGGAGAACGCCAACGGCATGGTGGATCTGACAATCGCTCTTTCTTACCTGGAACTGGCCGCACTTCCCATGGGGCTTGGCACGTGCTGGGCGGGGCTCTTGCAAAGGGCTCTCATGTTTTGGGAACCCCTGAAAAAAGCCGTGGGGCTCCCTGAAGGGCACACGAACCACTACCCCATGATGCTGGGATATCCCAAGTTCCGCTATTACAGGCTGCCCAAGAGAAAGCCCCCCAGCATCACCTGGCGCAGCTAAGCGCATGGGCTCTTCTGCGCTGGGACATGAGTCGTGATCCGGAATCACCTGGCCGACCTAAAAGTGGCCACGGTGCCGGCTCCCGGGTCGGGGGGTCAGGGGCAGAGGCTCCCTCTGGCACGCATGCCCGCTTTGGGGGGGGCGGCCGGTATGCAGATCATCACACCATCCCCTTTCATCGTCTTCCAAGAATCTCTCGAGGGTGGGCAATTGCATGAATCAGGACGGCTTATTTGTCATGCCCATGAGGTAGACTTTGACCGGAGCCTGGATCCTCAAGCCCGCGGAAGTGTGCACCAACTTCCCCGCAAGCCCTATGGATACCCAGGGGTGGGAATCGGTGATGGGAGGGAAACAGATGCCCAAGAAAAAAACCCAGGCAACCCTGGGAAAGGTAATGGAGGATGAGGACATAGTGGAGAGGGCCCTTGGCCTGGGGGCAAAAGCAGCCAAGCTCATCTCCCCCCAAGAGGTTGTGACAGAGCCCTGGGTGCGCTGGAAGTGTCAGTTCGGCTGCGACGGGTTCAATTCCAGCCTTTGCTGCCCCCCCAGATCCCCCAGGCCCGAGGAAACCAGAAGGGTTTTGGATTCTTACAGGCGGGCCCTTCTCTTTGAGGCCAAGAGAGGGAGCCCCACCAGGATCGCGGCCAAGCTGGAGAGGGAACTCTTCTTGGCGGGGCACTACAAGGCCATGGGACTGGGAGCGGGGCCTTGCAGGCTTTGCGACTCCTGCGCCCTGGATGAGGGCTGCAGAAAGCCCGATGAGGCAAGACCCTCCATGGAAGCCTGCGGAATAGACGTGTACGCCACAGCCAGGAAACAAGGCTTCCAGATCCAGGTGGTCACAAGCCCGGAAGACCCTCAGCACTACTTCGGGCTGGTGCTCATAGACTAGGGCCAGGCCTTGAGAACATGAGCCCCCTTCCGGTGCAAGGGGCCCTGATATGTTTCGCCCTAAAAGCGGCTGGCTCAGGCCTAACCCGCATTGCCCGGCCTTGGTGAATGGGGAGGCGCCTCAAAGATCCGGCTCACCGCCATCTTCCTCCCATCCCCCTCCCAGAGCCTTGTACAAAGCCACCAGTTGCACGCAGCTGTTTCGAAGGCTCTGGATCAGCTCGTCCTCGGAGCCGTAAAGGGCTCTTTGGGCCTGTAGCACGTTCAGGAAATCAGTCTGGCCCTCTATGTAAAGTTTGAGGGCCAGGTCCACGGCCTTTCGGTTGGCCTCCACAGCCTCCAGCAGAGCTTTCCTGTGTTCCTCCTCCCGGGCTGCTGCCACAAGGGCATCCTCCACCTCCTTTAGGGCGGCCAGCACCGTTTGCCTGTAGGAAATCAGGGCCTGCTCCTGGATGGCCTCCCTCTGGGCGATCTCGGCCCTCACTCGTCCGGTCTCGAACAGTCGCCAGCTCATGCCTGGGCCAAAGGACCAGACACGGTTCACCCAGTGGAACCAGGAGGAGGCATCGCTTGCCTGAAAGCTCAGGGAGCCCGTAATGGTGAACTTGGGGAAGAGCTCTGCCGTGGCCACCCCTACCCTTGCCGTGGCCGCGTGAAGCTCTGCCTCGGCCCTGCGAATATCGGGCCTGCGCCTGAGCAGCTCCGAGGGCAAGCCGGCTGGCACTGCAGGGGGCGCCTGGGGAAGCCTGCCTGACTCAGAGAGCTCTTCCAGGAGGGCCCCAGGTTCCTGTCCAAGAAGCAGGCTCAAGCTGTAGGCCCTCTGTCTCTCGGATGTCTGGAGCACGGGTATCTGGGCCTCTGTGGTGGCCACCTGGGCCCTGGCATTGGCCACATCCAGAGCGCTGGCAAAGCCTGCCTCGAATCGCCTGCGGGTGATCTCGGCGGTGCGCCTCTGGGCATCCAGGTTCTTGCGGGCCACCCCTATGCGCTCCTGGAGGGTCCTGAGCTCCAAGTACTCCCTGGCCACTTCCGCCACCAGGCTGACCAGCACGTCTCTCCTGCTCTCCACGGCAGCGTGGAGGTCAGCCTGGCTGGCCTCCAGCCCGCGGCGTCGCCCCCCGAAGATGTCCAGCTCCCAGGCCGCGTCGAATCCGGCCTCGTAGTGATCCGAGATGAGCCCCTCGGTGTGGCTCCCTCCCCCTGGTGCAGAAGGCACAGTCACGGGGGTGCGGGTTCTTCTAAAGGAACCAGAGCCTTCGACCTGGGGTCCCAGGGAACCGGCCGCTGCCGCCCTGGCTGCCCTGGCCTGGCCTATGCGGGCCTCGGCCATCTTCAAGTCCAAATTGGCGGCCAGGGCACGCTTCACCAGGGAGCTCAGAAGAGGGTCCTGGAATATCTCCCACCAGCGGGCCAGCTCCCTTGGGCTCTCCTGGGGCCCAATGGGCTCTTGACTCGGGGGCTTTTCCACCCAGTCACCTGGAAGCTTTAGATCCGGTTTCCTGAAATCCGGGCCCACTGTACAGGCAGCCAAACCCCATAGCATTGCTGCCAGAGCCAGGACACTTGCCCGGAGACGAAATGTGTTGCCCCCAAAGGGGCGAAAGGGGCTATCATGCCTGCTTGACCCTTCCATGCTCTTCTCACTCATACCTGAGGGCCTCTATGGGATCCAGCCTGGATGCCTTCCAGGCCGGATAAAACCCAAAGACCATCCCCACGCTGGCCGAGACCCCCACAGCCGCGGCCACGGCCTCCGGGGAGGACTCCACAGGCCAGCGCAGGGTAAGCCACACCAGATAAGAGCCTCCGTGACCGGCCAAGATGCCCAGGGCTCCCCCCACCAGGCAAAGCACCACAGCCTCTACCAGGAACTGCTGCAGAACATCCTTGGCCCTGGCCCCAACTGCCATGCGGAGCCCTATCTCCCTGGTCCTCTCGGTCACGGAAACCAGCATTATGTTCATTATCCCCACCCCTCCCACCACCAGGGAGATCATGGCCACCCAAAGAAGCAGGTTGGTCATGAGGGATGTGGTGGAGGCAAGAGTGCGGGTCATCTCTGTCATGTCCCTGATGTTGAAATCGTCTGGGTCTCCCGGCCGGATCCTGTGCCTCTCCCTGAGCAGGTTGGTGACTTGCTCTATGGCTGAGGGAATCTCCTCTGCGCTGTTGGCTGCCAGGAGGATCTGGTCTATGTTGGCGAATCGGACCGGCATGGGCTGATCCCCGGCCTGGGTCTCTGAGCGTTGCGGGTAGAGCTGCACCCCGCTGGAAGGGTAGAGCCTGCTGAGGGTGTTCCCCGAGGAGGCAGAGGAAGAGCTGGAGCTCTGGTTCAAGCTCTGGAGGCTCGAGCCTGTTACCCTATACTTGATGGTGGTCCAGGGGGCGAGGAGGATATCGTCCTGATCCATCCCCATCATATTGGCCCCCTTGGGGCTCAGCACCCCAATGACTCTGAAGGAGACGTTCTTGACACGGATCTCCTTTCCCAGGGGTGATTCCCCTGCAAAGAGCTCCCTGACCAGGGTCTGGCCCAAGAGACAGACCTTGTTGGCATTGAGCACATCCCTCTCGGTGAAGCCCTCCCCCTCTGCCAGCTCGGTCCAGTCCCGCACGTCCAGGAAGGCAGGGGTGGTGCCATACATGACCGCGGGAACCCAGTTTCGGTTCCCGTACACCACCTGGGTGCGAGCCCTGACTACCGGGGCCACGTTTCTGACAGAAGGACACTCCTTCAACAGGGCCTCGGCGTCCTCGGCAGTCAGGGTCATGACGCTTCCAGAGCCGAAGCTGACTCCGCCGCTGGAGGCCGTCCCGGGCAGGACCAGGAGCACATTGGCTCCCATGCTTGCAATG
Source organism: Desulfarculaceae bacterium (assembly GCA_037443445.1). GTDB lineage: Bacteria > Desulfobacterota > Desulfocorpusculales > Desulfocorpusculum > Desulfocorpusculum > Desulfocorpusculum. The sequence continues at coordinate 33,216 of JBBIOJ010000020.1, read as the reverse complement.
GTCTTCCTTATGGCCGAGGAGGAACCCACCCCTATCTCCATCATGGCTATGACGGCCCCCACTCCTATGACTATACCCAGGGTGGTAAGAAGCGCTCTCATGGGGTTTCTGGCAAGGGAATGCAAGGCAGTGCGCACTGTCCTGTACCAGGTCATGGAACACCCCCTTTCCGGAGAATTCCCTCCCTGTGGGCTTCTGGAGGCTCTCCCACGATGCGCCCGTCGTGAATGTGTATGGTGCGCCTGGCATGGCCGGCCACATGGGGATCATGGGTTACCAGAACCACGGTGACCCCCTCCTCCCTGTTCAGTTCCTCAAAAAGGGCAAGCACCTCCTCGCTGGTCCTGGAATCCAAATTCCCGGTGGGCTCATCCGCCAGAACAAGGGGCGGCCGGTTCACCAGGGCCCTGGCAATGGCCACCCTTTGCTGCTGCCCCCCGGAGAGCTGGGAGGGCTCATGATGTAGCCTCTCGGCCAGGCCCACCCGTGCCAGGACTTCCCTGGCCCTTTTTCGAGCCTCTCTCTGGGAGAGGCTGCCCGCCGTGTAGGACAGGGGCATGGCCACGTTGTCCAGAGCAGTGGTGCGGGGCAAAAGGTTGAAGTTCTGGAACACGAAACCTATTTTCCTGTTTCTCACCATGGCCCTTTGATCCGCGCCCATTTTGGAGACCTCTTCTCCGTCCAGCCAGTATTCACCTGAGGAGGGCCTGTCCAGACAGCCCAGGATGTTCATGAGGGTGGTCTTGCCCGAACCTGAAGCCCCCATTATGGCCACCAGCTCCCCCTTCTGAATCTCCAAAGAAACATCCACCAGCACAGGCACCTCCAGCTCCCCCATGCGGTAGTTCTTGAAGACTCTTCTGAGCTGAATGAGCGGCATGGATCCCAAGGCTTTCTACCGGCCTCTGCCCGGGAAGCTGGGGGTGAATGGACTCACCTTCCCCCTTGCCTGGCCCCCAGAAACCTGTTGCCCCACCACCACCTCCATGCCCTCCACCAGCCCCTCCCCGCTCACCTCTGTGCGCAGCCCGTCGCTGAGGCCCACTTTCACACGCAAAGGCCTTATCCTTCCGTCCTGGCCAGCAATCCACAACACGCCCTGGTCGCTTCCAAAGGCCCGCGGGGTTTCCCTGTTTCCTCTGGAGGAAGACTGCTGGGTCTCGGATCCCCTGTTGTTTCCTCCAGAGGCCCGGGGGTCTGCCTGGGGTCTCCATCTCAGGGCAGAATTGGGCACAAGGAGCACCCCCTGCCTCCTGTCCAGCTCAAAGCGCACGTTGGCCGAAAGATAGGGTAGCAGACGGCCATCTGGGTTGCCTGTCACCACCTCCACTGTGTAAGTCACAACGTTCTGGGTCATGGAAGCATTCAGCCGGAGCTTTCCCACCTCACCCCGGAAATCCTCTCCGGGAAAGGCATCCACCGTGAAACTCACGGGCTGGCCGGGCTTTATCCTGCCGATGTCAGCTTCGTTCACCGCCACCCAGACCTGCATCTTTCTGAGATCCTTGGCAATAAGGAAAAGGCTGGGGGCATTCAGACTTGCCACCACTGTCTGGCCTATGTTCACCCGCCTGTCTATTATCACCCCCTTGACCGGAGATCTTATGGTGCAGTACCCGAGGTTCCTTTGGGCCCTTCTGAGGGCTGCCTCTGCCTGTGCCACTCCTGCCTTGGCCTGGAGCACTGCTGCCCGACCTACTGCCAAGTTGGCCTGGGCCACCTCATAAGCGGATTGGTAGGAATCAAAGGCTGACTGGGAGATCGCCTCCGAGGGCCCCAGTTTCTGGGCCCTCTTCCAGTCCCTCTCTGCCTGCTGCAACTTGGCCTTAAGCTGCTCCAGATCCGCCTCGGCCCTCTGTAGATTCGCCCTTGCCGAGTGCACCTGCGCCTCTGCCTGGGCCGCCTCTGCAAGGTACAGAGAATCGTCTATTCGGGCAAGCACCGTGCCCTCTTCCACGGGGGAGCCGTAGTCCACAGTCCTCCCGTTGGAGTCTGTCCCAAAAGATACTATCTGGCCGGCCACCTGGGCTCCCACATCCACCACCTCCTCTGGCTCCACCGTGCCTGTGGCGCTTATGGAAACCAGGAGCTCTCCCCTTTCTACCTTGGCCGTCCTGTAGGAGGGGGCAGCCTGCTGCCCTTGCCTCCCCCTGAGATAAATCCACGCGCCCAAGGCAAGGGGGGCCAGCAAGAGGATCACGATAAGCGTTCTCTTTCTCATCTCCTCATCCCTTGATGGATCAAGAACTTGGTAGCCCAGATGGGTTTAGCTAAGACTCCACTCTCTCAACAAGCATGCCAGCTCTACGAGCAGGCAGCCAGGCCAATGACTCGTTTCGCCAGGCCCTCGGGCCGCTGGGCTCGCCCGGCCGGTTTGGATCATCCAGTGAGCTGTGAAGTTCTTCCACAGCCCCGCGCGCTTATATCCTCCAACATTGTAACATCCCCACACTTCACCCTTCACTAATGGCTCTCCCCAGCTCCCCGGCTTCCACTTGTCTGCCCCTTCCCCAGCTTCCCTATGGTCCAGACTGCCGCTGCCCCCCCCAGCCCCAGGGCCGAGAAAGCCCATCCCCAGGTCTGGTAAGAGCCCCTTGCAGTGGAGTTGGTCCAGTCCAGGATAGCCCCGAAAACCAAGGGAGCCACAGCCCCGGCCCCAAAGCCCATCAGGGAACGAAGCCCCAGGGCCGAGCCCAGGTATGAGGGCTTGACCGACTCTGTGAGGGCCGCAGAAAGCACCGGCGAGTCTCCCAGGGAGGAGAAGGCATAGATTCCTCCCAGGCAGAGCACCAGGGCCACTGGCCACCCTATGCTCCATCCGAACAGAAAAGAACAGAGCGTGCTCAACCCGGCCATGGCCAACATCACGGTCTTTCTGCCCACCCGGTCGGAAAGGGCGCCCATGGAAAGGGAGGAAAGAAGTCCCATGAGATGGAACATGGCGGTCATCTGCGCTCCGGAGCCGGCGGCCTGAAGCTGTGCGGCCCCTGCTGCGCCCACACAGGCTGTGAGAAAAGCAGGTGTCCAGGACCACATGCCTTGCAGTTCCCAGTTGTGAAAAGTGTACCCCCAGATCAGAAGCATGGCTTTTCTGTTGCGCAGCACCTCCCTGGTGAATCTTTCCCCCTCCTGGCGGCCTGGAGCCTCCACAAAAGTATTCCTCAGGGTGATAAATGCCAAGGCCCAGCCTACCAAGGGGCCGGAGCAGGTAAGCAGGAAAGAGAGCTTGTATCCCCCCAAAGGAAAGGCCATTCCGCTGAGGAGCAAGGAGCAGGCATACCCACAGGAGGTACTGGCTATGAAGCAGCCCACGGCCATGCCCCTGCTCCCCGGGGTGTATTGGTCCGCGATTATCATGACCCCGGTGGTGTAAGTCCCCCCCAAGGCCAGCCCCACCACGGTGTAGAGCAGCAGGGCCGAGAAGAAATCCCTTGCCAGAAAGGCGAAGGCAAGAGCCCAAACCCCGGCAAGGAAAAGGGACCAGAGGTAAACCTTCTTGGGACTCACCCTGTCGGCCAGGTTGGAGCAGCCCACCAAGGAGAAGGCGTAGCCCAGTTGAAACCCGCTGGATATGGCACCTGCCTGGGCTCCTGAGATTCCCCACTCCCTTTGCAGCAAAGGAATGGCTGCAGCGTAGCTCATGAAGACCAGGCCGTTGAACACCCTTGAGGCACAGATTCCAGCAAGCCAAAGATCGAATCCACTCCTGCCTCTTGCCACTTCCCGGGCTCCACCAACGCGTCCTGGATCTACCCCAGGCAGGGGCAGCACAGAGACTCAGCCTATCACGCTCAGGGGAAGGCTGACCAGAGGGATCCTGCCGGCAGGGGACACTTGCAAACAAGATTCACCCTCTTGCCGGAGAGCCAGAGGCATCCCGAGAAGAATCGGGATACGGCGGCCCGAGCAAGGGCTTGCACCCTGAGTGTCCGAAGCCATAAAAGGAGATTTAAACCGGGTTCTTCGCCCCGGCGAGGACATGGGGGGCTTGCTTACAATGCTTCTTAAAGGCAAGGCCCCCAAGCCGGGGGCCTCCCTGAACTTCGCGGCTGTGTATGGATCTTTCTTAGAAGATGCTTGGCTCTTGCCACTCCCCGAAGACCTCCCTGAAAACCCCTGTCATCTCTCCCACCGTGGCATAAGCCTTGCAGCAATCCACCAGCACAGGCATCACGTTTTTTCCAAGGCGGGCTGTAGATTCCAGCTCCCTCAAAAGGCGGGTCACCTCCCTGTTGTCTCTTTGTCTTTTCACCTCCTGGAGAGCCTTTTTCTGTTTCTCGGCCCAGCTCTCGTCGTACTCGTGAAGCTCAACCTCTTGGGAGGTTTCCCCCTCCGTGTACTTGTTCACTCCTACCTTCACTATCTCACCTGACTGGATCCCTTTTTCGAATTCGTATGCTTGTCTGGCCACTTCCCTTTGGATGTACCCTGTGGCCACTGCCTGAACCATTCCCCCCAGATCGTCCACCCGTTTCATCTCCTGGAGAATCCTCTCCTCCATCTGCTTGGTGAGACTCTCTATGAAATAGGATCCAGCCAGGGGGTCCACCGTGTCCCTAAGCCCCACCTCTTCCATGATTATCTCCAGGGTTCTGAGGGAGAGCAGAGCCGCCTTGGCCGTAGGTATGGTATAAGCCTCATCATAAGAGCAAAGGGCAGTGGTCTGCGCCCCCGAGAGGGCGGCCGCCAGCCCGTAGAATGCCCCCCTTATGATGTTGTTCTCGGGTTGTTCCTTGGTCAGGCCGGAGCCCCCTCCCCCGAACAGCCCCCTCAAGAAAAGGTTCTTCTTCTGCTTGACTCCCCATCGCTCCCTGAGATTCCTGGCCCAGAGTTTTCTCGCGGCTCTGAACTTGGCCACCTGTTCCCACAGGTTTCCAAACACGTTCAGATTAAAGGAGAAGCGTCCCACAAAATCATCTGGTTCCAGCCCACGGTTCACAAGCTCCTGTATGTATGCGTTGGCTATCTGAAAGGCATAGGCTATCTCCTGCACCGGGGTGGCCCCCGACTCCCTGATATGGTACCCGCAGACGCTCACCGGATTGCACTGGGGGAGCTCCTTGGCCGCGTACGCAATGCAGTCCCCAACCAGTCTCACTGCTGGCTGCACAGGAAAAATCCAAGCCCCTCTGCCGATCATTTCCTTGAGTATGTCGTTTTGGGGCGTGGCGCTTATACGCTCCTTGGGAAACCCGAACCTCTCGGCCACGGCCTGGTACATTGCCAGCATAACCGTGGCGATGGCGTTTATGGTGAGGCCGGTGCCTATCCTGTCCAAGGATATGCCCTGGAAGGCTATCTCGAAATCCCTCAGAGAGTCCACCGCCATTCCCACCCGCCCCACCTCCCCTTCGGCCCTGGGGTCGTCCGAGTCCAGCCCCATCTGGGTGGGCAGGTCAAAGGCCACGTTCAGGCCGGTCTGGCCTTGAGAGATCATCCACTTGAACCTCTGATTCGTCTCCTCCGGGGTGCCGAAACCCGTGTACTGGCGCGTGGTCCAGGCCCGGCTTCTGTAACCCAGTGGGTGTATACCTCTTGTGAAAGGATATTCCCCAGGGTCTCCCAGATCCTTCTCATAATCGAAGCCCACCTCCTCCAGGTCCCGGGGACCGTACACGGGTTTCACTCTTATGCCGGACTGGTAGATAACCTCCTGGATAGCGTCCTTGGGGTCTCTTAGGTATCTTGCCACTCCCATCTCACGCCTCCCTCCTGGCAGCCACCAGTCTTTGAATTCCCTCTACGATTTCCTTGAAGGGAGTGCCTCCTGGGAACACCCCCTTGACCCCCATCCTGGTCAGGAGCTCCATGTCTTTTTTGGGAATCACGCCCCCTACCACCACATCCACTTCCTCCATTCCCTCCTGCCTGAGTTTTTCCATGAGTTTTCGGCAAATGGGCATATGGGCTCCGGACATGATGGAAAGCCCTATGACGTCTACGGATTCCTGCATGGCCGCCTTCACGATCTGCTCCACGCTTTGATGAAGCCCGGTGTATACGACCTCCATGCCCGCATCCCTGAGGGCAAGGGCTACCACCTTGGCCCCCCGGTCGTGGCCATCGAGTCCAGGCTTGGCTACAAGCACCTTTATCTTCCTGTTCATTTCTCGCCTCCCGGCCCAGTTCTTCCCCCGAAAGAAAAGAGGCTCAGGCGGACAGCACCCGACCAAATCCAAATTTCCTTGAGATCACACTTGAGGAAGGCTTTTCCCCTCAAACTGCCATATCCCCTTGCCTGATCTCCCTGAGCACCACCCCCATGCCCCTCAGGATGTGCTGACGCACTATCCTCTCCACCTCCCTCTCCTTCCCCTTGGCCATGGCTCTCAACATGCGCTCGTGGTCTCTCAAGGAAACCCTGGGCATGGTGCCCTTGGAGAGAATAACCCGCCTGAAGCGATAGAAATGGTCCCTGAGCTCCTGGATCATCTTGTAGAGCCTCTCGCTTCCACTTGCCCTGTAGAGCTTGTCGTGGAACTCTGTGTTGAGGGAGATCAGCTCCTCGGCCTGCCCTTTTTCCAGAGCAGCACGGGACCTCTGGATGATTCCCTGCAGCTCTGAAATCAGTCCCTTGTCCATGTGTCTTGTGGCCAGGACCGCTGCATAGCTCTCCAGCACGCTCCTTATGCCAAAGATCTCCTCGATCTCCCTTGCCGCAATGCGCCTTACCTCGTACCCGCCATACTTGAGCTTGTCCAGGAGTTCCTCTTGCCTCAGCCTCTGGAGGGCTTCTCTCACCGGAGTGCGGCTGGCCCCCAGCGAGGAGGCCAGTTTCTCTTCCACGAACCTTTGGCCCGCTGGGATCTCCCCTCTGAGAATACCTTTTCTCAAGCTGTGGTAAATGGAATGGCTGAGCCCTCTCTTGCCCTTGTGCACCCGGCCGGCAAACCCCTTGATGCCTGTCAGATCATCCGAACCTGTACTGGACACCGCGCCCTCCTTTGGGATAGCTCCAGGAGATGGCTCCCGGCCTGCAGGCCACAAGACAGGTCCCGCATTCGAGGCAGCCCGCATGCTCGACTCGGATTTCGTCCTGCTGTTGCTCGTACCTGTAAAGCTCTGCCGGACAGACCCTCAAGCAATACTTGGTCTTGCACAGAGATCGGCAAATCCGGTGATCTATTAGGATGTGGCTCTTCTCATCCACTTTGAAGGCGTCCAGAGCCAGTTTCTCTTCCAACTTCATGGCATCCTCTCAGAGTCTTCGCATGTCCCAAAGATCTCTTAGCAAGACGGGCATCCCGGGGCCCCGGCCCAAGGCTTTGCGGAGGCTTCGCAGGTAGCCTTCCTTTGGGCCTGGCCCCACTTGAAAGAGCCCTCCCAGCATCTGGCAGAAAATCTCAGGATATTCATTGTAAATCCTTTTCCTGGAAAGAACCCTCTCCAAAGGGGCAAACCTCTCCAGGTCCTTCATCACGAAGCTCCCCCTCAGCATCTGCAGGTAGGAAGCCAGGGAGGAGGCGCTGAAATCGTTGCTTTGCGAGGCCTGGATAACAGCCCTGGAAGCGAAGAAACCCGAGGCCATGGCCATGTCCATCCCCCTGACCGTGAGGCCCATGTTCAGGGAAAACCCGGCTGCGTCTCCCACTACCAGGTAGCCGTCTCCCACGAGGCTTTGGGGAGCCAACCTCCTGGCCTCGGGAATCATGTGCGCCCCGTATTCCACCAGTTGTCCACCCTCCAGGAGCCTGGCAATCTCCTCCCTGGCCTTGAAGCTCTCCAGGAGCTCGTGGGGTTGGAGCTGGCTTTCCATGAGATGCTCCAGCCTCAAGACAAGACCCAGAGAGAGGCTTTCCCTGTTGGTATAAAGAAAACCTCCTCCCGCCACTCCAGAGGTAAGCGAACCCACGAAGAGATGGGCCACTCCCTGGCCCTCTCCCACCCCGAACCTGGACTGGATAATCTCGCTTGGAAGCTGGATCACTTCCTTCAATGCAGTGGCCGCTTCTTTGGGACTCGGGGGAGCCTTCACACCCAGCTCCCTGGACAAGAGCCCCAGCACTCCCTCTGCCAGGATCACCACTTTGGCTCGGATCTCCTCCCCGTCGGAGCGAATACCCACAACTCTGGCTCCCTCCCTCAGGAGGCTGTCCACCCTCTTTTGGGGCACCACGAACCCGCCTGCCTGGGCCACCCTCTCGGAGAGATGGGAGTCCAGAGAGGCCCTGAGCACTGTGTGGCTCTCATACTGGGGCTGTCCGAAGAAATCCTGCCTGACGCTCAAGCTGGCAGATCCCTGCTTGCCCATCACAGAGAGCTTCTCCAGCATCACTTTTCTTTCAAGGCAGAGGCCCTCCAGGAGCTCGTCCATCAGCCCCCTGAGAGGTCCCAGATAGAGTCTTCCTCCGCTTAGGTTCTTGCTGCCAGCCACATCCCCCCGCTCCAGCACCAGCACCCCAAGTCCAGCTTTGGCAGCATAATAGGCGGCTGTGAGGCCTGAGACACCTGCCCCCACCACCACCAGATCCAGCTCTTCCATGGGGTTCTCCTCAGGAAAGCTCTGTGGCCTTCATTATTCCCAGGCAGTGGAGAATGCCAGGATACATAGGCACATTCTCCAGTGCCCCCCAAAAAAACCTGACAAAGGAATTCCTCTTGGGGCGTTAGGATCCGTCCCCGGACTCCCCAAACTTTTCCTGCACTCCGCCCTGCCTGGATGCAGAGCCCTATCTCGGGCTCCGGCGGACATTCCCAGAAGCCTATCCACCTTTTCTTAGCTCCTGGATCAAGGCCGGAAGCAGCTCATGGAGGTCCTCCACCACCCCGTAATCTGCGTGCTGAAAGATCAAGGCATTGGGATCACTGTTCACAGCCACCACCACCTTGGAGCTGTCCATGCCCATTATGTGATGGATGGCCCCCGAAATCCCGAAGCCCATGTACAGGTCTGGAGATACGGTCTTGCCGCTCTTGCCAACTTGCTGGGAAGCGGGCCTCCAACCGCTGTCCACCACCGAGCGACTGGCCCCCACGGCCCCGCCCATGAGGCCTGCCAACTCCTCCAGCATCTTGAAACTTTCCGGCCCACCCATGCCTCTGCCCCCTGCCACCACCACCGCGGCCTCGGCAAGTTCTGGGCCCGAACCAGAATCCTGGAGGAACTCCAGGACCTCCAGGGCTCCTTGGCACTCCTCCACTCGAATTTTTTCGATCTGGGCTGTGCGCTGTGCCTTCTTGCGGGGAAAAGCCCTGGGCCTGATGGCCAGCAGGTGGGGGGGAGAGGCACATGAGTGCAGCTCCACCAAGAATCTTCCCCCATGCATGGGTTTCCTTACCAGGAGTTTTTCCCCCTCTTGGAGCTCCAGGCCCGTGACCTCGGAGACCATGCTCCTTCCCAGGGCCACTGCCAGGGCGGGCATCCATTGTAGGCTCCGCAAGGTACAGGGGGCCATCAGCAGAAAAGGCGACCACTGTCTGCAAAGCCCTTCCAGGGCATGGATGAAGGGGGGAGCCTCTGGCTGGTGGTGCCCCTCTGTTTCCAGGACCAAAACAAGATCCGGGTTTCCCTGGATCCTCTCGGCTGCCTCAAGGGCCTTGGAGCCCGCCACCAAGGCGGTCAACTGCCGGCCAGTGCAGTCTGCCAGCTCCCTGGCCTTGCCCAGCAGCTCGTGGACAACAGCCCGTTCCGAGCCCTCCCAGTGCTCCACCCAGACCCATATACCCCCTTTTTCCATTCCATGCTCTCCCTTCGGTCCCTCAGAGTACCTTGGCCTCTTCCCTGAGCAGCCTCAAGAGCTCCCTGGCCTTGGAGACTGCGTCCTGCCCCTCCACAAGGCACACCGGGGGTCTCCCGGGGGGCTGCAAGAAACCACGCAGGCTCCACCCCGAACCTGGAATTTTCTGGGCCTCTGGGCTCATCTTCTCGGGCTGCAAACGCATGCCCTTCATCACCCCCTGGATCGTGGGAACCCTTGGCTCGGCCAACCCTTTCTGGGCTGAAACCACAGCTGGTAACGGGCAGCGCACCCTTTCCCTGGCTCCTCCCAAGTCCCTCACCACCTGGATCGCCCCCTGGCTTTTTTCCAGCTCCAGGGAAAGGGCAGGACCCAGGTATGGCACTCCCAAGAAACCGGCCACCATGGGACCCACCTGGCCCGCCTCGTCGTCCGTGGCCTTTCTCCCGCACAGGATCAGGTCATGCTGCTCCTTGCGCAGGGCCTGGGACAATATCCAGGCCACCTCCATTGGCTCTGCCCACGGAAGTTCTGGCCCCTCCAAGTGTATGGCCCTGTCTGTTCCCATGGCCACTGCCTTCCTAAGCCCCTCCAAGGCAGATCTGGGCCCGTAGCTGAGGGCCGTTACAGTCACCCCCGGCATGGTTTCCTTCATTCGTATGGCCTGCTCCACGGCCACGGCATCAAAGAAGTTGAGTTCCCACTTCTCCTCTACTCGAAGCCCTGAGCCCTGTGCCAGAAGCTCCATCCTGGCCTCGGCTTCCGGGACGGTCTTGACCAAGACAAATATGTCCATCTCCAGTTTCTCCCTCGCTTTCTATTGGGACATGGGGCCGGCCTCTTTCGATCCAAGTGTATTTCGCTCTGCCTCCACTTCACGCCTTGCCCACTATCTGCCTTCCCAGGAAGTCTTTCAGGATCTCGTGAGTCCCCCCTCCGTAGAGCAAGAATCTGGCGTCCCTGAAAAAGCGCTGGGGGGAGTATTCCTGGGCAAAGCCGTTTGCCCCGTAAATCCTTGTCACCTCGTCCACCACCTTCAGGCAAACCTCGGTGGCAAACATCTTGGCCATGGCAGCCTCGTTGCGGCAATCCAGTCCCTGGTCCATGCGCCAGGCAGCATAGTGCACCATGAGCCTGGCCGCCTGGATCTCCGTGGCCATCTCCGCTATCTTGGCCCGGATGAGCTGGTAGGCGCCTATGGGGTTACCGAAAGCCACCCGCTTCCGGGCGTACTGGAGCCCCTCATCAAAGGCAGCCCTGGATATTCCGAGGGCCATGGCACCTGTCATGGCCCTCACCTCGTTGAGAATTTCTCCCAGGTACACCATGCCCTTGCCCAGCTCCCCACCCAGGAGGTTCTCCTCCGGGATGCTGACCTTGTCGAAGACCAGCTCCCCGGTCACCGTGCCGCGGCAGCCCAGCTTGTGTATCACCTGCCCAGGGGAGAAACCCGGGGTGCCTTTCTCCACCAGGAAGAAGTTGAGGCCTTTCATGCCCGAGCCAGGCTGGGTAGTGGCCAGCACAGTGGCAAAGTCGCACAGGGGGCCGTTGGTGATCCACATCTTGGTGCCCTGTATCACCCACCCTTGGCCGGCCCTGGTGGCTGTGGTGCGAGTGGCTGCCAGGTCCGAACCCGACTGGTCCTCGGTGAAGCAGATGGTGGCTATCTTCTGCCCCTGGATGGCCGGGATCAAACACCTTTCCCGTATGGACTGACTCCCGAACCTGTAAAGGAAATGGGTGCCCATGAGCGCATTCATGATGACCGACTGGGCAAAGCCCACGGAGCCTCTGGTAAGCTCCTCGTAGAAAAGCATACAGCTCACCTTGTCCGCGTTCATGCCCCCGAGCTCCTCTGGGTAACGAATCCCCAGGTACCCAAGGGCCGCGAACTCCCTCCACAGTTCCCACGGGAACTGGTCCTTCTCGTCTATCTCCTGAGCCAGGGGAGTCACCATCCTGTCCACTGCCTCGGCCACTGCCCTCTGGAAGAACTCCTGCTCTGGGCTGAGTCTGAAGTCCATGAGATCCTCCTTTACAACTCAATCATCCCAGGCACTCCCGGCAATTCTCCTTGTGCCTTTCATTCCTGCCATTGCCTCTGCACACCAAAACCAGGGTCTCTTAGCCCCAGCTTTACTTTCCGCCTCCTGAGGCAATTCTCTGCCCCTTGAGGCTCATATCACACCCCTGGCCTTGAGCTCTTCCAATTCCTGAGCCGAGATCCCCAGCCGTTCTCCGTAATAGAGCTCGTTGTGCTCCCCGAATCTGGGCGGGAAGCTCAACATCCCCTGACTCTGGCACAGGAATTGGGTGCTATAAGGGGCAGGGGCCAGGAGGATCTCCACCCCGCTGCGGGGATCCCTGGACCTCAGAAGCCTGCTCCTCACCAGGGGGTCCTCCAGGACTTCCTGGATGGACTGGATCTTGGAGACAGGCACGGTTATGCTCTGGAACATCTCTATGACCTCCTGGGTGCCCAGGCCCTTGAAGATCTCGGCCAGGCGCTGGTTTAGCCTGTCCACGTCCCTTATCCTGCCCTCGTTTCTCTCGTATGCCGGGTCCTTGAGCCCCCGGAAGGGTTCCAGGTCTGTCATGGAGGCCCACTGCCTGTCATTGCCCACTGCTATGTAAACGAAACCGTCCCTGGTCTGGAACACCGAGACCGGGGCGAAGAACTCGTGGGTGTTACCCCTTCGGCTTATGCGACGGCCAAAGGAACCTGTGAGGGTGATGGGCACGGTGAGCCAGGACACGGTGCTCTCGAACATGGAGAGGTCTATCCTGGAGCCCTTGCCCGTGGTGGCCCTCAAGAAGAGGGCCTTCATGATCAGCCCGTAGCCATGCTCGCTTGCTCCCATGTCTGGGAGCGGGATCCCCAACACCTGGGGAGGACCCATGGGCTCTCCCGTGAGCTCCATGAGCCCCCCTCTGGCCTGCAAAATTGGGTCGTAGGCCGCCTCGTTGGAATCAGGGCCGAAACCCGTGACCCCGAGCCAGATAATGTCCTCCTTTATGGAGCGCAGCCTCTCATAATCTATGCCCAGTTTCTTGTAGTTGCGCGGGAGCTGGTTTGTGGCAAACACATCCACCTCCAGCTCCCTTATGAGCCTGGCCAGGAGCTCTTGCCCCTCTTTTTCGGCCAGGTTCAGGGTTATTGCTCTCTTGCCAGCGTTGATGCACAGATAGTAGGTGTTCATCCTGTCTTCGCCCAGGCGGTTTTCACCTACCAGCCGGTTGGGGTCCCCATAAACCGGATGCTCCACCCGGATCACCTGGGCTCCATCCATGGCCAATCTGTAGGTCAGGTAAGGCAGAACCGTGGCTTGCTCCAAAGAGAGGACCTTTATTTTCTCCAAGGGATTCATTTGAGCCTCCCGGATGCTTCCCCTGAAATCCCGGCTCGGTCCGGAAGATTTCAGTGGGGCAAGAAATGGAGTCTCTGCTCCAGAAGGGGTTGATCCTGGCGCTTGACTGCAACTTCGGAACTTTGTATACAGTGTCCAGACGGGCGGATTATAGGTCGGGCCAGAGGTGGTGTCAATGGTCTTGTGGGCCAGAGGCCTTTGCACCCAGGGAATGAATCAGGCAGCCGGGGACTCCCCCCCCCAGCATTTTGGCCCGGCCCATTGCCTGCAGGCTTGGTCATGATGGCCACAAGGAGGAGATCGTGAGGCTACCCAGATTCCAGTATCTGGAGCCCAGGGAGCTGGAAGAGGCCCTGGAGATGAGGGACCTGTACGGGGCCCGAAGCGCTGTCTTGGCGGGCGGCACAGACCTCTTGGTGAGGATGAAACAAAGGTTGATGGGGCCCGCCTTTCTCATAAGCCTAAGAAACCTAAAAGAACTTGTGGGAATCAGAATGGAGGGAAAAGAGCTGGTGATAGGTGCCGGGACCCCCTTACAGGAGGTATCCAGATCCCCTTTGGTGCAACACCATTTCCCGGCCTTGGCCGAGGCAGTGCAGGCTGTTGGGGCGTACAGCATACAGCAGGTAAGGGGCACCATAGGGGGTAACCTGTGTCAAGACACCAGATGTCTTTTCTACAACCAGTCGGCCTTCTGGCGCTCTGGCAGACAGGCCTGCCACAAGGCAGGGGGAAAGATCTGCTACGCCAGGGAAGGCTCGGACAGGTGCAGGTCCACCAACCAGTCGGATGGGGCCACAGCCCTGATGGCCTTGCAGGCCAGGGTCACTCTGAGAAACTCTCAGGGGCACAGGGATTTGAGCCTTGAGGAGCTCTTCACCATGAAAGGGGAGACCCCCCTGGATCTGGCACCCAACGAGATTCTCACCCAGATCAGGCTCCCCATGGAGCGACCTGGACGGGCAAGCACGTACGAAAGAATCGCTTACCGCTCGGCCATCGACTTTCCGGTGGCATCGGCTGCAGTTTGGCTGGAAAGCGAGAGAGGCACTGTAAGCAAGGCCCGCATAGCAGTGGGTTGCATGGGGAATGCACCTTTGTTGATACTTCAGGCAGGTGAATCCTTGGAAGGCAGGCCCTTGGAGGATACCCAGGCCTTGGCCAAGGCAGCCCGGATCGCAATGGATCAGGCCTCGGCTTTTGCTGTGGAGAATGTTGGGGCAACTGTGGAGTATCGGGTAGAGATGGTCTCGGTGCTGGTGGAAAGGGCGCTTCACAGGGCTGCGGCCCGTGCGGCCGAGGCAAAGGGAAAGGAGCATGCATGAGCCGAGTTCCCTTGAGCATAAAGGTGAACGGTGAAGAGCTGGAGCTTATGGTGGAACCCCACTGGACTCTCCTTGAGGTTCTGAGGGAAGAGCTGGACCTCACGGGCACCAAGGAGGGCTGCGGGGAGGGGGTCTGCGGGGCATGCACCGTGCTCCTGGAAGGCGAGCCGATCAGGGCCTGTCTGACTCTGGCCCTGGAAGTCCAGGGCATGAGCGTCACCACGGTGGAGGGCTTGGCAGGGGAAAAAACTTTGGACCCTCTCCAGGAGTCTTTCATCCGCCATGGGGCTGTACAGTGTGGATTTTGCACCCCTGGGATGATAATGGCTGCCAAGGCTCTGCTTCTCAAGAACCCATGCCCCCAGGAAGAAGAGATTAGAAGGGCCATCTCTGGAAACATCTGCAGGTGCACGGGTTATGCCAAGATAGTAGAGGCCATAGCGGCTGCGGCACCACAGTGCAACTCTTCCATAAGGGGCCCCCTTCAAGGGCCAGGTGAGGAGCCAACATGAGCGATTACGCCATAATAGGCAAGAGGATGCCCAGGGTGGATACCCCGGCCAAGGTGACCGGGGAGGCCAGGTTCACGGCTGATTTGAAGTTTCCCAGGATGCTTGTGGGCAAGGTGCTTCGTAGCCCCTTGGCTCACGCCAGGATCCTCTCCATAGACGCCTCCAGAGCCCTGGCCCTTCGAGGGGTCAAGGCTGTGGTGACCGGCCAGGACACCTTTGGTGAAAAATGGGGGGTCTTCCGCTACACCCAGGATCAGTGCTTTCTGCCCATGGACAAGGTGCGCTACTTCGGGGAAGAGGTGGCGGCTGTGGCGGCCGTGGATGAGGACACGGCTCTGGAGGCCCTGGAGCTTATAAAGGTGGATTACGAGGAGCTTCCGGCCGTGTTCGATCCCCTGGAGGCCATGGCACCCGGGGCTCCCCTCGTGCATGAAAATTTCCCCCAGAACATCAATATCCACGTGCGAATAGAGGTGGGGGATGTGGAAGGAGGGTTTGCAGCCTCGCACTTGGTGCGTGAGGATACGTTCACAGCCGCCGAGGAGTCCTATTTCCAGGGGGAGCCGTACGCTGTGGTGGCCAGGTTCGACCTGGAGGGAAACCTGGAGATCTGGATGCCCAATGCCGGGCCTCACATGAAGGCCAAGCCCCTATCCAATGCACTGAGGATACCCCTTCACAAGGTGCATGTCAGGAAAGTGGCTATAGGTGGGGCTTTCGGGGGCCGCTCCGAAATCAGCCCGGCGGACTTCATCTGCGCTTTGCTGGCCCAAAAGACCAGAAGGCCTGTGAAGATTGTTTACACAAGGGAAGAGAACACAGTGTGCACCCGACAGGGCCATTCCATGATCACAACCATAAAGACTGGCGTGGACAGCTCCGGGAGGGTGCTCTCCAGGGAGGTAACCTGCTACATGGACGGGGGGGCGTACAGCAGTACCGGCCCCATAGCCACCAGCGTGCCCTTCCTTTGCATGGAACAGGCCTACAAGATGGAAAACGTGCGCTACAACGGGTTCCGCATATACACCAACAAGCCCATCCGGGGCATGATCAGGGTCCACGGAAGAGCCTTCGCCTGCGGGGTGGACACTCAGCTGGACATGATAGCCCAGGAACTGGGGATGGACCCCATGGATATCCGCCTGGTGAACGCCAGAGAGGCGGGCGAGTACACCCCTACCAAGTCATTCGTGGCCAGCTGCGCCATGAAGGAGACAATACTCAAGGCTGCCCAGAAGGCCAGGTGGAAGGAGAAGAGGGGGAAGCTCCCCAAGTGGAGAGGGATAGGAATAGGCTGTAACTCGGTGCAAACGGGCTTCCCTATGGGCATCCGGGGTGGCTCCCAGGCCATCATCAAATTCAATGAGGATGGCGGGGCCACTGTCATCTCAGGTGTGGTGGACAACGGCCAGGGCAACGACAACATGCTGGTGCAGATAGCGGCCGAGGAGCTCGGACTGAAGCCAGAGGACATACAGCTGGTGAGTGCCGACACCGAGCTGACCCCCACTGATCCGGGAGCTTACTCCCAGGTTTCCACCTTTGTGGGCGGCCAGGCCGTGCGCTTGGCAGCAGCCCAGGCCAGGGAAAAACTCTTGGGCATAGCTTCCGAGATGCTGGAGGCCAGGGTGGAGGACCTGGTGGCCAGGGACAGGATGGTTTTTGTAAAGGGCTCCCCCCAGAAGGCAATACCCATCCAAAAGGTGATCCGCACCGGGCTTTCCAAAGGCCGGGTGGTCACAGGGGAAGGCTCATACTGGCCCAAGGTGGACCCAAGGAGGGAATGGGTTCAGAACCCCTATGGCCAGATGTGCGAAGCTTTTTCCTTTGGTACCACCATAGCAGAGGTAGAGGTGGACCCCCGGACCGGGAAGGTGAAGGTGTTGGAAGTGGTGGCTGCCCAGGACGTGGGCTTTGCCCTGAACCCCCTTGTTCTGGAAGGACAGTTCGAGGGGGCGGTGGCCATGGGGGGGCAGGGGGGAATGCTCAGCGAGTACCACTTCTGGGACAAAGGCAGGGTCATGAACCCTACCCAGCTGGAGTACAAGCTGCCCATAGCCCAAGACATGCCCAAGATCCATTGCATAATAGTGGAATCCCATGACCCCAAAGGGCCTTACGGAGCAAAGGAAGCAGGAATGTCCATAGCCATGAGCGCAGCCCAGGCTTACAGCGCAGCTATCTGTGATGCCATAGGCGTTTACCTGAAGGACTATCCCCTCACCCCTGACAAGATCCTGAAGGCCATCAAGGAGAAGGCCCGAGGCTGAGCCGAGGATGCTGGGGCACCCCGAATCAAGGGAAAGCTTGGTGGCTCGGCCATGTCTTAGGGTCCAAACCGCTCGGCCACGTACCCCAGGGCCTCTTCCACTGCCTTGGCAGCCTCCTCCAGGTCCTGCTGGGTGTGCCTGTAGCATATGTAGGCGTGATGATGAGGGGCCATGAAGACGCCCCTTCTTATGAGCTGGGTGTAGAAGGCGTTGCGTTTCTCTCTATGATTCCGGCCCGGCCCCTTCTGGAAGGTAATGAAAAACATCGGGGCCAGGCCCGACAGCTCCGCCCCCACAGGATATTTGGCCAGGATCCCCCTGATCCTTTCCAGGAACTTGTTTCCCCTCGCCCAGATATCCTCCAGGACCTTGTCCCTTTGGAGCACCTCGATGGTCTTTAGGGCCGCAACGTAGCCGTCGCTATTGGGGAAAAAGGTGGAAGAAATAAAAAGCTTCTCGGCAGCGGCCATCATGATATCCTTCTTGCCCGTCACCACGCTTATGGCATAGCCGTTGGCCATGCCCTTGCCCAGCACGGCCAGGTCTGGTTTCACGCCATAGTACTGCTGGGCCCCACCCAGGGCCAGCCTGAAGCCTGTGCGCACCTCGTCGAATATCAGCACCGCGCCATACCTGTCTGCCAGCTGCCTCACGCCCTCCAGGAACCCGGGCTTGGGCTCCTCCATCTTCTGGTGGAGGTGATGCCCCAGGGGGGTCATGATGATGGCGGCTGTTTGGTCGCCGTGTTTGGACATGAGCTCTGATAGCTGGTCCAGGTCATTGTAGTGGAACTCGTACACATCCTCGTAGAGCTTCTGGGGTATCCCACCTTTCATCTCCACACACCAGTCGTGCCAGCCGTGATACCCGCAGCGCATCACCTTGAGCCTGCCAGTGTAGGCCCTGGCAATGCGGATGCTGGCAGTTGTGGCATCCGATCCGGTCTTAAGGAAGATGCTCAGCTCAGAGCAAGGCACTATCTGGCTTAGCTTCTGGGCCAGCTCGTTCTGGTACCTTTGGGTGAGGGAGAAACAGAACCCCTTCTGGCGGATCTGGGTTATTACTGCCTCGTCCACCTCCTCTTCCCGGTAGCCCAGGATTATGGGACCGTACCCGCAAAGGAAGTCTATGTATTCATTCCCATCCACGTCAATGACCCTGCCCCCTTTGCCGTGATCCAGGAAAATGGGGTAATCCCCGGGAATGAAATCCCCAGGCCTTCTGGCCCCCAGGACACCTCCTGGGACGAACTGCTTGGCCTGCTCGAAGAGCTCCATGCTCTTTGCAAGATTCAATTTCTTGGCCTCTTTCATGGCTTACTCCGTGGATTCCATCTTTGGAGGGTTACAAAGCCCCTTACGCCCCCTACTGGGGCTTTTGGGCTGGACCCTTTCCAAAATCAGCAATTCTCCGCCCCCCTGGGAGGCTTAGCCCTCAAACCTCCAGCATGGATGAAATTGTCTCGCTGAGGTGGATCCTGGCTCCCCTTTGCACGAATTCCCTCAGGTACTTCCTGGCATCTATACACCCCTCGGGGGCCACGACTCCTGTGACCTTTACCTCCCCGGCATGGACCATCAGGGCTGCTATGGCTGCTGGAAGCCCGGTGCCGGCTGCTGTCCTGCCAACTATGTCAGCGGTGTACACCACCTTCTTCCCGCCCCTTTCCCCTTTGACAATGACCTTCATGCCAGAGGCCTGGGGGCCCTTGTCCCTGTTTTCCGGAATCCTGCTCCACATGCGAAGGGTCAAGTCATATGGCACCACCTTGACCCCCTTTACCTCCACAGGCTCCTTGCTCAGAAAGCCAGTTCGGTTCTGCTCCTTGATGAGCTGATCCACCCAGGTGGGGATGAGCGCCCCCTTTATGATCACGTTCTTGACCCCGGGGATATACCGCGGGATGGTAAAGGGCTGGGGGTGACCCACGTAGCTTATGAGACACTCCCCCAAGGGCTCCAGGAAACGGACTGTCTCCTCTCCTGTCCCACCTGGCAGGTGCACCAGCTTTCCGTCCAGGTACTGGGGCACCTCTCCCGTGACCATGTGCAGGCTGTGGTCCCAGGCAGCCCCATGGCCCAGATCCGCGATACTGACCACCCAATACAGATGTATTTCTTCCACCTTTTCCAACTGATCCGCCAGATACTTGGCTATCATGTTGTTGGTGCCCGGATCCGAGCCCATTCCCGTGAGCACCGTTATCCCGGCCTTCCTGGCAGCCTGGTCTATGTCGGATTCGAAGAGAATGGCTGCTGCTTCGTAGTCGTCACAGATGTCTATGTAGCTCACCCTGGCCTCCACAGCGGCCCTGGCCACGGCCACCGCGGTCTTGTAAAAGGGGCCTGCGCAGTTTATTACCACGTCTGCATCCCTCATGGCCTCCACCATGGCCTGGTGGTCATAGACATCCAGCTTCCTCAATTGGGCCTTTTCGCTTGCCCTGAGCTTTTCGTGGAGCCTCGAAGGATCATCGTTGATGTCCCCGAGCAGAACCTTTTGGACTTGTTCCTGCTTTACAAGGGTTCGGGCAGCTGCCTGGCCCATGTCCCCTGCTCCACCAATCACCAGTGCTCTCATGGTCCCCCCTTCTGCCCTGTATAGTTCAAGGCCCTGGAATCCAAGGCGCTCCAGGCCGGGCCCCAGGCTGATTTCACCTGAAAAACTCTCCCAACTGTATACAAATGAAAGCCAGGGGAATATAACCTGCAACAGGCCCCAAGGTCAACAGAAAACTCCTGTCCCGCTTCCTTGGAACCAGAGCCATTCGAGGATTTCAAATCCCCGTGGCTTGCTCCTAGGGCCAGAGACCCGCTCCAGGAGCCGGGCTTCTTTTTCCCATAAGGCTCATAGCTGCTCCATCCAGCCCAAGCCTTCCTCTGTGGTGCGGGCAGGCTTGTATTCGCATCCGATCCAGCCCCCATAACCCGAAGCCTCTATGGCCCTGAACAAATTTGGGAAGTTGATCTCCCCTGTGCCCGGCTCGTGCCTGCCTGGGTTGTCTGCAATCTGTATGTGGGCAATCCTGTCTATGTTGGAGGAGATGGTCCTGATGAGGTTCCCCTCCATTACCTGCATGTGGTACACGTCGTATTGCAGGAAAATGTTGGGGTGGCCTACCTCCTGGATCAGCTCCAAGGCATCTCTTGTGTGAACCAGATAGAAGCCCGGTATGTCCTGGGAATTGAGGGGCTCCACCAGCAGTCTAATGTTCTCCCTTCCCAGGGCCTCTGCGGCGAACCTCAGGTTCCTGACCAATGTCTCCCGAAGTTTTTCTGCAGGCTCATTGGCCGGCCTGAGCCCCACCAGACAGTTCAGCTGCCAACACCCAAGGGCCCTAGCGTATTCAATGGCCCTTCCCACCCCTTCCTGAAATTCCAGTTCCCTGCCCGGGATGCAGGCTATACCTCTCTCCCCCTGCTCCCAGTTCCCCGCGGGAAGATTGTGAAGCACCTGCACCAGCCCCTCGGCCTCCAGCTTCTCCCTCAGCAGCTCTTTGTCCCAGGCATAGGGGAAAAGATATTCCACGGCCTTGAACCCTGCCCTGGCAGCCTTTCGGAATCTATCAAGAAAATCCACCTCAGTGAAAAGCATGCTTAGATTGGCACTGAATCTGGGCATTGCACTGACCTCCTTCCCTCTCAGCGTTTTACTTGCTGTTGGCTCAGTGGCCAACAGCTCAGGGGGCTTTCTCAGGATTTGTATTTCTGGGCTATGCTCTTGAAGCCCGAAGCCAGAACACTGGTGTCCAGGCTGCTCATCACAAGCCTGAGGCCTCTTGAAAGCCAGCGCTCCGTGAGGGGGTCGGAGGCGTGCATGCCGAAGATCTTCCCATGCTTTCCAGCTGCTTCTGCCACCTTGGAGATGGCCTCATCCAGCTTCTCCCCCATCAACTCTCCAGGGCAACCCAGGGAGATAGCCAGATCATTGGGGCCTATGAGAAGGGCATCCAGCCCCTCCACTGCGGCAATGGACTCTATGTGCCTTATGGCCTGGGCGGTCTCTATCTGGGCAATGGTGAGGGTCTCCAGATTGGCCTGGGCCATGAAGCGGGTTGTGTCCTCACCCCCCACGCTCTTGTAGCCCGTGTGGACCCCCACTCCTCCGAAGCCCCGCGAGCCCAGGGGCGCGAACTTGGCCCAGTGCACCAAGCGGCTGGCCTGTTCCACCGACTCCAGCATGGGAACCATCACGGCCGTGGCCCCCAGGTCCAGACATCTGGACACATAGGCTTTGGAGAGCTCCGGGACCCTCACAAAGCAGCCCAAACCAATGCTGCGGCCCACCTTGAAGACGTTTTCCAGGGTTTCAAGACTGAAGGCTCCGTGCTCCAGGTCCAGCATTATGAAATCCAAGCCTGCATTGGCAGCCACCAAAGCCACTGCCGGATTCCCGATCATTCGCACCATGGTGCCCACTGCCCGCTGGCCTTCCCTGAGCTTTTCCACTGCCATGGGATTCCTCCTTAAGAATTCCCTCAGGAGCCCTGGGCCTGAGGGGAGAATGGATTGGCCACCGTTGAATCAGAGCTGCCAAGACATTCTATCTCCTCGGGTTCCTCTGCGCGAGCCGGCTCGGGGGTGCGCATCTCCCGCCTCCCGTCTGGGTGTGATAACCTATGGGATCGTATGGTCCGGCCTGCACTATCCACTCCCGGGGAATGATGCAGGTTCTGAATTGACCTGACAAGCCTTGGGCCGGGCTGGGGCATTGACTTTACCGCTCTCCCGGCCAGGACCGGAGGAACAGCGCATGGCAGAGCCGGAGGAAATCTTCTCCTCCATAGAGACCCTCCTGGAAGCCCTGGAGGCCAACCAGTATGTCGCGGACAAGGATCTGGCCACTGTGCTCTATCTGGCATACCACATGAAAAAGCCTCTTTTCCTGGAAGGGGAACCCGGGGTGGGCAAGACCGAGGTTGCCCTGGTCCTCTCCAGAATGCTGGGAGCCCGCCTCATAAGACTCCAGTGTTACGAGGGACTGGATGCTGCCTCTGCCCTTTACGAATGGAACTATCCCAAGCAGCTTCTTCGCATCCGAATGGAGGAGCAGTGCCGAAGGCACCCTGACGAGATAGGGCAGGTGATCTACACAGAGCCATACCTCATCAAAAGACCCCTTCTGGAGGCCATCCAAAGTTCGGAACAGAACTCCCCCGTGTTGCTCATAGACGAACTGGACAGGGCAGATGAGGAGTTCGAGGCTTTCCTCCTGGAGGTGCTCTCGGATTTCCAGATATCCATTCCCGAGATAGGAACCCTCAAGGCCACACACCGCCCCCTGGTGGTGCTCACCTCCAACCGCACCAGGGAGGTGCACGATGCCCTCAAACGTAGGTGTCTGTACCACTGGATAGAATACCCGGCCCCTGAAAAAGAAATGCGTATCCTCAGGGCAAGGCTCCCAGGGCTCCAGGAAGGCCTGGCAGCCCAGGTGGTGGCATTTGTCAACAACTTGAGGCAGGAGGATCTCCTCAAGAGGCCTGGCATTTCCGAGACCCTGGACTGGGTGGAGGCCCTCATCAAACTGAATCGGGCCCACCTGGACCCTCCCACAGTGGAACAAACCCTGGGCTGTCTGCTCAAGTACAGGGAAGACATCCAGAGGTTCCGCTCAGGCCTCTGGTCAGACCTCTCGGGGCGCAGCAGGCTCCTTGAGCCCAGGTTCCTCTCCGGGCCAGACCAGGGCTGAGCCGGGCCGGATCCCTCCTGCCCTGATGAAAGCGGTTGGGATGGAGCACAAAGGGGTTTCCACCCGGAAAGACTTGCTGGAGAACCTGGCTGAGTTCTGCCGCCTCTTGCGCTTGGAGCAGATCCAGGTGGAATTGTCCTCCTTGTTGAGCGCGGCAGAGGGTCTCAAGTGGGTGAATTGCGCAGATCTCGGAGCTTTCAGGTGCATGCTGGCAGCCACCTTGACCCACAACAGGCAGGAGCTGGAGAGGTTCCATGGGCTCTTCGAACAGTTCTGGCTGGGAAGACTCCCCGGGCATGGGAAGGGTTTGGAAGACCCACTTGGGGAGACAGGAGAAGGGGACTCCCTTCCCCAAGCTGAAGAGGAAGGGGGAAGGCTGCCAGGGGAGCCCATGCACCAGAAGCGTCTTGGATTGCTTTACAGTCCGGAATCCCGCCAGGGCCTTGCGCTTCCAGGAATCCGTGACTTTGACTTGGGCCGCTATCACAGGGAAGCCATGCGCAGGTTCGTGGGAGCCCTTGCCTCCAGGCCTTCCAGGAGGCTTCAGCTCTCCCCGTGGGGCTTGCGTCTCTCCCTGAGGCGCACCCTCAGGAGAAACCTCCAGTATGGGGGAGATCTCATGTACCTGGAGCTCATGGCTCCCCGCATCAGGAAGACTCGGTTGGTGCTCCTTTGTGACGTGAGCGGCTCCATGGAAGAACATACCAAGCTCCTGCTGGAATTCGCCCACATCCTCCTTAGGGTAAACAGGAGCTCCGAGGTATTCCTGTTCTCCACCGAGGTGGTCCGGGTAACCACGCAAATGCGAACCCAGGACCTGGATGGCTTTCTTCTTGACATACCCAAACTCTTACCTCAGTGGGGGGCCGGCACCCGCATTGGGCATTGCCTCAAGTCCCTGAGGGAGAAGTTCGGCCTCAGGCTTCTGCCTCAGAAACCTGCCCTGGCGATCTATAGCGACGGTTGGGACCAGGGGGAAATAGAGTTGCTCAGCAAAGAGATGGAGTTCTTGAAGAGAAGCTGCAGAGCCATAATCTGGCTTAACCCCCTTCTAGGCACTCCAGGCTATGAGCCCACCTGCAAGGGGATGGAAGCGGCCCTTCCGTTTGTTGACCTGTTCTTGCCCTTGAGGAGCAAGGAAGACCTGTTTCGATTGGGCAGAGAGGCCAAGAGACTACTGGCTTGAGGGGCCCAGGATTCCCCCCCAGGAGCATTTGACTTTTTCTCCCAAAAGTGATTTTTTATAGGCCGCCACTGCACAAGGAGGGAAAAAAGGGGATCTCGGCCGAATCCAGATTTGGGCAATCCAGCAGAAGGAGGGACCATGCAGTACGATCTCACAGATGAGCAGAAGATGCTGCGGGACATGGTTAGAAGGCTGGCCAAGGAGAAGATAGAGCCTGGAGCGCGGGAAAGGGACGAGAAGGGACAGTGGGACTGGGGCGTGGTGGAAATCCTCAGGGAGAATGGCCTCATGGGGGTTGACTTCCCGGAGAAATATGGAGGAGGGGGAGCAGGGCTTCTTTCCTTTTGCCTGGTGGTGGAGGAGCTCTCCAGGGTGGAGGCTGCAACAGGCCTTGTGCCCGCTGACCAGGAACTGGGGACCCTCCCCATATTGCTTGCAGCCAACGATTCCCAGAAGGCCAGGTACCTTCCAAAGCTCTCCAGCGGGGAGCACCTGGCAGCCTTTGCCCTGACAGAGTCCGTGGGGGGCTCGGATGTGGCCGGGCTTCGCACAAAAGCCATCAAGAAAGGTGGTGACTACGTCCTCAACGGAGTCAAGACCTTTATAACCAACGGCGGGGTGGCCGACGTGGTGACCGTTTATGCCCTCACAGACCCGGCCAAGGGGGGCCACAGGGGGGCCAGCGTCTTTGTGGTTGAAAAAGGCACCCCTGGGTTCAAGGTGGGCAAGAAAGAAGACAAGATGGGCATCCGCTGGTCGGACACCAGCGAGCTCGTTTTCGAAGACTGTGTTGTCCCGGCCGAGAACCTCCTTGCAGAGGAGGGGGTGGGCTTCCATATCATGATGAAGACCCTGGATTTCAGTAGGCCAGGGGTGGCAGCCCAGGCCCTGGGCATAGCTCAGGGGGCTCTTGACTATGCAGTGGCATATGCCAAGGAGAGGGTCGCCTTTGGCCAACCCATCATCAAGTTCCAAGGCATAGCCTTCAAACTGGCCGACATGGCTGTGGCAGTGGAAGCCTCCCGCCACGTGCTTTACAAGACTGCCTCCCTCCTTCAGGAACAGCCTAAGGATCTCTCCAGGCTCCCGGCCGAGCTGATCCGCATGTCCTCCATAAGCAAGGTCTTGTGCGGGGATACTGCCATGCAGGTCACCACGGATGCAGTGCAAGTCCTGGGGGGCTACGGTTACGTGAAGGAGTACCCGGTGGAGCGATACATGCGGGACGCCAAGATCACCCAGATCTACGAGGGCACCCAGGAGATCCAGCGGCTGGTCATAGCCAACACTCTTTGAAACAGGCTGGACCCATGCGAGACCTGGAGAGCTTGTTGCAGAAGGCTGCTCAAATGATCCGAAAGGCCAGATCGGTTGTGGCTTTGACCGGGGCGGGGATCTCAGTGGAAAGCGGGATCCCTGCCTTCCGCGGCACCCAGGGCTTGTGGGAGAAGTACGATCCCATGGAGTATGCCCATATAGAGGCCCTGAGGGCCCATCCGGAGAGGGTCTGGCAGATGCTCCGGGAGCTGCAGGCCTTAGTGGAGAAGGCCAGGCCCAACACTGCTCATCTGAGCCTGGCCAGGATGGAGAAGATGGGTTTTCTGAAAGCGGTCATCACCCAGAACATAGACCACCTGCACCAGGAGGCAGGCAGCAGGTACGTGGTGGAGTTTCACGGCAGCGGCCACCAGCTGGCCTGCCTTAGCTGCGGAGAGAAGTTGCCCAGGCACATGGCAGATCTGAGTCGGCTTCCTCCGAGGTGCATCTGCGGCGGGGTTCTGAAGCCCGATGTTGTCTTCTTTGGAGAGCCAATTCCCTGGCGGGCGCTGATCCAGGCACAGGAGGAATCCAAGAATTGTGAGGTGATGCTGGTGGTGGGCACCTCGGCCGTGGTGGCCCCGGCCTGTGACATGCCCTATCTGGCCAAGGAAAAGGGGGCTCGGATCATAGAGGTGAACACCGAAGAAACCCCCCTCACCCACTCGGTCACGGACATCTTCCTGGAAGGCTCTGCAGGAAAGCTCCTGCCTCGCCTGGTGGAGCTCCTGGAGGCAATGCCCTGAAATCAGCCGGAGCCAGTTTTCTCTGAAGCAGAAGCCTGCTGCCCCCAAAGCCTGGCAATGCGGCCGAGACTCATGCCCTCGGCCCACAGAACCGGGATGCCCGCCAGGAACACGGGCAGGAGGCATGTGGCGTGCAGCACCAAGGCAAAACCCAAGGCGTTTGGCTTGTCCACCCCGTAGAGAAGAAGCGCTCCCATGGCAGCAAAGTGGAAGGTTCCCACGAACCCAGGAGCCGATGGCACGCTCACACCAAAGCCCAAGCTCACCAGGATGAACCAGGCAGCTCCCCAGGGAAGCCCCAGTTTGAAGGTTTCCATGAGCAGCACAACAATGGCAGCGCTGAGAGCCCACAGGCAGGCTGTCCAGAAGCCTATCTCCATCACATCCTTGAGACCCCGGGCAGGTCTGAGGCCCTCGGCAAAGGAGACCATGGCCTTGGCAAGCCTTTTTGAGCCCTGTGGCCAAACCCGCCCCAGGCTTGCCTCCACCAACAGAACCGTTTTTCCTGTGTGGTTTCTCAGCCCCCACAAGAGGCCCAAGAGAATCCCGGCCACCAGCAGAAAGACCAGGGCCGTGCTATTGAGCATTTCCCCCAGCTCCGAACCCACATCCGGGATGAAATCCAAAACACTCACCAGGGAAAAGATAAGAAGGATGCTTATGAGATCCAGGAGCCTCTCCACCACGACTGTCCCCAAGGCTGCAGAGATGCTCAGCTCTTTCCTGGCCCCTAGCAGGACTGCCCTGACCAACTCCCCTATCCTGGCCGGCAGGACATAATTGGCCAGAAAGCCTATGAGGGTAACCCTGAACAGAAGCCCGGTCTCAACCTCCAAAAGGCTTCTCAGCAGAACCCTCCACCTCAGAGCCCTGACCCATAGAACCCCGTAGGTAAGCAAAAAAGCAGCAGGCAGGAACCTGTAGTCGGCATTTTCAAGGGCTGCTCCCACAGCCCCTGGATCCAGGCCCCGAAGGGCCAGGTATGCGAAAAGGCTGCTCAGAGCAAGGCCGATCCAGAGCCGGGGGTCTCTTATTCCCCCTTTTTTCACGCCAGCCTCTGTCCTAGAAAGGCCCGGGAGGCCTGCTCGTCCCGGCCAAGCTGGTCCACCAGGGCCTCTACACTCGGGAAACGCCGCTCATCCCTGAGCCTCTCAAGCAAAGCCACCTTCAGCCTCTTGCCGTAAAGGTCCCCCTGGAAGTCGAAGATGTGAACCTCGAAGGAAAGCAGGCTGTCACTGAAGGTAGGGTTGGTGCCCAGATTGGCCATGCCCCCCCAGGAGGATTCCAGCCCTTGAATCCTCACAACAACAGCATACACCCCTGGCTTTGGAAGCAACTCATTCTCCAGGCGGAGGTTTGCCGTGGGGTATCCCAGGGACTTACCCCTCCTGTGGCCTTGCACCACCACCCCTTCCAAACAGAACTCCCGGCCCATCATGCGGGCAGCCAAGGCCACATCCCCCTGTTCCTCCACCAGGGCTCGAATGCGGCTGCTGCTAACCGCGCTTCCGTTCATCATGACCGGAGGCACTATTTCCACATTGAAGCCAAACTTCAGGCCCATTTCCTTCAGGAGCCTGGTGTCTCCTTCCCTGTTGCGCCCAAAAGCATAGTCGTAGCCCACCAGGATCTCCCTGGCGCCTATGGAACCCACCAGGATCTCTTGAACAAAATCTCGGGCACTTTGGCTCGCAAACCCCTTGTCAAAAGGCGCGCTTACCAGCACGTCCACTCCCAGCTGCTCCACCAAGAGGGCCCTCTCCCCATAAGAAGTGATCAGGGGCATTCTACGCTCGGGGTACAGGACCTTCATGGGATGGGGTTCGAAGGTGTAAACCACGCTGGTGCCTTGCCTCTGCCTGGCCCTTTCTATGAGAAGCTTGAATATGCGCTGGTGGCCCAAGTGAACCCCGTCGAAATTCCCCAAGGTCACCACCGGATTTCTAAGAGCAAGCACGGGCCTCCATTCTCTTATGTGCTCCATGGGTTAAGACCAACCTTTTTTGTCTTGGAACTCCTGCCGGATCATTCAGCCCCCGGGATTTGTCCTGTTGCCGTGAAGCCACCGGCAAGGGCTGGAAAGCCTCCTCATCCCCTGGGCCCTTGACAAAGATTGTGCCTGTACTATAAAAACGATCCTGTAGGAATGCAAGGCGGGCCGAAGTGGCGGAATTGGTAGACGCGCCAGGTTCAGGGTCTGGTGGGCGTAGGCCTGTCGGGGTTCGAGTCCCCGCTTCGGCACCATGAGATCTTCCAAGGGGATGGAGGCAGTGATCCTGGCTCTCCATCCCCTTGCTTTTTTGTTCCTCGTCTCCAGATAGTCCCTGGGGCTGCGGATCCAAGGTCGGCCACATGCTCGGCTCGCGCTTTGTTGCCTCATCCTTCTGGACGGGTCTGGGCCGTATCAGGCCAGAATCCTTTCTCAAGTGGATATTTCTGGGTGGATTAGTGGGCTTGGTCTCTGGGATGGGGGCCTGCCTCTTCCTGTGGGGACTCGGCTGGGCAGAGCACCTCTTTCAGGACTTGCTGGCTGGTTCGCCCCCTCTGTACCCAGCTGGAGAACATCCCGTGGCTCCTGCCTCGGGCACCCACTTTCGGCCTCTGGTGTTCGTTATCCTGCCAGCCCTGGGTGGCTTGGTCTCTGGGATGATAGCCCATTGGCTCGCCCCAGAGGTAGCGGGGCCCGGCACCAATGGGATGATCCAGGCCTTCCACAACTCGGGGGGCCGTGTCCGGAGTAGGACCCCATTGCTCAAGGCCCTGGCCTCCATAGTCACGCTGGCCACCAACGGCAGTGCCGGCAGACAGGGACCTCTGGTCCAAATCGGAGCTGGCCTGGGCTCCTTGATCGGGCAATGGCTAGGCATGCCAGCCAGGGAGTTGCGAATCCTGCTGCTGGCAGGTGCTTCCGGAGCCTTGGCCGCAGTGTTCCGGGCCCCTATGGGAAGCGCCATAATTGTCTGCGAACTATTGTACAGGGAGGACATGGAAAGCGAGGCTCTCATCCCGTGCACGGTCTCGGCCATAGTGGCCCACACCATCCACCAGGTGATGTATGGAGCCGAAGCTGTGTTTGCCATACCGGAGTTCCATTTCGTGGAGACTTCGGGAGAGCTGGGCTGGTTCGCTCTCCTGGGACTAATTTGCGCTCCGGTGGGAAGGCTCTACATAGGGACCTTCTTCACCACGAGGCATTGGTTCCAAAGCCTTGGGCACGTCCCTAGTTTCCTGAAGCCAGCCTTGGGAGGGCTTCTGGTGGGAGTGATAGGCCTTTTCCTTCCCCAGACCTTGGGCATAGGGTACGGCTGGCTTCAGATGGCCATGTTGGGGGAGCTGGCCTTGGGCACCATGGCTGCGGCGGCTTTTTTCAAGACACTGAGCACTTCTCTCACCGTGGCCTCTGGTGGAAGCGGTGGGGTTTTCGCCCCTGCCTTATTCATTGGGGGCATGCTGGGAGGCGCTCTGGGCAGCACGGGTCACGCGCTTTTCCCCGAACTGCTCAAGGAGCCGGCGGCCTTTGTCCTGGTTGGCATGGGGGGATTCTTCGCCGGAGTGGCCCATGCCCCCATCGGCTCCATCCTCATGGTCTGCGAGATGACAAGGGGATACAGCCTTCTTGTGCCTTTGCTGATAGTGGCCACCATCCACTCCCTCTTGAACCGAAAGGCTTCCATCTACGAGAGTCAGGTGCCCAACCGGTTTCTCTCTCCCGCGCACGAGGAGGATCTCACGGTCAACGTGCTGCGCCAGGTCAAGGTCAGGGATGCCATCCAGCAGGCCACCAGGCCGGTGATCCTCACCGAGGATATGACTTTCGGGGCTGTCAGGGACGTGCTTCTGGGATGCGAAGGAACGGATTTCCCAGTGGTGGACAGCAAGGGCAGGCTCAAAGGCATCCTTTGTTTCCAGAGGGTCCGAAAGGTGCTCATGGAGGACACCCTTGGAGAGGTTCTGGTGGCTGGAGAACTGGCCGATCCTCCTGTCTGGGTGGAACCGGATGAGGACTTGCACTCGGCCCTACTCAAGTTCATGGCCTCTGGCCACGAGCAGATACCCGTCATGGAAGGCGGCACCTCTGGCCATCTCGTGGGGATTCTCCAGCACCGAGACATCATAACAGCCTACCATCTCAGGGTGAGCCAACACAGAGGATCAGAGCCTTCCCACCCCCACGGGTCAAGGCACCTTCCTGTTTAGGGAGGGACCAGTTCATCCCATCCCAGGATCATCACTTTGGTCTGGGGTGCAAGAAGCGCAGCCATTCCAGGAAACCTTTGTGTGTCTTACGGAGTTACAGAGGACGCGTTTATGGGATTCCCGGGTGCGGGGTTGCTCACCACCTCTCACCCAAGAGGCCTTTTACGGGGAATCCCACCATGAGATGCTGCAACCCCCAGGGCCAGCCAGGCCATGGGATGCAAGTACCTCACCACCGGCTGCACTGCCAGCACGCTTACGACCCCTAGAAAGCAGACGCTGGCCAACAAGAGTAGCGCCCTGGCGCCTCTGCTCCCCACAGGTGACCTCAGCGGAACCAAGAGGCCCCACAGTGGGGTGGCAAGAAGCGCCAGGTACCACGGTATGGCCAAAGCGTAGTAAGCTTTGCTCCACGTTATGGGCTGTTTTTCCGGAAGAGTGAACCCACGGCCCTGGAAGGCCTCCCTGAAATTCCGGTACTCGTCTTCCTGGTGATATCCCAGGTCTTCCAGCACCATCTGGCGCAGGTAGTCTAGATCGAAGAAATCCCAAAGGGTCATCAACCCCAGTTTGAGCACCCCCAAGGGGTCTCTCTCCAGGGCCCTCAGGGCTGCGAACCGCGCGAACCTGTCGCCTTCCTCCTCAACCATGCCATCCCTTATCCTTTGCACCAGGCCGCCGTAACTGAAGAGTTGATCGTTCCTGAATCTCCTATCCTTGGGCTCAAAGCTCAAGGATTCCAGCAACCTCCTACCCAGTTCCTGGTCAGGGAAATCTCTGGCCTCCACCACAGGCGCCCAGGTGGCCAAAAGGATGTATCCACTGGCCCCGCTGTACCCCGCAGGAAAACCGGAGAGCCTCGCGTAGCTCCACTTGTACGCCCCATGCATTGCCCACATCAGCCCCATGGAGAGGAGCAGATGGACGCCCCTGAGCCACCAGTTCCTGGAGCCCCCTGGCCTCCTCATATCTCCCCTTTTCCCCCTGTCCTGGATCTCTGCCATGAAGGGCAGTGCCAGTGATGCGCAACCCACCAGTGGAAGGTAGCTCAGCCTCACACTCACCAGGGCAGTGCCCAAAACCTGCAATAGGACCATGGCGGATATCCTGGCCCCTCTCAGGTACTCTAGACAGGCCCAGAGGTACAGCACCATCAAGAAAAGGGAGAGGGTCTCGGTCATGATCGCCCGCTCCCAGCAGAGCTGCAGCGGCTCCAGGCTGCAGAGGGCTGCCAAGAGGTACACCCGCAGGGGCCGGGCGCCCAAGTACTTACTGGAGATGTATCCAAGCCCCACCGCGCAACCAACACCCATGACCCATTGGATCGCCATCAGGGGCCGGAGGGACTCTTCCAGTAGCAGGGTCGCACGGATGAAGTATCCGTAGGTGAAAGAACGATCGGGTGGGATCCAGCCAGTCTTGGCTGTCTCAAGATAACAATAGGAATCCCCGAAGAAGAATTTCGGAGAGGGATCCAGCGCCCACAGGGAGGCCTTTATGGCCACCACCAGTGAGACCAAGACCCAGAGGGATGCCCTCTGCTCGCTTCCCTGCTCTACCAGGGCTATGTTGCACCTCTTCACCTTAGCCTAAGGCGAAGCAGGCTCAGGAAGAAACTTGAGAACATCGCTTGGATTCCGAGCAGCATGAGGGTCACTGCAGGGATAACTATCCTGAGGCTCTCGGGGTAAGAGAGATCCCCAAACCCCTGTTCCTCCCAAACGTATACTGCCAAGCCCAGGAGGAAGGCCCCGGCCAGGAAAACCCCCAGTCCAGCCACAACCCCCTTTTCGAGACTGGTCTCCAGCAGAACCCCTCCCAGGCCTCACTGAGCGGGCAATAACCCTTCCCTGAGAGCCAAGGCCTTGGCGAAAAGCCCAAGACACACGACCTGGAACCCAACCAACAGACGCATGGAGCAGACCAAGAGGCTGTTAGTGTCCAGAGTGACACCAAAGATCCGAACAGGGGAGAAGGTGAGGATGCTCCCCAACGCGCCCCCCAAGCCCATGAGGGTGAAACCAGGGATCCAGAAAAGCCATTTCGGGCAAAACAGCAATAGAAATCTCAGATGCCTCCAGCCGTCCCGCCAGGAGCGAAGATGCGGGGGACGGCTCCTGCCTGCCTTGGAGAGGAACGTGGGCACCTCTGCCATGCGCATGCCCAAGATCGTGGCCTTGACCACCATCTCGTTTGCAAACTCCATCCCTGGTGTCTGAAGACCCATCTTCTCTGCGGCCTCCTTGCTGAAGCCCCTAAGCCCGCAGTGAAAGTCCCCGCACGGGCTCCCGAAAAAAAGCCTGCCTATGCTTGTCAAAACTGGATTCCCAAGCCACCTGTGCGAAAAAGGCATGGCCCCAGGCGCAATACCACCCTTGAACCTGTTGCCCATGACCAGGTCGTAGCCTTCCCGGAGTTTCTCCAGAAAGGGCATGAGGTTTGAGAAATCGTAGCTGTCATCCGAGTCCCCCATGATGATGTACCGACCGCGCGCCGCCCGGATTCCCCCCATGAGAGCGCTCCCGTAGCCTCTCTCCAGCACTTGCACCACCCTGGCCCCTGCGGCCTGGGCTATCTGCACTGAGCCGTCGGTGCTTCCATTGTCAGCCACCACCACCTCGCCCTGAACCCCGTGCTTCTCCAAGAAAGCCAGGGCCTTTCTTACGCAAACGCCCACTGTCTCTGCCTCATCTAGGCATGGCATCACAACGCTGAGCTCCAGCTCCTCCATCTTCACCTCGCGCCGGCTGGCTTGGACAAAAGAGCCTCCATGACCAAGGGCTGGGAATTATAGCATGGAATCTGGAGGGTCTAACATCCTGGAGAATGGGCAATGAGCCGGGAGCCCTCTGGCCCCTCGGACAGTCTCTGGCCTCCATGCACACATGGGCCTGCTTAATGCTTTGCCTGGCCAGCCAGGAGCT
>JBBIOJ010000019.1:0-83974 GCA_037443445.1 Desulfarculaceae bacterium | reverse complement strand
CAAGGGGCGGGGGTCATCCCCGCCCAAAATGCCCGGGCAGCACA
Organism: Desulfarculaceae bacterium; assembly: GCA_037443445.1. Classification (GTDB taxonomy): domain Bacteria; phylum Desulfobacterota; class Desulfocorpusculales; order Desulfocorpusculum; family Desulfocorpusculum; genus Desulfocorpusculum. The sequence goes on along the minus strand of JBBIOJ010000019.1, from coordinate 83,930 downwards.
AAAACCCCAAACCCATCGGGAGGGGGCAAACACCTCCCCTTGCAGGAGATTCAAAAACCCCAACCCTTGGGACGCCAAAGACGAGAACTCCCATGAGCCAACAAGAGGGTTTCATCAACGGGACCGAGCTCCCCGGGCCCGAAAACCAAAACCCTAGGCCGCATGGATCACCAAGGCCACAGATGCTTTGGAGATAGTTCTTCGGAATCCTCACAACCGACCATTCTCGAACCCATAGGGCACCCCCATCTGCTGGGTGCCAACCTGCCCTTTCATTCCCTTGGCCTGAATCCGATGTGGGCGATGAATGATCCAGGCCGGGAACCCCTTGGAAGAACAGGGCCCGAGAGGTTATGATCTGCGAAGCTGCGAAGATCTGAACAGCAGTTTTTCCAACCAGCGCACAAGACAACTCGAGGCATGGCGTGACGGGAAAACTCCTCCACTGGGCCTGGGTAATACTGGCGGTTTGTTTCCTGGATCTTTTCGTCAACTACAGCATTCGCCTGGGCTTTGGGGTGATCCTGCCGGAGATGATCCGGGATCTGGGCCTTAACCGCACCCAGGCAGGAAGCATCTTCAACTCGTACCTGGCAGCATATCTGTGCATGACTCCCTTTGTGGGCAACCTGACGGATCGCTTTGGAGCCAGGCGCATAATAGCCGGGGTCGGGGGATTCCTGGCGGGCGGGGCCCTGCTCATGGGAACTGTGGAGGACTTCACAACTGCCTGCATCTACTACGCGGTTGTGGGAGCCGGGGCTTCTGCCATGTGGACCCCGGTCTTGGTGGTTGTGCAAAGCTGGTTCGCCCCTGGGCGAAGGGGACTGGCCCTGGGGATTCTCTCCACTGGATACGGGCTTGGCTTTGCGGCCATGGGCTGGCTTTTCCCCCATCTGGTGCGTGTTTCCTCCTGGAGGGCCTCCTGGTACCTCTTGGGCTCAGCCGCCCTGGCCATGGTTTTTCTCAACGCCACCTTGCTCAGGAGCCGGCCTGAAGATCAAGGGCTCTTGCCCTGGGGGAGCGGGCTCCAGGGTACAAGGGAGGGTGAGGCTCAGGGGCAATGGGCTGGGCATGGCCGCATCAGGGAAATCATGAGTTCCCCCAGATTCTGGCTCATAGGCGGGTCGTATTTCATGGCCGCCTGCTCCCTTTACCTGGTGACCACTTTCATGGTGGATTATGCCCAGGGGGAACTGGGTCTTCCCTTGGGGCAGGCCTCCTTCCTGGCCACCATCCACGGGCTCAGCCAGGTGGCCGGCGTGCTCACAATCCCCCCCCTTTCAGACCGGCTTGGGAGGAGGCGCACCCTCATGGGGTCGAATCTCTTCATCGGGTTGGGGATTTTGGGCATGGTCCTCTCTGGAGACTGGATCTGGGGGATCTATGGAAGCGTGGGGTTGCTGGGAGTGCTCTATGGTGTGACCTGGCCCCTTTACGGCGCCTGTGGAGGTGATTATTTCCGCAAGGAGGTGATGGGAACCGTCATCGGGGCCTGGACCCCCTTTTACGGCACCGGGGCCATTCTGGCACACTTCTTGGCAGGCAGGATCCGGGATCTCACGGGCTCCTTCAACTGGGCCTTCCTTCTTGGGGCAGGGTTGGCCCTGGGGGCTTGCCTGCTTCTGTGGCGCGTGGGTGAGCCCAAAAGATGAGGCTCTCTGGAGGAGAATCCGGCCCTGTCCGCTGCAGGTGGGCTATGCCTCGAGCCGGATGAGTCGGGCAAACCTGGAGTCCAACTCCTCCACGGGAAGCATCTCGTACTCGTCCTGGAACTCCCTCCAGACAATGAGCAGGGCCTGGCCCAGGATCTCCCGATCCCCTTCTGGGGAATTCTCCAGGAAGAATCCGACGAACCTCCTCTCGAAGCCCGGCATCCGATAAGGTGGCTTGCGCTCTCTCCCCCTCAGGACCCTGAGCAGCTCAGCGGCCTCCTCCGTTCTCATGGGGAGAATCCGGAGATCCCTCCCGAGCACCCATCTTCCCCACAGGTTGAATAGCAGAGGCTGGAAAATGGCCTCTGGAGGAACCAGGAATCCGGGGTCCATGGGATAGCGCTCCATCAATCTTTCCAAGAGACCGTCCATGCTCCTGACCCGCTCTAGGGTCCTGGAGGTCTCCTCCAGTTCCCCCAAATGGCGGAAGTCCCTGTATTGTTCTGCCTCTTGCCCTCCCTGGAAGTATACCGGCCTCCTGCGAAGCAGGCCTCTCAAACAGGAGCCCCAGCCCTCGCCCCAAAACTCTGGCTCCAGCCCCATCTTCCTGAACCAGCTCCTCTGTGTCCAGGCGCGGGCCTCAGCCTGCAAGCTCATGGCAAGGCCATAGCCCACCCTGAATATGGATGTCAGGGCACGGCCGGCCACCAGCTCCGTGGCTTTGCGGATATCCCCCAGGCTCAGCCTTTCCAGGCCCAGGTTCAGGTAAGAGGCCGCCCTCCTGCAAGCCTGACCCATGAGCTCCAAGTCACTCAGGGGCGCACCCTCGGCGGAGAGGATCTGGTTGGCGAGGCCCGCAAACTCCATCCTGATCCGGTCCAGGAATATGGGATCCTGGATCCCCCCCAGGGTCCTGGCCAGGAGTCCACCCACCTCCCCCTGCTCCAAGGGTATCATGGGAACCAGGTCCCGCTCCTCGTCCCCAAGCTCCAGAGCCGGCGGCACCTCAGGGGCTCCCTCCAGGACAGCCTCCGGCCTCAAGGCGCTGTAAACGGCCTGGGCCTCTTCCCAGGGCAGGAATCCCTGCTCGGCCAACCTAAGGTTTCGGAGCCTGTACAGCTCCTCCTCCGCCTCAGAAGGCAGGTACTCTGCCAGCCCCAGCAGGAAGCGCTGGTACCCCCCATAATCCAGCCGGGCCATATCCGCCAATAGTTCCTGGATCCACTCCTGCTGCTCAGGATCCCGCACGCGCAGGTAGTACACCCCGTCCAGGCTGAAAAAGCCTTCAGGCACCTCATCTGTGTCGTGGTCCCGCACTGTCACATCCAGAAGCCTTCCCAGGAAAAAGCGGGCCAGGAGATCCCCCTCCTGCAGAAGCCAAAGGGAGAGCCTCTCGGCATCCGCCGCCTGGAGCCTCTTCAACCATAAACCCACATCATCCAGATGAATTCTGTCCTTCCTCCAGACTTCCAGGTCCACCAGGTGCTGCCATTGTTCTGTGGAAGCCATCTCCAAGAGGGGAAGGCTGTCATCTTCTCCTATCTTCCTGACGAGCCAGAAGAAATCTGTTGGGGCCAACTCCTCCACAACCTGGCGAGCATTGGGAAGCTCCAGGATCTCCTTTAGCAGAGCACTGCCAGAGTGCTCCTGCACGGCCCTGCGAAGAGCACGACTTTCTCCAGGAACATCCAATTCCCAGCCCAAGTCTCCTCCAACTTTCCTCTGCCCCCTGGCAAAGCTTGCCAAGCTTCTGGCTTAGCTCGGAGTGTTCTTCAGGGCCAGGGAGCTGGGGACAAAGCATGCCAAGAGGACTCAGGACGCCAGCGCTCAAAAACCCCTTCTTGAGCCAGATGGAAAGATCCTCCGGATCATCGGCCAAAGCCGGGGACATTGTGGGCTCGGACCTGTCGGCCCACCGCTATGCTTTAATGCGTCCGGACTGAAAACCCTTTTTCAGCTAAAATCGCACACAGGCACAGTTCATTGAGGTGCGCTTCTTCTCAGTCCCAGAGGATTCAATTCTTGGCCTCCATCAGCCACTGCCAGTAAATAATGTGCTCAAAGTCTTGTGGCATTGCAAGGGGGCCTTGTTCCCTTCATCTTCCCTTCCACTTCGGCTCCCTTTTCTGGAGGAATGCTGCTATCCCCTCGGCCATGTCCTCCAGCTGGGTGTTGTGGGTCAGCTGGGAGGCCAGGTATTCCAGGGCCCTCTCCAGGGGGAGATCTGCCATGGAGTAGAAGGACCTCTTGCCCAGAGCCATGACTGCGGGGCTGAAGGAGCCCAGCTTCCTGGCCGTCTCCTCCACAACCTGCTCGAACTGCTCCCGACCCACGACCCTGTTGACTATCCCCAGCCGCTCGGCCTCAGAAGCCCCCATGCGCTCTGCGCTCATGCACAACTCCAGGGCCTTCTTGGGCCCCACATGTCTGATGAGCAGGGCGGTCACCATGTATGGCCACAAGCCCCTTTTTATCTCGGGGAGGGAAAACTGGGCGTCCTCTGTGGCTACGGCCATGTCGCAGGCAAGGCACAGGCCCAGGCCTCCGGCCATGCAGTAACCTTCCACCGCTGCTAGGATGGGCTTGGGAGTCCTCTGGAGGCACATCAAGAGCCTTGCGTACCGAGCCCTTGCCTCGTGGCGATCCAGGAAAGAGGCATCGCTCATGCCCAGCCCCGCACCAAGATCCGCTCCCGCACAAAAGGCCCGGCCTCCTGCTCCCCGCAGCACCAGGGCGCCCACCTCCGGATCCCTGGCCGCTGTCTCCAAGAGTTCCTCAATCCCTGCCATCACCTCTGGGGTGAGGGCGTTGTGGGCCTCTGGCCTGTTTATGATCACAGTGGCCACCCTGTCTCGCACAGAGTATAGGACCTCCTGCTTAGAGCACATCAGTTTCCCCCCCTTCTGAGATGCCTGCTTCAATTGCGGATTCCTAGGATCTGGCGCGCTTCCTGGGGGCTTGCCACATCCCGGCCAGTTTCTCTCACGATCCTGGCCAAGGCCTCCACCAGCTCTCCATTTCCCCGGGCCTTTGTGCCATCGGGGAGGTAGAAAGTGTCCTCCAGGCCGGTGCGCACGTTCCCTCCCAGTTCCAGGGATCTCCTCTGGAGTTCCCAAACTTCCTTCCTTCCCACAGCGATCACCTGCCAGTGGGTTGCGGGTTCCATTTCCTGGAGGAGCAGGGGAAGCCACTGGGGCTTGGCAGGCATTCCGCTGGCAACACCCATGACCAAGGAGATGTGCGCCGGGCCCTGGAACATGCCGTTTCTTCTGAACAGGAAAACGCTTCTGAGTATCCCGGTATCGAAACATTCGAACTCCGGCACCACCCCGGCTCTGTTCATTACCTCCAGGTAAGCCCTGATCTTCTCCACGGGATTGTCGAAGAGAATAGGAGGCCAGGCCCAGGAGCCGTCCTCCCGCAGCTTTAGGTAGTTGAGGGAACCCGCATTGCAGGCTGCCATCTCGGGTCGGAACTCTTCCAGACACCTCAGGGGACCAGATATGTCCGGGCCTGGGACTCCGGTGCTCATATTGATTATTATGCCCGGTACTCTCTCCCGGATGGCTCCCAAGATGGAACCCACGGTCTTCAGATCCCAGGTGGGCAGGTGTGCCTTGCCCGGCTCCTGGTTTCGGAAGTGGCAGTGGACAACGCAGGCCCCAGCATCAAAGGCTTGGGCGGCCTGCTCTGCCATCTCCCGTGGGGTAACCGGCACGGGATGGCTCTTGGGGTCTGTTAGTACTCCTGTAAGGGCGCAAGTTATGATGGCCTTGTCCATCAGGCTCATGTCTGCCTCCTGAGAGTCTCTGGAGCATTCCCCGCAGGCCCTGGGTTTCAGGTGGGGGACACCCCATGGCTCTTGGCCCTTGGGGGCAGCATCTCCTTCTTGCTCCGGGTTATGCTCAGGGCCTCTATTATCTTCCTCCTGGTCTGGGAAGGCTCTATGATCTCATCCACCATCTGGGCGCTCCAGGAACGGGCTACCTCGAACACATCCACCCTTTCCCTGGAACGTTGAAGATATTTCCCCAGGTCCTCCTCCAGACCTTTGAGTTGCCCCAGCCTTGCATGATCCAGTTGGGAGGCCTCCACGGCGAACCTGGCAATGGGCCAGGCATAAACAAGATCCACGCCCATGCTTTTGACCCCCCCCATGATCAAGCTTCCGGCATCTGCATAAGCCTCCCTGAGCACCACCGTGATCTTGGGCACCGTGCTTGTGGCGTACAGATCCAGGAGCTTACCCACATGTCTTAGGAGCCCCCTGGCCTCCTCTTCCTCCCCAGGCACCAGGGGAGGGCTGTCCAAGAGGTTCACCAGAGGTATCCCGTACGCCTCCAGCACCTGCAGGAACCTGTAATACTTGTCACAGGCGTTTACCTCCAGGAGGCTCCCCCTGTGGGCTGTGTTGCTGGCCACCAACCCCACCACCTGCCCGTTCATCCTGCACAAACAGGTGATCACCTGGGGGGCGTACCCCTCCTTGATCTCCAAGAACTCCCCCTCGTCCACAAGCAGCCTTATCACCTCGTGCATATCATAGGGGACATCGTAATCGTCAGGCACCAACTCCAAGAGCTCACCCACTTCCCGCCCTGGGTCATCCCTGGGAGGGAGCCGTGGGGGCTCCTCCCTGTAACTGGAGGGGAGGTACCCCAGCAGCCTCCTGCACAGGGATATTGCCTCCCTGTCGCCCTCTCCCACCAGGTCGCAGGTACCCGTGAGCTGCATGTGGTAGTCTGCACCCCCTATGCTGCGGTCAATCTGTTCGGAGGTGGCTGCCGCGGTCTGTCTGGGCCCCCCCAGCCAGAGATTACCCGAAGTCCGGCTCATGATTAGGAAGTCGCAAAGCACCGGCAGGTAGGCCCCCCCAGCTATGCAGGGACCCATCAGTACCGTCACCTGAGGAATAACCCCCGAGTAAAGGGACTGAAGCCTGAACTGCCAGTCTATGCCGGCCATGGGCACATCCCTGTAGCCCAGCCTGCCTCCGGAGGAGTCCAGGAGGTTCACCATGGGAACCCCCCAGGAGGCGGCCATCTCCAGGGACTTGCAGAACTTGAAGACCGTCTGGGTACCCACCGAGCCTCCCAAGACTGTGAAATCACTGGCATGCACCATCACCGCTTTACCCTGCACCTGGGCCGTGCCCACCACGGCCCCGTCGCACGGAGCGTCCACCAACTTCCCATCCACCCTGACACCCGTGGTGTTGACGCATGAGCCCAGTTCCCTGAAGCTCCCTGGGTCCACCAGTTCCTGGATGCGTTCCCGCGCCGTGAGTTTGCCTCTTTCGTGCTGGCGCTGTATCTGCTCCGGTCCTCCTCCGAGAAGATTCCTCTGGTGGATCTCCCGCAGCACTTCCAAGGCCTTTTGCATCCTCTCCCCCATTTTTCTCCAGGCCTCCTATGAAGCAATGTTTCCAGAAATCCGGTTCTCAGGACAAAACCACAAACACCTGCCAGAAGCGCCTATCCGAGTCTTCTGTGCCCCGAATCCACGTGCCCCGACCCGGCCCGACCTAGGCGGGCTTTATATATCTCCTTTTCTCCGGCAATTGCTCGGCCTTTGTTTGGGTAGCCTTGAGCGCACCTATTATCCTGGCGCGCGTCTCGCGCGGGTCTATCACCTCATGCACAGTGTACCAGGATGTGAACACCTTCCCCATGTTCAGAACACTGAACATCTCCTTGAGGATGCCCAGGTATTGGTTGTACACCTCCTCGTACCTGCCCTCCTCCCTGGCCTTGGCCAGTTGCTTGTGGAAGACCGCGTGCACTATTATCTCCGGACCCGTTGGGGCAAATTCCACTGTGGGCCAACCGTATATGAAATCCGGGCCCATCTTGGAGCAACCCATGACTATATTGGAGCCCCCGTATGAACGCCTCAAGACCACAGTGACCTTGGGGTTGGTCAGATGGGTGTATCCGTGAAGGTTCTTGGCGCCATGCCGGATGACCCCCAAGCGTTCCCACTTGTCGCCTGGGGGGAAGGCAGTGGTGTCCGAAAAGGTCACCAGGGGAATGTTAAAGCAGTCCAGGAACATCAGAAACTTGTCATACTTGTCCGAGGAATCCGGCTCCATGATCCCGCTCATCTCGTCGGGGTTGTTGGCCGCGACCCCCGCCACCATTCCGTCGAATCGGGCGAAGCCCACAACCATGTTGGGCGCAAAGTCTCCCTTCAGTTCGAAGAACTCCCCGTTGTCCACCACCAGCTCCAGAATTTCATGGATATCGTATGTGAACTTGGGATCCTCTGGCATCACCTCCAGCAAAGCCTGCTCTGCCCGCTCGGGATCGTCCGTGGGTTCAATCCGGGGAGGAGGCTCCCAGCAGTTCTGAGGCAAGAAACCAAGTAGTCTCCTGGTGACCTGAAGCGCCTCCTCGTCACTGTCTGCCACAAGGTCGCACTGCCCTGCCTTGGACATGTGAAATTCGGCCCCTCCAGCCTCTTGAGATTCCACCTCTCCGCCAAGCCACAGGAAACTCGTTTTTCGGTTCATTATGGTGAAGTCGGACAGAGCCACCACCTGGGCCAATGGACCTATGGAAGGCCCCAAGACCAGGGTCAGCCTTGGAATGACCCCGGAGTAAAGACAGTAGTTCCTGATCAGGCGTCCCAGCCCGTAAAGCCCTGCTGCCCCTTGCCTGAACCCCAGCCTGGAGCCCCCAGAGTCCAGGATCCCTATTATGGGCATCCTTTGCTGGCCTGCCATCTGAACCAGCTCGGCCATCTTCCAGACTCCCTGATCCCCGATGGAGCCGCTCAACAGGGTGAAATCCGTGGCGTAAACCATCACCTGGCGGCCCTGCACCCTCCCAAGCCCCATCACCACACCGTCTCCAGGGGTAGGCCTGCCAGCAAGATCCAGGAGCCCGGAAGGCTCGCGCACCAATGAGCCCAATTCCTGGAAACTTCCCGGGTCCAGGAGCTTTTCTATTCTTTCCCTGGCAGTGAGTTTGCCCAGGGAATGCTGGATCCGAATACGCTCATGCCCCCCGGCCTCCAGGTTCTCCCTTCTTATGTTTTCCAAACGCTGGAGGTAATTCTCCATCCATTTACCCATGGCAGTTCTTCCTCCAGGTGAGCCTTTCCCCTGGGTCACCAGACCCAGGGTCACAAACAGCTTGATCGGATGATAGATCTTGTGGATACTTGCAGGCGGTCCAGCGGGATCCGAGTCTAGATGAACCTCCTGGGGCTGTCAAGAACAGGGATCAAGAATCTGGGGGGAGGGAAGAGATGGAGGATCAGACAGTGAAGCGCGTGGAGGTAAGGGCTCCCATGTCCGGAATTTTCTATCGCAGGCCTGCTCCGGACCAGCCACCCTTTGTGGAGGTGGGAGACAGGGTAAAGAAGAAGCAGGTGCTGGCGCTTCTGGAGACCATGAAGGTGTTTCAGAAGGTGAAATCCCCCACCGACGGTAAAGTAATTGAAATATTGGCACAAAATGAATCCCCAGTGAAGGACAATGAGCTCATGATCGTGATCCAGGAGGACTAGCCGTGTTCCCCTGGGCGTGATGCTGCAGATTGATGCTTGAGCCACCCCCGGGGGCCAGAACCAAACACCTGGAGCTTCCCATCTTGAGTCATGCAAGAGTTTTCCACCTCGGTCTCTCGGGCCTGTCCCCACAGGGGCAAAGGACCCAGGTTGTGTGAACCGGGAAGAGGGGGAGAGATGTTCCGCAAGGTGCTGATCGCCAATCGGGGGGAGATAGCTCTGAGGGTCATCCGGGCCTGCAGGGAGATGGGGATTCAAACTGTGGCGGTCTTCTCTGAAGCAGACAGGGAGAGCCTTCATGTGCGGGCGGCAGACCAGGCAGTCTGCATCGGGCCCCCTCCCAGTGCCAAGAGCTACCTTAACCTGGAGGCCATAATGGGGGCTGCAAGGGCCACCGGGGCTCAGGCAGTGCACCCTGGTTACGGATACTTGGCCGAGGAGGAGACCTTTGCGCTGGCCTGCCAGGAGCAAGGCTTGGTGTTCATAGGCCCCACTCCCGAGAACTTGAGACTGGCCGGGAACAAGATCCTAGCCAAGCAAACTGTGGCCAGGGCAGGGGTGCCGGTTCTGCCCAGCAGCCATGGAGAAGTGAATTCCCTGGAGGAAGCCGTGCAATGGGCTCGCACAATAGGATATCCGGTGCTCCTGAAGGCTGCCGGTGGAGGGGGGGGGAGAGGAATCCGGGTCTGCCGGGAGGAGCCAGAACTCAGGGAGGAGTATCCCATAGCCAAGGCTGAGGCCAAAGCTGCTTTTGGAAACGAGGAGATTTACATCGAGAAGAAGGTGGCTTCTCCCCGCCACGTGGAGTTCCAGATCCTGGCTGATGCGAGAGGAACTGTGGTGCACCTGGGGGAAAGGGAGTGCACGATTCAGAGAAGGTACCAAAAGCTCTTGGAGGAATCTCCCTCCACGTGTCTGAGCCCTCAACTCCGCCAAGAGATGGGACAGGCTGCGGTGGCAGCAGCCAGGGCTGTGCATTACTTCAATGCCGGCACCGTAGAATTCCTTCTGGACGCGGAGGGAAGATTCTACTTCATGGAAATCAATGCCAGGATCCAGGTGGAGCATCCTGTCACAGAGCAGATCACTGGCCTGGACCTGGTCAAGGAGCAGATCCGTATTGCCGCGGGCAGGCAGCTGGAGCCCTCTTTGGAGAAAATCCACCCCAAAGGCTGGGCCTTGGAGTGCAGGGTAAATGCGGAAGATCCGGAAAAGGGCTTCCTGCCCTGCCCGGGGGTGGTCCAGGAGCTTAGAGTTCCAGGGGGCTTCGGGGTAAGGTTGGACACACATCTGTACCAGGGATATGAACTGCCCATTTATTACGACTCCCTGATAGCCAAGCTCATAGCCCACGACAGGACTCGGGAAGGGGCCATCTCAGTCATGAAAAGGGCACTCAGGGAATTCGTGATCTCCCCCATTCGGACCACCATCCCTCTTCATCTCAGGATCCTTGAGGATCCGGATTTCAGCAAGGGCCAGTTCGACACCGATTTTGTAAAGAGGTTCCTGCCTCAGGAGGATGAGGAGGAGGACTGAGACCCATCTGCCCTGCCACATGGCGCACCATCTGCTTGAATACTCCTTGAAAGATCTCGGGAGTGAGAAGGTAGTCAGGGTTCTGGGCATAGAACCTCCGGGTCAGCTCTCTGGCAGCCTCCTCTATGTCACCGGTTTGCAGATAGAGTTCTTCCATCTCCCTTCTGCGCTGGGAGGCCGTCTCGGCTGCTCTGGACATGAAAACCCAGGCCTCCTCCCCGCAAACATAACCGTAGTGATCTGCACATACGTATCTTACGGGCAATCCCTTAAAGCGCTCCAGGTTTTCCTGGAACCGGGTGAAATCCGAGTTTCCGGAAGTGATTATGGTGTCCTTAAAGGGGATACCACCTGCGTCAGAGGCAAAAATAGCTCCCAGCTGAGGCACCCATGCGCTGATGGAGCAGGAAGAATGGCCCGGGGTCTCCAGGATCTGCACCTCCAGGCCCCCCAGGTCAATTCGATCCCCTTCTCCCAGGGCTTTCCCTGTGATATCTGCCCTCCACTCCAGGTCGTATCCGTCCAGTGCCTCCAGGCGGCCCATCCTGGAGGCCACAGCCCTGGAGAAGGAGTTTATTGTCTCCAGGACCTTGGGGGTTCCCAGGAGCTCCCAGGCCCTGCGAGAAGCCAACACTTCCAAGGCAGGCCTCTGTCTCTTCAAATAGGGCACTATCCCCACATGATCGAAGTGGGCATGCAGGATCAAGAGCATGGAGACCCTGCTTAGATCGATCCCGAAAAGTCGGATCTGCCTCATGATGTCCAAGACTATGTAGGACATGCCCCCACTGATCAACATGGAGCTTTTCTTCCCCTCCAGCAGGTACACACAGGACTCCTCCCTGCCCAGGAGCCACAAACCTTGGCAAATCTGACCCGCTTGCCGCACCCTCATGGAACTCCCTCCAGATCCCTAATGGATGGCTCTGGGCAGCTGCCCCAAGCCTCGCGCCCCGCTTCTGCCATGGCAAGTTTGAAGCTCTTCACGAGCTCTGCATCTGGCACCACCCACCTTTTTTTTCGGATCCTGTTCTCCACCGCCTCCCCGTCCAGAATAAGGCTCGTGATATGTTTTCCTGCCCGGCTGAATACATGAACCCGCTGGCGTGGCCCCAAGACCACCACGGTTTTTCTTCTGGCATCCCAGAGAATCCTCTCTGGGGAGGCTGCTGTTGCGTCCTCCCAGGCCTTGTACGTGGGTCGCAGGTCCCCCCTTCTCATCTCTGCGTGGGTGGTCCTGCGCCTGGCCTGACGGCCTATCTTCTCCAGTCCCCTGGCCAAGTTCTTGAGGATCCTCTCTGAGCCCGTCTCGGAAGTTCCCCTTGTTCCCTTGCTTGGACGGCCAGGCACTGCTGTTGCCCCCAGGAGCTGGATCTTGCGCCTGGCCTCTTTCAGCAAATCCCCTATCCGTCCGTGATAGTGGAACTCCAGGGCCTCCCATGGGCCTGCCCCCCCTGGGGCCTGCCCCAGGAGGTTCAACTCCACCCTGGGCTGCCCGTTGAGACCTCTGACCTCCACTGCCTGAGCCGTCAAGGCCACGCGCTCCTTCCCCATGCATACAAACCCGAAGGCAACCTGACCCAAGATATCATAGGCTCTGGACATGCGGCCAAAGACCTCCAACTGCGCCTTTTTCAGGGAAGGCCCGTCCGAGTAAACGGCCAAAACCTCCTTGCCCTCTCCCTGGAAGAGCTCTTCCAGCCTGGGATGCCTCACCTCCAGAAGTACCTGCTGGAACTCCACCCATCTGGGGCAACCCGTGGGGCTGTACCCACCAAAAACAGTTCCACAGCTGGGAGGTATGCTGTGTTGGCAGCAAGAGCTCTCACAGCGATAGCAGTAAACACGCCCCTGCTTAAGCACCTCCAGCCTCACAGTGAGCTCTCTCAGAGCATCCCTTATCTGCTGCTCCAGATCAAAGCTGCAGCTGATTCTCCAGGGATTCCCCGGTTCCACGAGGCACCTGAGCTGCATCTCGAAGGAACCCCTGATGCCCTCTTCGGATCCAAGGGTTTCCCAGGCAGCCTCCTTGGCTGCCCGCACTAGGGCCCTTTCCAGCTCCAGAACCCTTTCCCGAAGCCCGATACGCCGCATGGCCTTCCTCCGACGGGGTCTGAAACTTTCCCTGGGGCACCTCCTCTGGAGGGAACAACACTTTCCATAGAATAACTCCCCCGGGGGCCTTGTTCAAAGAAAGCCTGAGGGATTGCGCCGAGGCTCAACACATAGTACCCTTCCCGTCGGCTCTCAAAAAGGCAAATCACTGTTGGGAGGTGGGCATGGAGGAATCGCCCAGCAAGGAACAGACCCCTGATCTGAAGTCCATGTTGAAGAAGCTCAGTGCTGGGGCCTCTTACCGCAGGATGCTGGCTGCCCGGGAGCAGGGCAAGCCCATCTGTGTGGCCAGTGCTGCAGTGCCGGTGGAGGTGCTCTATGCCATGGACGTATACCCTGTCTTCCCTGAAAGCCTGGCTGCCATCGCAGCTGGCATAAGAAAGGCAGAGGAGTTCTTCGAGGCAGCCAGAGAAAAGGGCTTTTCCAACTCGGTATGTTCCTACACCAGGTGCGGTTTGGGGATTGCCTGGACGCAAAAGTCCGCCTTTGGTCCCATACCTGAGCCGGATCTCTTCATCACGGATGTGAGCGTGTGTTGCCTGCATGTTACTTGGTGGGCCTACCTGGAAGATCATTTCAAGAAGCCAACTTTTTACATGGACATGCCTGCCACAGACGACCCGTGGGATCCTGACTACGTGGCCTATTATGAGGAGCAGATCAGGGCCATGGTGCGATTCATAGAGGAGAACACTTCCTCCAGGCTTTCCATGGAGAAGCTCAAGGAGGCAGTAAGGAACTCGGATTTGGCAGGGCTCTATTGGAAGAAAATCCTGGAGCTGAGGCAAGACAGGCCCTCTCCGGTCAGTTTCAGGAGCCTGGCCGGGGAGATCTTGCCCCTGGTGACCGCCTTGGGTGACAAGGACTGCGCGGATTTTTACTGGGCTTTGTATGAATCCTATAAGCAACAGGCCTCTCAAGGCTATTGTCCTGCACAAGGAGGGGAACGCTTCCGGCTCATCTGGAACGGAATCCCCATCTGGCACCACCTGCAGGTCATAACCTACTTTGAGGAAAAAGGCGCCAACTTCGTGTGGGAGCCATACACGGCCTTGAGTTGGGGGAACAAGACTCCTTCTGGAAGGCTTGACGCGGAAAATCCATTTCACACTTTGGCAGAGAAGTACACCAACGTTCTCACAAACATGCCCTTGGAGAGGCGATTCGGCTATTTTGATCAAGCCATAAGGGATTACAAAGTGGACGGGCTGGTGATGTTCTCCAACAGGAGTTGCCGTCCCCAGTCAATTGGTCAGGACGAGGTGGTGGAGATGGTAAGGGATGCTCACGGCCTCCCGGTTCTCATATTCGAGGGCGACCAGGCGGATGCGGAGGGATTTAGCATGCAGGAAGCCAAGACCAGGATCGACGGTTTCCTGGAAGTGCTGGAGGGCAGGAAAAGGAGTTGACCTAATGCAAAAGCAAACACGGAGCGAGGTGTTGGAGCGATTCAGGCAGGGCTTCCTGGGGCGTCACCAAAGCTGCGCAGAGTGGAAGAATAAGGGACGGGGGGTCATTGGATGCTTCTACGGGCTGGTCCCCAGGGAGGTGATTCACGCAGCCGGCTTGCTCCCTGTGCAGTTGACCGAAGAAAGAGACGGGCGTCTGGAAGAGAAAGCAGGGCTGCTGCCTTTCCTTTGCGGTATGAGCAAGAACATCACGGGTCAGATCTACGAAGGTCGTTACGACTATCTGGACGGGATCCTGGTGGGAGCTGTGTGCGACACCAACCGCCATGTATTGGACATATGGGCTCACAGGAAGGTGGTCCCCTACCTGAGGCTCCTCAGGACACCTTCCACGGCAAATCCAGCAGCCTGGAGCTTTTACGCGGCGGACTTGAGGCGCCTGGCTGAAGAGTTGGGCAGGATGGGCGGCCAAAGGGTGACAGAGCAGAGGCTTTGGGAATCAATAGGGCTTTACAATGAGAACAGGAGCCTGATGGAAAAGTTCCGGCATTCCAGGCAAGCCCTTGGCATATCGGCGGAAGATGCGCTGTATGTGTTTGCTTCATCCCTTGTGATGCCAGTAGAGGAACACAACAGCTTGTTGAGATCTTTATTGGAGGGCCCTGCACAGGCCCCCGGCAGCGCTTCGGGGACCCCCGGGGTTCTTGTCTCTGCCATGAACCTCAACATGGCATTGGATCTCATAAGGCTCGTGGAGGAATATGGTGGACAGGTGGTAGCCGACGACCTCTCCCACAGTGCCAGGTACGGTCTGTCTAAGATAGCCCTGGAAGGGGAGCCTTTCTTGGCCCTGGCCAAAGGGTACCTGCGCAGAGTGCCGACTCCAGGCATCTACAGCTTTCAGGAAAGGGCCGAGGATCTGGCCGAGCAGATGCGTTTGAGCGGAGCTCGGGGGCTGATCTACCTGGTACAGCTCTATTGTGACGCCTTTGCCATGGAATACGCCATCTTAAAAGAGCGGTTCGATCTTTGGGGCATTCCTCACATGAGGCTGGAGGCCGAGGACAATCCTGCTTCCCTCCAGCAGCTCAATGTGAGGGTGCAGTCCTTCCTGGAATCATTGGTTTGACCAACCACACCACCTTGTTACTGGTCCGAGGCGGCCCGGGCCAATTTCTCCTGGGCTGGGGGTAGAACTTTCTCCTTTGGGTTGCCTTGCCCATGAGCCAGTTCCTGCGCAAACAGGGCTGCTCCAAGGGCCCCAATGATCTGAGGTTCGGGGGGAATCAAGGCGCTCATACCCAGCTTCTGTTCTATTCTCCTTACAACCCCCTGGTTCTTGGCAATCCCTCCGGTGATGACAAATTTCTCCTGAAGCCCTACCCTCTTGAGAAGCTCGCAGACCTTTTCGGCTATGCTGGTGCACAAAGCAGCCAAGAGCGCCTCCACCGAAACCCCTTCCCTCATCAAGGAGAGTATCTCGCTTTTTGCGAAAAGCAAACAGTTGTTGCTTATCTTGGGTGGATCCTGTAAGTTGCTCAGGGAAAGCTGTCCCACCTCCTCCAGCTTCACTTCCAGAAGAGAAGCTATCACCTCCACTGCCCTACCTGTCCCGGCAGCACACTTGTCATTCATGAGGAATCTCACGAGTCTCCCCCGCTCGTCGCACCGGATAGCCTTGCAATCCTGTCCGCCCATGTCCAGGATAGTCCTGGCCAAAGGGAACAGAAAATTGGCCCCTCGGGCGTGGCAGGAAATCTCTGAGATGTTCCGCTGGGCAAAAGGGACTATGACCCGTCCGTACCCCGTGGCCACAGTGTAATTGATCTGGGCCTGGGACAACCCTGTTTTCTTGAGCACCATTTCCAGAGCCTCTTTGGCCGTGCTTGTGCTGTCATGGCCTGTGCGCACGATGCTGTATCCCAGCAAATCCCTTCCCTCCATGACAACAGCCTCCCCAGAGAGAGAGCCCACATCTATCCCGCAGGAGATCATGCCAAGTCCTCCCCCAAAGAATCAGCCGCCAAGAGGGCAGCCCCAAGGGCCCCCATCATCTCCGGCTCCTGCACAACCACTACGGAAATCCCCAGATGCCGTTCCAGGGCCTTTAGAAGTCCCTTGTTTCGGGCCACACCACCCGTGGCAACCAGGTCAGGCTCGGGTTTGATCTTCTGCACCAAAGCAGCCACCCTCGCCCCCAGGGAGTCATGGACAGCCCAGAGAATGTCCTGGCGGGAGACACCTTTGTGCACGTAACCCACGATTTCCGACTCTGCAAACACAGCGCAGGTACTTGTAAGCCTTACACCCGGGGAGCCCATCTCGGCCAGGAGGCCCATCTCTGAAACCGACAACTGCATCATCTGGGCCACGGTCTCCAAGAACGTGCCAGTGCCGGCCGCGCAACGGTCATTGATGAGAAAATGAGACAGCCTCCCCCTCTTGCCGCACCTGCTCACTCTTACACCCTCGGCCCCAAGATCCACCACTGTTCTGGCAGAAGGCAACCAGTGGTGGGTGCCACGCACATGGCTGGCCATCTCAGTGGGAGAGCCGTCACCCCAGAGGCCCTTGTGTCTTCCCACCCCGGTGACAAAGGTTCTAGGCGGGGCAGATTCCAACAGCCCCATCAACTCCCTCATCTTCTCCCATGCCTCCATGGCGGCCTTCTCCACGCTCCCGGCTGCCCTGAATATCACCTTTCCCATGACCAATCCATCTTCCAAAAGCACTGCTTTGGTACTGCAGTGGCCTACGTCAATCCCAAGGGTCAGCACTGTATATCTCCTGTCCAGAGCTTACAGCCTGGGCCAGATTCCCCACTCGGCTCGAGTTCACCTGCGGCTCAAGTCCTTTTCAGCCAGGCTTTTCTGGCCCATTAGAGCCGATTTAATGTTTCCCAGGCTGCCATACACACTTTGACATAAACTCCAGCGCATCCTATATTAGCATCCTACCGCTTTCAGCGGGGGC
Organism: Desulfarculaceae bacterium; assembly: GCA_037443445.1. Lineage (GTDB taxonomy): Bacteria > Desulfobacterota > Desulfocorpusculales > Desulfocorpusculum > Desulfocorpusculum > Desulfocorpusculum. The sequence goes on along the minus strand of JBBIOJ010000019.1, from coordinate 66,727 downwards.
TATTCTCTATCGGGGAGGTGCCAGGATGGGATGCTGGAGAAGAAGTGCCTTGGTTGGGGTGATCTTGGTGGTCCTCACGGCCTCTGTGGTTTGGGCCCAGTCGGACGCCCCCGTGATCAAAGAGAGAAGCCAGGGGGAGGTCAAGTACTTGGTGGGAGGAGTGGGCCTGGAAGAAAGAGAATACATGACCTCTGTCTCAGGCAACTACAATCTCAAGCTGGTATTCGCCGTGGCCTCCAGGGAGTATTTGGCCGAGGTGAAGGTGGTCATACTGGATCCCAAAGGAAAAACATATGTCACAACCACGGCCGACGGACCTTGGATGCTGTTGAGGCTGCCAGAAGGCTCCTACTTGGTCCAGGCCACCTCTGGAGGCCAGACCCTGGTAAAGAAATGTAATATTGGCAAGGGATCTCAGACTCTCCACTTCCACTGGAAGCAGTGAACCGGCCCCCAGTTCGAGGAAGCGGACCTCAGGTAGCAAGTCCGCTTCCCTGAACTCTTGTTTTCCTCCACCGGTGATCACTTGCAGGTGGAACAAGAATGGGAGGAGCAACCAGAACAGCCCCCTGAGGAGGCGGTGCTGACGAAGTTGCCGTTGCACTTGAAGGCCGCGGTCGACATCAGCCTCTTGACCTCTTTCCCCTTGCAGCAAGGGCATTGCACCTCACTGTCTGAGCCGAACACTATCTGTTCGAATTCAGTCTGACAACCTGCACATCTGTACTCGTAAATAGGCATCCCCCAAGCACCTCATAATTTTTCTTATATTCTAGTCTCTCCCCAAAGCTTCGTCCAGCCTGGCCTGCAAAGCCAGGGGACTTTGCTGCTTGGGGTTGGAGGCCCATCCTTGCACTCCTTGGGCCTCCATTGTCCACTAAAGCCGGCCAAGTAATGCATCAGCTTTTCCCAACCCCACCTTTCCCAAAAAACTCTGCCCCTGGGAGACTGTACGAGAAGAGGTTTGAAACCCTGGGATCTGCGAGCACTCCGGTGGCATGAGCCCTCAACCCGGTGGAGCTCGGTGAATGATCCTGGTTAGGCTACGAGAACATGACTTGCTCACTCAGACGTCCAGCTCTATGGCCTTCACGGTCCTTTTTACAGACACCAGGTAATCCCTCAAGACGCCTCTGTCCTCAGGGCTCATTTCCTTGAAGGCCACCCCTACATGGTAAAAAGCGTCCTTACTCACAAAGGAACGCTCGTACCAGGATACCTCCCCTATGGCAGTCACCTTCCTTTGATTGGGAAGATCTATCTCCATGGTGAGCTTGTTTCGAAGAATAGGGGATTCGTCGTAGGAAAGGTGGAGGTCGTCCACTTTCATGGAGGAGGTTTGGAATACCAACCCTGACATGGATAGATCCTCCACTTTGGCATCCAAGCTCCTGGATATCTTCATTTCGTCTTTGCCACTTATCACCAGGTATTTCATGTGCAAGTCCATGCCACCCCGAGGCCTTGTCCCAGCGCCAATGTCTTGCCCTTCTTGACGGCTTCTTCTTTTCTGATCCTTGGCCATTGCCTCTCTCCCCCGGACGCAGAAGCCAATGTCTGAGGCACTTTTCCCTGAGTCTCAAGCTGCCCCGTGGGCCATGGGTCTAACCCCTCTGCTGTGGGCCTCCTCTTTTATTGCTGCGGCCAGCAATGGAACCATGATCTCGTGATGTCCGGTCAAGGCATATCCCTTCCCACCGCTGGCCGTGGGTCTGCGCACCACGTTGGTCACTGGCCTGTAATGCTGGATGAAATCCATGTTAACAGTGGTGATTTTCTGAAGAGAATACCCCAGATTCCGCGCCAAGCTGACCGCCTTGAGAAAGACCTCTGGAAGCAGCACTGCAGAGCCCAGATTGATGTGCACCCCGCCTTCAAGTGCAGCCACCCTTTGGCAGAATGTGAGAAAGTCCCTGTAACTTCCGCTTCCCAGAAAGGAACCGTCCGCCTCAGGGTGAATGTGGTTCACGTCCGTGCCAATGGCTACGTGCACAGTGGCAGGCCTCTCCAGGGATACACAACAGGCCAAAATGCTTTGGGCGGCAAACGGAGCCGACCGCTCTAGAATCCCTGCCCCCACTGCCTCCCCGAGCCCCCGACCTTTCTCCACCCCTTCCCTGGCCATCTGATTCAGAATCTTCCCGGTCTCCTCGGCCATTCCGAATTCCCCTGATCCCAAGCTCTCCTCCACTTCCTCCGAGGTGTGCCCGGCCCAGGCTATTTCGAAATCATGCACCATTCCAGCTCCGTTGGTGGCCACGGCCGTGATCCATCCCTGCTCAAGGAGGTCTATGACTATGGCCGAAAGCCCCACCTTTATCACGTGGGCTCCCATGGCCAACACAACACCCTTGCCCCCTGCTCTGGCCTCCACCACTGCAGAGGCCACCTGGAGAAGGTCTCTGGCACCCAGGTAGGCAGGGAGGTTTTCCAGGAACCGGCCCAGGCTCTCCCCGGCCCGGTGGGGCCTTCCAAAGCCCTCCACAGCCACCTTGCTCTTTCGATCTCGCAGCTTGTAGGTTCGCAAACGGGTGCGATCCAGCCAAGCTCTCACCTCAGGAAATCCCCCTGCTCATGGGCCAGTTTTTCCTCCACAAGCTGGCACAAGATGTGACCCACTGTGATGTGCACTTCTTGGATTCTGGGGGTGGCCGAAGACTCCACCGGAATCCAGTAGTCCAGAAGACCGTTCAGCTGGGAACCGTCCCTGCCTGTAAGTCCTACGGTTACGAGTCCCCCTCTTCGGGCCTCTTCCAAGCCCCTCAGGACATTTGCGGAGCGCCCGCTGGTGGTGATGCCCAGGGCCACGTCTCCAGGCCTTCCCAGTGCCCTTATCTGTCTGGCAAAGACCTCCTTGAAGTCCTGGTCGTTGGCTATGCTGGTCAGCACTGAGGTGTCTGTGGTGAGGGCCAAAGCTGCCAGGGCCCCCCTGTCTCTAAGGAATCGGTTCACGAACTCCGCTGCCAGATGCTGTGCGTCTGCAGCACTTCCCCCATTGCCGAATATCAGCAATTTGCCACCTTGTCTGAGAGATCTGGCCACTGCCTCTGCAGCACCCAGCACTGCCTCCAAGGGGCCTTGCAGGAAGGTTCTCTTGGCCTCTATGCTTTCCTGGATAAGGGATCTTATCCTTTCCAGTCCTTCTTCCATGCCCTCTCCCCTTTGGAGCGCATGATATGAGGATAGCAGACCCAACGTCAAGGCATGTTGCTGCTGTCTGATTTTCCGAGGTGGGACCTCGGCAGTAATATGAGGACCTCCTCCACCGAGCGTTCCGTGGCCTTCCTGACCGAGAAACGTGTCTCACCCATTACCAAAGAATCCCCTTGCCCCGGAATTCTCCGAAAAGCCTTTAAAAGCATGCCTGCCAAAGTCTCATAATCCTCCTTGGGAAGCTCCAGGCCGAGCTTTTCATTGAGTTCGTCCAGCTTGGCACGGCCCGAAACCAAGACCTGGTATGGAGACAGCCATCTGATCAGCGGCTCCTCCACATCGTACTCGTCCTGAATCTCCCCGACTATCTCTTCCAGGAGATCCTCCATTGTCACTATGCCAACCGCGCCCCCATATTCGTCCACTATCACTGCCAGGTGCTGCCCTTCCCGCTGGAGTTTCAGCATTAGCTCCTCCACCGGCATGAACTCAGGCACAAAGGAGACCCCTCTAAGGTATGCAGATACCGGAGTGTTCATTTCTTTTACCAGGAGGAGGTCCATTCCCCGTACCAGGCCTACCACCCAATCCACCCGCTCGCGGTAAACAGGAAGCCGGGAATAACCCTCCTGGCAGATCAGCCTGATGGCTTTTTCCACAGAGTCCTTTTCTTCCACCATGCAGACGTCAATTAGGGGGATCATGACCTCCTTGACGCTTGCCCTCGAGAATTCAAGAACCCTTCTTATCATCCTTCTCTCCTCCTGCAAGAAGGGCTCTTCCTCCTGTGAAGCTCTCAGTCTCCAGGCCAACTCACCCCGAGTTAGGAAAGAGCTTGGGGCCATCTTGGTCTTCCCGAGGTCTCCTCCCCATTTTCTCTCTGCAGCCCTGTTCAACCAGAACCAAGGCCACATCACAAGCCTCCCTGCCCAAAGCGCCCAGGCCATTGGAGCAGCCCATCTCTTGGCCTTTGCCTTTCCAATGCTCTCGGCAAGGAGCTCCGCCAAAAAGAGAAATCCCAAGAGATAAGACACGAGCCACACTCCAAGGAGCCAATCCTCCTTTGGGCTCATCCAACAAAGAAAAACAATCCCTGCCAGAAAGATCAGCTCGGTGGGAAGCCCCACGGCCATGGCCCCAACCTGGGAAGAACCCAAGAGGGAGCTTGCCCTAACGGCCCAGGGGTGACCTTTGGCCGACTCCTTTTTCAGTTCCTCGGGATCTGTGGAGAGCAAACATGCCTTGGCCGAGCTGAAAAGCCCGCCCAAGAGCATGGCGCAGGCAAACAGCAAGAAGCTCTCTGTCATGGCTCCTCTTGGTTCATGAGTTGGACCCTCACGGCCAGAACGCGTGTGGGGGCCACTTTCTCCACACTCAACTTGAGCTTTCCGACCTTCACCTCTTCCCCCTGTACCGGGAAATGACCTAGCCTCTTGAGCACAAGCCCTGCCACCGTGTTACACTCCTGTTCTTTGATCCGAATGCCTAGAAGCCCTTCCAATTCGTGCAGCCCCAATTTGCCTGAGACCATGTAAACATCATCCTCCATCTTTTCCCAGCGACGTATCTCCAGATCGTACTCGTCATAGATCTCCCCGAAGAGCTCTTCCAGGATGTCCTCCATGGTCACCAAGCCCGAGAGCGATCCGTACTCGTCCACGCATAGGGCCATATGCAGCTTCCTGCTCTTGAGTTCCTCCAAAAGATCCCCCAACTCCATGCTCACTGGAACGAAAAAAGCCGGCCTGAGCATTTCAGAGAGGGTGGAAGGGAGATTCTCCGAATCCGGAAGCCTTAGCCGAAGAAGGTCTTTGGCGAACAAGATTCCCACCACATTGTCCTTGGTCTCTCGGTACACTGGAACCCTGGAGTAACCAGCCTCCCGAACAGCTACTGCAGCTTCGCTCAGGTTCATCTCCACAGGCAGGCAAAACATGTCTGCTCTTGGGGTCATGACCCTAGAGACGTGCCGGTCCTTGAAGCCCATCACCCGATGGATCATCCTGTGTTCCTCTTTTTCCAGGGCTCCCTCGTGACAACCCCGCTCCACCAGCTCCAGCAAGTCCCGCTGGGCCAAGTACTCCTGGCGAGCTTCTCCCTTTCTGGCAGAGAGAACCCCTCCCAGGAACTTGCCACCCCTCCCCAAAACATCGGCCACAGGTCCCAGCACAGCATCTGCAAGCCATGCCCCCCGCAATAGAAAACTGAAAAAAAACATGGGATCCACCCCCAGCCTTCCAGGGCCCAGGACGTTCCTTCCCAGCAAGGCTAATACGGATACCCCCAGCAGGGAGAAAAGAGCCCCTTGCAAGCCTTGAGTTTGCAGGAACTTGTAGGATCCCAACACCATCATGAGAAGTGAGATGCGTTGAGCCAGCCACAGGGAAAGAGAAATCCGCCTAGGACGCTTCAATAACCGCAGGACAAGAGGCAGGCTTTGGCCGGGCCAAATTTCACGAAGATCTTCCTCTGCAGCCGAAAAAAGGACTCTACGGGCTTGGAAGGCTAGACAATGCACAAGAAGGGAGAGAACCAGGAGAATCAAAGAGACTAAGGGCTCCATTCCCAGGACTCTCCCCTGCTCTGGCCCCATCATTCAACAAGGCCCAGAACTTCTCAAACATGATCCATTAGATGGAGCCATGGCCAAGAGGCCTGTCTGTTCTTGATCAACCCCGAACGGATCTGGGCCGACTTCGTCAAAAAATGACTTGAGCCCGAGAGCTTGATCCCTCGATGCCAACGGCTCCTCCTGTTCCATCCGGCCTCCTGGTCCAGCACCTCAGGCAGGAGGGGCAACGGCAGGAGGAGCAGCAGGGCGTGCTCCCGAACGTCTCTGGCTCGCAGGCCCTCCAGTTGATATTTCCTTGCGAGCCTTGTGGCCGTCCACCAAGGCCAGCTCCAAGATCTCGTCCATGTGCTTGGCGTAAACGAAATGCAACTTCTTGCGGATATGCTTTGGGATCTCCTCCAGGTCTTTCCTGTTACGCTCAGGGATTATCACGGTGAGGATCTTGGCCCTGAGGGCTGCGAGGGCCTTTTCTTTCAGACCCCCCACGGGAAGAACCCTTCCTCTGAGGGTTATCTCTCCTGTCATGGCCACGTCCTTCCTCACAGGCACTCCCGTGAGCGCCGAAACTATTGCGGTGGCCATGGTCACCCCTGCTGACGGGCCATCCTTGGGAATGGCTCCTGCGGGCACATGCACGTGCAGGTCGTTGTCGGCATAGAAGTTCTCGTCTATACCCAGGCGGGAAGCCCTTGAGCGGGCGTAACTCAATGCCGCATGAGCCGATTCCTTCATGACATCACCCAGATGACCGGTTATGGTTAGGTTCCCCTTCCCCTTCATGGTGGTGGCCTCAACGTAAAGCACCTCTCCTCCGTGGGGCGTCCAAGCCAGACCGGTTGCCACCCCCACCTCGTTTTCCTCCTGTTCTTGCTCCGGGAGGTACTTGGGCACACCCAGGAACCGGTGGAGGTTCGTACGCGTCACATGTGTGAGGCCACGATGACCCTCGGCTTTCTTGCGGGCCACCTTGCGGCAAATGGCTGCTATTTCCCGCTCCAGATTTCGTACCCCGGACTCCCTTGTGTAATGGGAGATCACCTGGAGCAGAGCTTCCTCGGAAATCACCAAATCCCTGCCGGAAATTCCGTTTTCCTTGAGCTGTCTGGGAATCAAGAACTGCTGGGCAATGCGCAACTTCTCCTCGTTGGAGTAGCCGGGTATCTCAATTATTTCCATCCTGTCCTTGAGGGCTGGCAGAATGGGATCTATAAGGTTGGCGGTAGTTATGAACATCACCCTTGAGAGGTCGAATGGAACGTTCAGATAGTGATCGCTGAAGGCGAAATTTTGTTCTGGATCCAGCACCTCCAGCAAGGCCGCCGAAGGATCTCCACGGAAATCTGTGCCCACCTTGTCTATTTCGTCCAGCATGAATACGGGGTTGTTCGATCCTGCCTGTTTTATCCCTTGGATGATTCTACCCGGAAGGGCTCCAATGTAGGTCCGCCTGTGCCCCCTAATCTCTGCCTCATCGCGCATCCCGCCCAAGGATACCCTGGTGAACTTCCTGCCCAATGCCCTGGCAATGGAACGCCCCAGGGAGGTCTTGCCCACCCCTGGTGGTCCCACAAAGCACAGGATCGGCCCTTTCATGTGCCTTTTTATCTTTCTCACACCCAGGTACTCCAGGATCCGATCCTTTACCTTCTCCAGATCATAATGGTCCTGATCCAAGACTCTTTTCACTTTGGCTATGTTGAGCCTGTCCCTGGTGCTGGAGCTCCAAGGCAGATCCACCATCCAGTCCAGATAAGTTCTCAGGATTGAGGCCTCAGCCGCATCCGGGTGCATCATCTCCAAACGGCTCAACTGCTTCAAGGCCTCTTTTTCCACCTCTGGGGGCATCTTGGCCTTGGCGATCTTTTCCCTCAGTTCGTTGATCTCTTCTGTGCGCTCGTCTGTTTCCCCCAGCTCATGCTTTATGGCTCTAAGCTGCTCCCTAAGGAAATAATCCCTCTGGGTCTTGGACATCTCCTCCTTGGCCTGGGACTGGATCTTGGCCTGCATGGTGGAGACCTCCAGCTCCCGGTGTAGGAGCTCGTTGACCCTTCGGAGCCTTTCCACTGGGTCGAAGATCTCCAGAACCTCCTGTGCCTCCTCTATGCGAAGCTTCATATTGGAAGCCACAAGATCTGCCAGTCTGCCGGGATCTGTCACGGCATCCAGTATGGCCATCACATCCGGGGAAGCCATGCCTTTGAGATTCAGGATCTTCTCACTGTTCTCCTTGACAGTGCGCATCAAGGCTTCCACCTCGACGCTCACCTCTTGCATTTCGGGCTCCGCCACTTTTTCAATCCTGACCCTGTAGCCAGAACCCGATCTTATGAACTCCCTGATCACCCCCTTGGAGAGCCCCTGTACCAAGATCTTAACCCTGCCGTCCGGGAGCCTGAGGGTTTTCATGATCATGGCCACGGTGCCCACGCGAAAGATTTCCTCGGCCGAGGGATCCTCGTCCCCGGCCCTTTTCTGTGTGGCCAAGAAAATCACCCTGTTTGAGGCCATGGCCTCGTTGACAGCTTGCAAGGAGCCCTCGCGGCCCACAAACAAGGGCAGGATCATGTAGGAGAAAACCACTATGTCCCTAACAGGGAGCAGGGGAAGAATCTCGGGTATTGCAACTTGCTCCTTTTGGAGCGGTTCTTTGGACATGATGCCTCCACTACGGGCCTGAGGGCAGGCCCTTTAAGTCATTGTCAAAAAGCAGGACTGATTTCCGCGGCCTGCCTTCGCGGTTGAGGATTGGAGGAAACCATATTCTTCCGGTCAAATCCACCATCATGCCCGCTGAAGCATGAACCCTCCCAGGGAAATCAGCCACGCTGCCTGGGATCTCTCCAGAGGGTCCTTACTGTTTCCCCCTGGATCCATAATAGGAACCGGCTCCTTCAAAGTCAAGGAACGATAACATTTTTGGGCTCCTTGACAAGCCTTGGGGGGGTGGTTATGTTCTAACAAGCCTTGAAACCCAGCAATGAAGGCAACTGCTTATAACTTAAAGAGGTTTTCAACTGCAGCAAGGGATTGGGACCGTGGATGATAACGGACTGAAGGATCAAGACAAGTTGCAAGAAAAGGCTCAGGAGTCGGAATCTTCGGAATCCGATCCTCCTGTCAAGGAGGGTCGCAGGAAGCAGGAAAAGCTCAAGCAGGTGATCGAGGACCTCAGAAAGGAACTAGAGGAGGCCAAGGCCGAAAGTGAACAGCTTCGAGACCGCTGGATGAGGGCGGCGGCAGAACTCGAGAACTTCAGGAAGCGTTCCATCCGGGAACGAGAAGAGTTTCTGAGGCATGCCCAGGAGAGGGTGGTACGGGAGCTTCTCCCTGTCCTGGACAATCTTCAAAGAGCCCTTGCCCACGCCAACAACATGGAGGGCACGCAGGGGCTCTTAGAGGGTATACAGATGATAGAGAGGCAGTTCCTCTCGGCGCTGGAAAGGCTTGGAGTGACCCCCATGGAGGTGCTGCATCAAGCCTTTGATCCTTTGAGACACGAAGCCATGATGCAGGTGGAGTCAGAGGAGCACGAACCCAATACGGTGGTCCAGGAGCTGGAGAAGGGCTATCTATGGAATGATCGGCTCCTGAGACCGGCCAAGGTGGCTGTCTCCAAGAGAAAGCAGACATGATCCCTATAGCCATGGGGGTATGAAACAGGGATCACCCCAAGGAGGCTGTTATGAAAAGGGCAATCGGTATAGATCTGGGAACAACCAATTCTTGTGTGGCCATAATGGAGGGTGGGGAACCCAAGGTGATTCCCAACTCCGAAGGGGGGCGCACTACCCCCTCTGTGGTGGCTTTCACCGAAAGCGGGGAGAGGCTGGTGGGCCAGATAGCCAAAAGACAGGCCATAACCAACCCCGAGAACACCCTTTACGCTGTCAAGCGTCTAATAGGCCGGAGATACTCTGATCCTGAAGTGCAAAAAGACATCAAGATTCTGCCATACAAAATCGTACAGGCCCCTAACGGAGACGCTCACATCCAGGTTAGGGGTAAGACATACTCACCTCCAGAAATCTCCGCCATGGTGCTGCAGAAGATGAAGCAGACGGCAGAGGATTACCTGGGAGAAAAGGTGAGCGAGGCTGTCATCACGGTGCCGGCTTATTTCAACGACAGCCAGCGGCAGGCCACCAAGGACGCCGGGCGCATCGCAGGGCTCAACGTACTGCGCATAATAAACGAGCCCACAGCTGCATCCCTGGCCTACGGGATGGACAAGCACAAGGACCAGAAAATTGCGGTCTTCGACTTGGGCGGCGGCACCTACGATATCTCCATCCTGGATATCATGGATGTGGATGGTGAAAAATCCATAGAGGTCAAGTCCACCAACGGAGACACCCATTTGGGCGGGGAGGATTTTGACCAGCGGATCATTGACTACCTGGCAGATGAATTCAAGAAAGACCAAGGCATAGACCTGCGCAAGGACCGTATGGCGCTCCAGAGGCTCAAAGAGGCGGCGGAGAAAGCCAAGATGGAGTTATCCTCCTCCATGGAGACCGAGGTGAACTTGCCCTTCATCACGGCTGACGCTTCGGGCCCCAAGCACCTCAACATGAAACTCACCCGAGCCAAGGTGGAATCCCTTGTGGAAGACCTGATCCTAAAGTTGGAAGGACCATGCCGTCAGGCCCTGAAGGATGCGGGATTGAGACCTTCAGATGTGAACGAGGTCATCCTTGTTGGCGGCATGACCAGGATGCCCAGGGTGCAACAGAAGGTGAAAGAGATCTTCGGACGGGAGCCCAACAAGAGCGTTAACCCGGACGAGGTGGTGGCAGTGGGGGCCGCCATACAGGCCGGTGTGCTGAAAGGGGAGGTCAAAGATGTCCTGTTGCTGGATGTAACCCCATTGTCTTTGGGCATTGAGACCTTGGGCGGGGTATTCACCAAGCTCATAGAGCGCAACACCACCATCCCCACCCGCAAGAGCCAGATTTTCTCTACAGCTGCGGACAACCAGACCGAGGTAAGCATCCATGTTCTGCAGGGAGAGCGGGAGATGGCTGCGGACAATAAGACACTGGGGAGGTTCAACCTGACGGGGATTCCGCCAGCTCCAAGAGGAGTACCTCAAATAGAGGTGACTTTCGACATAGATGCCAATGGGATAGTGCATGTCTCCGCCAAGGACCTGGCCACAGGCCGTGAGCAGTCCATAAAGATTACCGCCTCCTCCGGGCTGTCAGAGGATGAGATCCAGAGAATGATCAAGGAAAGCGAACTGCACGCGGAAGAGGATCGTCACAAGAGGCAATTGGTGGAGGCCAGGAACAATGCCGACAACCTGATTTATCAGACTGAAAAGAATCTCAAGGAATACTCGGACAAGATAGAGGCCTCGGATCGTCAGGCAATAGAGGGAGCCATTTCCAGATTGAGGAGTGTGATGGATGGCACAGATCTGGAGGCCATTCGGAGGGCCTCGGAAGAGCTCCAGACAGCCTCTCACCGCCTGGCCGAAGCCATGTACGCCAAGGCAACACAGCAAGCCCAGGCAGCAGGAGGTTCAGGGGCCGGGAAAGGCAGCTCTGAGGCAGGCAAGGGTCCTGGTGGAGAGGACGTTGTAGACGCCGACTTCGAGGAAGTGAAATGAGCCTTTTTCAAAGGGGAAAGGAGCGGGGGCTTCCAAGTTCCCGCTCTTTTTTTTGGAAATTGATCCGCTTCAGCCTGGGGAAGCAATGGTTTTATGGGAGGAAGGCAGGCCGGGCCGCTTGTTTCCTCCTAGCCCAGTTTGTTTGGGCCTTCCAGGCCTTGGCTTCCACTCCTTGCCCCCCGGCTTTGGTTCAAGTCTTGGAGGACGATCAGCTGCTGCCTTCCATCTTGTCCAGCGTGGGAAGGGCCCAAAAAGAGGTCTGGGTGGCCACCTACCACTTCAAGGCCGGGGGGCATCCCAGAAGCGCTCCGGACAGGCTGGCCCAAGAACTCATAAGAGCTGCCAAGAAAGGGGTTCAGGTCCACGTGCTCATGGAAAGGCCCGAGGATCCCATCTCTGACCAAGCCAAGGAGAACAACAGGACCGCAAACTTGCTCAAAAGAGGCGGAGTGAACATCTATTGGGACTCTCCCCGGAGGCGCTCCCACATGAAAGCAGTTGTGGTGGATGGCCGATTCGCAGTGGTGGGAAGTCACAACCTCACCAAGGGGGGCCTGAAGGATAACCACGAGCTCTCTCTGAGCGTTGATTCTCCCTGTGTGGCTGAGAGGATTGTGGGTTACCTGAAACGTGTAGCCAGGGAAGGAGGGAACCCAGTGCCCTGAGGGAGGCTAGTCCTGCACTGCAGCTCAAAGCCATTCCAAGGGCGCCTCCTGGATCAAGAAACACTTCTCCCCCACCCCTGGGAAATGAACCAGAAGACGGCTTCCTCCTGCCTCCACCCGCACCACTGTGCCCACCCCAAAGGAAGAATGCCTGACCCAGCGGCCCAAGACAGGGGTTACCCCCTGCCTCAGGGGTTGATCTCCTGCCCTGAACCCTCCCATTCCCGGGACCAAGTTTTCCAGAAGCTCTGGGGGGAGCTCCCACAGGAATCTTGAAATGCACAAATCCCTTGGGGTTCCCCATACCCGTCGGGTCTGTGCGCAACAAAGATACAACCTCTTCCTGGCCCTGGTGATGCCCACATAGCAGAGCCTTCGCTCCTCTTCCAGGGCGGCAGGATCTTCCAGTGAGGAGCTGTGGGGCAGAATCCCCTCTTCCAGGCCCACCAGGAATACTACCTGGAACTCCAAACCCTTGGCCGCATGGAGTGTCATGAGGGAAACCTTGTCTTCCCCTGGACTTGACAGATCCAGGTCCGTGAACAAGGCTGCCCTTTCCAGAAAACCCACGGGGTCTCCCCCATGCTCTGCCTCGTACTGCACAGCCGTGTTCATGAGTTCCTCCAGGTTCTCCTCCCTCTGCTCTGCCAACGGGTCAGAACTGCGCCTCAGTTCACGAAGGTATCCGGTCTCCTCCAAGATCCCCTTTAGCCCACCCACAACCCCCTGCTCCTCCAATTTTTGCCTAAGACCGTTCATGAGCCCCAAGAATTCCCTGAGCCTGGCTCCCGCTGCCCTGGAAGCCTTCTCTGCCGCAAGCCCCAAGGCCTCGCTCAGGGGGATTCCTTCTCTTGCAGCTAGGGCCTCTGCAGCCTCCAGGGTCTTGGGGCCGATGCCCCTTCGGGGCACGTTTAGGATTCTCTTCCAGCTCAGGTCATCCCTGGGGTAAACAAGGGCCCGTAGGTAGGCCATTGCGTCTTTGACCTCCCTCCTCTCGTAGAAACCCGTTGACCCGTATATGGCAAAGGGGACCTGGGAGTCCAGAAGCGCTTCCTCCAAGGCACGGGACTGGGCATGGGTCCTATAGAACACGGCGAAATCATTGGGCTTGTACCCTTCATGGAGAATCAGGTGGCGGATTTCACCCGCCACAAATCCTGCCTCCTCTCTTTCGTCCTGTGCCAGGTAAATGGCCACTGGGTCCCCTGGGGCATTGACAGTAAAGAGTTCTTTGCCACGCCGCATTCGATTCTGACTGATGAGGCCGGAGGCTGCCCGGATTATGTTACTCGTGGAGCGGTAGTTTTGCTCCAGCCGGATTACCCGCACCTCAGGGAAATCCCTATCGAACTCCAGAATGTTTGTGGGATCTGCCCCCCTCCAGCTGTAGATAGACTGGTCGTCATCGCCTACCACACAGATCTGCCTGTGCTCCTCCGCAAGGGCCTTCACTATCCTGTACTGGATCTGATTGGTGTCCTGAAACTCATCCACCAGTATCTGAGCCCATCTGGTGCGATAGAAGGCCAGCACCTGCGGATGCTCCAGCAAGACCGTAAGCGCCCAGAAAAGCAGATCGTCGAAATCCATGGCTCCGGCGCGCCTGAGTCTTTCCTGGTAAAGTTCGTAGAGTATGGCCGCCTTTCCCCTGAGGTAGTCTCCTTTCCAAGCTGTGCTGTACTGCCCTGGGGACAAGAAGGCCTGTTTGGCATTGCTCACAAGCTGGAGGAGTAAGCCCACCGGAAACCTCTGGGTGTCCAGCTTGAGTTCCTGGCAGCACTCCTTTGCCAGGGTTTGCTGGTCTGACTGGTCCAGGATCGAGAATTCCCTAGGGTAGCCCACCAGGTGAGCATGACCCCGCAGGATCCTGGCGCACATGGAGTGAAACGTGCTCACCCAGAGTTCAGGCTCGTTTCGGCCCAGAAGCCCCCACACCCTCTCTTTCATTTCCCTGGCCGCCTTGTTGGTGAAGGTCACGGCCAGAATGTTCCAGGGCTTAACCTCCCCTGTGGCCAGAAGATGTGCCATGCGGTAGGTGACCACTCGTGTCTTTCCGCTCCCTGCGCCGGCCAAAACCAAAAGAGGCCCTCCCCTGTACTCCACGGCCGCCCTCTGGGGTGGATTCAGATCCTCCAGGAGAGCTTCAGCCGAGAGCCGACTCCCCGGGCCGGGCGCACAACAGGCTCTTGATCCAGGGGGATCCTCTGGGCCAGTGGAACTCACAAGGTCAGGTGTTGTAAAGCCTCTGTCCATGGGAAAATCCAAGAATGGGTTTCCATTGGAGAGAAGTCTTGGGCTTCGGCCTCACTCCACTGTCACACTCTTGGCCAGGTTCCTGGGTTGGTCCACATCCGTGCCTTTGAGCACGGCCATGTGATATGCCAGAAGCTGAAGGGGGATGGTCAGAAGCACTGGTGTTAAATACTCGTTGCTTTCCGGGACTTGGATCACCTCGCTCACCCGGTTTTCCAGTTCCCGGGTGGGCATGGATGTTACAGCTATCACCATTCCCTTTCGAGCCCTCACCTCCTCTATGTTTCCCAGCATTTTCTCGTAGGTCTTGTCTCTACTGAGCAACACCACAACCGGAAGGAACTCGTCTATTAGGGCTATGGGCCCATGTTTCATCTCCCCGGCCGGATAACCCTCGGCATGCACATAGGAGATCTCCTTTAGCTTCAAAGCCCCCTCCAGTGCCACCGGATAGTTGATCCCCCTGCCCAGGTAGAGGAAATCCGTGGCGTTCATGAAGCGACGAGCCACCTCCTGGATTCTTTCATCCGACTCCAAGACCTTCTCTGCAAGACCTGGGAGCCGGATCAAATCCTCCAAAAGGACTTTCACCGCCTCCGGCTCCAGACGGGCCTTGGCCACTGCCAGCTCCAAGGCAAGCAGATAAAGCACCACTAGCTGGGTTGTAAAGGCCTTGGTGGAGGCCACTCCTATCTCAGGACCTGCCTGGGTATATACCACGGCCTGGGAGGCCCTCACCAAGGAGGATCCCACCACATTGCACACGGCCAGGGTCCTGGCACCTCTTGCACCCGCGGCCTTGAGAGCTGCCAGGGTGTCTGCAGTCTCACCGGATTGGCTGATGGCCACAACAAGCGTTTCCTGATCCACTATAGGATCCCGGAAACGGAACTCTGAGGCCAGCTCCACCTCCACCGGAATCCTGGCCAAGCTCTCTATCATGAACCGGCCCACCAAACCCGCGTGGTAGGAGGTCCCGCAAGCCACCATGACTACTCTGTCCAGGCCGGCCAGAACCTCTTGGGAAAAAGGCTGTTTCCCAAAGTCCACCTTCCCCCGCTCCGGGAAGACCCTTCCCCGGAAGCTGTCCACAATGGCCCTCGGCTGCTCGAAAATCTCCTTGAGCATGAAATGGCGGTACCCGCCTTTTTCCGCCATAACCGGGCTCCAGCTTATCTGCTGAACGGACTTCTCCACCCGGGTCCCGTCCAAAAGCTGAACCCTTGCCTCATTTCTGTCCAGCACGGCCATCTCCCCGTCCTCCAGGAATATCATTTTCCTGGTGTGATGCAAAATGGCCGGTATGTCAGAAGCCACGAAGTTCTCCCCATCTCCCAAGCCTATCACCAGCGGACTCTCCTTGCGTGCAGCCACTATCCGCTCGGGCTCCAGGCGCCAAATAACCACCAACCCATATGAGCCTTTCAATTTCCGGAGGGATTCCCTCACTGCCTCTTCGAAACCCATGCCCTCCGATAGGGCCAGCCTTATGAGGTGACATATCACCTCGGTGTCTGTCTCGGACCTGAACCGACACCCCCTTGCCAGCAACAGCTCCTTGAGGGACAGATAGTTCTCTATGATCCCGTTGTGGACCACCACCACACCATCCGCCTCATGCGGGTGGGCATTTTCCTCTGTGGGACTGCCATGGGTGGCCCACCTGGTGTGACCAACCCCCACCCTGCCGCTCAAAGGCTCTCCTATGCTGGCCTCCAGAACGCTCAATTTTCCCACGGCCCTCTGTATCCGGAGCTCCTGGCCGTCCAAAACCGCTATGCCGCTGGAGTCATACCCCCTGTACTCCAGTCTCTTGAGCCCATCCAGGATTATCTCTTGGGCAGGTCTGGATCCTACATACCCTATTATGCCGCACATGTCTACGACTTCCTGTTCTTCTTCCCACCGGCCCTGCCGGGGAGGTTCACCTGTCTGGACCTGGCCAAGGCCAGTGCCCCCGGGGGGACATCCTCGGTTATGGTGGAGCCGGCTCCCAAAACGGCTCCTTCTCCAACACTCACAGGGGCTACCAGCTGGGTATCGCTTCCCACAAAGACCCGATTCCCTATTATTGTCCTGTGTTTGGCCTTCCCGTCGTAGTTGCAGGTTATGGTACCGGCGCCGATGTTTACCTCCTCCCCTATTTCAGCATCCCCGAGATAGCTAAGATGGGAGGCCTTGCTCCTTTTTCCCAGTTTCGTGTTCTTTATCTCCACGAAGTTTCCCACGCGAGCCTCGGGCCCTATATCGGCTCCAGGCCTCAGGTGCGCAAAAGGTCCCACAACAGCCCCGGAGCCTATGCAGCTCTGGATGATCACACAGTGGGGCCTGATGAGCACGCCGTCGCCTATAAGTGAATCCTCTATGCTGGAACCAGCTCCTATGCGACAGGCCTCCCCCACACGGGTTCGGCCTTGCAAGAGAACCTGGGGCTCCACGAGGGTGTCTCTGCCCAGTTTCACCTCAGCACCAATGAACACCGACTCGGGATCCAAGAAAGTGACCCCTTCCCGCATCCAGTGGAGACGAAGTCTCTGCTGCAAGACGCGCTCCGCCTTGGCGAGATCCGCCCGGTCGTTCACTCCCAGGAGCTCCTCCTCGCAGCATGCCTTGTAAGCCAAGACTCCTCGGTCAGAAAGGATCTCCACCAAATCCGTCAAATAGTATTCACCCTGGGCATTCTCGCAGCGAAGAGACTCCAGAGCCTGGAACAAACTCTCGGAGCTGGCGCAATAGGTTCCGGAATTCACCTCCCGTATCTCTTTTTGCTGAGGGGAGGCGTCCTTTTCTTCCACTATTCTCACAATCCGTCCTTTTTCCCCTCTGAGCACCCTTCCGTATCCTGAGGGATCCTGCATTTCCCCAACAAGCACTGTCAAAGCAGCCCCTTTTTGCCTGTGGAATTCAACCAGCCCCTGCACTGTTTCGGGCCTCAACAGAGGCATATCCCCGCACATTATGAGGAGGTCCCCCTTGTAGCCTTTCAGAACCTCTTTGGCAAAAAAGAGGGCATGCCCTGTTCCCAACTGGGGTTCCTGCAAGACACTTACCAGATCCTCTCCTTCCAAAGACCTCCTCACCGCCTGGGCTTCATGGCCCAGGACCACTACCACCGGTCTGGCCTCTAACCTCCGGGCAAGCTCAATGGGGTAGTAGATCATGGGACGACCGGCAATGGTGTGGAGCACCTTGGGGAGCCTGGATTTCATCCTGGTGCCCTTGCCTGCGGCCAGGATCACCGCCGCCAACTCGCTCACGTTTCCTCTCCCGTCTTTACCCGAAGCCTCTGCTTGGAACTCGGAGACAACTCGAGGCCGAGTTTCATTGAGCATATAACGGCCCTTCCCAAGGGGTCAAGAAGCCATGGCAACCCTTATTCAACCAGATGGAAACGACCCTGTAACAGCAGGGCGGATCCTCGGGAGAGGCCCCCTTTCTCGGAGAGCTCCTCGGGGTTATCATCGGTGGGACCTTGTCAGGGTTTTGGGGGCCTGGTATAAACCCTTCCGAAGAACAGTGCTCCTCTGAAAGGGGTGGGTTCCATGCCTGAACCGGTAGTCCCTCCGAAGAGATTGGGAGAGAGGCTCGTGGAGCAGGGGCTGATCACCCCTGAGCAGCTTCGTATAGCATTGGAGCTCCAGAAAAGGACCAGCCGTCTCCTGGGAGAGATCCTCCTGGACATAGGATTTGTAGAGGAGTCCGCGGTCTCCTCCATCTTCTCCCGTGACATGGGAGCCAATTACATGGCCTCCCTGGAAGGGGTCAGCGTGGACCCAGAAGCCTTGCGCCTGGTGCCCAAGAGTTGGGCTTCGGAACACAAGGTTCTGCCCCTCTCCCTGGAAGAGCAGGAGATCACGGTGGCCATAGCAGACCCTTTTGATGTTGTAGCTGTGGACGAGCTGCGTCGACTCACCGGCAAGAGGGTCCGAACAGTGGGGGCCGGAGAGACAGACATCCTGAGGGCCATAGAGTTCTGGTACGCTGGTGACTTGGAGACAGTCAGCGAGATCCTGCGGCAGGCCCTGGATGTGGTTCGGGCCGGGGGAGGGGTCTTGGGCCCTGAAGAGGCTCCCCTCATACGCTTGGTCAACCACATGATCACCATGGCGGTCAAGGATTCTGCCACGGATATCCACATAGAGCCTGAGCGCAACGCGGTCTTGGTGAGGTTCAGGGTTGACGGGATCCTGAGGGTATGGGAGATCCTCCCCAAGGAGCTGGAACGACCCCTTGTTTCAAGGTTCAAGGTAATGGCTAACCTGGACATCTCCGAAAGCCGGCTACCCCAGGATGGACGGGCAGAGTTCCGCTTTGGAAGCCGTATCCTGGACATGCGTGTGTCTGTGTATCCTACCTCTCAGGGTGAAAACGTGGTGGCCAGGCTCTTGGACAGGAGCAAACTGGTCACCAGGATAGACGAGCTGGGATTCGACCAGGATTTCCGGGAGGTGTTTCGGCGGATGCTGAGGCGTCACCAAGGCATTATCCTTGTCACTGGCCCCACGGGCTCTGGCAAGACCACCACCTTGTACGCATCCCTCTTGGAGATCACCTCCCCCCAGATCAATGTAATGACCATAGAGGACCCCATTGAGTATGACCTACCTTTCATAAGGCAAAGCCAGATAAATCCCAGGGCTCAGTTCACTTTTGCCAGAGGTTTGCGATCAATACTGCGGCAGGATCCCGACGTGATCCTGGTTGGGGAAATAAGGGATCAGGAGACCCTGGAGATATCGATGCAGGCGGCTCTAACCGGCCATCTTGTCCTGTCAACCCTTCACACCAACTCTGCCCTGGGGGCTATCCCCAGATTACTCCACATGGGGGCCCCTCCACACATACTGGCCTCTTCCCTCATAGGGGTGATCTCCCAGCGTCTGCTTCGTCGGGTTTGCCCCGAGTGCGTCCATTACCAGGAGGCGACCCCCCAAGAACTGGATCTTCTGGCCAAGGAGGCTCCCGAGCTTCTGCCCGGGGATAACAAGGGCAAACTCAGGCTGCCCAGGGAAAAAGGCTGTGCACATTGCAGGGGGGAAGGCTACATAGGCCGTTTTGCAGTTGGGGAAATAGTGGAGCTGGACAAGGCCTTGCAGCAAATGATCCATTCTCGTGCCGCAGAGGAAAGCATGACCCAGTGTCTGAAGGAAAGGGGATACAAAACCATCTTGCAGGACTCCCTCAGCAGGGTGGTGCAGGGACGCACCACCCTTGGAGAGGTAAACCGGGTGCTTTGAAATGGGCCTGTTCAGGTACCAAGCCTGGGATCAAAGGGGAAGGCTCCTCAGGGGGATTGGAGAAGCCGAAAGCGAGGAGGAGCTTTATGGTCAACTGAAAGCCCAGGGGCTTCTGCTCAAGAGGGCCAGAGGTCTCAAGAAAGGAGCTCTCAAACGAAAATCGAAGATCCCCCTTGAGGTACTGGCAGAGTTCTCCCACCAGATGGCATTCATCATGCGCTCAGGGGTTCCTATGGTGAACGGCATGGAAGACCTGAGGCGTCAGATGGGGGGGCTAGCTTTCTCCCAGGTCCTGGAGGGGCTGATACGGGAAGTGACCGCAGGGTCCACCTTGAGCCAGGCCATGGCCAGGCAACCTCTGGCTTTCCCATCTTACTACGTGGCAGTTATCCACGCTGGCGAGACAGCGGGCAGCCTGGACGAGTCTTTCCGGGACATGGCCTCATACCTGGAATGGCTCTTGCAGTTAAGGCGCCAGGTCAAACAGGCCCTCACCTATCCCATCATAGTCATGCTGCTCATAAGCATCGCCCTGAGTATCTTCGTGACAGTAGTGGTGCCTCGGCTGGTCAGCTTCATCAAGGAGCTGAACAGGCCCATGCCTCTTCCGACCCAAATCCTGGTCTGGTTCAATGAGTGGGTGGCCGGGAACTGGTATCTGCTGCTTGGGCTGGCTGCAGCCGGGGTCTTGGCCGCAGTGGTGGCCTTGCGCTTCCCCTCCTTTCGACTTCTCTGGGACAAAGAAAAACTGGGATTGCCAGTCTTGGGTCAGCTTATGCGAGAGTTGGTTCTGCTGCGTTTCGTGAAATACCTAAGGGTGCTGTACAGGGCCGGTATTCAAATTCACCAGTCTTTCCAGATTCTGCAGGAAGTAGTGCCCAACCGCTACTACCGGAAGGTAATGTCTCAGGTGGGCGAGCAGATCATGGAAGGAGAATCTTTGGCCGATGCCATGGAAAACTCCGGGGCGTTTCCCCCGCAAGTACAACGCAGTATAAGGGTAGGAGAGCAGACCGGTACTCTGGATGAGGCCCTGGAGCAACTTGGGATTCATCTGGAAAGGACGATAGACGCCAGGATCAAACGCCTGGTCTCCCTGATAGAACCCATGTTGCTGATGTTGGTAGGGGCTCTTCTCATTTTGGTGATAGTGAGCGTGCTTTGGCCCATTTACACCATTCTGGGGGAACTGGGCTGAGCTGACGGATTCGATGAGGCGGGCCCCTGGGGCCCTCTGCCATGAATCCCAAAGGAATAAACCCAAGGCTCGCGCACCTCAAGAAACCTGCTTGTCCAAGATCCATTCTTGGGCCACCAGGCAGCTCAACAAAAGATGCGTGAGCCCCTGGGTCGCACCAAAGCCGCCTTGGAAGCTGAAAGCTCCTGCCCCAATTTCCACAAGGTTGTGAGCTTAATGTAAACCACATGTTGTGGCAATTCCATTTCCTTCTACAACAGATTGAAGTTTTCCCTTTACAAGTGATCAAAGGCTGGTATAATTCCCCCGGGGTGGGTGTACCGTTCTTTGCCTGAATCAGTGTACATTGGGGGGCTGGCCCGCTTGAGACGGAATCTGTCCAAAGCCACAGTCTTGTACCTCAGGCAGGATCGCCTCCTGGGGATTTCATGGCACAAGGGCCGCTTCCGGAAGGTCATGGATTGCAGCTTGGAAGCCCCACACCTGCTTCATAGGTTGGGAGGACTCTCCACCTTGCTGATCCATAGGGATTCCATGGAGCACAAGGTGGTATCCCTTCCAGCCGGGCCCCGCATCCCCTTGGCCCGTGTCATGGCCCGGGAAGCAGCAGAACTCCTCGGGGCTGCCCAGGATGAGACAGCCTTTGGATGGAGGCTCCTGGGTAGGGTGGAGGAGGACGGCACATGGATGCAGCGCTATCTCCTGGCAGCCTGTGACAGGCAGGAGATACAGCAGTCGGTAGCTCAGATCCGTGGGGTGGGGCTTGAAGTCACAGACGTGTTGAGCGCTTTGGATCTGCTGGTGGAGTACGGCACTCGCTTCATGGGGTCCAAGCCGGGGCTCCTGGTGGTTTTCGACCAGGAGCTGGTGCACGTTGTCTTTTTCAAGGAGGCCATGTACGGGTTCCACAGAGTCTTCCAGGCCGGACAGGAGGCCTTCCAGGAGGAGCTCTTGCAGGAGTTCCAGCGCTCGGCATACTATGCCAAACAGAGACACAAGGCCGCTGTGGAACAGATCCGGGTAGCCCTTGCACCCTCCTGGTTCTTGCAAGAGACGATTCCTGTCTTGGAGTCATCCTTGCAAGTCCCTTGCACCCCCCTCCCTCTTCCCCAGAGCCTGGAGCAGTGGCCCGAACTCGGGCTTCTGAACTTGTTGTCCCAAGACCCAGCGCTGGGGAAACCCCTGTTTTCCATGATACCCCCCCAGGTCAGAAGGCGCAGGCATCTGCGCCGCTTAGCTGCCCTGAGTCTTGCTGTGGAGATCCTTCTCATAGGGCTCATGGGGGTGGCAATCACCATTTTCCGCAGTGCCAACCAGAATGACAAGGAAACACTTCTCGGTTATGCCAGGAGCTTGCAGGCCGTGGAGAGCAGCCTGGGGGCCCGCAGAGGGGATCTCCAAGAAATGGAGAGCCTTCGCCACAGCGTCATGACGGCCAAGAAAATAATGGCCAGCAGGCCGCAGTTACACTTGAGCTTGGAGGAGCTTTCCTATCTGGTGCCCGAAGAGATCCGGCTGGAATCCATCAAGTGGAAGGACCCTTTGGAGGAACAACCCAGAGCAGCCGGCGGATCAAGCCCGGGGCCAGGGGCAGGCAAGAAGGCTTTCTTGGAAATAGAAGGTATTCTCCAGGCCCGGGAGCCCGAGATCCGGTATGAAGCCTTCAGCCGATGGCTGGATTTCTTGAAAGAGGTTTTCCCAGGCCCGGATCTGATGGTGCAAAGCAGCGAGCTGCTTCAGAAGGGGAAGTTCTCTCTGGCTGTGCCCCTTTCATCGGAGAGTCAGTGAAAAGGTGCTGCACAAACCCCCAGGGAGGGTCCCTCCATCCGATGATGCTGCCTGGCATCATGGCCTTGGTCTTGATCGGTACGGTGGTTTACTACCTGATCCTGAACCAGCAGAGCAAAGCACTGCTCAAAGAAATCAAGGTCTTGGAGGCCAGGCTGGAGGAGGCCAGGGTCACTTTGCGGGCCCTTGAGGAATGGGAGCGCGTGCGAGGTTCCGGCTTGATCTGGACCTTGGCCAGATGGGTGCCTCTGTTCGGGGATCCGCTGGAGGCGCGGCTCAGGCTGGAGGGAAGAATCCTGGAGCTCCTCAGGGAGGCTAAGGCTGCCGAGCCATGGGTGGAATGGAAGGCTTCCATTGAGGAAAAGGGTACTGCTCAGGTCAGGATAAGGGCCCGGGGAGTCTTCCCCTCTTACCAGGCCGTGGTGAATTGGATAAAGGAACTTGAACAAGGGGCACCTCCCATGATTCCCGTCTCCATGGAAATACGCAAGGAGGGAATGCGTTTGAGGGTCTCAGCGGATCTGAAGGTTTTCTTCAGGGTGGAGCATGGCTCTCTTTGAGGAGGCTTGGGAGAAAAGGATGTGGGCGGCCCTGGGGATAATGATCCTGGGGGTGGCATGTCTGCTCATCCTCTGGTTTCCCTTTGGGCGCCAGGCCCAGGATTACACCCTCTCCCGCCAGAAGCCCCATCACAGGCACGAGTTGGAAACTCTTGCCGGGGAAACAGCCTTTGAGAAGCCCCACCCGGCAAACCAGCGTTTGGAATCTCTGAAGGCCTCCCGACACAAGAGGGATCCATTCTTGAATAGGGCAGAGGCCGAGTGGGTGCGGTTCATGGATACCATCTCTCTTAGCCCACCTAGGCCTCAGGGAATCCTGCAAAGAGAGGGTGAACGTTATGTTATGGTTGGAGGAAAGCTCCTGGGGGTGGGAGATGGGATAGAGGGTTTTCTGGTAGAGGATATCGGGGAGGATTATGTGCAGTTCGCCAAGCAAGGGAAGCCTCTGCGGGTGAAGCTGGAGCTCGGTGGAGGAAAGCCATGATTCTGGAAAAGAGGCAGTTCTTGGCCTGGCTGGGAGTGATGGCCCTGGCCGGATGTGCAACCAGCCAGCCCGGTAAACCGGCAGAGCAGAAATCCCAACCACCACCCATTTTGTCAGGGCCGGCCCCTTCTCCAGCTCCTGTCAAGCCCGAGCTGCCCAGTCCGCCACCCCTGCTGCCTTTGAAAGCCCCCTCGGAGAAAGGTCTGGATGCCATGGTCTCCATCTCTGTGGTGGACGGAGGCCTCAAAGAACTGCTCCACGCCCTGGCCCAACAGGCAGGGGTGAACGTGATAATAGACCCTGACGTGGAAGACGCCAGGGTCAGCCTGAACCTTCGGCAAATCCCCCTTTGGCAAGCATTGGATGCGGTGCTTACCTCCCACGGGCTTTTTTTCTCTTCCCACCCTGGTTACGTGAGAATCTCCAAGATGATGACCAGGGTGTTCCATCTGGACTATGTGATGAGCGTGCGTTCAGGCTCTAGCACGACTCAGGTTTCCCTTTCCTCTGGGACCAGTACCACCGCCACCGGCACTGCAGCAGGCTCTTCCCCTTCAGCATCTGCTCCCCCCGCTGGAGGCTCCATGAACCCGGGCCAGCTTTCCACCAGCGCCTCCATGGGGGATATCTCCATCCAAACCCAGGAGACCGTGGATTTCTGGAAACAGTTGGAAGCGCGGCTCAGGGACCTCATGAGGGACCCACGTTACCAGATGCTTCGGGCTGAGTTCCAGCAACAGGATTTGAGAAGACAAGTGGAGCTCATCCCGTACGAAACCCAGTATGACAAGGAGATCCTGAAACACCAGATGGAGATGTTTCAGCTGGAGCGGGAAGTGGCAAAGAAAAAGTTGGAAACAGGACTCTGGGAGGGGCAGACGCTTTCTGGAGCTGCGGGAACCCCTCACGCCAGAACCTCCAGGGAGACATCTTCCCGCGGCACAGAGGCTGTTTCTACTGAGACGGCTCAGGCCCCCTTGGTGGGCACTTATGCCCTGGATCCACAGACAGGCACCCTCATAGTGACCACCAGCCCAGCCATACTGGAAAGGATAGAGCGTTTTCTGTCCCAGGTGAGGGAGAACCTGGTAAGACAAGTGCACATAGATGTCCAGATCCTGGAGGTCTCCCTCAACAACGACCAACAACTCGGGGTTGACTGGAACGGGTTTCCTGGGCTCTTGCAGCTTTTCAAAATGCCCAGGCTCAGGGAGGTGATCCGGGGGCAGATGGAAAGCCAGGCTACGGGAGGAGGTGGGGGGGGTGGTGGTACGAGCACCAGTAATACCGGGGTGGTTTCCCCTCTGCCCGTATCCCCATTTACCGCCTCTCCCTTGAGTGCTTTCCAGATGGGCCTGCTTTTTGCCCCCACTGCTGAGCTGGGCATTCAGTACACTTTGAACAATGTCATCTCTTTTCTTAGGACCCAGGGAGACGTGAAGGCCGTCTCCAGGCCGCAGATAACAACTCTGAACAATCAGCCGGCCGTGATCTCAGTGGGAGTGAACGACTTTTTCGTGACCTTCGAGC
The DNA here is from genome assembly GCA_037443445.1 of Desulfarculaceae bacterium. Taxonomy (GTDB): domain Bacteria; phylum Desulfobacterota; class Desulfocorpusculales; order Desulfocorpusculum; family Desulfocorpusculum; genus Desulfocorpusculum. The sequence continues at coordinate 41,676 of JBBIOJ010000019.1, read as the reverse complement.
AACTAACCACGGCTGCTGCAGCAGGCGGGATAGCCACCTCACAGGTGACCAGCCGTGTAAATCCTCTGTTCATAGGGGTCACTTTGCACATCACCCCCCAGATAAGCCCCCAGGGGGAGATCCTTCTCAAGATAGTACCGGCTGTAAACCAGCGGGTGGGTGAAAAACTGGTGCCCACAGGCATTCCCTCGGCTCCCACCCAGGCCATCCCCTTACTGGAGACCCGCCAGACCAGCACAGTGGTGCGCATGCGGGACGGCCAAACCCTCCTGATGTCAGGACTGATACAAGAACGGGAGCAGGAGATCTCCAAGTCGGTCCCCTATTTGGCCGAAGTCCCCTTTATGGGGTCGCTGTTCCGTCATACCAGCAAGGAGAAGCGCAGGTCAGAACTGATCCTGCTTTTGACTCCCAGACTGGTGGACATCCACCAGCCTGTGCAGGGGACAGGGAACTAGGGGGCAAGAAAGGAGGAGCTGAATGTATAGGACATTCTTCAGCCTCCAAGAATCTCCGTTCCAGCTCTTGCCAGATCCCAAGTTCTTCCTTTTCTCTGAAAAGGCTCGCTCTGCCTTTGATCAGCTACTGTATGGAATCCAAAGCAATGTGGGCTTCATGATGCTGACCGGGCAGGTGGGAGTGGGCAAGACCACCTTGCTTCGCACCTTGCTGCAACACCTGGACCACGGCGTGGAGAGGGCCTTGGTCCTGAATCCCATGCTGGGCAGCAGCGAGGAGCTGATCAAGACAATCCTCTTGGACTGGGGGGTGCGAAGGCGGTTCCAAAGGCCCCTGGACAAGGTAGACCTGCTGTGCCTGCTTCAGGGTTTCTTGCTTCGCAGCCACAGGCTTGGGAGAAAAGTCCTCCTCATAATAGACGACTCCCAGACACTGTCTGATCCTCTCTTGGAGGAGGTTCGCCTTCTGTCAAATCTGGAAACCAATGAGAGCAAGCTCCTACAGATCTTGCTGGTAGGACAACCGGAGCTGAAGGAACGCATCGACAGCCCCAAGTTCCGCCAGCTGCATCAGCGTATAGCCATCAAGGCCACGCTTCCACCCCTGGGCAGGGAAGAAGTGGGGCCTTATCTTCACCACAGGCTCACGGTGGCCGGCTGCAGGGAGGACATATTCTCACCTCGAGCTGTGAGGGCCATAGCCAGAGCCAGCCGGGGTATCCCCAGGCTCATAAACCTGATCTCTGAACGTTGTCTATTGGCCGGGTACGTGAACTCCAGCCGACGCATTGGCCGCAGGGAGGTGAAAATGGCCCTCAAAGACCTTGAACTGAGGTAAACATGAGCCTGATCGAAAAGGCCCTGACCAAGACCAAATCATCACAGCACTCCCCAGGGGCCACGGCCCAGCCGCAATCTCCAAGCCCACAAAGTTTGGTGGGTCCACCTGGCAGGACCCCCAGGATCGGCCTGATGGTTAGCCTCGGGGCTCTGCTGGGGCTGGCACTGGCTGCTGGATGGGCATTGCTGGAGTACTGGCTCCGCAGCCCTTCCCAGGTGACGGTTAGTTCTTCCAGACAGGAGCTCTTTGCAGGCCCAAGGGAGGATTCTGCAAGAACCCAACAGGCAAGCGAGAGGCCTGGTGAGAAGGATTCCGAGCAAAAAGAGCAGGGACAAGAAGCCGCTCCTGCTGAGCCTCCAGGCACTAAAGGAGAGGTCCCTGGAAATCCTCTCTTGGGCTGGGAGGGATCCTTGGCAGGAGTAGGAAGCCAGAGCAAGGACCCGCGATTTCCAGGGGCCGGGCCTTCCATGCCAGCTAGGAAAGACCCCTTGTCACAGGAGGCCGGGGCCAGGCCTCAGCAGAAGAACTCTGAACAAAAGGCTCCGGCTATTCCAAAAACCTCCAAAGGCCCCCAAGCAGGAGGGAAAGAAAGGGCCGCATCAGAACAAAAGCATCTCTTACTGCTTGAGAAGGCTTACATTCAAGCACAGGCAGGGCAACTTTCCAGTGCCCTCCAGATTTATGACCAGGTCTTGACTCAGGATCCAGGGCAATTCGAGGCCCTGCTCAACAGAGGCGTGCTGCGCATGAGAATGGGGGATCTTCCAGGAGCCAGGAGAGATCTGCTGGAGGCAAAGCAATTGAAGCCTCAAGATTCAACCCTTCTCAATGCCCTGGGTGTACTTTACCTGGAAAGCGGGGACCATGAGGAGGCTGCTCGTTACTTCCTCCGCTCTCCAGAGCCCTCATCCATAGTGAATCTTGCCCTTCTATACTGGCGAAAGGGAAATCAGCACAGGGCTTTGGAGCTCTTGGAGGAAGCCCAGGCGCGAGTCCCGCAGGACCCTTGGCCAGCCTATTACAGGGGACTGTTTCTGGGGGAACTGGGAAGGCACAAGGAAGCCAGAGAGGAGCTGGAGAGGGCCCATGGGCTGGCCCGCAGGAGAGGAGACATGGAACTCATGCGAAAGCTGGAGGCCACCAGGGGTGCGCCCTGAGGCTGTTCCATGATCTCAGTGGGCCTGGCATGCGGGGGTCTCTCGGCCCTTGCCCTGATCCCCCTTCTTTTGACCCGCGGGCTGCGAGCTGACAGGGCTTTTTTCTCCATGTACGTGGCTTTGATGGCCGCTGCAGGCCTGGCAGGGCTGATCTGGCCTGCCCAAAGAGGCTTCCATTGGCGGCTGGATCTTGTGATGGCAGCGCTTCCTGTCTTGGGAGCATTTCTTTGTTGGGAGCAGAAGGGCTGGGCACAAGCCGCCTTGCTCAAGAAACTGGTGGCTTTCTCGCCTTTGATCTGCGCCGGTGTCTCCGCTTTGTTCATCACCACATTCAGGCCCGAATTCATACAAGGGGATTTCTTCATTCCCCAGAATTCCTGGGCCCCCTTGATGCTTGTAGGCTTCGTGTCAAGCATGACTTCCCTTACCTTGTGCTGGGAGGCCTGGGCACGTACCCCTTGGGCCAGAGGATGGGAACGTCTGTTCAGGCTGGGTTTGGTGTTGTGGTGGATGGTCTTGCTGTTTTTCCTCTCTCGCCTGGTTTTCAGCGGAGACAGGGCGCGTACCACGCTCCTGGACATGCTCTTGCTCATCCACCTGCTCTGGGTCTTGACGGCCTATTTCCTCCTTCTGAGGGGTGGGTTCCTGCAGGTGAAGGCCAGACCCTCTGCCCAGTTGGTGGGAAAAGCCACCCAGTCCCTGGCTGTTGTGGGGATCATGGCGCTTTTCCTCTGGGCAGAGGCTTTGGTTACGGCATGGGGAATTTCAAGGCCGATGGTGGAGCTTGCAGCCATAGGATTCCTTGTGGCCATACTGGCACTCCCTTTGGTGCCGCTTGGGCCTGCGAAAGCCTTGCGAAGATATCTCAGACAACACCTTTATCTCCCGGAGAGGGATTTCGCCCAAGAGGTGGCCCTTTACTTGAGGGTAGTGAGTGGGAAGGAGGAGTTGGATGGGGTTTTGGAACACATGAGAGACTTTCTGGAAGCCAAGGGGCTGAGCCTGTACAGGGTGGATAGGCAAGGCGAGCTACGGTTGCAGACCCGGGTGGGCATAAACACTCCTGGGCCGCCCATGGGCCAGGAGAACGGGAGAGGCTGGGAGCTGGACCTGAGGGTGGAACCGGATCTGGTGGGAAGGCTCAAGATAGACAGGCCCCCTGGGAAGATCTCCTGGGAACAGGAGAGCCTCTTGAACTTCTGGTCGGCTACCCTAGGAGTGCTTCTAAGGGAACTGGAATGGAAAGAGAAGGAGGAACAAGAGCGCAAGCTGGCCCTGTACTCCCAAGCCACCTCTTTTTTGCTTCATGATGCCAAGAACTTGGCCCAGCTTCTGGAACTCATACTTCGCAACTACAGCGGCCTAGAAAGCTCAGAGAAAGCGGACTTCCTGGAGGCAGTCCTCCCCGGGCTGGAACAGGCCAGGTTCAGAGCCAGGAGAATCCTGGAGAGGCTGGAGACATTTCATCCCTCCGAGACCATAGTGAAAGAGACGGTGGAATTGAACCTTGTCTTGGAGGATTGGATCCGCCAAGTCTCCAAGATCTCTCCCGAGCTCGAATTGAGCTTTAGCAGCCAGGTTTCCCAGGCCCACTGGGTCGGAGATACTCAAGTCCTGTTCAGGGCTCTGGAGAACTTCTTGAGCAATGCATCACAGGCCACAGATGGGAAAGGACCGCTGGAGATTCGCTTGCGCACAGAAGGCAAGGGTTATCTTATCGAGATGGCGGATCAAGGCCCTGGAATTCCTGAGGAGGTTCGTCCTCGTTTGTTTGAACCCCTCTTCACCACCAAGCCCGGCGGGACCGGCTTGGGACTGTACCAATCCCGCGTGCTCATAAGCCGGCTGGGAGGCAAGGTGGGCTTTCGGCCCAACAATCCCCGGGGGAGTGTGTTCTATGTCAGGCTGGATTCGGGTGCTGATAGTAGAGGATGACAGATCCTTGGCACTTCAGCTCCAATGGCTCCTGCGTCAAGATCATGAGATATTCCTGGCCTCCTCTAGATCACAAGCCTTGGGAATCCTGGAAAGGGAAAACCCCCACGTCATGCTCTTGGACTTGGGGCTTCCTCCCCGGCCAGAGGATCCATCCGAGGGACTTGCTTTGCTGCGAGAAGCATTGGAGATGGCCCCCCTCCTCAAGGTCATAGTAATGACAGCCCATGGTGAGCAGGCCACGGCCAGGGAGGCACTCTCGCGGGGTGCGTATGATTTCCTGGTTAAGCCTGTGCGAGAACAACTCTTGGTGACCCTTGTCAAACGCGCTTTTTTCCGCAGGGAGCTTGAGGAGCACTTTTTCGAGACTCGCAAGGAGGACCTGCCCCTGCCCATGGTGGTAAGCTCGGCAGCAATGAAGGAGGTAATAGATCAGGTCAGGGCAGTGGCACCTCTGCCGGTGAGCTGCCTCATCCAGGGAGAGACCGGCACAGGCAAGGAACTCCTGGCCAGGCTCCTTCACCACTGGAGCGGCCGCAGTGCAAGTCCGATGGTAGTGGTGGATTGCACATCCATACCCGTGTCCATAGCAGAGTCAGAACTCTTCGGTGCTGAAAAAGGGGCTTACACCGGAGCAGTTGCCCGCAAAGAAGGAAGGGTCGCCCAAGCGCAGGGAGGCAGCCTCCTGTTGGATGAAGTGGGTGAGCTTTCCCTCGAACTTCAATCCAAGCTTCTTCGCTTCCTGGAGACCCGGGAATTCACCCCTGTTGGGGGACGAACCAGGCAGGCCGACGTGAGGGTCTTGGCAGCCACAAACAGGGATCTCAGGGAGGAAGTGAAAAGGGGGCGTTTCAGGCTGGATCTGTTCCACAGGCTTTGCCAAGTGGAAATTCGAGTACCCCCACTTAGGCAGAGGCCTGAGGAGATCCCTGCTCTGGCCCGGCATCTCCTGGCGAGCCTTGGGCACGAATTCAGAGTCAAACTCCCCCAGCTGACCCCTGAGGCAATCCAGAGCTTGAGCACCTACCCCTTTCCAGGAAATGTCAGGGAGCTGAGGAACATGCTCTCCAGGGCATTGGTGCTAAGCAGAGGCAGGCCCATCACCCCGTCGGATCTGGGCCTGGCGCACACCTATGGTGAGCCGTCCGACACCAAGGGGGAGTCCCCCGCCTTCCCGGTGGCCCCGGGATATGACCTGCCGCGAGCCCGCTCCTATCTGGAAGAAACATGGCTGCGCTGCGCCCTGGAGCGGAACCAGGGGAAGGTGGCGGCTGCAGCCCAGGACTTGGGAGTGCCCAGGACCAGCCTTTACGATCTCATGAGAAAACATGGAATAAAGGCCGATGGGTGACGGGAAGCAGTGTCGCGGCTCCGACGGGAAAAGTCGGTAAGCCGACACCAAGGACCCGGCTCAAAGGGGTTGGACAGTCCGCCACACCCACCCAGAAGGGTTTTCTCCTTGCCCCAGTTTGATCCATCTGGCTCGGCTCTAACTGGATCCAAGGCCTGTTTTCCCTCCTGGACATGTCTCCATGGGGAAGGGTTGTGTTGGGTGGGGAATCCCAAGAGGGGCGATTGGCACGCAACTTGCTTGTGCTCAATCCACAGACACGGCAGGAAAAACTGCAAAGAAAAAGCAAAGGAGAGGGAACAAATGAGATTAGGGAAAGATCAAAGGGGGTTCACGCTTGTTGAGATAGCCATAGTGCTTGTGATCATAGGCCTCTTGCTCGGGGCGATTCTTAAAGGACAAGAGATGATCAAGTCCGCCAAGATCAAACGGGTGGTAAAGCAGACCGACGAGCTGAGGGCAGGCTCTTACACCTATCAGGACCTGTACAAGTATCTTCCAGGAGACGACCCCGCAGCCACTGCCCGATGGGCCACAGCCGCAGGAAACGGAAATGCCAACGGACAGGTGGCAGGGGCTGAGACCTTCTTGCTTTTCAATCACCTCCAGGTGGCAGGGCTGATATCAGGTTCTTACAATGGCACCAGCGATTACCCCACCCATGCCTTCGGTGGGAACATCTGGCTGGCCTGGATGACTGCCCAGGGAAAGACCAGCCACTGGTTCAACCTGGAGAACCTTCCAGGAGAGATCGCCCAGATCATCGACACAACTTACGATGACGGCATCTTCACAAACGGAGCCATAAGGGCAAGTGCAGCCTACACAAATGCCGCAGTGACCCTGTATGTGGAGTTCTAGTCTGAGTGAGTGGGTCGAAGGCTCCTGGGTGAAAGGTTGTTGGGGCCGGAGGAATCCGGGATTTGTAAGAACGGTCCCATTTGGAGCCTTTCCTCTTGCTCAAGGAGGCTCTCGGGGCCAAATATCCCAACTGTATGGGGGGGTGGTGTTCAAGGCCAGGCCGCCGCAGCCTGGCCGAATCCCCCTGCCTGGGAGCAGGAGAAGGATCCATGCCTCTGAAATCGGTTTGAATGGGAGCAAGGCCATCTGACAATTCCCGATGATGTGAGGTTCAGCTTTGCAGAGGGCGGGCCTGGCTTGGGGAGGGAGAGATCTATGAGATCCCAGAAAGGTTTTACCCTGATAGAGATTGCCATAGTGATGGTCATCGTAGGCATACTCATGGGTGCGATCCTTCGCGGCCAGGAAATGATAAAGAATGCCAAGGAGAAGAATTTCTATGCCAAGACGAGGTTCATAGCCTCTGCACAGTTCACATATCTGGACCGGGTGGGAAGATACGCAGGGGACACCACCAGCCCTCCTGACGGAATAATAGATAACAACACCACGGCTTGGAGTGAGCTCCAGACGCAACAGATCTTGCAAAGCAGTGATCAGCAACATGTCTTCAACGGCAGCTTCAGCTTCGGAGGCGGGGTGGCCCCGTACGCCAATTACAACTATCTCTCGGCCACCAGGGTTCCCATGTGGGTGGCGCAATCCTTCGACACCAAGGTGGATGACGGGGTGGGCAATACCGGAAACGTGCGCTGGCAGACCACCGGGGGTGTGGCATATTCGGGAGATCCCAACAACGCCAACAACCTTTACTGGTGGTTCGACAGATGAGAAAACATGAAGGGTTTTCCTTGATAGAGCTGGCCATCGTGCTGGTGGTGGTTGGCTTCCTTCTGGGAGCGATCCTTCAGGGGCAAAGTGTGCTCTACAACGCAAGGCTTCAAAGAATCTCCTCGGACATGAGGCAATATGCCCAGAGCTTTCTCCTCTATTATGACCGCTATGGAATGTATCCCGGGGATGAGAACGACCCGGCCTTTCCGCCGGGTGATGCCCTGGAGGGTAACCACAACAGCCTGGTGGACACTCCCCAGGAGGCTGCCAATGCTTGGCAGGACCTAGCCACTGCCTTGGCTGTGGTGCGAAAGGGATCTCCTATCAGGGGCGGGCTTTACCAATTCGGGGTCATGGATTTCGGGGTGGGTAACAGCAATTGCATATCCGTGGGCAACCTTCCCAACCGCATGGCCGAGGCAATAGACGCCAGGCACGACGACGGGCTGTGGAACTCTGGCAACATCCGCTCCGGTTCTCCTTACGATGGAAGCGACACCCTTGTGACGCTCTACTGGAGAATATGACCAGGGGCCGCCGGAGAGCTGGGGCTCCTTGCAATTAAGGATCTAACAAGTCTGGCTCAAGCGAGTCAGAAAGCCTGGGAGCTCTCATGGGGGGCCTTGGTAACATGAGCGGTGCGTTCTCGCTTCAGGGGAGAGGCTCATCCCTCAAGGCAAAGCTACTGGTCTGGGACAAATGGATGCAGGCCGGCCTCACCCTCTTGGAGATGGCCATTGTGCTGGTTGTGCTTGGGATCATCCTGGGGATGACCCTGCCTTTGCTATCAGAGCTTTCCAGACATCGGCATGTGCGTTTGACCCAGAGGGATCTGGAGGAGATAAGAGAGGCTCTGGCCGGCTATGCCGGGATCCACGGGAGGCTCCCCTGGGCCGACACCAATGGTGACGGGAGGGAGGATGCAGGCCAACCCACAGGTGCATTGCCCTTTCTGGAACTTGGTGTAGGGCCTGTGGACAGCTGGAGAAACCCGTACCACTATGACGTGAATCAGAACCTGGCATCCACTAATTCCATTTCAGCCCTGTGTTCCGCACTTGCCTCTCTGGGTCCGGGAAGCCTTCCCCAGTTGACCTTCTCAACCGGAGGGGCCTCATCCCCCCAAGCCCTGGTGGTAATCTCCAGGGGAGAAAACTCCAGCCTGGATGGTGCCAACCCAGATGCGGACAGGATCTACGAAGCCCACACCCCTAGCCAGAACTTCGATGATCTGGGTCTGGGAATCAGCCCCAACACCTTGTACGGGAAACTGTCTTGCTCCAGTTCTGCCCCGGTTGGGGGATGCCCCTCTTACACGGTGGTGAACCGAAGGCCCGTGGATGTCTACGTTCAGGGAGGGGGTTACTCGGCTTGCACCCAGGTGCCTGGCAACGGTGGGGGGAGTTTCCTTGTTTCTTCAGGACAGAGTGTTTCCATTTTTGCAAACTTGAACAGCTGTCAGAATAACACCAATCCGTCGTCGGTGAGCCATGCCCAGTGTTTCTCGGCCGACAACGATGTGGATTGTCTGGTACGCTGGACCAATACCGGGCTCGCAGATGAATGACTCAGACCATTCCCCCGGCTCCGTCCCGGTTTCGCTCTTTTTCCAAGTCTTGGAACCCCCGGGCTAGCCTCTTGGTGTGAGCTTCTGGTATACCTTGTATTCACGCTCTTCCAGAACAGTGGGAATTACGGGGGAGGTTTTCTTGGGCAGGAACGGGAAGGCATTGACAACTCGGGCCTGGAGAAGGGAAGTGGCCGAGGGGACTTTGGGAGCGGGATCCTGCGTGAGATTTTCCCGCACCTTCACATGGCAAGACGTGGAGGCCTTCGGGAAGATCACCCGCGATTACAACCCCGTGCATTATGAGCCCCGTTTTGCTGAAAAGAAGGGCTTCAGGGGGCTCATATGCCACGGCCTACTGGTGGGAAGCATGATATGCGAGCCAGGAGGTCAGTGGGCATGGCTGGCCTCTGGGATGAGTTTCAGATTTCTCAAGCCCGTTTACGTGGGGGACACAGTGACCTGCCATATGAGGATACTGGAGGTGGACCACAAAGGTAGAGCCAAGGCCCATGCCACTTTCACAAACCAGAGGGAGGAATTGGTCATGGAAGCTGAGTTGAGAGGTTTTCTCCCCTCGCAAGCCGAACAGGCTCTACTTAGAAAGATGCTTGAAGAAGGAGATCCCACAAATCCTCTGGGAAGGGATGAAGGGGATTCATGATCGGCTTGGGTTTTCTGCTCCCCGTGATTGAATGGCCTCCAGGGCCTTTGCTATCATAGGCCTGGTAGGTTGGAAAGACAGGAGCTCCAGGGAATTCACTTCTCACAAGATGAAAGGGGGCCTTCATGTCCATAGTTACCATTTCCAGGGGTTCGTACAGCCACGGCAAAGAGGTTGCGGAAAAGGTGGCCTCTAGACTGGGCTATCGGTGTATAGCCCGGGAGGTTCTCCTGGAGGCCTCTGAGCAATACAACGTGCCCGAGGCAAAGCTGCAGGAGGCAATCCAGAACGCCCCATCCATACTGGACCGCTTCGTGTACGGAAAGGAGAAGTATATTGCCTTCATCCAGGCAGCACTTCTCAGGCACTTCAAGGAAGATAACGTGGTGTACCACGGTATGGCCGGCCACTTCTTTGTGCGGGGAATTCCCCATGTGCTGAAGGTTCGAATCATTGCCGACCTGGAGGAGAGGGTGCGCATAGTCATGGAGAGGGAGAAGATCTCCAGGGAAAAGGCTCTCAAGTACATCGAGGACTTGGATGAGGAACGCCGCAATTGGAGCCGCCGGCTTTACGGTATAGACACGCGGGATCCAAGCCTTTATGACCTTGTGCTGCACATCCGCAAGCTCTCTGTGGAGGACGCAGTGGAGATCATCTGCCATACTCTCCAGATAGAGCATTTCAAGACAACTCCAGAATCCCAAAGGGCCATGGAGGATCTGGCTCTGGCCGCAGAGGTCAAGGCAGCCCTGGCCCCCTTCAGACCGGATGCCGAGGTCTCCTCCAAGGAAGGGGTGGTCCTGGTGAAGGTGAGGGCAAACGAGACCCAGGAGCCCGTCATCCTCCAGGAGATAGCCGAGGCATTGCGTCAGGTCCAAGGCATCTTGGAGCTGAAGGTGCAGGTGGTGCCCATCACCCTCTTCGAGATGTGAACTGGATGGGAGGGGTTTGGAGACCTCCTTGGGTCATTCCCAAGGCGCTTGGGGGGCATTTGGGAAGGGCAGCCCTTTGGGGGTTGATGTTGCTTTTCTTGGCCATGGGCGTCTTGGGTGCAGCCTATTGGTGGTTTTTCCTGAGGGACATGGTCAGCACCGACAATGCCTATGTTGTGGCCGATATTGCCAGGGTCAGTGCCAGGGTGCCCGGCAGGGTGCAAAGAGTTATGGTGGAAAACGACCAGCCGGTGCTCCAGGGGCAGCTTCTGCTGGAGCTGGATCCTGCGGATTACCGGGTGGCCTTGGAAAAGGCAGAGGCCTTCCTGGCCCGCACAGAGGCCGACATCTCTGCTGCGGAGGCTCTCTTGAGCCTCACAGACAGGCAGACAGCGGCTCAGGTGCATGCAGCACGCACAGTTCCCCCAGAAACCAGGGACAAGAGCTCCGAATTGTCTCACAGGCTCCTGGAACTGGAAAAGAAGCGAGAGGCGGCTCTGGCCGAATTTCGGGAGGCCGAGCTGGAGAAGAAGAGGTTTGAGAGCCTGTTCGAGGCCCAGGTGATTCCAAAGCGCCAAAGGGACCAGGTTCTCACTGCCTTTCAGAAAGCCCGTGCGCAGCTGGAGGCCGTGGAGGCAGAGATGGGGGCTCTCAGAGCTTCCATCCAGGCCTTGGAGAAGACCTGGAGCCGGGCTGTGGCCCAGCTGGAGGCGGTGGAAAGTGACCGCACCCAGGTGCAGGTCCAGAAGCACCGCCTGAGCTCTCTCAGAGCCCAAGGGAAGGAAGCAAAGGCTGCCGTGGAGGCTGCAATGCTCAACCTCTCTTACTGTTCTGTAAAGGCTCCCATTTCGGGCTTTGTGGCCCAGAAGAACGTACAGGTTGGGGAGCAGGTTCAGGCAGGCCAACCCCTCATGGCCATCGTGCCTCTTCAGGAGGTTTACGTGGAGGCCAACTTCAAGGAAACACAGCTCACGGATGTGAGGTTGGGCCAACTCGCCGAGATCCGCGCTGACATGTACCCTGGCCATCTTTTCCAAGGCCGGGTGATGGGGATTCGCTCCGGCACTGGAGCCGCATTCTCGCTTCTCCCCCCTGAGAACGCCACAGGGAACTGGATAAAGGTGGTGCAGAGGATCCCGGTAAAGATACTCCTGGATTCGCCTCCCCCCCCTGAGAGACCCCTGCGTATTGGAATGTCTCTGAAGGTGACCATCTTCACCCATGACAAGAGCGGGGGTTTACTCGTGGGTCCTTCCCGAGAACCATGAGCCCTTCAGGGCCGAACAACCAAGTCCCTCTTGGGAAAATCCCCGGCAGTTCGCCCAACAAGTGGCTGGTGGCCTCAACGGTGATGCTTCCAGTCTTCATAGAGGTCATGGACGCCAGCGTTGTGAACGTGTCCCTCCCCCATATCCAGGGAAGCCTCAATGCAGGCCTGGACGAAGTCACTTGGGTTCTCACCTCCTATCTGGTCTCCAATGCCATCGTGATTCCCATAACAGGATGGCTTGCAGGCATCTTTGGAAGAAAGAGATACCTCATCTTCTCTTTGGGCCTCTTCACTCTAAGCTCCCTGGTGTGCGGGGGAGCTCCCAGCCTGGAAGTGCTCATAGCGGCCCGTGTGGTCCAGGGGTTGGCAGGCGGGGCCTTGCAGCCCCTGTCTCAGGCCATTCTCCTGGAAACATTCCCGGCCGTGGAACACGGCATGGCCATGGCCGTGTTCGGAATGGGGGTGGTGATGGCCCCCATCACGGGCCCGGTGGTGGGGGGATGGATCACTGATCACTGGAGTTGGCGGGAGATCTTCTACATCAATCTGCCAGTGGGAGTCCTGGCCGTGGCCATGGCTTTGCTTGTGATCCACGACCCTCCTTATCTGAAGCGCGCCAAAGTTTATGTGGACAGATGGGGTCTAGTGCTGCTCTGTGTGGGCCTGGGATGCCTTCAGATAGTCCTGGACAAGGGTGAGAGGGAAGATTGGTTCGAGTCCTCTTGGATTGTGGGCATGAGCATTGCCTCTCTGTGGAGTCTGGTTCTTTTCGTCATAGTGGAGCTCAGGGCCCAACATCCTGTGGTGAACCTGAGGGTGTTTGCAGACAGAAGCTTCTGGGCAGGGAATCTCATAATGTTCTTGGGATTCTTCGCCCTGTTCGGAACCCTGGTGCTGCTGCCCCTTTACCTTCAGAAGCTGATGGGCTACACAGCGCTATGGGCCGGGCTGGTCCTGGGTCCAGGAGGGCTTGCCAGCTTCATGGTAATGCCCATCATAGGAGCGCTCATGAGGCGTGGAGCACCTCCCAGGATCTTTCTGGGAGCTGGGCTATGCATATGCGCTTTGGCCATAAGGTTCATGGCCGACTTCAATCTCCAGGCCGGGTTCTGGGAACTCTCCTGGCCCAGGGTGATACTTGGCCTCGGAATGGGCATGTTCTTCGTGCCCTTGACCACAGCCACTTTTGCTCACATACCCAAGCCCCAAATGGGCAATGCCACAGGCATCTTCAATCTGCTTAGAAACCTTGGGGGAAGTTTCGGGGTGGCCTTTGCCACAACCACCCTGACCCAGAGGGCCCAGGTGCACCAGAGCTTCCTTGTCGAAAATGTGACGCCATTTGATCCCGAGTTCCAGGCCCGATTTGCCCAGATAACCCAATGGCTCAGGTTGAATCGCCCAGAGCTGTCAGAGCCTGCCGGTGTATTGGCCGTGATATACCAAGAGCTGCTTCGCCAAGCCAATATGCTGGCCTTCAACGACGCCTTCTGGGTGCTGTCCTGGGTGGCAGCAGGGCTGGTGCCATTTGTGCTGGTGTTCAAGACACTCAAGAAAGAGGCATCATTCCTTGGGAGGTGACCCCACCCTGAAGGGCTGTGCCGGGCACAAACTCATCATCAAGGCAAAGGTGGTTGGCTGGGGTCCTGTGATCCTAAGGCTCGGCCTTCTTGCCTGGGTGTGTGTTGTGATTTGGAGGCTTACACATGTTCCTTCTCAGGTGCAGGAGACCTTGGGGATCATGCTCTTGGGTGGAGCAGGTTTGTTTTTCATGGGGAGGTGGATCCGAAGGTGGGAGAGGACCATGCATAGGGAATGCCGCCTTTTCTCAAAGGAGGCTCTCAACGCCCAGCAGAGCTTGAGCTCCCCCTCCAGGGTGAAGCTTCTGGTTTCTTGTTTGTTCCTTGCGGATGCAACACTTCCCAGTCGGCCATTACTTCGCCAACGCGTGGAGAGGTTCCTGGGGGGCTTTGTTTCTTCTCTGGGCCCAAGCCCAATGGAAAGAAGACCCTGGCTGAGTGCCATCTCAGCCCCCCTCTGGAGTTTGGAACTGGCCAGGAGTTACTGGACCGGAGAGGTCCCTGGGAAAGACTGGGCAGAGAAAGGCAGGGAAGCCTTCTCCCAATTCAGGGACGAGGAGATCTTGGAACTGCTCTTGGCCTCTATCCTGGAGGTCTCGGCCCTTTTTCGTCTCCACCTCTTGCTCTGGGGCATGCCTGCCCAGGCCCTTGGGCGCGGGAACATTTCCCGCCTTCGTAGGAGCTGGCTTCCCTTTTGCGCCATGGAACCCAAGGAAATCATTTTCCCGCCTTCCTTACCCAAGGAGCTGAAAGAGGCCCTTCACAAGGATCCAACCCTGGCAAAGGGCAAGGAACTCTGCCGGGCATGGCTGCTCTGGTTGGGAAAAGGGCAGGGTCTAAGTGAGCTGCTCCAACGGATCGCCTCAAGTTGAGGGCTCAACCGTGAAGCTGGTTTGGGCCTGGCCTACCTGGTTTCGCAGAACCAGCAAGTAATCCCCTTGGGGGATCTTGGGAATCCTGAAGACTGCAGAGCTCTGCCCGGTGAGGGGATCCATCAAGTGGGATAGGATCCTGCATCTTTTCTGCCTTCCCCCTTCCAGAGGAATCAGGAGAAGCTTGGGCTTCTTGCTGCCAAAGAACAGTCCCTCGATAGTCACCTCGGATCCGGGAGCCCCCAGGCTTGGTTCCAGGGATCCTATTTCAGGCACCCTGACCTGAAACTGTCCAACTGTTATGGCTGGGGCTCCCTGAGGGGATGAGGGCTGAACCTTTACAGGATAGCTTCCGGGAGGCAGCTTTGGGCTCCACAGGGCACGAATGGCCGTGGGCAGCGATTCCACTACCTTTAGAGACTTGGAGCGCACCTCCTGTGTTTTGGGATCCTGGAACTGCGTGTAAACCTTGGGAGTTGGTTCCCCGAATTCAGAACCCAAGAGAGTGATCTCTGTACCTAGGGTCCCCTGGGTGGGAGTCACTGTATAAGTTACTATTTCTGCATAGTTGGCCGCGTAGCCCACCAGGGAGGTGTTGTACTTGATGAGCATATAGCCGCTCTTCCCCCAACCTGTTCCCCAGCTGTTGCGCAAGATCCAGACCCCGTGGGTGGAGCCATTCCAATAATACTCATCATCCCATCCCACCAGCACTATGGCATGGTTGATACCCACCCAGGACTCGTCCTTGTCGAAGACACCATCCCGATATGCCTGGAATGCAGGGCCCACAGCCACGGCGGCTGCCACAGGTCCGTGGGCGTAAATGGCCTGTTTAATCTCTTCCACAGAAGGTGAGACCCAGCTTCCCACATACCTCCATTGCGCCAAACGATAGGCATGGGAGTGAGGAGATCCACAGGGAACATTGCTGGCCCTGTAAGGAAAGTCCGTCTCGAGCACTGCGCCCGCGGCAGGCTCTCCGGGAGGGATCAGGTCCTCGTGGTAATCGTGGGCGAACCAGCCTCCAGAACAACTCCAATTGTGGATGTTGCAGGAAACCAGGTACTGCTCAGAGAGGTCTTCCAAGAGAGCCATTCGGGTCTTGACAAGGCTCTCCAGGACTCCCACGGTGGCAAATGCCCAGCAGGATCCGCAACCTCCTTGATTCTTGACAGGGGGTAGTCCTGTCTGTTCACGCCAGTCGAACCGGCGCGGCAAAGAAGCCTTTGGCGTGGGGCCCGAAAACCTGGCTTTCTCCTGCCAATCCCCGGGTTCCACAAGACCGCACAGTTGCTCTAAGGGATAATCCATGGCTGGATTGTATCCCACCTGGAAGTTGTAACCTTTCTCCAGGACATCCTCCTCTAGGAGTTGAACTCTTGCCTTCATCTCAGGGGAATTGTACTGGCTTTGCCCCCAGGCCAAGTTTCCCAGGAAGGTGAAGCCCAAGAAACCCAGGACCAAAATTCCCGTTCTCAACATCCCTGATTTGGACCTTGGCATCTTCTTGCTCCCCACTTGTTACAATCTGGTAACCGTTCCATAGCTTTTCGAGTCAGACTCTGAGGAGCCCACCTCTCATTGAACTAGCTCCTATCCAAGCCCCTTGTCCTCTTGCCTGGAAGGGGCCATTTCTTATGACCCACAAAAGCAAGAATTATGCCTTGGCTCACCAAGTCCGACTGGACACGGATTTCTCCTGGGAGTCATTTCCCCAAAGCCTCTCACCCTTGGATCGCGCTAGAAAAACAGGCCTTCTTCTTTCAGAAGCATTGGCATTGCATGAGGTGCTTTTCACTCCTCAAGAGCAGTGGATCATGCTGTGGAACTGGAAGCATCCCCGCTTGGTTTCCAAGGTTGTCTGCCACGGCCAGGAAGTGGGTATCATGCCTGCCCTGTTTTGCCTTCTGGGAGACATTTTTCGTCACAGTAGGCCCGTACTTGTGGAAGGAGGGTCAATGTCCTATGATGTGCGCATCTTCGGGAGGTATGGCCATGCGCACGGATCCTCTGGATCGGATGTCTCGGGAAGAGCTGAGGCACTATCTGGACTTTCTCCTGTGGCATTACAGGGTAGTGGACGCCTTTTGGTTCCTCTACGTGGAAGAGAAGTACGGAAGGACAGAGGCCGAATCCTTCAACGAGAGAGTCTGGGCCAGGGCTGCGGGCCTGGCTGCCAGGAAACTCAGGGAGCTCCTTGGAGTCCAGGGAAAAGGCCTTGAGGGCTTCGTGAGGGCCTTGGAGCTCTTCCCTTGGTGCATACTAATAGGCTATGAGATCAGCACATCCGGGGACCAGGTGGAAGTGACAGTGGCTTCTTGTGCCAGCCAGGAAGCCCGTATCCGCAGGGGTCTGGGAGAGTACAACTGCAAGGAGATGCACAGGGGGGAGTTCCAGGAATTTGCCAGGGAGATCGACCCTCGGATCCAGGTGGAGTGTCTTTTTGCCCCGCCAGATCCTCACCCTTGCGAGATGTTCTGTAAGTGGCGATTTTACCTGGCTGGGGAGGAAAGCTGCAACAAGGGTAAACCCGGCTCTGGCCCGGGGAATTGATTCAAAGTGCCTTGCAGGTGGGGCTTGCCCTAAGGCTCTCTACAGGTTTCCAGAAACGAGTTAGATGCAAAGCCATTTTACCCTTTGTGCAATCCGCTTGGGGGAAAAAGCTTGGTGGCCAAAGGCCCGTGAGACTCCCCTGCGCCGCCCCGACCAAGCTCTTTTGTCTTCACACATCGTACCCGGCCTTCTTGTAATTCTCCATGGCCCTTTCTTTCAGGTAAGCCTTCTCGGGCTTCTCGCTCACCTTGTCGGCCAGCTCTGCCGCGTGGCTCCACATCCCCTTCCTTTCATAATCAGCTATCTCGCGCTCCACTTTATCCTTGCCTGCCGCAGCCCCGGGAATGGAAACCCTGAACAAGGAGAGCCTCCTTCTCACAGGCCCCCCACAGTTTGGGCAGGAGGCAATGGGCTCTTCTGTTAGAGACTGCACGAGCTCGAAGGACCTGCAGCACAGGCTGCAGCCTCTGCCGGGCTCCAGGGCCTCGTACTCGTAGATGGGCATGTCACCAACCTCCTGAAATCAGGAATTGCAAATTACCCCCTCACTCTCCATGGCCTTCCACAGAGGCCACTGTGAGTTCCCTGGGAAGGGTTTCCTTCCGGCCCTCTACCTGGCACGGGAACGTGCCCGCTGGAGGGCGGCCCAAAGTCTCCGCTCCCCTTGAGACAGCCCTTCCATGCCTTGCTCCACCATCCAGCAGAGGGTATCTTTCATAACCTCTATGGAATCCAGAGCCTCTCCTTTCCAGTTCCGCTCCTCGTCCGATTCCTCGGGCAACTGCAAGGCCTCCATTTCGTGGCGGTCCAGCTCGTCCAGCACCTCGTGGATATCCTCCCACTTGTGAGCCAACCATTCCCTTACCCTCTGGAGCTGGAACTCGATGAGATCCTCCTCAACTTCCTCGCAAAGAGGTATGCCTGTGGGGCTCTTGAATTCCTGGCCACAATCTGGACAGATGTTTTCTTTTTTCCTGACCTGAGCCCTGCGCCTCAGCTCTTCCAGGGAAATCGTTTTGGCCTGAGGATCCGGGCGAAGCAATTGGCGATTCTCCCAAAGCAGGACCAGCACGTCAGGCCAAGAACGATGCACCTTCAGGTCCTGGCGAGGTTGACGCCGATAGCGAAGCCGCCAGTTCTTGAAGGGCACTTTCCATGGAGAGCCACCCCCTAGCATCCCTGTTATGGTTTCCTCGAAAGCAGCTCGTTTCCAGGGCTCTGCCTGCAAGTACGCATTATAGATTATGTTTTCATCACCAGGTTGGGCTATTTCGGCCAAAGCCCTGGCAGCCACGAAATCTAGCTCTGGATCCTCTTCCAGGGCATCTACCAGCAGCTCCCGAGCCTCTGGCACCCCGATGCCGGACAGGGCCGCATAAAGGAGGATCCGCACCTTGGGCTGAGGGTTCTCTGCCAAGAGATTTTCTATGGCCTCCAAAGCCGGTCTTCCTGCCTTGGCAAGGCCTTCGGCTGCTGCAATGGGAACCTCCAGCCCCTGCGCCTCCTGTACCAGCTTGAGAAGCAGCGGGATCCCTCGGCTGCTTTTGAGTTCCCCCAGTACCACCGTCGGCCAAAGCAAATCCAGATCCCGGGCCCCTTGCTCCAGTCCCTTCTCCAGGTAAGCCATGAGCGGTTCCAAGGCCTCTTGGCCAAAGGCCAGTAGTTCCTCCATGTCCCTAACTGGCACTCCCCAAGAGTGGCTTGCCATCAATTCCAGAAGCTGCTCCTGAAGGAGCTTCATTTCCTCCTCCCAGCCAGGCTCGAGTGGTTCGGGCCGCCAAGCCCAGGGAAAGGATCAAGATCCCCTCTGCTCGACAGAGCCCTTGAGGCAAAGCTCCAAGACAAACCTTTGTTGAGCATGCCCTCCCAAGTGCGAAGCTCCCCACCCGTTATTCCACATGATCCATTTACCGTGAATAACAAGGGCCAGTCAAGCGCATTGCCGCTACCCGACTCCCCTTTTCATGGCGGCTCTGCGAAAGGGCTGAGAGGGATCCGGCAGTCAAGGCATGTGTCCTCCCTGGGCATCCACAGTCACTTCGAAGACATGAACCGGGCGATCCAGTCCTTTGAAGTGTACGTCTCCCATGTGGGCAAGGGGCACCCTTGGGCCCAACAGCCTTCGGGTGTGTTCTGAAATCAGAATCTGCCCCCCCTTTGCCATGGAGCACAATCTGCTGGCCACGTTCACCTCCTGGCCGATGACCGTGTAATCGAACCGCTTCTTGGAACCCACATTCCCTACAAACACTTGGCCTGAAGAGATGCCTATGCCCAAGGAAAGATTTTCCACCACAGGATGCCTTTTTTTCCACTTCTGCCGCATCTTTTCAAAACCGCTTATCATGACCAGGGCTGCCTTCAGGGAGGAGATTGCGGAATTCTCTAATGCCAGAGGTGCCCCGAAAAAGGCCATGACAGAATCCCCTATGAACTTGTCCAAAGTGCCATGGTTCTCGAAGATGATTTCGGCCATACGCGTAAAGAACTCGTTCAGGAAGCTCCTGAGCGTTTCCGGCCCCATCTTGTCCACCGCGGCAGTGAAGCCCCTTATGTCGGCAAAGAGAATGGTTATTTCCCTCATCTCCCCCAAGTTCATCCAACCTTTGGGGTCACGGATAAGAGTCTTGGCCACCTCAGGGGAGACGTATCCCTCCAGGATGGCTTGCAGCCGAGCCCTTTCCCGAGAGGCCTTAAGAAGAGAAGCATTGCGAATGGCCACTGCAGCGTGGTTGGCGTAGAGCATCAGTAGCCTCAGCTCGTCGTCCTGGAACTGCCTTCCCTCCTGGGTAAGGGTAGTGTTTAGAACTCCCAAGACTCGTCCTCCCACCTGCAAAGGCACAGAAACAGCAGAGACAATCGGCTTGTCTCTTGGCTTGAAGGCTTTGAATTCTTTGGCCTCCACCGGCCCTTGCAAGAGCCTCGGCTTCCCATACTGGGCCACCCATCCTGCCACTCCGTCACCCAGCCGAACCTCTGCACCTCTCACCTTGTCCAGATCCACCCCGTAGGCAGCCACTGTCCTTAGAACCGTTCTGCTGGTGTCCAGCAACATTACCGATGAGCGGTCTGCATCCAAGGTTCCTGCGGCCTCCCTGGCTATGATCCTGAGCAGGGAGGAGAGCTCCATTCTGGAATTTATGGAGGCTGTTACCTTCAGGAGGCTTCTGACAGCCTCCAGGTCTGTGGCCATCCCCCTCAATCTTCTTCTTTGTCTCTCAACCCTTTGCTCCAAAGCGCCCAAGGCCTGATGAGCACTCCTCAGGTAGAGCCCCAGGGCCACCAGCAGCAAGGCTATGCCTCCGGCGTATAAGCTTGTGCCCATATCTTGAGACAGGGGCAAGATTTCCAGGCCCAGAGACCTTCCCACCGGAGTAAAAAGCAAACCCAAGACAACCCACCCCACTGTCATGGCCACCAAGCTCCAAAGCTTCCAACGCTCCGGAGCCTTGGGATAAGGCTCTTCTCCGGTTATCTCCGAGGTTTTCAAGGGTTCTTTCGCCAGGCTCATGAGGACCTCCCTCCGGAGTTCGAGGAGCAGGCAAGTAGATGGGACCTATCATCCACCTGTTCCACCCGGAGTTGGCCGGAGTCATAGCAAAGACGGTTTATGGACCCGTTGGCCTGTCCTATCTCCCTGAAAGAATTCAAAGGGATCCCCAACCCATGACAAAGGATGCTGAGTATCACGAAGTTGTGTGCACAAACCAGGACCTTCTCCCCAGGCTGATGACGGTTTGCTATGGAGGTGATCACCCCAAGCGCTCTTCTTTGAACCTCCAGGAGGGTCTCTCCTCCAGGCATCCTCACCCTGGCCGGCTCCTTTTTCCAGGCTTGCAGGAATTCAGGATACCTACTTGCCCACTGGATCCCCTGCATGCCGTCGAAGTCCCCCAAGTTCATCTCCATGAGATCAGGCTCTGTGTGCAGAGGAACCCCAGGATGATGCAACCCTATTATCCGGATTGTTTCAAGAGCTCTTTTCAAGGGACTGGAATAGAAAGCCCAGAAGCGCTCTTTTCGCAGCGCCAACCCGAGAGCTTCTGCCTGTGCAAGGCCTACTTGGTTGAGGGGAATATCAAGACGTCCCTGGAACCTTCCCCGGCTGTTGAAGTCTGTCTCCCCATGACGCACCAGAAGGATCCTCAAAGGGAGGGGACCCATACCCGGCTGCCCCTCATTCACAGACCGTGCACCGGAAATATGCTCCGGCGTATACGATGAATTGTGGTCTCCAGGAACTCTTCGGCCACTTCCCTGCGGGCAGCAGGCCAGAGGTACTCATCCATCAAGGTTTCCTTGGAATAACCCAATTCCCTCAAGCATTCCCTAAGAGGCTGAGGAATCTCCTGAGGCAGCTTTTGATCCGTCATGATGGCCCAGGCCAGGGTCCATGCCCTGGCCACATTGGTCATCTCGTACCCGCCCCCTCCCAAAGCCACCCATCGGGGAAAGTTCTCACGCATCTTCTCCAGGATCCTAATGAAGCCCTGGGTTGTAAGATCCAGTGCTCCCAATGGGTCCCCATGGAAAGTATCCACCCCCAACTGGGTCACCACTATGTCCGGCCCGTATGCCTGGACCAGGGGAAGCACCACCTCGTCAAAGGCTCTGAGATACAGCCAATCGTCGGTTCCGGGCCAAAGGGGTATGTTCACTGAATAACCAGTCCCCTCCCCCCTTCCCATTTCCTCCACCGCTCCTGTCCCAGGGAACAAAGTCCGACCATCCTGATGCAAGGAAATGGTCAACACCCTATTGGTGTCGTAAAAGGCCCACTGCACCCCGTCCCCATGGTGAACATCCACGTCCAGGTACACCACCTTGAGCCCCATGTCCAGGAGCTGGATTATGAGAAGTGCGGGGTCATTCACATAGCAAAATCCCGAGGCCCTGTTGGGCCTTGCGTGGTGAAGCCCTCCTCCCATGTTAAAAGCTGCCCTTGCCTTTCCCTCGGCCACCAAGCGAGCCGCCTCCAGGGAGGCTCCCGCGATGAGGCAGGACCACTCGAACATGCCTTTGAAGACTGGGTTGTCCCCCGGGCCGATCCCGAACTGTTCCAGCCCGGGAAACGCGACCCCGCTGTTGGCGGCCTCCAGGGCATCCAGGTACGCTGGGGTGTGGAACTTCTGGAGAACTTCTTTACCCACTGGCCTGGGAGTCACCCTAATGATCTCTGGGCAGTCCAGCAGCCCGTAAGCCTGGATCAGCTGCATGGTCAAGCCCAAACGCTCTATGCGCAGAGGGTGACATGGTCCGTAGTCGTAGCCCATCATCTCTTCACTGAAAACAAAGGCGACACTCATGCGGGTTTGCCCTCCACCCCTCTTGCCTGCAAGCTCCAAGGGCCAGTCACAATCCCACTTCAGGCTTACAAGGACATCAGATACTCATGAATCGCCCTGGCAGCCTTTCTTCCGGCCCCCATGGCCAGAATCACCGTTGCAGAGCCCGTGACGATGTCTCCACCGGCCCACACCCCTGGCTTGCTGGTGCGACCTGTTTCATCTGTGACTATGTACCCCCACTTGTTGGTTTCTAGCCCCGAGGTGGTGGAAGGAATAAGCGGATTGGCCATTGTGCCTATGGCCACTATGACCATGTCCGTCTCAAGGATGAACTCCGAGCCTGCAATGGGCACTGGTTTTTTTCTGCCAGAGGCATCTGGCTCCCCCAGCTCCATTCGCACGCACTCCATGGCCTTGACCCACCCACGCTCATCACCCAGGAAACGCACCGGATTGGTGAGAAGTTCGAAGATAATCCCCTCCTCCTCGGCGTGGTGGATCTCCTCGGCCCGAGCCGGCATCTCGGCTCTGGAGCGTCTGTACACTATTCTCACAGTCTCGGCACCCAGGCGAAGGGCTGTCCTGGCAGAATCCATTGCCACGTTGCCTGCGCCCAAGACCACCACGTTGCGGCCCAATGCGATGGGAGTGTCGTACTCGGGGAACAGGTATGCTTTCATGAGGTTGGATCGGGTGAGATACTCGTTGGCTGAGTACACCCCGCAGAGGTTTTCCCCGGGAATGTTCATAAAAACAGGAAGCCCCGCCCCTACTCCCAGGAACACGGCGTGGTAGCCTTCCTCCTGGAAAATTTCTTCCACGGTAAGGGTGTTCCCCACCACTACGTCGGTCTCGATGCGAACACCCAGCCGTTCCAGATAGTTCACTTCTGCCTTCACGATCTCCTTGGGAAGCCTGAACTCCGGGATCCCGTATATGAGCACCCCCCCCGGTTCATGAAGGGCTTCGAATATGGTCACCTCGTGTCCCTGTTTGATCAGATCTCCTGCCAGAGTAAGCCCGGCTGGGCCAGAGCCCACAACCGCCACCTTTTTCCCAGTGGGGGAAGCCATGGGAGGCATCTGGAAACGGCCGTGCAGCCTGTCATAGTCTGCCACGAACCGTTCCAAGCGACCTATGGCCACCGGATCCCACTTCTTGCCCAACACACACCCGCTTTCGCACTGATCCTCCTGGGGACAAACCCTCCCACAAACAGCAGGCAGGGAATTGGTCTCGCGGATCTTGGCCGCAGCCTCAAAGAACTTCCCCTCTGCCGCCAAGGATATGAAGCCAGGGATATCCACTTCCACTGGGCAGGAAGGTACGCAGCCCGGCTTCTTGCACCTCAGGCAGCGGCTGGCCTCTGCCATGGCCTGCTCAGGGCTGTACCCGTACGGAACCTCCTTGAAATTCCGGATCCTTTCCTTGGGAGGCTGCTCAGGCATGGGCTGCCTTGGCAGCCTCTCCTTCTTGGTCTTCTGGGTGCGCTCTGGGATCTCACTCATCTTCCGCTTCCTCCTCCCACTTCAGCCTGGAAACGCTGGTAGGACTCCCTCTCCTGGGGCAGATACATCATCAGCCGCTTGGTGAGCTCTTCAAAATCCACTTGGTGCCCGTCGAAATCAGGCCCGTGCACACAGCAAAAGCGCGTCTGGCCCCCTACCCTCACCCTGCAGGCTCCGCACATGCCAGTCCCGTCCACCATGATGGGATTGAGACTGACCATAGTCTTCACCCCAAAGGGCTCGGTGGTCTTGCAAAGGAAACGCATCATGGGCACAGGCCCGATGCCCATGACCATCCCCACCTCTTTACGCTCCTGGAGCAGCGCCTTGAGCACATCGGTTACAAAACCGTGGTGTCCATAGCTCCCGTCGTCCGTGGTGACGTGGAGCTCGTGGCAGACACCTCTCATTTCCTCCTCCAGTATAAGGAGCTCCTTGTTGCGGGCCCCTATGATGGCGATGACATGGTTTCCGGCCTGGAAAAAAGCCCTGGTTATAGGATATATGACGGCCACCCCCAGTCCCCCGCCCACGCAGATCACTGTTCCAAATTTCTCCACGTGGGTCGGCACCCCCAGGGGCCCGATCACATCCTGGATGGCCTCTCCTGGTTCCATTCTGGCCAGCATGGCAGTGGTCTTGCCCACCACCTGGAAGTAGATCCTTATCCAGCCTTGCTCAGCATGGGTCTCAGCCACCGTGAGGGGGATGCGCTCCCCCCGTTCATTGGCCCGGAGGATCACAAACTGCCCTGGCCTGGTCTTCTTGGCAATCCTGGGGGCCTTCACCCTGAACATGCATACAGTGCCCTGCGCCATCTGCCTTTTCTCCAAGATCTCGAACACCGCCTCCACCCTCCTTCTGTTTAGCTCTGGCCTTCCTCTTGTAAAGCAGCCTTACCATCAGATCTGGGTGCGGCCCTTCTCCAGGCCGCGCTCATGATAGTCCGAGCACCGGGTTTTGTCCAGAAGGGTTTCGGGAACCGTGGGGACCCCGGCAGCAAAGGCAAGACACCTGGGGAAAAGCTCTGGCCACCTCTTTTCTCAAGGGCCTGGAAGCTCCGTTCCTGTAAGAACTCAAGAGCTTTCCTGGAACACCCTCATAGTCTGGGGTTCGTAAATGAGAAGCTCATCCACCCTTCTTGTCTCCTCCTGACTCATGGGAAGATACTTGCCCCTGCCCGAGGCATAGAGCTCACCGGCTTCATCTCTCAGCTCCCCCAGGACCAAAGCCATTCTGCGGCTCACCCTCTGTGCCCATGCCTCTATGAGCATGGCCCTCCCCACAGGAAAGGGCCTCAAGTAGCGCACCGTGAGCTCGGCGGTCACGAACATCCTCTTGACCGCCAGGGTCGGAGCCCACCCCATGGCCTCATCCAGCAGCGTGGAGATGACCCCGCCATGCACCACCCCAAGATATCCCTGTCGATGCACCTCAGGCACATGACGAAGTTTCACTCTTCCGTTCTCGGTTGAAAAGATCACCTTGAAGCCCAGAGGGTTTTCCTTTCCGCAAACATAGCACCAGTTGCTGTACGGAAGCGGCCTCTCCATTCATTCCTCCTTCTGGGTCAAATGCCCCTCACCTTCCCAAAGGAGCCAATCCCCTGGCCTTGGCTCTTAATCCGGGCTGCTCACCTCATCATGGCCTTGTGCAGGACTCCAACAGAATTCTATGATAGCTCATATGTGAAGGGAAAGGAGAAGGCCGGGTTGATAGCCATAGTGGATTACGGTATGGGAAACCTGAGGTCCGTGTGGAAGGCTCTCAGATATCTGGGTGCCCAGGTCAGGCTCACCCAAAGTCCATCAGACATACGGGAGGCCAGGGGAATAGTCTTGCCGGGGGTAGGGGCCTTCCGGGACTGCATGGCCAATCTGGAGCGGCTGGGGCTTCTGGACCCGATAATGGAGGCCATCCGGGCAGGGAAGCCCTATCTTGGGATCTGTCTTGGGCTACAGGTGCTCTTCGAGGAGAGCGAGGAATTCGGAACAACCCGCGGGATGGGGGTTCTCCAGGGCCGGGTTGTTCGATTCCCACCTGACATGCCCGCCCAGGGGAAAGGGCCGCGCCCATTTCTCACGGTGCCCCACATGGGTTGGAACAGCATCCGGCTCGTGAAGCAGGCTCCTCATCTGGAGGGAATCCCGCAGGAGGCCTACTTCTATTTTGTTCACTCCTATTTCGGGGTGCCCCGGGATTTCTCAGTTGCGGCCACCACTACCAATTACGGAATGGATTTCGTATCCAGCATCTGGAAGGAAAACGTCTTCGCATGCCAATTCCATCCGGAAAAAAGCCAGGCTGCAGGGCTGAAAATCTTAAAGAACTTTCTTGGGCTGTGCAGCTGAAGAACACGACTTTCACAAGCTATTTCCGCCGGCTTCGAGACATGTTCCACCACAGGCACACATACAATGACATCCTCAGCCCTCTTCCAGCTGTTCCACAAAGGCCTCTATGTTGGTCACAGCTTGCTCCTCAGAGTAGCAACGAAGGTCGTTTAGGTCCCCGTGGAGTACCAGACAAGGAATGCCCAACCTCTTCTCCAGCCTCTGGGGCATGCTGTAGCGGCTGTTGGAGTTGTTGGGGCAGGTCTTGGCGTCGTGGAAGATTATCCCGTCAATACGGAACTGCTTGACTATCCTCTCTATGTAGTCCTCCTTCCAGCCCTCGGCGTGGCAAATGAATATGTTGGTATAGGCCTTGGCCATGCTGCGGAAAGGCTCTTCGGGATCAAAGTCGGTGAATATCCAGCTGTTGCAATAAGTGGAGGCCACTATGCATGAATGCAGCCTCACGAAGAGGTTGGCCAGATCCCTCAATTTCCCCCAAATGGGCATTCCTTCCCAGTAAAGGCGGTGCTTCTCTTCCCCCACTGCCGCCACCTTTTGCTTCAGCCTTTCCCGAAGCTCTTCCAGCAGCAGCTCATAGTAATCCACCGCCTCCTGGGTTCCCCTGGCCACCACCGCTGGCCCCATGTGGATGGTGTGGTCAAAGAAGCTCCAGGGAGAAGGCACAGCCGAGGCGGTCTGCAGAACCTCTTTCCAAAGGTCCGAGCAGCGCCTGGACAGCCCCACTACCAAACGCAGCCTGTCCATGTCCAGAGGGACGCCTGAGACCTCCTCAAGGGTGGGGACCAGTCCTTCCATTTGTCTAGCCACGTCCCTGATGTGTGCTTCGGTCACCTCTTCAACCCCCCTTGGGGAGGTGATCCCTATGACCGGGACTCCGAACTCCCTGCCGTAAAAATGGAACCAGTCCTGCACATCCCTGCACTGGTTGGTGTTGTAAACCAGCACGTCGGGCCTGGGCACCCCGCTTATCCCGTAGGCCTGGGCGAGGGGAGTCTCTTTTCGCAGGTAAGCCCCCACGTCGCTGGTCAGATAGGAGCAAATCTCAGGCGAGTAACCCAGAGCATTGGCCAAAGGAATGTACTCCATGGCCTTGCGGGAAGCGCCCAGCACCGCGCCGTGATTCTCGGGAAAGTAAACGAGAAATCCCATGGCGCGAAGCAGCTCTGCAGGTCCCACACTGGTGCACCATGCCACTTTGGGAGACCCGCTCTTGGCTGCCTGGTCCAACTCCCTGAAGTGCTGCGCCATGACCTGCTTGAGTCTCTTGGTGGCGCTGAACTCCCTGCGAAGAACCCCCTGCTCCGAGTCCATGTACCTCCTCCTCGGAATCAACCCGCTGCCTATGTCCTTTGCGGCAGCCTCTGTCCCTCCATCTGTTCTTCCAACCCGTAGAGGGCTGCCCCGAAGGCCCCTGTGAGCTGGGGATGCGGAGGTACCAGCACTTGTCTTTTCAACCTCTCCCCCAAAGCCTCTGCCAAGACAGGGTTGTGCTCCACTACTCCACCGGTCAGAATAACCGCGCCTTCCAAGGGATCCATTTCCAAGACCCTCTGGATCACAGAGTCAAAAAGCCCTCTCACTATGTCTTCCACCTTCTCGCCCCTTCTTATGAGGGTCAATATCTCGGTGGAGGTAAAGACCGTGCAATAGGAGCCTATCTGGACCTTTCGAGTGGAACGCCTGGCCAGTCCGTCCAGCTCGGATACATCCAACCCCAGCCTCAAGGCCACCTCCTCCAGGAAGGCCCCGGTGCCCGCAGCACACTTGCGGTTCATCTTGAAGGCCACCCTGCGGCCCTGCTGGTCCACTCTGATCACCTTGCAGTCTTGGCCTCCGATGTCCACGATGGTGGCAGCTTGGGGATAATGGAAGTAACAGCCCTTCATGTGGCAAGAAATCTCTGTCTTTATTTGCTTAGCCATGGGCACGTTGTACCGGCCGTATCCAGTGGCCACCACCTTGCCTAGCTGCTCCTTGGAGACCCCAGCCTTCTCCAGGGCCTTTTCCAAACATGCGGCGGAGCCTGCATTGTAATCCACGCCCGAGCGTTGCACATGGAATCCTCTTAGCCTGGCTTCGGGGTCAATCACCACCGCCTTGGTGCTAGAGGCCCCCACATCCACCCCTGCCCCAAAAAAACCTCTTGACAGGCCTAGTTTCATCTCTCCAAGCTCTCCCATAAAGACCGGAGACGCTCCCCTCCAGCCTGGCTCATTTCTCAAGGCTTGTGGGATTGGTGGCTGCGCACCCAAGGAGGCTGGAAATGGCTCTCGTCCTTGCAAGTCTCTCCGGTCTTCACAGATGCTTCATCCCCCCAACATGTGGAAGACGTCCGCCCAAGGGATCAAACCCCGTATCTTTCCCTCAGCACCCTGTGGAGAATCTTGCCCGTGGCAGTTCTGGGCATCTCCTCCTCTCGAATGAAGGACACGGACTTGGGCCGCTTGTATCCGGCGATCTTGTCTCGACACCAGTCTATAATCTCTCTCTCAGTGGCCTCCTGCCCTTCTTTTAGAATGACCACGGCGTGGACAGCCTCACCCCATTTCTCGTGGGGAATGCCTATCACGGCCACATCCTTCACCTTGGGGTGCCCCCCGATGCAGTTCTCCACCTCGGAAGGGTACACGTTCTCCCCACCGGTGATGATCATGTTGCTCTTGCGGTCCACCAGATAGTAGTAACCCTCCTCGTCCCTGCGGGCCATGTCCCCAGCCGAGCAGTAGGGACCCCTGAAGGCCTCTGCGGTCTTTTCCGGAAGCTTCCAGTAACCCTGGAAAGCGTGCGGGGTGCGTGAGAAAAGCTCTCCCACCTCCCCTTCCGGGACCTCGTTGCCCTTTTCATCCAGGAGCTTTATGCGGCCCGAGCCCGTGATCTCTCTACCGATAGAGCCCAGCTTGCTGAACTGCTCCTCCGGCCTAAGCAATGTCACCAGGCCCGCCTCTGTGGAGCCGTACGCCTCAAAGAGCTGTGAGTTCTTGAAGAAATCCATTATGGCCAGCTTTGTGTCCCTGCGGGCCGGAGCCGAGGAGATGAGGAGTTTCGTTATAGTGTCACAGTTGTACTTTTGTTTCACACTCTCCGGAAGCCCCAGCATCATGATGTAATGGGTTGGCACCAGGGAGGTGAAGCTTATGCGCTCCTCGGAGAGGGTCTTGAGGAGATGCTCGGGGTCAAAGCTCTTCATGTTGTATACGCACACGCTTCCGCCGCAGTACGTGAAGACAAAAGAGTAGAAAATGGAATTCACATGGCACATGGGCATCACCAAGAGCCCAGTGTCCCCGCGATGGAAGCCAAAATCCACCTCGTTTATGAGGTAGAAGACAACGTAACTCTCGTGGGAGCGTATGGCTCCCTTGGGCTTGCCCGTGGTGCCGGAGGTGTACATGAAGGTCCAGGTGTCCTCGGCTGCCACCTCCACGTTGGGCTCTTGGGAGGAGGCTTTCTCCATGAGGCTCTCGTAGCCTTGGAATCCTGCCGGGGTGGCCTGGCCTCCGAAGTGCACGAAGCGGGCTTGGGAAACATCCAGGTCTTTTCGGATGGTCTCCACCAGCCCCAGGAAATCCTCCTGAAAGATCATGGCCTTGGCCTCGGAGTTCTGCATTATGTAAGTCACCTCCGGACCAGTAAGCCTGAAGTTGATGGGGACCGCTATAAGGCCTGCCTTGGCCACTGCTGCGTAGATCTCCATCCACTCCACGCAGTTGTAAGCCAGGATTCCCACCCGGTCCCCTTTCTGAAGGCCGAGCCCCAGAAGACCATTGGCCAGCCTGCAGGCCCTTTCGTTCCACTGGCGAAAAGTCATGGAACGCACCAAGTCCCTGGCCCCGATCTTTTCTGGGAAAAGTATTGCGTTCATCTTCAATATTTCGCCGCAATGAAGGAGCTGACTCATGGGCAACCTCCCTGTGGCTCAAACACAGAACACGGTTTTGGCTTCGATGACCCTCTTCTAAAGAGGTTCTACCCCATGCTTTGCCAAGCCGTTCTCATATGGCCTTGGCCAAAACCTCCGTGATGTCCATCACCTGGATCTTGGACTTTTCTTCCCTCTTGAGCCTGGCGGCCGCTGCCTGAAGGGTCCTCTTGCAGGATGGGCAGGCTGATACTATGACCTCGGCCCCGATCTCCCTGGCCTGTTGCACTCGCTTGTAGGCTATCTGGTCGCTCATGCCGAAGTCAAAGGCCTTTAGCCCACCGCCCCCCCCGCAGCACTTGGCCAGAAGCCTGTTCAAAGGAAATTCCAGTAGCTCCAGGCCCGGAATCGCCCGCAGCACCCTGCGGGGTGGTTCGAATATGTTCATGTGGCGACCCAGGTCACAGGGATCGTGATAAACCACCTTGGCCTGGAAAGCCCCTTGGAAACTCACTTTCCCCTCCTGGATCAATTGGTCCATGTATTCCACCAAGTGAAGGGTCTTGGGCACCGGACGCTGGGTGTGTCTTGGGTAGAGCTGTTTGATGGTCTTGTAGCAACCAGCGCAGGTGGTCACGAGATTCTCCGGAGAACTCTTCTCCCATAGGTTCAAGTTGGCCTCCATGGCCTTGCTAAAGTCCCCCATGGAGCCTACAAGGTAGGCCAAATATCCGCAGCAGTTCTCCTTCTCTCCCATTGTCCCGTAACTTATCCCCACCCGGTCCATCAGTTTCATCACCGAGGGCACGATTCTTGTGTCTTGATAGGAAGGCACGCAACCCAGGAATAGCATTGTCTCCACCTTTCCTTGGGGCTGCACAAAGCCCGAGGGATAGGTCTCGGTGCGCTTCTCAGGTTCCTCCCCGAATGGGTTTCCCTTCTCTGTCATGCTCTGGAGCATGGGCAAGAAGCTCTTGGGCAGATAACCCTCCTCCACAAGTCTTTTTCTTGCGGCCTCCACTATTTCGGCCACCTCTATCCCCGCAGGACAGGTTGCGCGGCAGTTCAGGCATGTGGTGCAGGCATAGAAGCGGCTGGCTAGCTCCTCAGAGGGGGCGATCCGCCCTGTCATCAGATTGTAGGCCAGGATGACCCTTCCTCTGGCATTGACCGACTCCACCAGCTTTTCGGCGTAAGTAGGACACCCAAGCCTGCAGAAGCCGCACATGATGCAGGCCATTATCTCGTTGTCCACAGCCTGGCCAAAGCCCTTTATTTGCCCTGGCTCTTCCAGGAATGGAGAGTATGCAAACTGCTCCAGGATGTGCTTGATGGAACCCTCGAAACCCAGTTTCCCTGGATTCAATATGTTGTTGGGATCCAGGGCCAGCTTGATCTTTTCCATGACTTCCCTGGAGACCCCCAACTCTTCTTGGATATAAGGAGATTTGGCCATCCCCACCCCGTGTTCTGCAGTGAGAGTGCCTTGGAAGTTCTTTGTAAGGACAATGAAATCCTGGGCTATCAGCTTGACCTTCTCCCACTCTTGCCCATCCCTGGGATCCATTATTATAACGGCATGCAGGTTCCCATCTCCCACATGGCCGAATATGCACATGGGAAAATCATGCCTTCTTCCCACCTCCTGGATAGCCTCTATGGTTGCCGGGATCTGGCTTATGGGCACCCCGAAGTCCTCCACAAGGGGGATGAGCCTGGAGCCTCTCTTTACCTTGGAAAGGGCCGAAACCAGGCCCTGGCGGGCCTGCCACATGGCCATACGGCGGTTCGGATCGTCTGACCACTGGGTTTCCAGTCCTTGATTCTGGGAGAAGATTTCATTTATCTGTTGGATGTCCTTCTGAACAGCCTCCTTCACCCCATCCAGTTCCAGGAAAAGAATGCAGCCTACCTCCTGGGGGATCTCCAGGCCCATGGTCTTTCGAACCACATCTATGGAGGTCCTGTCCAAGATCTCCAGGGAGGAAAGAGGAATGCCCCGGCCCAGCACCTCTTCTGCGGCCCTGCCCGCAGCCTCCACGCTGGGGAAAGAAGCCTGGGCAAAGGCTATATAGGGCGGCATGGGCAGGATCTTCACCATTACTTCTGTAATGATCCCCAAGGTCCCTTCTGCCTGACCGAACAGATGAGTGAGGTCGTAGCCCGAGGAGGTCTTCCTGGCTCTTGAGCCGGTGCGCATTGTCCTGCCATCGGCCAGCACCACCTCCAGACCCATGAGATAGTCCTTGGTTGTGCCGTACTTCAGAGCGCGGTTCCCGCTGGCATTGGTGGATACCATGCCCCCGATGGAGGCCAGGGGAGCACTGGCTGGGTCAGGGGGGAAAAAGTAAGTGGGAGCTAAGGCCTGGTTCAACCTGTTGCAGATCACACCAGGTTCCACCCTGGCGTAACCATCCTTCCTGTTTATCTCCAGGATTCGGTTCATCCTGCTTAGATCCAAGACAATCCCCTTGTCTTTGCAAGGCAGGATGGCCCCTGTGACCGATGTACCAGACCCCCTTGGGACGATGGGAACCCTCTGCTCATTGGCAAGCTTCATTACTTGAGAGATCTGCTCCTTGGAGGAGGCAAAGACCACCGCCTCTGGGATCCCCTCGTGGACCGACATATCCCTGGAGTAACATAGCCGCTCCACGAGTTCCTCCCGCACATTTTGCTCCCCCACGACTTGGCGAAGCTGATCCAGAAACCCCATGACGGATTACCTCCTGCAGCTGAGAGGAACTCAGCCCTTGGGCCGCTCGTCTATCACTCGCTTGGCCTTACCCTCGCTCCTGGCAATGCTCTTGGGTTCCACCAGAGTAACCCCTACGGAGATCCCCACCATCTCTCTTATGTGCTCTGCTATGCGGGCCTCCACCTCGGCCCTCTTCTCAGGCCCTGCCCCATAGATCTCGGGTTTCCCCTCTACATGAACCACCAGCTGATCCAGGTAGCCCTTCTTGCGAACTATGAGCACGTACTGGGGTTCCACCTCCGGCAAGTCCAGCAAGAGAGCCTCTATCTGGGAGGGGAACACGTTCACCCCGCTGATTATCAGCATATCGTCGCTTCTACCCAAAATCTTCTCCATCTTGATTAGAGTCCTGCCGCAAACGCACCTCTCCCTGCGCAAGCGCGTTATGTCCTTGGTTCTATATCTAAGAAGCGGCATGGCCCTCCTTTGGATGGAGGTCAGGACCAGCTCGCCTTGCTCCCCCAAGGGAAGGGGCTCCAGGCTCACCGGGTCCACTATCTCCGGCAAGAAATGGTCCTCGTTTATGTGAAGCCCGTCCTGGGCCTCGCAGTCGAAGGCCACCCCTGGTCCGCACATCTCCGTAAGCCCGTAAGCCTCCATGGCCTTGATCCCCATGCGCTCCTCGATCTCCTGACGCATACCTGTGGTCCAGGGCTCTGCTCCAAACACCCCGACCCTCAGGGGCAGGGATTTCAGATCCACTTTCATCTCCTCGGCCCTTTCGGCTATGGTCAAGGCATAGGAAGGAGTTGCAAAAAGTACTGTGGTTCCAAAATCCTTCATGATTATTATCTGGCGCTCGGTCTGGCCCGAGCTGGTGGGCACCACTGTGCAGCCGATCCTTGTGGCCCCCTGGTGGAAACCTAGACCCCCTGTGAACAGCCCGTGCCCATAGGCGTTTTGAACAATGTCCTCAGGCCTGACTCCCGCTGCCCAGAGATTCCTGGCCATGCCTTCGGGCCCCTGCTCCCGGTCCTCCCGGGTGTAAGGCCCGGTTATGGGCTTGCCCGTGGTGCCTGAGGAGGCGTGCACCCGCACCACTTCCTTGAGGGGTACAGCGCAAAGGCCGAAGGGGTAGTTGTCCCTGAGGTCGTTTTTCACCGTAAAGGGAAGCTTTCGGGTGTCTTCAAGGGAACGGATGTCCTGGGCTTTGACACCAAGTTCATCCAGTTTCTGCCTGTAAAAAGGTACCCTCTCGTAGAGCCAGGACACGGTCTCTTGAAGTTTTTCCAACTGGAACCTCTGGAGCTCCTCTACCCCCATACACTCGAATTTCTCATCCCAAGGCATCTCTCCCCCTCCTTGTGATCGAAGTCCTGAGCGCTTGAAGCGCCATCTCACACTAGGGACTTACCTTTTTCGAAAGCCTTCAAGTTGAGTTCCTTGAAGGCCTTGGGTACCCGCTGCAAGATCACCTTTTTCCAATTAGGCTCAGGAAGCTCCAGGAGCCTGGATGTCATGCCCAGCAGGATGGTATTGACCAGTCTGGGGTTGCCCAGCTCCTCGGCCAGGCTTAGGGCATCCACTAGAATGGAACCGCCAGGGCTTTTCTTTAGAGTTTCCTCGGCCTCTTGCGGATACTGAGCCAGGCCGGTGGAGACTATGGGGGGTACCACTTTCTGGGAATTCACCAGGGCCTTCCCCTCAGGTTTTAGAAACCCTAGCCATCGCAAGGCCTCCGCCAGCTCGAAGGAAAGAAGCACATCGGCCTCTCCCTTGGGAATCAGGGGAGAGCTGACCCTATTTCCGAAGCGCACGTGGGAGGAGACCACTCCCCCCCTCTGGGCCATGCCATGCACTTCGCTCTTCTTGACATCCAACCCGCTTGTCATGGCTACTTCGGCCAGGATGTCACTGGCTAGGATCACCCCCTGGCCCCCTACACCCACTATGAGGATGTTCTTTACCGCATTTTTCTTCTTAGCCATATCGCCTCCCGAGCCTCCTGGAGCCTCTTAGGCTCCTGCCATGGAAATGGCTCCCTGTTTGCAGAGCTGTTCGCACACTGTGCAGCCTCGGCACAAGGTGGGGTCGATCTCGGCCTTTCTGCGCAGCTTTCCCCCCTCCTTCTTGGAAGGGATCACCTCCCCCGGAACTATGGCTGGGCAACCCAGTCTCAAACAAATGCCGCAGCCCTCGCAAAGCTCCTGATCCACCTTGTGAACCAGGCTGGGGTCGAACTTCTCCAGCATCACGCAAGGCCTGTTGGTTATGATCACCGATGGCTCCTCTGAGGAGACCTCCTCTTTTATGACCTGGCTTGTGGTTTTCAGGTCATAGGGGTCCACCACTCGCACCCTTCTTATCCCCAGGGATTCCACAAGCTTCGGGAGGTCCACCTGCCTGGTCTCCTCCCCTTGAAGAGTCTTTCCAGTCCCAGGATGGTCCTGTCCGCCTGTCATCCCGGTGGTTCGGTTGTCCAGAATCACCACTTTCACGTTCCCTTTGTTGTAGGCCACATCCATGAGGCTCGTGACTCCTGAGTGAAGAAAAGTGGAGTCCCCTATGACGGCGAAAACAGGTCTTTTCTCCTCTGGCTGAGCCTCTTGGATTGCCTTTGCCACCCCATGGGCCGTGCTTATGGAGGCTCCCATGCAGATGCAGGAATCTATGGCTTCAAGGGGAGGCAGCACGCTCAGTGTGTAGCAGCCTATGTCGCTGAGCACTATCCCCTTGGCCTGATTCAAGGCAAAAAAGAAACTCCTGTGGGGGCACCCCGGGCACATGACCGGCGGCCTGGGAAGAGATGCTGCCTGGGGCGTGGGGGCCATGCTCACCCTGGCCCGCCTGAGCACCTTGGCCTTGCGAAGCCCCTCTTCCACTATCTCCGGGGAGTACTCGTCCAGCCTGGGAAAGTATTTCTTGCCTTCCACCTTAATGCCCATGGCCTGGATCTGCTCTTCCAGGAAAGGCTCCAGCTCCTCCACCACCAGGAGCTTGCGCACCTTGGAGGCGAAGCGCCTGATCTTTCTCTCAGGGATGGGGTAGCTCATGCCCAGCTTCAAGAAGGAGGCCTCTGGGATCACCTCTTTGGCGTACTGGTAAGAGATGCCGCTGCAGATAATCCCCACAGAGGATTTTCCCCACTCGATGCGGTTCAAAGCTGTGCGCTCGGAGAGTTCCTTCAGCTTTCCCAGCCGATCCAACACCATGGGATGCCTTATGCGGGCGTATGCCGGGATCATGACGTATTTCTTGCGATCCCTGGAGAAACCTCCGGGGGGCCTCCCACTGGGAGATCCAAGTCTCACTATGCCTTTGGAGTGGGAAACGCGGGTGGTAAGTCTCAGGATGGAGGGGGTGTCGTACTCCTCCGAGACTTGGAGCGCCACCCCCACCATGTCCTTGGCCTCCTGACTGTCGCTGGGCTCAAACAGCGGAACCATGGCGAAGCGGGCAAAGTATCTGTTGTCCTGCTCGTTCTGTGAGCTGTGCATCCCCGGGTCGTCGGCACAGGCCAAAACAAAGCCGCCGTTGACCCCAGTGTAGGCAAAGGTCATAAAGGGATCGGCTGCCACGTTCAGCCCCACGTGTTTCATGGCCACCAGTGCCCTCACCCCTGCCATGGAGGCCCCAATACCCACCTCGAAGGCCACTTTTTCGTTGGGGGCCCACTCGGCGTAGACCCCCTCATACCTGGCCAAGTTCTGCAAGATCTCGGTGCTGGGAGTGCCTGGATAGGCGGAGGCCACTTTCACACCGCTTTCGTATGCGCCCCTGGCCACGGCCTCGTTTCCTGAAAGGAGTTCCTTCATGGGAAAACCTACCTCCTTCTCCCCTCAAAAAAAGGGGGAGTGCTAGCCCTGATTCTTCGCCCAAGCCCGTAACACCGGGGGGGATTCATACCCCCAACCCAGAAAACCCTCTCAGCTAGTATCGCCCAGGCCGACCATTTCCAAACCCTGTGGACCCAGTGCGACCAGATCAAGCTGTCAGGCGGCATTCTCCGCTGCTCACGCTTGATGTCAGCTAGATCCCAAGATCCACAGGCACGGGTTTTTCCCCCGAGTAGTCGTAAAAGCCCCTCCCCGATTTCCTACCGTAATAGCCGGCCAGCACCATCTTGCGAAGAAGGGGAGGAGGTGCGTAGCGTTTCTCCCTGTATTCCTCAAACATGATGTTGGCGATGTTGTAAGTGGTGTCCAAACCCACGAAGTCCAGCAGGGTGAGAGGCCCCATGGGATGGTTGCACCCCAGCATCATTCCCTTGTCTATGTCTTCTATGGAGGCCACGCCCTGCTCCAGGGCCCGAATCGCATCCAGCAGATAAGGCACCAGGAGCAGGTTCACTATGAACCCTGAGTTGTCCTTGGCCAGGATGGGAACCTTGCCGATGCTCTTGCAGAACTCGAAGCAGGTGTCTATGGTTTGCTGGCTGGTTGCTATGGTCTTGACCACTTCCACCAGCTTCATGACAGGAACCGGGTTGAAGAAGTGAAGCCCGCAAAACCTGTCCTGCCTCTTTGTGGAGGCCGCCATGGCCATTACCGTGAGAGAGGAAGTGTTGGAGGAAAGAATGGTCTTTTCCGGGCAGAGCCTATCCAGAGTGGAAAACATCTCGTTTTTTACCTTGAGATCCTCTACCACCGCCTCTATTACCAAGTCGCAGTCCTTCAGATCCTCAAGTTTCAAGGTCCCCCTGAGAAGAGACCAAGTCTTGTCCCTGGCCTCTGCCGTGATCTTCCCCTTCTCCATTGCCCTGCTCAGATTCTTCTGGATGGCCGAAAAGCCCTTGTCCAGGAATCTTTGTTCCACCTCCAGGACCGTTGTCTCGTAACCCGCCTCGGCACAAACCTGCGCGATGCCCGATCCCATCAAACCGCAGCCCAAAACTCCCACCTTCTGGATCTTCATCGTTTCCACCTCCCTTTCCCCTCTCTTTGATCTTGAGCCAGCTGTGCTCTACACCCCTTGAACATGATCCAAGCCCATACCAAGAAAATTCAGCAACCCCACATGCTCATGCGAAATCGGCCACCTTTTCCCTCCGGGGCCTCTTCCAAGAATAAGGAATTCTTCCCCTGTAGGCCCCACCCGCAGAGTTCTCCGGGCCCTGGGAGCCTACTGGCTTGGCCAATAGTAGCGGCTCAGTACAATGCCACCTTGAAGGCAAGAGACCGCGGCAGTCCTGAAAGGTGGTAAAATCGCTCTCGGATGAAGAACTCATTTGGAGACTGCGCCCCTTGTCCACCACCCCCCGAGAGGGAGGAAGGCGCCGAAGCCTGGGACGGGAAAGCCCCCTTGCGCTGGCTCCACAAGCAGGCCCACGCTCGCACACCAAGCCTAAGAGTGGGTTTTCCTCGTACCTAGCCATGTTTCATAACATACTTCATGAAAGGGTGTCAACAGATTTCAGAGCACTCCAAGGGCCGAGGAGTTTCTTTTTGGCGGCTAACCAAAAGTAATTATAGATAGTAGTTTTGCATCTAGTATGCTATTACCTAGTATAATTTCAGCTATTTTCCCTGTAGAGCCCTCCAAGCCCACTCCACGTGTGGGGCGGTCCCGCCGAAATGAAGTATAATGCCCTGTCAGGATGGGATCTCTCTTGTGAGAACCCCTCTTCGCTTTGCCAGGCAAACCCGAAGGAGGCCATGGGGCATGGATTCCCATGGCAAGATCCCCCGTCCGGGGGATTCGTGCATCCCTGAGGGATCCGAGAGCCCCGGGGCATGCACCTGGCCGGCAAAGCGGGAAAAGAGTTTTTTTCAGCTCCCTGGTGCAAGGATGTGCCTACCGTGAGGTTTCGCCACCACAAGGGCCGCTTCTTGAAGCCCTGCCCGGGCACGCGCAATTACCTTTGCTGCGGATACTGGGTTCTCAATCTGGTACTGGGCTGCCCTTACGCATGCAGGTACTGCATTTTACAGGACTATCTGGGGGGTTCGGAGATAGAGGTCATGCTCAACCTGGAGGACGGGTTGAGGGAGGTGGCGGAGTTCCTGGCCGGCTGGCCCGGAATCCTGAGGGTGGGCACAGGAGAGCTCGGGGACAGTCTGGCCCTGGAGCCTGAGGTGCCCTTGAGCAAGCACCTGGTGCCTTTTTTTGCCGGGCTGCCCAACGCCCTCTTGGAACTCAAGACCAAGTCCTGCCAGGTGGGCGGGCTCTTGGATCTTCCGCACAACGGGCACACGGTGATATCCTTCTCCCTCAATCCACCCTTGGTGGCGGAAAGAGCAGAGCCGGGGGTGCCTACAGCCCGGAAGCGAATAGAGGCGGCGGCCCTCTGCCTGGAGAGAGGATATCCTCTTGGGATCCATTTGGACCCCCTGGTGATGTTGAAGGGTTGGGAAGAGGCTTATCGGGGCCTCCTGGAGGAGCTTTTCCAATGCCTTGACCCGAGGCGCATCCTTTGGGTGAGCATGGGGGCCCTTAGGTACCCCAGGAGCATGCATGAGGCCATGGTGCAAGCGGGTTTGGGCCTGGGGGAGATGGTGCCGGGACTGGACGGGAAGATAAGGTATTTGAGGCCTCTCAGGGCCGGGATGTTCAAGACTCTGGCAGGCTGGATAAGGGAACTGGGCGGCAGCGAGCCGCTGCTTTACCTGTGCATGGAGAGCCCCGAGGTGTGGAGGGAGGCCTTGGGGTTCGCTCCGGCTAGCCTGGTGGAGCTGGACAGGCTCTTTCAGGAGCGGATTAAGCGTTACTGGAAACGGACCTGAAAAGGGGAGAGCAAGATGGAGCAGATGGTGGATCTGAGAAGCGATACAGTGACCAAGCCCACTGCCGGAATGCGTAAAGCCATGGCAGAGGCGCAGGTGGGAGACGACGTGTTCGAGGAGGATCCCACGGTGAACTTCCTCCAGGAAAAGGTTGCGGAATTACTGGGCAAAGAGTCAGCCCTGTTCGTGCCCTCGGGCACCATGGCCAACCAGGTCTCCATCCGCACTCATACCCTGCCGGGGGACGAGGTGATAATAGAGGCTGACTCCCATCCTGTGCTTTCCGAGGTGGCGGCTGCAGCGGCCCTCTCAGGGGTTCAATTCCGCACGCTCCACGGCACGAGGGGTATTCTCAAGGCAGAGCAGGTGGCCGAGGCCGTGAGACTACCAGACATCCACCGGCCTGTGTCCCGCCTGGTCTGTCTGGAGAATACCCACAATTTTGGAGGGGGGACCATCTACCCCCTGGAAGAGATCCTCCGAATTAGGCAGGTTGCAGACAACCACGCAATGGCCATGCATCTGGACGGGGCCAGGTTGCTGCACGCCTGTGTGGCCACGGGCATAGCACCTGCAAGGTACGCACAGCCTTTTGACTCGGTCTCTCTTTGTCTTTCCAAAGGGCTTGGGGCTCCAGTGGGATCCGTTATCGCGGGGCCCAGGGATTTCATCCTGCGTGCCCGCAAGAACCGCAAGATGTTCGGGGGAGGGATGCGACAGGCAGGGATTCTGGCAGCAGCAGGGCTTTATGCCCTGGAGCATCACGTGGAGCGCCTGGCAGAGGATCACGCCAATGCGAGGCTCCTGGCAGAGGCCCTGGCGGAATTGCCCGGAATCAGGCTGGATCCAGGACACGTGGAGACCAACATCGTGATCATGGACATCTCCCCCTCGGGGATGGAGCCTTCTCAGGTGCAGGCCAGGCTCAAGGAGATGGGTGTGCTGGTGCTTCCCTTTGGAAGGGGAAGGCTCAGAGCCGTGACCCATTTGGACGTGGACCGAAAAGCCATCCAGAAGGCCATAGAGGCTTTCAGGAAAGTCTTGGGTTAGGCCCAGAGAGATCTCTTCTAGGAATGTTTCATCCAAGCCCTGAGTGAACTTATCAGGCGGGTCCGTTTGACTTCAATGAACCGGGAGAGATTTCTCCCGGAGGTCCTGTGGGGGGAGGCAAACCTGTCTGTGGCCTCCCATGATTTCCCTAAGCCAAAGCCACCTCCCATTGGGCCTCTATCCAGACCTTTTCCTGGCGCAGACCAAACCTTCAAGAGAAGGGAAAGCCAACGAGAAAATTTGCTTGACAAAGTCCTCGGCTATTCGTTAGATAAACGCATTCCTTGTCTGCTGCTTTCATTCATCTTCGAGGCTGTTGGTGAGGGTTCCCGGCCCTAGGGAGTCTGAACTGGGAGCCGCTGGAGGGGGTGTTTGACGGCAGTGCGGCACGATCTGCTACCTGCCACTGATCCGCCCCATCCACCCGGAAGACCAGGTCTTTGGGATGTGTGTCAGTGCCTCAGGTTTCTCTGAGGATGTTGTTTACCAAGCTTTGGGTTCCGATAGGAAGCAGGCCGTTCTCCTTTCCCAAAACGAGGACATACCATGCCAGGAACGGGCTTTAAAAAGCATGAAAGGTCAGATTTCATAAGAACACGCTCGGACACAAACAAGACCCCAAGACTCCTGCCACTGGGTACAACCAACGCAAAGACCTTAACAATACTCTTGGCAATGATGCCTGTGATCTTGGCTGGCAATTCCCTGGCTTGGTTTTTGGGGCCAAACCTGCCAGAGGGAAAAGAGATAAACGAACCCCACCTGGTCCGGCTTTTCGCCCCGGAGTTCTCCTACGAAAGTATTAAGGTGATAGAGACCAAGGAAGGCAAAAGATATGTAATAGTCAAGGCTAAAGAAAAGCTGGATGAGAAAGCACAAAACGAATATCAATTTAATACTCTCGCAAGTCGAAACATAGAGGCATACAGCTGGGGATCGGAATACAGTAAGAAATTGTTTAGATCTGAGCTTGTCCTATATCGCATTATTTCAGAGAAGCCATATGTCGTAGACTATTCTGTTGTTGAAGGATCACCTTTAGAAAATAAGGTGGCTCAGCAGTAGAGGCTGTTCTACGATTTGCTAACCAATATATCATTCTTGTTGTCAATAACACATTTGGCAAAGTTTTTGAGCGTATAGTGCTTTATCCAGAACTAGATGCTGATTGTCCAGATCCGCCATTTATTGGAAAGTATCCTAACTCACGACTATTATCGTGTTTTGCTAGACAGAATGAAATAGAGATATTTCTCATACAGGACTTTACAAGTTATTTCTGTCCCGAACCTAAAAACTTAGTCAGACCGTTG
>JBBIOJ010000018.1:0-84441 GCA_037443445.1 Desulfarculaceae bacterium | reverse complement strand
GTAACCCAGCGACAATTTCTTGGCTCATCACACACAAAAGCGAAATCTGGGATAATCTGCCCCAGCTGCTTGAAGCGCCTGACCTATCTTAATACACATCTCAGTGAGTTTGTCCAAGGTGGACTCAACCCTCTCCTTTTCCTTAAAGACGCCTTTGAGCAGGATGTCCAGTTCCAGGACTTGCCCCACCTGGGTGAAAGGTCCGAGTTGCCAAGCCCCTACTGGGTAATCAGGTGCCTCTCTTTTCACGATCTTTATGGCTTCTGGGATAAGATTGATTGGATACATCTCAACTATGTTTTCGGGAATTTCCACCTCATCCATGCTTTTCCAACGCTTCTGCGGTATTGTGGGATAGAGAATATCTTCCGACTCCTCGTACAGGCTGATCTTGTTTCCCAGGGCCTGCGACTCCCAGCACATGTCAAAAGGAACCACCACAGAGTCAAACCCGAACATTTTACTGGAGAGGATGGCTGAGCGGGCCAGCTTCTCAGGGTCTCGGTGGACCTGAGGAAATCGATAGCCCAGTTGCTTGATTGCCGGCATCACCACCATTCCCATCCCGCTGAAAAAAGGCATGGTGTCTATGGGTTCTCTCCGAAACAAACGTTCCACTCTTTCTCTGGGGGTCAAATCTGCCATTTTGTCTTTCTCTCCTTATTTGCTGGAATCTTCCTGATCAGCTTTTTCCCCGAAAGGTAGGATTCTAACCAATGAGTGGAGCTGGAAGAATCATCCATTGGACGATTTTTCAGACGGAGGGGGATGATTTTTCTGAGTTCAGCGGCCCCCGAGGAAATCCGCTATGGTCTCGGGCTTGAGGACCTTCCCCTGGGCTACCAGCGTGTCTGCGATGGCCAGGGCGGGGCTCAGCACCAGCCCGTATTTCTCCAAGACATCTGGGGCCAAGACCCACACCTTGACCACCTCTGCCTGGATCCCCAGCCCCTCCACCGCTGCCTTGGCGTTGGCCAGGAGCTCGGTGCACTTATCGCACGGGGGCTCAAGCCCTATGACTTCGACGCGCAGCATGACCGGCCCTCCAAGGTGGCAGCGCCCAAATCGCCACTATTCCCAGGCGCCTCCATTTCTATGCCAGCTCCTTGCGAATCACATAAGGCGGCTGGGGATATGCCGGGCTGAAGCACTGGAGGTTCAAGACCTCGGCATCCAGGTGGTTCTCGCCTGCCGTCGCTTCGAGCCTTTCCCGGACGATCTTCTCCAATTCCTCGGGCGCGATCCTGACCCTGGCATTGACTATGAGCGTCCCGCCCACTGCCTCGGGCAATGGCTCTCCTCCCAAGGAGGGTCCTGCGGCCAGGTGCGTGACATTGGCCCAGACGGCCTTCCCTGCGCTGGTCAGGACGAACTTCAGGTGCCCGATCTCGGCATCCCTTTTCTTGAACTCTTCTTTCATGCCCTCGGCCAGCCGGCAAAGAAAGC
The DNA here is from genome assembly GCA_037443445.1 of Desulfarculaceae bacterium. Lineage (GTDB taxonomy): Bacteria > Desulfobacterota > Desulfocorpusculales > Desulfocorpusculum > Desulfocorpusculum > Desulfocorpusculum. The sequence goes on along the minus strand of JBBIOJ010000018.1, from coordinate 82,995 downwards.
GGCCTGGCTCGAAGGATCGCCTCGAGGCGAGCTTCACCGCTGCGTTGAGCCAGCCCAGGACCGCCTCGGCGGTGGCGTATCGGTCGTAGTCCAGCTCCTTGAGGACCGCATTGGCCCCTGGCCTTCCTGAAAGAAGGAGCTCCAGCCAAGGATCCACCCCTTGGCCCTCCCTGGCGGAGATGGGCATGACTTGCCGATCCGGAAAACCCCTCTGGAGGGCCTCCTTGAGCCTTGCTGCCTCCTCCCCCTCCAGGAGGTCCACCTTGTTAAGGACGATGACATCGGCCTCCTCCAGTTGCTTTCGAAACAGGTAGGCCACCTCTTCGGGGAACAGGGTCTCCCTCTCGCCCAGGAGGAGCTCCCTCACCCTGTCGGGGTCGGCCATGATGGAGAAGGGGGCGAACACGAATGCGTCTCTGTAATGGATCTTTATGGGATTTGCCACCGCGGCCACGAAGTCCGTGCAACTTCCCACCGGCTCCCCCATGATCACGTCAGGATCGTGGGCCAGGACCTTCTCCACACCTTCTATGAGCTCGTCGAACTTGCAACAGAAGCAGCCCTTCACCACCTCCTCCACGGGGACCCCCAGCCCCCTGAGCATCTCGGTGACGATGGCCGTATCCACGAGGTCCTCGGTCTGGTCATTGGTAATGATCCCAACGCGATGACCCCGCCGGATCAGGCGCTGGGCCAGGGCTGCCAGGGCAGTGGTCTTGCCAGAGCCCAGGAATCCCCCGGCGAAGATGAGCTTGACCGGTTTCCCTGGTTTTATCTCCTTGGGGGCTTTCATGTTAAGACCTCCTGGAAGGAGTCTCTGGGGTCTCGGCCTGGATCGGGAACACGCCCTTGGCGTCCTGGAAGAACCGCCCGATCCATTTGGCCTGGACCCTCAGGGTTTGCAGCCAGTACGCGAGGCACTGCCTACCATCCTGTGTGAGATAGTATCTTCTCCTGGCAGGACCTGGGTCCCGAGTGTCCCACTTCGTGCGCAAGACCCCCCGATGCTCCATGCTCTTCAGGTGGCGATAGATCCCGGCTATGTTCAAGGAGTAGTCCAGCTCCTCGAACCGGCCCTGGAGGATCTTGTTGATCTCGTATCCGTAGACACCCTCCTGCTTGTACACGGTGAGAAGGATCCACGGGGCCACATTGCGCTTCATGGCCTTGCCTGAGCAGGGACAGTCCTGGAATCGTATCCCCATCTGTCCTCCTTTACATCGTCTCTTATTCTACAATGTAGAATAGACCGCCCAAGATCCTCGCGCCATCGTCCAGAGGATGATTTTTGGGCGTGAAACGGATGATTTTCTCTTGGGTCGATGGAGACCCCGGCCTGTCTAGGGACTTGTGCGACTTGGCTCGGGGAAGTGGAACCCAGAGTCCCAGAGTACAAATGCCTCTCGCTAGGCGGTTGTCTGCATGGGGTCCCAGGTGGATTCCTTGGAAAAGAGCGGGAATCTCTCTGACAAGGCCTCGAGTTGCGGCATCACATCTGGTGGGGCGATGAAGACCAGGCGGTTGAGCAGGTCCAAGCGTTCAGGCGGCAGCGCACGCTCCTCCAGGGCCCACTTCCCCATAACCAGGCTGAAGAGATATGTCCCTTTTTCCTCCCCCAGGAAACCCTTGGCCCGAACCACCGCCTTGGGCAGCTGAGTGGCCAGTTGCCTGAAGGCCTCCAGCCCCACGCCCTGCCACCTGTAGACCGCGGAGACCAGGAGGTCAGGAGGTGTGACCTCCCTGTTGGGGTCAGCCAGGAGTTCATCTATGGCCTGTTCCAGCTCTTCAGGAGAGAGGATGCCGCCGCCCTCTCCCCTCCCAGCGGCCAGCTCCCCCGGCGGGCTCGTGGATATGCTTCCGAAGAACATTTCCAGAGGGATGTCAGCATAGGTGGCCTCGAAGAACCTGGGAGTCGGGTTGTGCCTTGAGATGAGCTCCTTGACTCGACCCACCTGCCCGGGCGAGGCCAGATCGGTCTTGTTTATTATGAAGCAGGTAGATGAGGCGATCTGTTTTTCCACCGAGGAGAAGGTCTCGTAGGCCTCCTCGAAGTTGGCGGCATCCACGATGCAGACCTGCTCCACGAGGTGAAAACGGTCCTGGAAAAAGGGGAGCTTCAGGTCCCGCTTCAGGTCGCTTGGATTGGCCACACCGGTGGACTCGATGAGGAGCACGTCCGGCTGGATCTCCCGGGCGATCTGGTGCATGCCCTTGATGAAATCAGTCTTGACGCACACGCAGAATATGGAGCCTTTGCTGATCTCGAGGATGTCCAGGTCCTCGCCCTCGACGAGGGTGCCGTCGATACCCACCTCCCCGAACTCGTTCATGAGGATCATGAGCTTGCGATCCCTGGGAAACGACGCGATGACGCGATTTAGGAAGGTGGTCTTGCCGCTACCCAGAAAACCTGTGATGAGAAAGACCTCTGTCTTCTGACTCATGGCAGCACTCCGGCTAGTCTCTCCCCAGGCCCTTGGCTCTTAGTATCTCGAGCACCTGTTGCGGGGTGAGAATTCTTGCGGTGGAGACCACCTCACCGTCTATGACTAACCCCGGAGTTGTAAAGACTCCCATCTTGAGGAAATATTGCGGGTCCTTGATCTTCTCCACCTGAATTGCCTTTTCGGAGCCAGCCATCTCCAAGGCCTTGAGCACATTCTGGTACAAGACCTCGCAATTCCTGCAACCCGGTCCCAGCACCTCGATTCTCATCCCCTTTCCCTCCCTTTCAGGGGATTCTCCACTTCCGCACATCAAGGGTCCCCACCCAACGCCACGGCTTTTTGTCCTTGCTCCAGGCAAAGCAATTGGCGGCAAAACTTGCAAACAACCAATTGCCCCTCCTTTGCAAACTCATGCCACATTTGGCCGTATTCCTCAGAGGCTTGATCCAGCTCAGAGGGTTCTTCCAGCCTGTAAATCCGATCAGTCTTGCCGCAGTAAGGACAGGTTACACCGAAGTACGCGGTTTCATGTCTCGGGAGTCCCAGCTCCATGACCAATGTTCGAAAACGCTCTATGCGTGCCCAAAGCTCCATCCGCAACTCCTCAGCAGCACTTGTAAAGCCTAAGCAAACGCTCATCCATGAGGAAATAGAACTTCATGAAGGAAGATCCGTCGATTCTTGTCCTCACCCCGTGGACGGTATTGGCCAGCTCGATGGTGCTTCGCAGGTGGGTGATCATTATGAGTTGCCTGCTCTTGGCCAGCATCTTCAGGAGTGTTTGCATGGATTTGTGGTTTGTGTAATCCAAGGAAGGCTCCACCTCGTCCAGGAGGTAGAGCGGGGTTCCCAGTTGCTCAAAAAGGGCAAGTTTCAAAGCCAAACTTGTGACCGCCTTTTGTCCTCCGGAGAGTTGATGAGCCTTCCGTATGGACTCCTTTCTGAGGGCCAGCTGGATTTCCAGACCGGGCTTGCCGTCTTGCTCATATACAAGAATTCCAGCCTCTGCCTCTGGGAAAAGCAAAGAGAGATAATCCTGAAAGCGGGGACTCACCTCTTTTTTCAAACATCGGATTGTGTCCTCAAGCTCACAAAATCCAAGCAGCTCCCGAACCCAAGAGAATCTCTGGGCCGGCTCCAGGGAAATCATGTCGTTGATCTGCTCCTGCCGTACAATGGTCTTCAAGCCATTGCCGAGCCCCAGCCCAATCAGTTCCTTCTCATACTCCAGCCGCCCGGCCTTCTCCCCCTTTACCCAGTAATGCTCCTCACCATCCCTATTCCTCTCCCTGGCCAGGACAGTAACAGGAGATCTTTTCTCAGCTCCTTGTTTGAACCTGAGCTCCACTCTGAGCCGGGCTGCCGGGGGGTAGCTCCTGCTGCCCGAGAAAAAAAGATCTTCCTCCCTCTGACACCTTAGCCTGCCAAGGTCACTCTCTCCCATGGCCCAAACTATGGCATCCAGGATATTTGATTTCCCCACCCCATTGTTCCCGATGATCACCCCAATGCCGGGTTCAAAACCCATGCTGGTAGGCTCTGAGAAGGACTTGAAACCCTCCACGTTTAATCCTTCCAGGTGCATCTCAAGGCCTCGCTACATCTCTTCCTTACCTGTTCTCACGACGGGACCGTATCTCCCTGATCAATTCCTCCTGGCCCGGAATGAGGGCCTCGAAAACAACTTCACCGTCAAGGGCCAGACTGGGCAAGGATTTCACCTTCAACTGCTTGAAGCGCGCAAAGCCCTCCAAAGTCCGCATGTCCCACTCCCGGACCTCTATAATTTCCTGAATTTCCCTCGGTAAAGACCTTACCGACTCCGCCATGTACACACAGGCCATTCACTGACGAAAATCGGTAACAAGCACATCCACCAGGACCTTGCGATCCACGGGCCCCCCACTTTCTAACTATCCAGGCTCCCGGCCTGGAGCACCCAATAGCCTCTCCAGGTGTTCCCTCAATTCCTCTACACTCGGGGTGGACTCGAACACCAGCTTACCATTGATGAAAATGGACGGGACAGGAGCTGGACGCCCGAGGGCTCTGGAGAATTCCATGCATCTGGCAGCTCCGCCCAGCTCCTTGGTGATCACTTTCTCCCAGCGGAGAGATTCACCGAAATCCGCAGCCACGGTTTCGACCACCCGGGTCATGTACTCACAAGGGATTCAGTGCTCTCCCTCGTGCAATATCTCCAAATGCACTGTCTTCATCTCCCGCCCCTGTTCTGGAGTCGAGTTTCATGCCTTTCCAAGGCTTCCTGGATGGCCTCTTCCAGCTCGTCCCTGGTGGGTATCATGTCGAAGACCAACTCCCCTTCTATGAAAAGGGAGGGAACAGGAGCGAGCCGCCTGTGCTTGAGGACCCCGTCCTCCCCGTACAGGGACCTGGATAACTCCAGAAAACGCTTCCCCCCCGCCTGTGTCATGAAGTGCACTCTCCTGTAATCTACCCTGTCCTCATATAGCGGGAGTACCTCTCGAACAGCCTCGTCCATGTAATAGCATGGAAGGCAATAGTCCGCCTTGTACATGACCTCTACCAGGAGCTTGTCTGGCTTCTGCAGCACCCGGAGGGCTTCTCCTGTTGCAGGCATCCTCGGTTCCTCCCAATCAGGTGAGAGGATTCCCCCTGCCGGGGGGGCCGGGATGGGGTCATGGCTCCTGGGCGCCCCATCCCGACCATCTTGTCAAGAGCCCGACGGATTCACACAATGCTGGAATCTGATCTTGTGAACCGGCCGGCACCTGCCCTTTGCAGGTTCTCCTGTATCTTGTCGAACTCGAAGCCCTTTTCCCGTAGGGAGAGGATCTTGGCCTTCATGGCGGGAGTAGGGGCCCTCTTGGCCATCTCATCGATGAGCTCCTCGTACTGGGGAATGATGCTTTCGAACACCAGATCCCGCTCGATACATATGGTCGGCAGCACTCTGCCCTTCAGCTCCAAGAACTTGCCGATCCCGTCCTTGTTCTTTATGGACCATTCCCTGTACTCGATCATGTCCTGGACTTCCGTGGGCATGGCGGCTATGGACTCCATCATGTAGCCGCATGCCGCACACTGCACGCTGTCCAAGGTGAGCACATCGATATGGATCTTTTCTTCAGCCATTTGCACCCTCCTTGTCAGACGTGTTTACCAGGACTCCGGGTATTTTGTGTAATACTGGTAATACCAATCTCTCGCCTCATAAGCCTGGTCCATATGTTCCACCGGAACATCATAGGGCATGTCTCACCCAGGGGCGAAGGTGAACCCTGTGTTGCCTCCGGCAGCCAGGCTGACTATGGCGTCTTCCCTGGGGGAGAGAAGTCCCAGGCTCAGGGCCAAGGTCAGCTTCAGGTTCCCGCCGAAGCCCACCTTGTACTTCATGGCCATGTCCCGCACAAAGACCATGTTGAGCTGCTCGTCTATGGCAAAGCCATGGGTTCCCACCTTGCAGACCTCCTCCAAGACCTTGGTGCAGTCACCGCAGATAAAGAAGGAGGAAGTCTTCCCGGCCTCGTGAATGGCCTTGATGGCGGGCTGGGAATTGGGGGTCACGTACTCCCTGAAGGTCTCGGGCTTTATCTGGGAGGCCACCGGATCCACCACACAGATAATGTCGCATCCCATCTCCGCATAGAATCTTGCAGAGCAGGCCCCCACCTCTCCGGCAAACTTGATTACCTCATGGGCGAAGTCCTTTTTCTTGTACACGTCTGTGAAAATCCTTACCCCGGCCAAATGGGAAGCCAGGGTCAAGGGGCCACAAAGCAGGCCCATCATGACGCAATCCAGCTCGTCCAGCTGAGGCTTGGCTATTCTGGCGGCCTCAAAGATCACGGGCCATCGGCCTGAATCCTTGGTGGGGAGCTTCAGCCCAGCCTGGGATGGGGTCTTTTCGGAACATGGGTGCGTCACAACCGAAGGGACATTGTCTGCCCACCATTTCAGTTCGCAGCCCACTGCATTGGCCTCCACAGAGAGGTCGAAAAGCAACGGAATCCCATCTGCATGATAACGCTTGGCCGCATTGACCACTCCTTTGGCCAGGAGCTGGGGATCCTTTAGGAACTTGTCTGCAGGCTCGTTGATCAGAAAGGCACTGTGAACCCCCGAGTAGGGGACCCAGGGGGGAATGTCAGTCCGCTTCCCCCTGTAGGCGTCTATCAACCTTTGTTTGGCCATGTGATACCTCCTTGTTTCCAGGTAGGGTCCTCATCGACATGAGCCATCCTTAATCCTCTCAATGCGTTTCCATCACCTCCTCTCTGGTGGATGCCTAACCTTCTTGTGGAGCGATTTTCGCGAGAGCTTTGGCTAGGCCTATGCTCAATGCGCTGTGAAAATTAGGCGCAGAGACATTCCTTCAACCTCGCTTTGATGTTCTGTCCCTCCACCTTCCATCCCACGAAAGCCAAGCGAGTCCTGCCCGGCCCCTCCAGATCCACCCACTCGGTCTTGCCCCCAACGTGGTTGATGAAATAGAGCCCGTCATCCAGGAGCACAAACCCCTTGACACGGTAAAGCTCGTAGGGAAGCTCCTTGAGAAAACTCTGGAAACACCCTTTTCGCATGGGCACCCCTTCCTCGAAGGCAAAACTCACGAAGCCCAGATGGTGGGCGTCTTCATGGTTCTCAGCCTCGTGCAAGTCATGCAGGTGGGTGTCCAACCTGGCCCTGGAAGCCCCCCAAAGAACCTGGGGGTCTACCCGACAGTGGTGAGAGGGAATCACCGCCGCCTCTGGATTGCTCTCTTGGATCTGGCGAAGACAGAGGGGGACCTCCTCCGGTGCTAGGAGGTCCACCTTGTTGAGGAGCACCAAGTCGGCCGCTCTGATCTGGTTGAAGAAAAGAGGCCCGAGATACTGGCGGTTCTCCCAGAAATCAGAATCCACCACAGTCACCACCTTTTGAACCACCAGTGCCCCTGAAAACTCATCCTGGCGCAGCACAGCCAGCACTTCCAGGGGGTCGGCCACACCCGTGGCCTCGATGAGGAGATGCCTGGGTCGGAAACGTTCCAGGATCTCCCTGAGGCTCTTGAGGAGATCACCCTGAATCGTGCAGCATATGCATCCATTGGTGAGTTCCACAACAGGAGTGCCGGCCCCTTCCAGGAGCTCACCATCGATGCCTATCTGCCCGTACTCGTTCACCAGGATCACGGTGGAGGAGAGGTCCCCGGGCCAGCCCAGGATGTGCCTCAGCAGAGTGGTCTTCCCGGCTCCCAGGAACCCCGCTATCAACGTGACCTGGCAAGGAGGTGAACTTGCATTAGACATGCCCGAGCTCTCACTCCACCAAGATGAGGCCATAGTAATTGAAAAGATCCTTCCTACCCTGGGCCAGGCGAGGCCTGACGCCCAGGTTTCGAAGGGTTCCAAACAGATCTATTGAGAAGGATTCTACAGAAGGCCTTTTTTCTTGGGGGAAGCGGCAATCACCCGGGTACGCGCACTCCTTGCAAAGAGCGCAATTCTCCCCCACCAACCCGAAAGCCTTGTAATATCCTTCCAGGAACAGGGACCTCTCCAGGCTGAGCGTGCCTTTCCAACACCTCACCTGCCTGGCTCGCTTGCGGCCGTTGTCCAGGTAGAAATCAGGGCAATCCTGAGTCCCCACAAGTAGAAGGGCTTCACTGTATTCACTCAGTATCTGCTTGGCCATGTCCGGACCTGGGGTAGCAGGCGGACAGCACCAGTTTGTATTGTACCTGCGGCATCCGTAACGGCACTTGAGGTGCACCCAACGGGCCACAACGATTTGATCCACCGGGAAAGGCACTAACAGCTCCAACCCGTATCTCCTGGCATCTCGGCTCAGAGACACCAAGAGCCTTTTCGGAATTCCCCTCTTTTCCAAGGGGATCACTTTCCCTTCTCTCATGGCTGAGCCTCAGTCCCGGAAGGAGGCTCCGAGCCTTCGGGTCCCTCCTGCCGGTGGGTTGTGTCAAAGCGGATCCTCACGTCACGAGGAAGCGCCACCTCCATTGCCACCTCTGCCGCCTTGATCACGGCCAAGGGCACGGGGCAGGAAGCGTGGCAGCGGGCATCCTCGGCTGCCCGGGTGACCGGGTTCTTGGTAATCGACGCAAAAAGCCCTCTTACTGTTATGATCTTGAGCAGTTCTCCCAGCCTTTGGGTATGCTTGCATTCTGAGATAAGCTCCAAACGCACAGACCACTTTCCTTCCTTGGTGGCAGACACCTTACAGGGAAACCCGCAAACCCCTGGCTCCACGCTCACCAGAACAGGATTGCCCATCAGACACCTGCCTTGGGAGGCCTCCATTCCTAGGAATCCTCTTTACTTCTGGTGCAGGATCTCCGGCCTCACTATTCCTTCCAGATGGGGGTACCTGTCCTTCATGTGAGGAATCTGCATGCACTCCATGAACTGCTGCTGGAAATCCTTCTCCACTGTGAGCTCTATGTATTCCACGTTGCGGGCAACCCAGTTGGCCTCCACTCTTTTCCCCTTGTTCAGCAGACATGCCCTGGCCCCGTCCCCAGCGGCATTTCCCACCGAGATTATCCTGTCTATCTCGCAATCCGGGAAAAGGCCCATCACCAGAGCCTTTGTCCTGTCCACGTGGGTCCCAAAAGCACCGGCGATCTTGACCGAGTCCACATGTTCCACTCCCATGCGCCTCATCATTAGCTTGCAACCGGCATGAAGCGCGCCTTTGGCCAGCTGGATCTGGCGAACGTCCCTCTGGGTTATAACTATGTCCTTCCCGATGCTTGTCTCCTCTGCCCAAGCCAACACAAACTCTGGCTGGTTGTTCTCGGCATTTCTCCTGAAGCGAGGGGATTTCTGCTTCTTGTTGAACACACCGCTCTTGGTGATCACACCGGCTGCATAAAGCTCTGCCAGCACGTCCAGGATCCCCGAGCCGCAGATACCTTTGGCCTTCATCTCCTTGGGCTCTGAGTAACTTCTCCAGGCATCCCGCCCTATCACCTTGTAGTCCACTTCATGGGTCTCAGGGTCTATCTTGATCCGCTCTATGGCCCCTGGGGCGGCGCGCATGCCGAACAGTATCTGGGCCCCCTCCAGGGCAGGCCCTGTGGCGCAGGAAGAGGAGATCATCTTGTGCTTGTTCCCCAGAACCAGCTCCCCGTTGGTTCCGATGTCGATGATGAGGGCCATTTCCTCCTTCTTGTAGGGCTCCTCCGCCACCAGAACCCCCACATTGTCCGCCCCCACAAATCCTGCCTCATTGGGAAGCACGTGCACGTAAGCCGAAGGGTTGATCTTGATGCCCAGATCCCTGGCCTTGATATCCAGGCTGTGGTGGATCACAGGGGGAAAGGGAGCCAGCCCCACAAACTGTGGATCCAGCTGCAGAAAGATGTGGTGCATTGCGGTGTTACCGACTATGGTCACATCCTCCACATCCTCCCTGGAAAGCCTCAGATAGGTCCTGCCTTCCTCCGGGACCTCCACCCACTCCTCCGGGCCTTCTGCTCCCTTGCCTTTCTTCAACTTTTTCTTGGGAGGATGGGTCCCCTGCACTGCCTGATCGATTATCCAGTTGAGGCCTTCCACTATGTCGTCACTCATGCGCTTGAGGCCGTCCTCGGTGGTCATGTGGAAGGTAATGCGCGACATCACGTCTTCCCCGTACTTGCACTGCGGGTTCATGAGGGAAACCGTGTCCAGCACCTCCATGGTGTCCAGGTTGCAGAAATAGCCGGCCACTGTGGTAGTGCCTATGTCTATGGCAATCCCGTAGTGAGCTTCGCACCTGCCGGGCCTGACCCGGATGATCTCCTTGTTCATCCAGACGCTCACAGTGACCTTCCATTCCCCCTGTCGCAGGACTCCGGGGAGCTGTCGAAGAGTCAGGAGATCGATCCCCAGGTCGGTCAGTCCGTAATGCCTTTCCAACTCCCTGCATACCCTCTCGAAGTCCGCTGTGGGCTCCTCGAACGTGGGCGGCTCCACCTCCACGTAATAGATCTTCACAGCCGGATCGTGCTCAATTTGAATGGCTCTGGCAGCCTTGCTCACCACCTGCTTGCCAGCCCGAGACTCCTCTGGCACAAATACCAGCAGATCCCCCATGACCTTGGCGCAACAGGCCAGCCTGTATCCAGCCTCCTTTTCCTCGGATCTGATGAACTTCTCTTCCTCTTCCTGCCAGGGACTGGCGTTGTCTTTTCTAGAATGGACCCCGAACTTCTCGAAAAAACCTTCTTCAATACGGACCTTGCACTTCCCGCAGACCTTCTTTTCCCCGCAGAGGGTCTCTATGTCCACGCCCAAGAGTCTGGAGGCCTCTATCAAGGTGATGTCCTTTCTGACAGGGCCCCTTCGGCCCGAAGGCTGAAAGATGACCATGACTTTGTCTTCGTCCATCCTCACCTCCCTTTGAGCACAGAATCTCCTCTCCCACTTTCCCGATTCTTGGGGAATCCATCCAAATCCATTTGAATTTCAAGAAGTTAATATGTCAGGCTTGGCCTCCGATCTCCCTAGGTAATCCCCCCCGGTTCCTTTAAACCTGGCCAGCAGCCCTCATTTCCCTGAGCCTGCCTATCATCTTTATGGCCTCCTCCACGGCGTTGCCCGCGGATTCTGCGTACCCGTCGGCTCCGAAGAGTTTGGCCACGTCCTTTGTCACTGGAGCTCCTCCCAACATGATGGCCACGTTGGGGTTTTTCTCCTTGATCATCTGGATGACCTTGCGCATGCCCAGCATGGTGGTGGTCATCATGGCAGACATGGCAACTATTTCCGCATCGGTTCTGAGCTGTTCTTTCACGAAGTTCTCAAGGGGTACATCCCTTCCCAAGTCGTGAACTGTGAAGCCTGCCACGTCAAACATCATCTTCACCAGGTTCTTCCCTATGTCGTGCACGTCTCCTTGGACAGAGCCGATGACCACCTGGGCTTTGGATTCCCCCTCTTTCTTGGGCACATGCGGCCTCAGGATTCCCAGGCCTGCGTACAAGGCATCAGCGCACATCAAGACCTCAGGCACAAAGTACTCGTTTCGCTCGTACAGGCCGCCAACGATCTCCATGCCACGGGCCAGTCCGTCCATGATGGCCTCAAGGGGGTCGTAACCTTTGTCCACCACTTCCTGGGCCGCTTCCTTGACCTGATCCTCGTCGTAGTTCACAACCCCGTCGCTCAATGCCTTGAGCAGCTCCTCCTTGCTTGCCATGATTTCTCTCCTCCTTGGTTTGGGTTACTCCCCAGCTCCTTGCAGAGCCGATAATCAAGACTGGGGCTTGCGGGCAATTGTTCTCTCACTGGAGACGGCCCACAGCAGGACTGGGCCTTGCTCCTCCGTATTCTCTGGTGGTTTTCACTATGGCCAGCATGTTCTCTTCTTTTATGTCCGGCCAAAGGTCACAGCCCGGCATGACCGCATCCACACCGGAATCGATGTTGACTTTTATGGCTGCAACGGCTTCCTCCACGGTGGTCTCGGGCTTGCAGGGAAGGGCGAAGACATCGAAGTTTCCGAAGAGCAGCACGTCATTGCCAAGTTTCCTCCTTGTCTCCACCAAGTTGTTCTTGATATCCACGCTGATGGCATCTGCCCCGCATTCGTTCATCATTTCCACCAAAGGGTCAGTCTGCCCGCAGATATGAAGTATCTTGGGTGACTTCCAAGCAGCCAGGATTCTGGTCAGACGTGGCTTTATCAATTCCCTGAAAGTCCGTGGACTGAGCAAGTCGGCGGCAACCCCAGGTTCCCGCAGGGTGATGTAGTCGGCCCCAGCAGCCTGAAGGGCCTGACCTATCTTGATTATCATGTCCGTGAGCTTGTCCAGGAGTTGTTCAACCTTGTCCTTCTGCTTGAATACCGCCTTCAAGATCATGTCCAGTTCCAGAATCTGCCCCGCCTGGGTAAAGGGCCCCAGTTGCCAGGCCCCCACAGGATATTCCGGGGCTTCCCTCTTGATTATCTTTATGGCCTCAGGGATCAGGGGCATCCTTCCCAGCTCCATTATGTTTTCCGGGATCTCCACCTCTTCCATGCTTTTCCAGCGTTTCTCTGGTATTGTTGGGTAAAGGATGTCCTCAGAATTCTCGTAAAGGCTGATCTTGTTCCCCATGGCCTCTGATTCCCAGCACATGTCGTAAGGCACCACTATGGAGTCAAACCCCATTAGTTTGCTGGACCAGATGGCTGATTGAGCCAGGCGGTTGGCATCGGTGTGAACCTGCGCGAAGTGATAGCCCAGCTTCCTAATCGCAGGCATTACCACCATCCCCATGCCGCTGAAAAAGGGCATTGTGTCTAGAGGTTCCCGCCTGAATAGCCTCATGATCCTCTCTTTAGGGGTGAACTGCGTCATGGAAACACTCCTTTCTGTTTGGATGTAATGGGTGGAATCTCTCGGGGAGCCCGAACCCAGTGGCAGGCTCAAGCCCCCAGTCAAGTCACCTGCGGCCGTCCCTCCTTTGGGTTCACATGGTTGAAACCCTGGAGCCTCTCTCAGAGGGGAAAGACCTCAGGGTTGCCATCCCTTCCCATCTCACACGGCCACTGTGGCCAGGTAATAGCAGCGAAGACATCTTTCTGCTTCTGTCACGGCTTCCTGCACTGAGAAACAGGACTCCACCTCCTCCCAGGACTGTGCGCGAGAGTCCGGGGGGAGTTTAGAGGGTTCCTTTCTCTCCAGTTGCTCCACCCTAGGAATCAGCTCCTGGGGGTCGTACACCCCAGTGGCACGAAACAGCCTGTCAAAGCCCTCCTGCACCGTCTCCTCCAGTGGGAGACCGTTCAACATTCGGTCAATGCTTCTGGCAGCGCGAGCCCCGCCAGCACAGGCTGCCACAAAGGTGTCTGGCCCGCTCTGGCAGTCCCCCGCGGCAAAGATCTTTGGGCGACTGGTCTGGCATGTGTTCTGATCCACTGTAACTGTATGCCATGGAGTGGTGCCCAGTCCTTGGACCCCCTCCAGGGCCGAGAGATCCACGGCTTGCCCCACAGCGGTGATCACCGTATCGCAATCCAGGAGAAACTCGGATCCTGCTACGGGCACTGGATGCGGCCTTCCATCTTGGTCCGGCTCGCCCAACTCCATGCGAATGCACTCGAGCCCTGCCACATTCCCTTCTTTGGCGAGGATCTTCACCGGCAGGCTGAGGTAGTTGAAAATAACCTTCTCTTCCTGGGCGTCACGGATCTCTTCAGGATCCGCCGGCATCTCCGTGCGGCTCCTTCTATACACCACCGATACATGCTCTTTTCCCAGCCTCAAGCAGGAGCGGGCGCAATCTATGGCCACATTGCCTCCTCCTATGACAGCCACTCTCTTACCCTCCGGGTACGGGTCGTTTCCTTGGTTGATCTCGCGCAGGTAATCCAATCCCTGGAACACTCCTGTGTACCCTTCGGCCTCTCCCTGTATTTTCATTGGAATGCTCTTTTGAGCTCCCAAGGCCAGGAAAACCGCATCAAAATCTTCCTCAAGCTCGGAGAGGCTGATGTCTTCACCGACACTTTTTCCGTACAGGAACTGAACACCCAGTCTTTCCAGGATCTGTGTCTCAGAGAAAAGCACCTGGCGGGGAAGCCTGTAGGTGGGAATTCCCAAGAACCCCATCCCACCCGGTCTGTCCGATTTTTCGAAGACCGTCACCCGGTGCCCTCTTCTGGCCAGGTGGTAGGCGCAGGTCAGTCCTGCAGGACCCGCCCCCACAACGGCCACCCTGCCGGTTCTGGCAGAGGGAACCACTTCAGGCTCGGGACTTTTCCCAGAGTTCAAAGCCTGGTCTGCCACGAAGCGTTTCAGGGCCTTTATGGAGACAGGCTTGTCCACATTAGCCCTTCTGCAACTGCTCTCGCACGGACGAAAGCAGACCCGGCCCAGCACACCCGGCAAGGGAAGCCTTTCCATGATCACCTGGAGGGATTCGGCAAACTTAGCCTCTTTGATGCGTTCCACGTATCTGGGCACGTCCAGGTGGATGGGACAGGCTTCCATGCAGGGGGCTGTCAGCCGGGAGTAATATTTCCCCTCGGCCACCTTCTTTTCGCCTCGAACAACCGCCAGGAACTCGTCTTGGAAAAACTTCAAGGCATGCAACAGCGGAACAGGGCCTGCCTTGCCTATGCTGCATTTGCCTGCCTCGCGGATAGCCTCTGCGGCTGATTCCAGAAACCCCAAATCCTCTTCGCTGGCCTCTCCCTTGAGGAGATCCTGAAAAACATCCAGGAGCTCGTTGTAGCCGGTGCTGCAATAATTGCACTTGTCACACTTCTTGGACTCTTCCCTCACGGCTTGCAGGTAGGCACGACAAAGATCAACTATGTCCACCTCCTGGGACTTGATTACCAGGCCCTTCCAGCCTGCCAAGGCCTTGATTTCCTCTCCTGTGGCAAAAGGGCCGGGCAGGTTGAGCCCCATGACCGGTTCGTACTCCCCAGGGGCTTTCCCTCTGTTGTCCACAATGGATCCACCCCAGGAGCTAAAAAGGACCCCTAAGCTGCTCATACTAGCGCTCCACCTTCTTGAGCTGGGCAGCCTTGTCCCAGCGGACCTTCAGCTGCTCTGCGAAATCCGGCCAGAGCCTGAACAGGGGATGTGTGGGCTCCTTGGGGAGCTCCTTGGTCTCGTCAAAGACCGCGGATGCCAGGAATGCATCAGCTGCTGCCACAGCCGGAATCACGCGAGGAGCGCCGGCCATGGGCCCAGTGAAAACCAGATCGTGGAAAAAGAAGGCGGCCAGACCTTCAACTACGGCGTCCACAGCCGCCCAGCCCTTGAATCCCCACATTTCGTCCCGGAAACGTTTAATCTCCATGTAGGAGCCGTTGCTGGGAGCGCTGGCAGTGGCATAGCCCCATTTCTCCTTGATCAGGCGGTTGGCCATGCCGCACAGGGCCGTTGCAGGAGCGTTGAGCACCGAGGTGTCCACCATTATGCTTTGGAAGCTGGCCCCTGCCGCCTCTATGGCGTCGAGCAGTTTCTGGGCCCCTGTTATCCTGCCGGTGGGCATCTGGTCGTTCTGGTCAAAGGCAACCAGAAGAACGTGTTTAACCCCGATCTGGGCCATTTCCTTGACCTCGGTGACAAGGTCATCGGCCCAGACCGTTATGCTGTTGTAAAACATGCGATCCAGCAGACCCTTCTCTGCGCAGTAGGCAGCCCCTTCCAGCTTGGTCTTCATCATGATGGCATCCACACAAAAGGGCATGTTGCTCACAGAGGTCACAAAGTCGATATACTTGTTGAACTTTTCCCCGGGACTGGCCACGATGTCGGCCATGACTGGGACGCCGGTTTCTTGGGAGAACTTGTCGGTAGTTCTCAGAAGCTCCTCTGCCCGTTTCTCGTTGAAACCTTTTCTCCTGGCCCCCTTGTCGAAGATACGATCGCTTTCTTGAAAGATGGAAAAACAGCAGACAGTGGCGTACTCTCCGGGCTGACCTCCCACCTTGACTCCCCCGATTTCACAAACCTTCTGTTCTGTCTGGAAACGAAACATGTCCCCTCCTTTCGAGCGCGGATATCCCTTGGACCAGGAACCGTCCCGCAACCCCGGTGATGGTTGGGAGCTTGCCCGAAATGTACAGAAATCAGAGCCCCCAAGGGAATCGTCCAAAAGACGATTTCAAGGGGTTTTCAGGATGATTTATGAAGCGCGAGAGAAGGATTTCTCAGTCAGGGGCCACGAGTCCCAGGTGAATGGCGAAACGAATCAGTTGAGCGTTGGTGCGGATTCCGAGCTTCTCCATTATGTTGATTCGATGCGTCTTGACCGTGCTTACGCTCACGCAGAGCAGGTCTGCAATCTCCTTGGTGGAGTGCCCTTCGGCCAGAAGTTGGAAGACCTCCCTCTCCCTGTTGGAGAGGTCATTGTAGAGCTCTTCCCTGTGTGAGCTCTTACGTGGAGAAAGATAGCTGTCCATGAGCATCTTGGAAATAGAGGGGCTCAGATATGCTTCGTCCTTCATGGCGGATCTGATAGCCATGGTGATGTCCCTGCCACTTGATTCCTTGAGCAGATAGCCCGAGACCCCGGTCTGCAGAAGCTCGTGAATGTGGTTCTCTTGGGCGTACATGGAAAGGATCAGGATCTTCACCTTGGGCAAGAGCTTCTTGATTCTCTTTGAGGCTTCTATGCCGTTCAGAAAGGGCATGGCAATGTCCATGATTATCACGTCGGGTTTGAGGGCCAAGGCTTTTTCTACGGCCACTTTGCCGTTTTCGGCCTGTCCCACCACCCTGAACCCGGGTTGATCCTCCAAGAGACGGGCCAGCCCCTGGCGCACTATGGTGTGGTCATCAGCCAAGAGGATCCTGATGGGTTCTCCTGCTGCCATGGCTTTCCTCGTAAGGGATCTCTATGCGGATGCGTGTTCCCTCACCTGGGCTTGTCCTCAAGGAGAAGGCTCCCCCCAAGAGAGATGCCCTCTCACGCATTCCCAACAAGCCCAGGTTCCTTTTGTTTGCCCCGGAGATCTGGCCGTCAAAACCGCAGCCGTCGTCTTCTGCCTGGAAAATTATCTTGGGGTAGCTCTTGACAATGGAGAGGCGGAATCGCTTGGCCTTGGCATGCTTGAGGGTGTTGGTAAGCGTTTCCTGGCTAAATCTATAGAGCACTGTCTCCAGCTCCGGTGTGAGCCTCCGGTCGAAGCCCACCATTTTGAACTCCACCTCCAGGCTGGAGTGTTTGGCCATTTCTTTCAGGTAGAGCTCCAGGGCAGGCTGCAGACCCAGGTCGCTTAGAAGTGTGGGGTGCAGACGGTAGGATAGCCTCCTGATCTCAGAGGCCGTGCGGGTCAGCATGGAGCGGATCTCCTCCATTCTTTCCTTTATCACACCACCTTCCCCCCCGAGAGCTTGCTCCAGGCTGTCAAGGCTCAGCTTCACCGCGGTAAGAGCCTGGCCCGCCTCATCATGCAGCTCCCTTGCGATGCGCCTCCGCTCCTCTTCCTGAGTGTAGAAAAGCCTTTCTGTCAGCCTTCGCAGTTCTTGGCGATGCCGACGGGTGGTCTCCACAAGCTGGCTGTTCTCCAGGGCTCCGCCCAGGAAATTGCACAGGTAGCTCAAGAGGTTCACTTCGTGGGGACTCAGGAGCCTGGATTCTGGGATGTCCAGGCCTATGAACCCCAAGGCGTTCCCCTTGGAGGTGATGAGGTAACAGGTCAGCCAAGGCACTTCCTCTCCTCCCTCTGCCCTGTAGGTAACCCTGAAGGGAGGGAAGCTGGGGCTTGGGATCAAGGAATCCTTGTTCTCCAGAAGGGATTTCTTGAGCAGCTCATCCCTGAAGATGAGGGAGTCAGAGGCCTCGGGTTCCTGGAAAGGCAGCCCGAAAATCGCATGAGGCTTGGCGGTCTTACCGGAGCGGTCTACCAGAAATATGGCTCCTCTTTTCAGTTTCAGCAGCTTCAGCACATTGGAGAGGATGACCTTCAGCACGTGGTCCATGTCCATGGTCAGGTTCAATGCAAAAGCAATGGCGGCGATGATGGACAGCTCCCTGTTCCTTTCCCTGAGGGCGTCCTCCACCAGCTTGCGATGGGTTATGTCCTTGATGATCCCCTCGAACTGGATCTCGCCTGTCTCTGGATCCTGGTAGCGACGACTGGATATGAGCACATGGATGGGGGTGCCGTCCTTTTTCTTGAAGTCCACCCCGAAATCCTTAACATACCCGTCAGCCTTCATCATCTGCAGGAACCTGTCTCGGTCCCTAGGTCTCCTGTAAAGCTTTCTGGCCGATCCCAGACGAAGCATCTCCTCCTTGCTTTCGTAACCCAGCATCTGGACCCCGGCCTGATTCACATCCAGGATGCGACCGCTCAGGTTGGTGGTATAGATCATGTCATGGCTGCCTTCGAATATCCTCCTGTACTTCCGCTCCCTTCTGACCACCTCCTCTTGCAGCCTCTTGAACTCGGTCATGTCCTTGAAGATTTCTATGCCTCCGGTGATCCTTCCCTCCCTGTCCCTGAAAACAGAGGTGGAGCACATGATAGGGACTTTTTCACCGTGAATATTTCTGATCAAGTATTCCCGGTTGTGGATGTCCTGACCCTCTGCCACAGCCCGCTTCAGGGCGCAGTCCGACTCGCAGATGGTGTTCTTGAAAACATCCTTGCAATACATTCCCACCGCATCGTAGGCTGAAAAGCCCGTGATTTTCTCGGCGGCCGGGTTGAAGTAGGTGATACGCCATTCCCTGTCGGTTGTGAAAAGCCCGTCCGGGATCCGGTTCAGGATCTCTACAAAGCTCTCTTCCTTCTGGTAGATCTGTTCCAGGGCCTTGAAATTGTATCTTCTTACCTGCTCGGCTATGAAGTGGTGCCATCCTCTAGGATCGGTCTCTCCCTTGCTTCTGAAAAAAGGACAGGTCAGGCAGCTGGAAAGCTTTTGGAGGAAGTCCTCCACAATGTAGTTGGTGCAATGGGTCTCTGGTATGAGCCAGCAGGTGATACCTTTTTTCCCGTGGGCCGGGCAGAGCACCTTGGAGCAGTCCAAAGACTCCCAGCATTCCTGTGCTTGAAGCCTGGCCCTGTTATGGAGAACCAAATCCAGGGTTTTTTCTCGCAATGAACTCACAATAAGAATCTCCTTTGGCCCTGCAGCAGGACTCCTCTGCCAAGAAGGAGAAACAGCCCTCCGGGTATTCATCCCCGTAAAGAAGGTCCATGAAGGCGGCTGTGACACCTCTGAGCATGTAACACTTGCCTGAATCAGCCTGACCGTACTCCTGAAGATAGCCTGTTGCTTCATATGAATCGTTGACCCGAATCACCAGCCTTTGCTCCGGGATCAGTTCTTTCACCTCCAGGTCTCCCCAGCCAAAAGCCACGGCCACGGCCGTGAAGCCCATTATTTGGTCCTCCTTTTTCTCTATCATGGGCTGCACTATCTCTTCCCATTCCCAGGAATTGCGTATCCCCTGGAAGGTAGCGTACCCGCACTCCTGGGCTGCCTCTATGAGAAGTCGAGCCGACTCCTCCCGGCGATCTCTGCCCATCTTCTTCTCGAACTCGAAGGAAAGGCGGTTGTAATACTGCACAAAGAAGAGGCAGAGATACACCCCGAATATGGGTATTATTCCCTTGGCATCCCTGATTCGGCTTCCCTCCATCACCGCCTGCACTATCTTGTGACCGTCTATGGCCACCTAGGCCTCCTTCACTTGAAAAACACACTTTTGCTGGCGTGTCATCTTGCAGAGCAGCTCCCTTACCTCGTAAAAACCAAGGGGTTTGCCGTAGATGGCCTCCAGGACCCCGGCTATCCAGCCCCTGGAGAAATGGCAGCCTGGGGTCTGGCGGGCCCCATGCTTGGCCAACCATCCTGTAACATGGTGGCTGGAGGGGCTCTCGATCACACCCCCCTTGGAGCCTATCTGTTGGAAATGGATGATTCCCATTCCACAGTTCTGGTAAACCGTGGAGGCCAGTTCCAATTTGGATTGAATGGTTCTTATCTTCGGATACTGCCTTAGAACGGATCGAAATCCGAGGAAGCTGGCCTCTTCTGCAGCTTTGAGAAGCAGTGCCACCCCTTCGCTGTCCAAGGTCTCCTCGAGCATTTTCTGGAGGTTTATGCTGTAGTGGTGACAGTGCATGGCAATGGGCAAACCGGACAGGATGACCCGATGCCCGTCCCGGGTAAGCGCAGAGCGCCAATCAAGGGGCATGGCTTCACCACCATTTGGTAAGCGGCCGGCTGAAGGCCAAAGATCCCAGGCCGGCCCCCCCGGAAAGCCAGCACCTCACGCGAGCAGGAGCTGATTCGGCATCAACTTGCGCTGGAGAAAGAACAGGGCGTTTTCAAATTTTCCAGAAAGCACTCGTACATTAACAATTTTTCCCAAGAACAGTCAAGCAATTCCATCAGCAATGGGGACTCTTCACCATGGGGTTCCCCGGCTCATGATCATGCTTCCTGGGAACCATCTCGGTCACGGTGTCGGCAACCTCCAGGATTGCGGGAGTGGCCCCCCTTCCGGTCAGGACCAAGTGAATCTCCCACGGCTTTTCCTCTATTAGGTGCAAGAGAAGCTCCTCTGGAACAATCCCGGCCTGCAGGGCCGAAATCACCTCGTCCAGTATGAGCATGTGCCATTTCCCCGAGATCATTTCCCTGCGGGCCTTCTCCAGGCCAACTCTGGCCTTTTCTTGGTATTGCTCCGCACCCCGAGGTCCCTCTGCAGGCACTCCCGGCTCCACTGAGCAGACCCGAACCCCTTGGATCCTTTCCAGTGCCTTGTGTTCTGTTGAGAGCTCCCCTCCCCCGAGGAACTGAAGCCACAGTACCTTCAAGCCCTGGCCTGCTGCCCTCAAGGCCATGCCCAGGGCTGAGTTGGTCTTGCCCTTGCCCTCACCGGTCAGCAGGATCACGAGTCCCTTTTCCATGCCTCCTTCAACCTCCGCTTTGGATCCAACCCTGAGCTGCCTGCTGGGGCATGGTAGCCTGAACCTGACTCTGCTTCAAGGGAATCCAACAGCTTGACAAAACCCGCCGATTGATCTTTATTGACAGGATCCATCCCAAACCAGCAAGGAGGTGTCAATGGAGCGAAGGGAATTTCTCAAGAAGGCGGCTGTGGGGGGGGCTGCAGCAGCCACCACCGCCGGGATCGGAGCCCCAACTATCTGGGCTCAGGGAAAGGCCATCCAGTGGAAAATGGTCACTACCTGGCCGCCTGGGCTACCTGTTCTTCAAACAGGCGCAGACAGGTTCGCCAAGAGGGTGGAGGAGCTAAGCGGCGGAAGACTCAAGATAACCGTTTATGCGGGAGGAGAGCTGGTGCCGCCCTTGAACACCTTTGATGCGGTTTCCCAGGGCACTGTGGAGGTGGGAAGCAGCGCTGCCTACTATTGGGCTGGCAAGACACCTGCCTCCCAGTGGTTCTGTGCGGTGCCCTTCGGGTTGAATGCACAGGGGATGTTCACGTGGATCATATCAGGCGGCGGTCAGAAGCTTTGGGAGGAGACCTACGCGCCCTTCAACGTGGTTCCAAGACTTGGCGGAAGCACAGGGGTCCAGATGGGAGGATGGTTCAAGAAAAAGATAGAGACCATAGAAGACTACAAGGGGCTTAAGTTCCGAATACCCGGTCTGGGAGGTAAGGTGATAGCAAAAGCCGGTGCCACGGTGGTGCTCCTGGCCGGGGGGGAGATCTACACTTCCTTGGAGCGGGGAGCCATAGACGGTACCGAGTGGGTGGGCCCCCTTCACGATATGCGCATGGGTTTCCACCAAGCCGCCAAGTACTACTACTACCCGGGCTGGCACGAGCCTGGAAGCGTGCTGGAGTACATCTTCAACAAGAAAGCCTATGAGTCCCTCCCGGCTGATCTGAGGGCCATTGTGGACGGGGTCTGCGGGGAGAGCACAGCCTGGATGCTCTCGGAGTTCGAGGCCCAAAATCGTGCCGCCCTGGAGGAGCTGGTGCAAAAGCACAAGGTGGAGGTAATACGCTTTCCAGAGCCTGTGATGAAGGCCTTGAAAAAGCTGGCAGCTGAGGCCTTGGAGGAGGAGGCCTCCAAGGAACCCCAGGCCAAGAAAGTGCACGAGGCTTTCAAGACTTTCCAAAAGAACTGTGGGGAGTGGTCGGAAGTGGCCGAGAGAGCTTACCACAACTTGATAGCCGGCGTCTGAACCCAGCAATCAAGAGAGGGGCACAGGTCCTGAGATCCGGTGTTTTGGGAAGCCTGTGCCACTCTTCCCATCTTTACTTAAGAAGCGAAGATCACCCTTGGAAGCCAGGTTGCCAGCTGCGGGAAAAACACCACAACCATTAAACCTATGAGCTGCAAGACCACAAAAGGGATGATCCCCCTGTAGATGTGCCCTGTGGAAATCTGGGGCGGGCAGACCCCTTTCAGGTAGAATAGAGCAAATCCGAAGGGCGGGGTAAGGAAGGAGGTCTGGAGGTTCACGGCAAAGAGAATTCCGAACCAAAGGGGGTCGAATCCCAGATGTTTCATTATCGGGGCCAGGACCGGAATGTGAATGAAGGTTATCTCTATGAAATCCAGAAAGAAGCCTATGATGAATATGAGTCCCATGACAATGGCCAGGACCCCCCATTTCCCATAAGGGATGTGCTGGATGAATTCCCTCACCACACGGTCCCCGTCCAACCCCCTGAAAACTAGTCCAAAAGCACTGGCACCCACAAGGATTATAAAGACCATGCTGGTGAGGCGGGTTGTGGTCTCCATTACCTCCTTCAAAACCCTACCATTGAATCTCCTGTTCAGGATGGACAAGATGGTGGCCCCTGCGGCCCCAACCCCCGCAGCCTCGGTGGGAGTGGCAATACCGGCGAAAATGGACCCCAGGACCGCCACCATGAGTATCAAAGGGGCTGTCAGAGCCTTCCCCACTCTCCGGGCAAACCCCGGCCCCACCATTTCTATCCACTTCTCTTTGGGTATCATGGGAGCCCAATGGGGCTTGAAATTCGCGATAAGGGTTATGTAGATAACGTACAGAACCACCAGGCAAATACCTGGCAGAACCGCCCCTATGAAAAGATCTCCCACCGAGACCCCGATTATGTCTCCCAGGAGCACCAATACTATGCTGGGAGGGATTATTTGCCCCAGGGTGCCCGAGGCCGCTATGGTGCCTGTGGCCAGCTCGGCCCTGTAGTTGTGCCGCAACATGGTGGGCAGAGAAAGCAGTCCCATGGTCACCACCGTGGCACCCACGATACCAGTGGAGGCCCCCAGCAAGGCACCCACGATCACCACCGAGGTGGCAAGCCCGCCCTTGATTCTTCCAAAGAGCACGGCCATGGTCTCCAGGAGCTCTTCTGCTATGCCGGAGCGCTCCAACATCACCCCCATGAAGACAAAGAGGGGAACGGCTATGAGGGTGAAGTTGTTCATGACCCCCCAGATGCGAAGGGGTAGCAGGTTGAAAAACTCCCATCCGAATCCTATGAGCCCGAAGCAAAGCGCAGTTCCAAGAAGGGTGAAGGCCACCGGAAAGCCCACCATGAGTAATATGGTGAGAGCCAGGAACATGATGCCTGGAAGGGCGTCGTGCATCAGTGACCTCCTTTGCTCTGGGTTTCTGGCAGAGGTTTCCCAAGGAGAACCATCAAACTTTTCAACCCCATCGAGACCCCTTGCACGGCAATGAGCACGAAGGCCACAGCCACAACCCCCTTGAGCAGATACCTGCCCGGAAGCCCTCCTGGGTCAGCCGAGGCCTCCCTTATCAGCCAGGAGGTCCAGGCGAACTTGGAAGAGGTCTTTATCACCAGGTAACAACCAGGCAGAAGAAAGAAGAGAACCCCTAACAGATTTATCCAGGCCTGCAGCCTGGCTGACATTCTTTGGTAAAAAATGTCCACCCTCACGTGGGAGTCCTTAAGGAGAGTGTATCCCCCTCCGATGAGGAAAAATACAGCGAATATGTGCCATTCTGCCTCCTGTACGGCCACAAAGCTTTTCTTGAAAACGTACCTCATGACCACGTCGAAGACCACCAACAAGAGCAAGCCGAAACTCAGCCATGACACAAGAGTGCCTACCTTCAGGTTGAGTCCGTCTATCTTCCGAACCAGGCCTGCCACCCAACTCACCTTTCACCCCCAGGTGATGATTTCCAACATGAAACCCTGTAATGGGTTACTATCAAAGCCTTTTTCCTCAGCTGAACCCTTTGACGAGAACGTCTCAATATAGAAGCTCCGTGCGGATCTGTCAAGAAATATGAAGCAGATCAAAGCAGTTGACCTCTTGCCCCAAGTGCCCGCACGGGTAGGCCACGTAGAGGTTGGGCCTGGCTCCACACGGGCCTTCTGAGGGTATAACATGATGGGTGGGAACCCCAAAGAGACTTGTTTCCCCATGGGAGGTGGCAGGTGAGGGAACTGGAGCTTCGCAAGTGGCATCGTAGGGTTGGAACATTCCTGGCTTTTTTCTTGTTCCTGCAGGCTACAAGCGGGATTCTCCTTAGCCTGGAGGGGCTTCCCATCTGGAGCAGCCAGGCTCACATTGGGCAGGAGATGGGGCAGAGTGCCGACTTCGAAACTCAGGCACAGTGGGATCCAGTGGGATCCCTTCACCATGGCGGGGGAGGGCTCGGGGCTCTTTACAGGTTGCTCCTGGGTGCCGGTACCCTTTGGATGGCCTTTTCGGGCAGCTGGATTTATTGGAGGGTGAAGAGACGCTCAGCAGGCCGAAGGCAATGATGGAGAAGCACGGGCAAGCCCAAGGAGAAGGCAGTGAAACAATTACTTTGGGTAGCAACCTTGTTCTTCAAGATCGGATTGTACATTGGCGCGAGCTTCTCCTTTGCCCTTACCAGCCTTCCTCAGGAAGGGCCCTTGACCCCCCCAGGGGATTTCATCCTGGAGGAGGTGAGCCAAAAAAGCACGGCGAGTTACCTTTTTTGCTCCCACAGAGGGCTTCTGGAGCCCAGGGGTTGGCTCCGAAGGGAAATCCATTCCCTCAGGCCTGGGGCTCCTCGCCCCAGCGTGGTGGAGCTCAGAAGGCACCTGAAGGCCGCGGTGCAAAGCCTGGGAGGCCAGGTGACCTTCGAGGGCCGTTGCGTGGAGCTGGACTCCTTGGGGGACCCAAGGGCAAGCCATGTGATCCTCACGGGGATCCTCCCAACTCCATGGGGGCAGCTTCACGTGGAGATCTGGCCCTGGGAGGAGGGGCAGGAGCTCCACTGTGCAATAACCTTCTTACTGGAGCAACCCTAGCCTGGAATGTTCACCACCGGGGCTCAGATCCCCTTGTCGCTTATGCTCTTGTCGTGCAAGAGCCTCTCCCTTATGCCCTTTCCCACCTGGTAGGTCCTGCTGAACTCGCTCCAGAATTCCCTGTCCTTTTCTTTCCATCCTGGGCCGAACCTCTCGTCAAAGTACTCTCCCAGTTTCTCGAAAAGGAGCTTCCAGGTGGGCTCACCCCTCTCGTTGGCAGCCAGGAGCTCGTTTAGCATAGCGTCCAGGTCCGCCAGTTTCTCCTTGGGTAGGTAAGATATGGCCCCTTTGCGGATGGAAGCCATGAGGGCTTCCGGATTGATGGCATGCGCAGTCAACATTACGCTCGGGATACCTTTTTCCACTGCCTCCTCCAGAAGCTTCAATCCGTCCACTCCCATTATGTCAAGGATGGCAAGGTCATAGCCACCTTCCCTGAGCTTCCGGGAGGCTGTCTCGTAGTCTTTGGCCCTGTCCACCAGGCTCTCGTCCAGAACATCCTCTATGGTCTCGAGCACGTCCTCCTCATCATCCACAGCCAGGATCCTCTTGCCTTTCAGGTATGATTTGCCAGCCATTTCCCGCCTCCATGGTTTCTTTTGCAACCTTCCGGTTAATTCCCCACCCGCGGCTCTCCCCAGTTAAGCGGCACAACCAGTCTGAAAACAGCCCCCTTCCCCTTCTGGCTTTGCACCTCAAGGCGCCCCCCCAACCCCTGAGCCAAGATCCTGGCCCCTGCAAGACCCAGCCCATGGCCTCTGCGGGCCAGACCTTGTGGCGCCTCCAACTGCGCGTACCTCTGGAATATCAGGTCCTGGTGCTCAGGATGGATCCCGGGACCGTCATCTCCCACCTCCACCTCCAGGAGATCCCCCTGGCGGGTCACCCGCACCTCCACCGTGCTTTGCCGGTGATGAAGGGCATTCTTGACCAGGTTCCCCACTATCTGGCAAAACTTGGCTTGATCCTGGCACATGAAGGTTTCCTCCAAGCCCGGATCCAGATCCACCCTCACCCCGCAGCGGGCCAAGACATTGGGGGACAGTTCCCCGTCTGCCAGCTCTTCCTGGGCTGCCGCGTCCATGGTCTCCACTGCTTCCAGGATAACTTCCCGGAGGGTCTGAGACACGGGGAACCTCTCGCAAGAGAAGCAGCCAGCCTCGGAGCGGCCCACTTCCAGAAGCCCGTGCAGCATGGCCCTGGCCTTTCGGGCAGCCCTGAGGCTCCTTTGGAGAGTCCTTTCCTGTTTGCGTGACAGCCCCCCGTAGCTGTCACGCTTCTCAAGGAGCATCCTGAGCCCTGTCTCTATGACCGCCAGAGGGTCTTTGAGTTCGTGTATGAGGAACTCGACCCTGAGCTCCCTGAAAAAACTGCCTCTTTCCTGCCCCTTGCCATCCGTCTGGGAAGCAGTTGGCTTCATGCCAGGATCACCCCTCTTGCTCCATTTCATGACTGGAAAGATCCCCTGGGTCCTTTGAAACACCCAGATCCTTTTTCCCCTGCCCTGGGGCCGCAGGAAACTCCAGCACAACCCTTGTGCCCCCTGAGGCAAAACAGTCCTCGGGACTGTGGCAGTGAGGGCAACGGGTGATTTCCCCGGGGCACATGTCCTGTTCCCTCGGGATGTAAACGCATCTGTCAGATTCCATTTTTATATCAAACCCGTACCTTTCGGAGAAGACCTTCGCTCTGAAAAGGTCCAAGCCCTTCCCCCCCGCGTTGAAGTCATAGGGCCTGCGGGAGGAGTAGTGGAGGGTCTCCTGGGTGGTAAAGGGACCCTTGAAAATCAGAGGCTGATTCTCCGGGGTTATTCCAACCCCCCAATCCCTCACTTCCAGGACAGCCTTTCCTGGGCCGGGGCTTAAGACGATCTCTATCTTGCCGCCGTCCGGGGTGTTCTCGATGGCATTGCGAATTATTCCTTCCAGGGTCTTCCTCACAACGTCCAAAGGCAGAAAGACCTCTGGCACCTCGGGATGCAGCTGTCTTATCACTTCCACCTTCCTATGGGAAAACCTGGGGCCCAGCTCTTGCAGTAGTCCCTCCAGAAACTCCTTTAGCCGGATCTTTTCTCTGGGAGAGGACACCAAGCCGAAGGTATCCTGGATGCGTCTCCTGATCTTCTCGCTTAGCTTCTCTCCCCGGGTTTCCAAAGCCACCAGAGCCTCCAGCTCATCGGCGCACACCTCCAGGAGGGCCAGCAGCATCCCTTGAACCCTGAAGTCTCTTTCCCGCAGGATGTCCTCTATCTGATATTGGATCTCCAACATTCTGGCCAGGTTCCTCTGGGCCCTTTCCAAGGCTCTCTTCCAGGAGGGATCATCCTGGGGAGCCGGCCGCCTCCCCAGGAGAGCCAGGGAGGCCGAGAGCACCGAGAGGGGGGTCTTGAGCTCGTGGGAAAGGTGGTGGATCACCTTGTCTTTGGCCCGGTTAAGATTCTGCACCTCCTCGTAAGAGCGCTTGAGCTGCTCTGCTATTCGGGCATTCTCTATGGGGAAGGCCACGGTGCTGGCCACCGCGCTCAAGAGCTCCACATCCTTCTGGTCAAAGGCTCCAGCCTTCTTGTTCACGGCACAGAGTACCCCTATGATTCTGTCTTCCGTGCGGATGGGCACATCCAACATGTTACGAGTCTGGTACTCTGCCTGCTCGTCCACCCTCTTGAAGAAATAGGGGTCCTTGGAGGTGTCGGGCACTATGATGGGCTCCCCTGTGCGGAGAACTTGACCTGCCACACCCTTATGCGCTGGGAAACGGATCTCGGTCATCCTCCGACCGGTCTCAGCATCGTCATAGGAGGCCACCGGGAAGTAAAACTCCCCCTTCTCCTGGTCCAGGAGGATAACCGAGGCCCCTTCCACCCCTATGAGCTCCTTCACCTCGCGGATGATGTACTCCAGCCTTTCTTCCAGTTTCCAGAAACGCGGGAGGGCCATGCTTATGCGAAAGAGACTCTGATTGGTGCGGGCCACTCGTTTTTCCTCTGTCACATCCCTCAGGATCACCACCTGGCCCGAGGGCTCCCCTTCCTCGTCGTAAAAAAGTGCACCTCCCAGAACCACCTCCAAGAGCTTGCCTTCCTTTGTAAGCCTCTGGGTCTCAAACCCCTGGATTAGCTTTTCCTTGAGCAGCCTTCTCAGCCCTTGCCTTGTTTCCTGAAGCAGGTTGGGAGGCACAAAGGGCAGGTGCTTGCCTTCCAGTTCCTGCAGGCTCCAGCCAAAGACTTTCACAAAAGCCGGATTCACGTAGGAGACCGTGTTGTCCATGTTGAAGACAGCCACAGGATCCGGCATGAAGTCCAGAAGGGTCCTGTAGCGTTTCTCGGCCCTGCGGCTGGCCAAGGACTGCTCGTGGGCTCTCTTTTCTGACTCCCTTAGGGCCAGATCCGCTTTGTGCCTCTCGGTTATGTCCCTGGCTATGCCCCTGAAGCCAATCCTCTCGCCCTGGTCGTCCCTCATTAGCCCTGCCGAGACTTCCAAGACCCGCCTTTCCCCATCCTTGCGTCTTATCTCCCAGACCAGATCTGTTACTCCCTGGCCGGTTCTGTAGATTCTGTTGAAGTTCTCAAAGACGAATCGGGCGTTGGCCTCGTCCATGAAGACCCTGTAGTTGCTACCCTGTATCTCGTTTCTGGGGTACCCGAATATTCTGCAAAGGGCGTCATTAAAAAAAGTGAAGTTACCCCTGAGGTCCACTTCGTAAAAGCCGTCTGCCACCTCCTCAATGAAGACCCTGTACCTCTCTGTGTGAAGGCGCATTTCCTCCTCTGAGAAGGACCTTTGGCCTTCTTGGGCTGCATCCAAGGAGATGATGTTTCCAGCCTCCGACATGGAAAGGGCTTAGCTCCTAATATCAAGAAGGGATTCCAGTGGACCAACATAACCCAAAGCCCGCCAGGGCTTCAAGCAAAAAAAGCTTGACAAGGCATATCTGGAGAATGTATACACAGGCCACGTCCAGGAGAAAGGTAGCTTCATGGGAAAGGCCCAGCAAGGAGGTACAGGCCGGCCTTGGGAGGTGATGAGCTAGGAGCCGGCGACCTGTGGGTGGAACCCTGTACGCAAAGGGGGAGAGCGGTCCCACGGGAAATGGAACACCATTGGGGAGCTGTGGGAACTTAGACTGGGTCCGCATCGGAAAGCAGGGCCCTAAAAAGTTAAGGTGAAGGTCTTCACCGAAAATTTAAGGAGGGACCCATGGAATTGAGGAAAAAATTCACCCTGCTTGGAGTTCTTTTCTTGAGCCTGGCCTTCCTGGCAGGAGCAGCCCTGGCCCAACAGAAAGACCCCTTGGAGGCCTGGAAGCCCAAGTTCGATCCCTCTGGAGCCAAGTACAAGTTCACAGTGTCCAACGTCTCCAACCCGGTGCTCAAGGGCGTGTATGCCGGCTTCCTGATCAGGGACAAGCTCTGGGAGCGCACCAAGGGGCAGATGTATCTCGACTACAAGCCCTTCTCCATCTTGGGGGGAGAGGTGGAAGTGCTCAACCAGCTTCAGATGGGCACCATCCAGGGCATGGCTGTGAGCTCGGTGGCCTCAACCAATTTGGGGCCCCGTTTCGGAATCGTGAACCTGCCCTTCCTGGTGGACTCCTTTAATAAGTTGGACAAGTTCGTGGCCAGCGGGAAGCTCTTCGAGCATTTCCTCATGGCCATGGATCACCAGGGGATCATGGCCCTGGACATCACCGGCTACGGCAACTACGGCTGGGCCAGCCGCGAGCCCATCAAGACCATAGCGGATCTCAGGAAGACCAAGATCCGCATAGCCGAGGCAGCTGTAAACAAGCTGACCTACGAGTCTTGGGGTGTGAACCCAGTGGTCATGCCCTGGCCAGATGTACACGTGGCCCTCAAGCAGGGGGTGATAGACGCCCTGGACCATACGGCCATGGTCTGCAACATCACCAAGAAGTTCGAGGTGGTCAAGAATTTCACCCAGATCAACTACGCCCAGGGTCTGTTCATCTGGACATTCAACAAGAAGTGGTTTGAGTCGCTCCCGGCGGATCTCCAGAAGACCTTCAAAGAGGTGGTACACGAGGCCTGTGCCCAGATCCGAAAGGAGACCGTGGCCCAGGAAGACGAGGAGATCATGAAGGCAAAGAAGGACGGGGTGCAGTTCTTCAAGCTCTCGGCCGAGGAGATGGAGACCCTGAGAAAAGCAAGTAACAAGGTCCACGAGAAGTACGCGGAGGAGATAAACAAACTCTATCCGGGAGACAAGCACAAGTTTGAGAATTATCTGAAGGAAGTTCAGGATCTTATGGGTTACAAGAGACCTTGAAGTGGCCCGGGTTGGGGGGGGGACAAGCGCTCCCCCCGCCCATTTTCTAATTGGCTCCAGCGCTCTGAGGGGATGGTTCCATGCAGAAGTTGGCGGATTGGCTTGACAAGATCCTGAGTTTTTTTGAGGAGTGGTCCCTTTTCCTGGTGACCTTCTCGTGTCTCATCGCCCTTTTTTTCAACGTGGTTCTGCGTTACGGGTTCAATTACACCCTTTCATGGTCCGAGGAGTTCGTGAGGGAGGTTATAATCTATACCACCTTCATCGGGTGCAGCGCGGCCATCAAGAACCGCTCCATGATCAAGATAGACGCGCTCATCCAGTTTGTGCCCTGGCTCAAGGCCCCCCTCACATTTTTCAGCCACGCGGCAACTATGGCCTTCTCGGTGATCATGATGGTGTTGGGCTGGCAGGTGGTGCTCCAACAAGCCCAGACCCGGCAGTCCACCCTAATCCTGGAGATCCCGCTGGAGGCACTCTTCGCCGTCATGCCCCTCATGGGCCTCATGATGCTTCTTAGGACCCTCCTGGCAATACGGGAGGACATCCTCCAGCTCAGAAGGGGCTGAAGGGGGCGACAGAGTGGCCTTTCATTTCACTTACTTTCGCGGAGAGTTGGCATGGAAACGAGTCACCTGGTGATCCTGGCCGTCGTGCTGGGTGGGATGGCCGCTTTGGTTCCTGTGTTCATGTGCCTTTTCTTTGCTGCTGTGGTGGGCTTTCTCCTGTACACTGATCTGCCTCTTGCCACCCTGGTGCAGACCATGTTCCGTAGCATGGACAATTTCTCTTTGGTGGTAGTGCTCTTCTTCATCCTGTGCGGGAACATCATGACCTCCGGTTCCCTTGTGGACAAGCTGATCCGGGCTGCCAATGCCATGGTGAGCTGGCTCCCCGGGGGTCTTGGAATGGCAGGGGTTCTGGGCTGCGCCATGTTCGGGGCCATCTCGGGCTCCACAGTGGCCACAGTGGTGGCCCTGGGCGGCTTCATGATACCGGCTTTGATCCAATACCACTACCAGGAGAAGTACGCCATAGGGCTCATGGCCACATCGGGCAACCTGGGGATAATCATCCCGCCCAGCATCAGCATGATCCTCTGGTCCATGATCACAAACGTCTCTGTGGAGGGGCTTTTTCTGACAGGATTCATCCCGGGGATCCTCATAACCATGGGGGTGTGTCTGTACACTTACTTTTACTACAAGAACAGGGCTGATTACGTTCGCCCCCCTGTGCCCAGCTTCAGGGAATTCTGGGGGATAATGAGAGAGTGCATCTGGGCTCTGCTGCTCCCAGTGGTGATTTTTGCGGGGATATTCACGGGGATATTTACAGCCAACGAGGCCGCAGTGGTGGCCTGCGTGTATGCCTTCATAGTGGAGATCTTCATTCACAAGTCCATGAAATTCAAGGAGGTGAAAAAGGTCATAGTGAACTCGGCTGTCACATCCGCCACCCTTCTCATCATAGTGGCAGGGGCCACCTGCTTTGGCCGTTACCTGAGTCTGCAGAACATCCCCAACCAGGTGGCCGAGGCCGTGCTCTCTGTGGTGCACTCCCCCTTCATGTTCCTCCTGGTGGCGAACCTGCTCCTGTTTGTAGTAGGCCTGTTCATGGACGTGATATCTGCCACCCTTATCCTGGGGCCCATCTTCATCCCCATGCTGAGGGTCTTCGACATAGACATGATGCATTTCGGACTGCTTTTCACCTTGAACCTGGCCATAGGCTACTGCACCCCTCCGGTGGGGGTGAGCCTTTACATAGTGGGGGCCATAGCCAAGCGGGACCTGATTTACGTGACAAAATCCGTCTTGCCTTTCTTGATAATACAAATGGCTGTGCTGTTTCTCTTGACTTACTGGCAGGATTTCGCTCTTTGGCTGCCCAAGATCACAGGTTACTGGCACCCTGCACCGGTGGTGCCGGCCACTTGAAAAAAGCGATCGGGAAGGTGCGCTGTTTCTGGAGGAAGGCATCGGGGGAATGGCTGGCTGCGGCCAGCCTTTCTTTTTTTTCCATCCCTACTGCCCAGGCGGGATTGCCTGTCTGTGCTTGCCCCTGTTCCTGTAGATGAGCATTAGGTTCCTGATGTAGATGAAGGAGCCTGTTGACTGGCCCAGGACGAAGACCAGATCCTGCCTGTAAAGTGCGTACGCAAGCAGAATCAGGCTCCCTCCCAGGCTCAGGTACCAAAAGGCGATGGGTATCACGCTCTCCTTCCTCTTCTCAGAGACGATCCACTGTACCAGGAACCTCAGGGAGAAGAGCACCTGGCCGGAGAGGCCCAGGATGACCCAGGGGTTGGATAGCTCCGAGAGAAGCTTCATCTCCCCCGCTCCACCACCTGGTAGCTGAGCCTTCTCTTCTTGAGCCAGCGCACCCCAAGCAGGTCCAGCATGCCCCTGAAGAGTCTGTTACGGATGTTGTACTTTGAGATGCCGTAGCGCCTCGGATGGTGGGGCACCGGCACTTCCCTGACCCTGAAGCCTCGCATGCGGAAAAGGGTTGGCAGGAACCTGTGAAGCCCATCAAAAGGGACCACGGCTTCCAGGCACTCCCTCTTGAAGGCCTTGAAGCCGCACCCGGTGTCTCTTATCTGCTCCATTGTCACAATATCCCGCACGTAATTGGCCACGCGGGTGGAGATCCTCTTGAGCCATGGATCCCTTCGTTTCTGCCTCCAGCCCGTGACAGCGTCGCAACCTTCTAAGCTTTTCAAGAGAAGGGGTATGTCGTGGGGGTCGTTCTGGAGGTCCCCGTCCATGGTGATGATAAACCGCCCCCGCGCCTCCCGGAAACCGGCCCAAAGAGCGGTGGACTGTCCGGAGTTGACATCCAGTCTCAGGAAGCCCACCCGCGGATCCTCCTGGTGCAGCTCCCGCAGAATCTCCGGGGTCTGATCCAGACTCCCGTCGTCCACGAAAATGAGCTCGAATTCCTTCCCAAGGGCCTCCATGGTATGCCTGACCCCCTCGGCCAGGGGCCTGAGATTCTCCTGTTCGTTGAAAACCGGGATCACCACGCTGTAAAAAGGGCCGTGCATCTGGTTCACTGATCCATTCACCCCCAAATCCAAGCCTTGGGCTTTCGCGCCCCAAACGGGATTCCAGTTTTTTATGCGGCGCTTAAACCTCCGAGTGCTGCTTCGCACAGTTCACGATGGACTCCATCCTGGCCGGGTCGTATCCCACCAAAACATCTGCCCCGCAGGTTATGACCGGCACACTTCTCACACCAGACACCCTTACCAGCTCCTCGAGGGCCTTGGGGTCCCTGCTCACATCCAGCTCCGTGTAATTAACCCCTGCCTGCGAAAGAAACTCTTTCGCCTTCTTGCACCAAGGTCAAGTGGGTGTCGTATAGATCTTCACTTCCATGGCCTCACCTCCCAAAGAATATTTTCATTTCCTTGTCTTGCCCCTTTCAACCCTCTCTCTGAAGGCTCCCCGGGGCCGAGAGAACTCTCAGTGGTAGAATAACAGCAACCAGGCATTGCAGATACCCACGCTCAGAAGCATGAACAGAAAACCGAATTTCATGAATCTCAGAAAGCTTATGGGATAGCCCGCAGAGCTGGCTATGCCCATGGCCACCATGTTCGCAGAGCCCCCTAAGAGGGTGCCGTTTCCGCCAAGGGAAACTCCCAGGGCCAAGGCCCACCAGAGCACCTGGGGGTGCAGTTCGGGCAATCCTGCCTGGAGATGGGCCACCACCGGCAACATGGCAGCAGTAAAGGGTAAATTGTCCACAAAGGCAGCGCTCAAAGCCCCTGCCCAAAGCAGGATGGAAATGGCCAGCCCCGGGCTGATGGAGAAGACCGGCCGGATGGCTTCCACAAGAAGGGAGAGGGCCCCCACCTCCTGGAGGGCTCCCACCAGGATGAAAAGGAACAAAAGGAAAAGAAGAACAGGCCACTCTATCTCTTTCTCCAGGAACTCCAGCATCCTTACCTTGCGGCTCAGGACCCCGTAAGCGAACAAGACAGAGGCCCCGGCCAACATGGGCACGCTGGGCTCCATTTTCCAATGCGCCTGGGTTAGCAGCAGCAGGACCACGAGTCCCAGGACCCCCAGGCCCACGGCCAAAAGCACCGGATCCTCTATTCTTGCGCTGCCTTCCAGCTGGAGCTCCTCTCCGGCACAGCCCCCATGAGCCCTGTACTCCTTCCTATACCAAAGGCTGCTCATCAACAAGAGGGCCAGAAGACCCAGCCCGCACACAGGACCCAGGTTTTCCAGAAAATCCCAGAAGCTCAACCCCCCCTGGGAGCCTATCATCATGTTGGATATGTCTCCCACCAAGGTGGCTGTTCCCCCCAGGTTGGCTGCCATGACCTGCGGGACCAACAAACACAGGGGGTTGATGCGAAGAGCCTGGGCCAGAACCAGGGTTGCAGGGCTCAACAGCACCATGGTGGCGGCGTTCTCCACCAAAGTGGAAATCCCGGCCGAGAGGAAGATCAGAAGCACGGCCAAGGTGATCCTCCTGTTGCGGCCCAGCATAAAACACTTTCCGACTGCCCAGTGAAAGACCCCGCTTTGTCTTATCACCCCCACCATCACCATGGCGGCCAAGAGCATAAGCACCACATTCATGTCCACATGTTCCATTGCCGCCTGGAAACTTATGATCCTGTAGTCCGGATCCAGACTCCCGGCTGTATGGCTGACCAAGAGCAAGACCGCTGCCCCTACCATGGAGGCCAGCAAGCGGTGCACTAGCTCGAAAGCCATGAGCACATACACTGCCCCGAAAACCCCAAGTGTTATCCACAGTGAAACACCTCCCTTCCTGGGAAGGGACACGTCCTTGCGCAACTGCAGAAAATTTCCCTTGGAGGCGAAGTCCGAAAGCTCCAGGGGGATTCTCATGGACATGAAGGCGGGCTTGCTTACCTCCATCTCAAGCTTGCTTTTCTCCACCAGGGAAACCTTGGGCTCTATCTCCAAGATGTAAGAGCCGTCCGAAGCCGAGCTAACCTCTGAGACCTCCCTGCCCGCCCGAATCAAAGGGTGGGCTTCCCCGTCTATGGAGAATCGAATTGCCGCATCCTTTACAGGGGACAACTGGGAGTCAAGGATCAGTCCTGATATGAACAAACGGGGCTTGGCCCAAGCCTGAACCTGCTCCTTTGCCCAGGCTTGCCCTGTCCAGACCCCCAGCAAGCAAAGCACAAGCCCCACTAAGCGCACCCAAGGATGGCTGATCCTCACTTCAGCCCTCTTGAGCCTCTTGTTTCTAAAACTCGCATTCCTGCTCTTGCGGAATTCCAAGGCCATGTTCCTGAATCAAAGGAATTTGTTTCTTGTACCATAGGCCCGCCGCTTGCACAAGGATCCCCTGCTGCCTGATCAGGACTTCGTCTGAGTCGGACGCCTGGGAAGTGGACGGATTCCAGGCCAAAGAAGCTGCCCTTGAAGACCCTGAGGCCTGGGAATGGCATTGCACCTGGATATGGGGGTTTTCCCGGGGGGGGATGCCACCTCCTGGCTGATTATGTTTGGAGGGCCGTGAGGGGGAAGTTCTCTCTCTACCCGGATCAGTTCTTGGACCAAGGGCTGTCCCGGCACCTATCCAGTTGCGATTAACACAGGCTCAGGCTGTGTTATCTTGTGTCTCTGGTATGGAAGTTCGGACAACAGAGCGAGGCTCCACTTCTTGGGAGGCTCCATGATCTGGTAGAATCTCCTTATGCAGGTGGCAATCATCTCTGACGTGCATGGGAACCTGGAAGCGCTCCAGGCAGTGCTCTGCGACATAGAGCTTTGCCAGGCCGAGGAGATTGTCTGTCTGGGAGACAGCGTGGGATATGGAGCCGATCCGCAGGCCGTGGTAAGCGAGTTGAGAAGGAGAGAAGTCCCGGCCATTCTGGGGAACCATGAGCTAGGTTTGAGAGATCCCACCATGTTGGAGTGGTTCAACCCTCCAACCATGAGATCTCTCCTGATAACCAGGGGACTGATGTCTCCTGACACAATGCGATACATAGAGGAGCTAGAACCCACCATGGTTTGGCGGGGAGCTCTTTTGGTACACGGCGCACCTCCCGACTCGGTGACCACTTATCTGTTTGAACTGGGCAAGAAGGAGCTGACCGGACTTCTCAAGTCCATGGAACAGCGGATCTGCTTTGTGGGCCACACACACCAGCTGGAGATAGTGGGTTTCGACGGGACCCGCCTGGAGATCTCGCCTTTGCGGGAAGGGCCCCTTTTGCTTAGGCAGGACTGGAAGTACTTGGTGAACGTGGGAAGCGTGGGACAGCCTCGCGATGGGGACAACAGGGCCAAGTATGTGCTCTGGGATCCGGAAGAAGGCCTGATCCAGGTTCGCTTTGTCCCCTATGACATAGGTAGCGCAGCAGCCAAGATCCTGGAGAGGGGATTCCCCTCCATGAACGCCACGCGCCTCTGGTGAGAGGGGCAAGGAGCCTAGAAATGCCCGCCGCAAAGAGAAGTACCACCGAGATCACATGCCCGGCCTGCGGGGCCAACTACAGGCTCAGCCAGTGGGGAGTTCTGAAGATGCTCAAGACGCCCAAGTGTGAACGCTGTGGGGCCAACCTGGGAGAACTCCTGCGCTTCAAACTCCAGCAAAGACTCCAGGGCGCTCCCGCCGGAGAGACCTTGTGTCCCCGCTGTGGCCAAAGCCAGGAGCCAGCAGCCTTTTGCAAGTGGTGCGGAAATCCTTTGCCACAACAGGCTCCCAGCCCTGGCCAAGCCCCGGGCAAGCCCGGTCCGAGCGTGGGTCTCCCCTGGTTCAGGATCTTCTCCACAGCCTTGGTGCTCCTGGTTCTGGTTATGATGCCGGTTTTCCAGGAGATGCAAGTTCCACAGGCATACGAGACTTCCAAGGCATTCCTCATGGAGGATTCCCTCCTGGCAGCCAGCCTCGGGGGGGAGCTTCAGTGGGGCCCGTTTCCCTTCTTTTTTTGGAGAAGCACCGAATCCCCCTCGGGGCTTTGGAAGGGCAGCTTCTATTTCTTGGCAAGAGGAGCCAGAGCTACTGTGGTGGTAGTGGTGGCCCTTGAGAAACCAGGGCGAGCCAAGGGCAGCTGGAAAGTGGTGGAGGGTGGCTACATACTGGACACGGCTGGGAACCGAAAACCGCTAGCCGCACCCCCCAAGCTCAGGTCTCCCAGGCAAGGGATCAGTTTCAACAGATCCTGGGCAACTGCTCCCCCAGGGGAAGCTGCACCAGGCGAGTCCCTCCGATCACGGTTCTCAAGAGGACCCGGCCAGGAGGCTGTTCCAATATCCGGCCGATGATCTTGGACTGGGAACCAAGGGGATGAGCCTTGAGGATTTCCAAGGCTCTTTGGGCCTGTGGCTCAGCCACCACCGCAATACACCTCCCCTCACAGGCAACACAAAGAGGATCCAAGCCCAAGAGTTCACAGACCGACTGCACCTCTGGCCTGACCGGTATGTCCCTTTCCTGGATTTCCACCCCTTTGCCTGTAATACGGGCCAGCTCCTCTAAGGCCGCAGCCACTCCCCCTCGGGTGGGATCCCTTAGGAAATGGACCTCCTCCCCCAGGCTCAAGAGCCTCTCCACGAGCCCCCACAATGGGGCCACATCGCTTTGGAGGCTGCTTTCCATCTTCAAGCCTTCCCTCTGGATCATCACCGCAACACCATGGTCTCCTATGGGACCGCTCACAATCACGGCGTCTCCCGCGGCCACCCTTGCCCCGGAGGTGTCTATTGCTGGGAGGACCATCCCGATGCCGGAGGTATTGATGAACATGCCGTCGGCCTCTCCTCTTCTGACCACCTTGGTATCTCCGGTGACCACACAGACTCCCGCCTCCTGGGCCGTATGCCTTACGGACCTGAGAACCCTGATCAGGTCCTCCATGGGAAACCCCTCTTCCAGAATCATCCCGAGGCTCAAGGCCAAGGGTCTGGCGCCTGCCATGGCCAGGTCATTGACTGTCCCGCTTACGGCCAACCTGCCCATGTCCCCTCCAGGGAAAAAGATGG
Source organism: Desulfarculaceae bacterium (assembly GCA_037443445.1). Classification (GTDB taxonomy): domain Bacteria; phylum Desulfobacterota; class Desulfocorpusculales; order Desulfocorpusculum; family Desulfocorpusculum; genus Desulfocorpusculum. Next base: position 44,617 of record JBBIOJ010000018.1, on the reverse strand, counting down.
GGGAGATCACGTAAGAGTCTGTTGTAAAAGCAAGGCGCTGACCTCCCTCTCCCTGGAGAATCGCCGAGTCACCCAGTCTGCGCAAGATCTCGTTGTCTAGGATGGGGAGCACTGTCTCCCGTATGAGATTCCCCATGAGAAGCCCCCCACCACCATGATCCAGCAAGACTCTTTCTTCCACACCAGCCTCCTTCAGACCCTGGTGCCTTGCTCCCCATACTTGAAATAGGCAGCACAGGCCCCCTCACCAGAGACCATGCATGGACCCAGAGGCTTCTGGGGCGTGCAAAAGACCCCAAACAGCTTGCAGTCCCATGGCTCCGCTATGCCCCTTAGCACTTCTCCGCAGCAGCATCCCGGGGGATCACCTGCCTCCAGGGGCTCCAGCTCGAAACAACTTCTTGCATCCCAAGCCGAAAAGCTCTCTCTGATCTCAAGGCCGCTTTTCGGTATAATGCCCAAGCCCCTCCAAAGGCTGTCCTCTACCTGGAAAACCTCTTCCATGATCTTCAAGGCGACCGTATTGCCCTGGGCAGGCACACCCCTTCGGTACTGCAGCTCCACCCTGTGCTCATTTCTCAGGATTTGGCCAAGCAGCATGCAAATGCCCTGGAGGATGTCCAGGGGTTCAAATCCGGTTATCACGCATGGCATGTGCCAGGATTCGGCCAAGATCCTGTAAGGGTGGCTTCCTATCACGGCACTCACATGGGGTGGACACATGAAACCATCCAAGGAGACCTCCCCTGCCTTGAGCACAGCTTCCATGGCCTGCACCACCCTCTTGTGGGCTCCAAACACCCAGAAATTACCGATCCCCTCCTCCCTGGCCCGCAGGAGGGTGGCTGCCACTGCCGGGGCCGTGGTTTCGAAACCCACTCCAAGGAAAACCACTCGACGCCCGGGATTTTCCCTGGCAGTCTGAAGAGCATCCAAGGGGGAGTAGCTCACCCTCACGTCTCTTCCCTTTGCCCGCTCCAGCCCCAGATTGGAGCTGGAGCCAGGGACCCTGATCATGTCTCCGAAGCTCACCAGGATCACATCCGGCTCTTGCGCAAGACAGATGGCTTGATCCACAAAGGCCCTTGGGGTCACGCATACCGGACAGCCGGGACCTGAAACAAGCCTGATGTTTTCAGGTAAGAGTCCCCTGATGCCATGGCGAAATATGCTCACAGTATGCGTTCCGCAGACCTCCATGAGGCGCACTGTGGGCAGCTCTTGTGCCAAGTTCTTGATGCTCTTGAGCAGCCCCTGGGCTGCCTCCGGGTCCCGGAATTCCTCGAGAAGCCTCATTTCAAGCCTCCAGGCAAGAGGCCCCCACAACCGCCTGGCCCAAGGAGACCCCGCCGTCGTTGGTTGGAACCCGCCTGTGGAAATACACCCGAAACCCCTTCTGTTCCAGGACCGACACGGTTTTTTCCAATAGAAGAGAGTTCTGGAAAACTCCTCCGCTCAGGCACACGGTCTTCAAGGATTCCAAGGAGCCTATTTTTTCGCAAACCCTACCCACCATCCGGGCCACGCTGTTGTGAAAGAGCCCGCCCAAGGTCGAAATACTCTCCCCCTTTTGTTTCTCAATCCAGATGAACCTGATCACCGAAGAGGGGTCAATCATTATTGGATCCTCGCCCAGGATCTGGAACTCACAAAACCCTTTCTCCCATGGGTCAGAAAGCATTTCCAAGTCCATGGCAGCCTCCCCTTCAAAGGTGATCCTGTGGCGTATGCCCAAGAGAGAGGAGACAGCGTCGAAGAGTCGACCCATGCTGGAAGTAGGAGGACTGTGGAGATTCTTTTGGGCCATCAAGAGCAGGTTCCAGGCATTGCCCTCTCCTCCCCAGGGCAGGGCCCAGTGCAGGACCTGAGACTCTTCCAGGCCGGCTGCCCACATGTGGCTAAAGGCCATTCGCCAGGGTTCCTTCACGGCTTTCTCTGCCCCCAACAGTGGCACATAAGCCAGATGGGCCGCCCTCCTAAAGGAGACCCTGTCGGCCACCAGGAATTCTCCACCCCAGACGGCCCCATCGGATCCGTATCCGGTTCCGTCGAAGGCCACTCCTATCACGGGGCCCTCCAGGCCCCATTCTGCCATGCAGCTCACAACATGGGCATGATGGTGTTGCACAGCTATGCGGCGCTGGTCCGGCTGGGCCATGGCCCAGCGGGTGGAGAGGTAATCCGGATGCAGGTCATGGGCTATGGCCTCTGGGTCCACTTTGTATAGCTTTTTCAAGTGGTCCAGGACCTCCACGAAGAACTCCATGCAATCCAGGTTTTCCAGGTCTCCTATGTGCTGGCTCAGGATAGCGAAGCGGTCCTTGATGAGGCAGAAGGTGTTTTTCAGATGCGCCCCGCAGCCCATCACCTGCGGATGGTTTCTGCCCAAATCAATGGGAGAGGGTACGAATCCTCTGGCCCTGCGGAGAACCTGCTCGCCGCCCCTTAGAACTCTCACCACAGAGTCGTCCACCCGTACGTGTATATGCCTATCATGAAGGAGGAACGCATCCACCATGGGAGCCAGCCGCCTCAAGGCTTCCCTGTTCTGGGAGACTATTGGTTCCTCGGAGCAGTTCCCGCTGGTCATGACAAGGATCTCGATGCCTTCTCTGAAAAGAAGCCTGTGCAAAGGGGTGTAAGGCAGCATGATCCCCAGGTACCTGTTTCCCGGTGCAACCAGCCCGGATACCCCGTTGGATTCCTCCCTGCGGGGAAGAAGGCATATGGGGCTTGTGGGGCTCAGCAGGATTGACTCCTCCTGTTTTCCAAAAAGAGTGTATTTCCTGGCAGTCTCCAAGTCCTTGCACATCAAGGCAAAGGGCTTGTTGCTCCTGCGCTTGGCCTCCCTGAGCCTTCTGACTGCCTCCTCGTTTCTGGCATCGCAGGCTATGTGGAACCCGCCCAACCCCTTCAGGGCCAGGATACGGCCTTGGTTCAATAGGGCCCTGGCCCTCTCCAGGCAAGGACCGATGCCGTGGACCTCAGCCAGATCCTGAACCATGGAGTGCTCCGAGGGTACGAGCCATATACTGGGGCCACACCCGGGGCATGAAATTGGCTGGGCGTGAAATCTCCTGTTGCCAGGATTCAGGTATTCTGCCTCACAACTTGGACACATGGGAAAGACCGCCATTGTGGTCTTGGGCCGGTCGTAGGGAAGGCCTGTTATTATGGTGTATCTGGGTCCGCAATTGGTGCAGTTGATGAAGGGATAGTCGTGCCTTCTGTCCGAGGGGTCCTCCATCTCCTTGAGGCACTCGGAGCAAACAGCTATGTCAGGAGAGACAAGAACATAGCCTCCCCCTGCCGAGAGACTCTCCCGGATGCTGAATTCCAGGTGACCTCCTGGCTCCACCTCAAAGGTTTCCATGGATTCAATGGCGGCAAGAGGCGGCAGCTCCTTGGGAAAGCGTTGCAGGAAACTTTCCAGCCGGGCCAGTTCAGCCCCCTCCACGTGTATCAAGACCCCCTCGTTGGAGTTCAAGACGTATCCCGTGAGCTCCAAAGAGCTTGCCAGATTGTGCACATAGGGCCGGAATCCCACTCCCTGGACAACTCCTCTTACCTTGATGCAAAAAGCGCTCCTCATTGAAACCTCGGCCTCTGGATCACCTCCAGGGGCTCTGCCCTGTTCCTGGAGCAGCTCTTGGTTGGATTCGGAATTCCGGCTAGGGGGCATGCTCTCAGAGTCCTATCCCGTCAAGACGGCTTGAACACTGTGGGCAGCGGGCATTCCTCAGGCTGTTTTGCAAGATCCTAAAGCCGACCCTTCTGAGCAGCAGCTCTCCGCAGCCAGGGCAGTACGTGTCTTCCCCTTCACCCGGGATGTTGCCGCAGTACACGTATTTCAACCCCTCTGAGAGGCCGATCTGTCTCGCCCTCCTTAGGGTTTCAGCCGGGGTGCGGGCTCTGTCGGTGAGACGGTACGTAGGGTGAAAAGCGCTCACATGCCATGGAACTTCGGAACCCACCGAAAGTATGAAGCGGGCTGTCTCCCTGAGTCCTTCCGGATCGTCGTTCAGTCCGGGGATAATCAGGGTAGTTACCTCAACCCAGACCCCCAAGGAGCGCATCTTGCGGATGGAGCTCTTCACAGGCTCTATTCTGGCTCCGCAGATCTTCCTGTAAAAATCATCGGTTGCAGCCTTCAGGTCCACATTGGCTGCGTCCAAGTAAGGATGGAACTCCTCAAGTGCCTCCTGGGTCATGTACCCGTTGGTCACGAAAACGTTCAAGAGCCCTGCTTGCCTGGCCAGCCTTGCCACGTCAAGTGCGTACTCCATGTATATGGTGGGCTCCGTGTAAGTGTAAGAGATGCTGGAGCACCCCGAGGATTTAGCCTTTCTCACAATCTCCTCCGGGCTCACCTCCCAACCAAAAATACGGCATTCGTCCCTGGGCATCTGGGATATCTCATGATTCTGGCAATGGAGGCATCTGAAGTTGCAACCGCACGTGGCAATGGAGTAGGAGCGGCTAGCGGGTTGCACGTGGAAAAGGGGCTTCTTCTCTATGGGGTCTATGTTTTCAGCCACCAGTTTTCCGTACACAAGGCTATAGAGCACCTGGCCTCTGTTTATCCTCACCTGACAGACCCCTGTCTTGCCCTCCCCTATCACACACCTGTGGTTGCACAGGTGGCACCGAACAGAGCCTTCTCCAAGCTTTTCCCAAAGAAGAGCTTCCTTCAACGTACACCTCCGGGACTCCTCCCCCCGGGCCTCTTCAAGGTCGCCCGTAAGGAGCCGGTCTGCATTCACGGCTGGGCAAATTGATCAGCCCTGATCATCCACCAGGGCCCTTTGTCTTGGGGGCTGAGGCCCCTATTCCCCGGGTGGCTCTGGGATGTCCGGGCTCGGGACCCAGCATCAGGTACCGTGGCAAGCCCAGAGCCTCTTCAAGCAGAACCGGCCAGCAAACCATCCAGCTGAGCTGCATTCCCCGCTGCTCGTGAATAACGCAGGTTAATCCTGGCTCCAAGAAAGTTGGACTCCGGCTCCCTGTGCAAAGGGCAACAGGAAGGATCCACTTTCCCGGGGTTTGCCCAGCCTGTCTTTATGGGCTCCAGGAGTGTCCGATAGGTGTAGCCAAGCTCCACCCTCATGCCCAGAAAGGCTCCCAGGGGATTTCTAAGGCGTGGCATCCAATGGCTCAGCTTCTTGTCAAGGGAATGAAACTTGAGGGGAAGCCACAAGACACTTCCCCACTGCACCCTGCATGTGCCCACCACTCTTCGCACAAGGTACTGCAACTCCCAGATATTGTAAAACTTGGCCTTACGATAAACGGTTGGCCTAAATAGGGCTTCCACACGGCGTTGCAGGCCGTTGGCCGAGAAGCTGTTCAGAACCCCCACGAAAACCCTGGAGCGGGCCACCCTGGCAGCCTCGGAAAGGGCGTGGAGGGGCTGGGCAAACTCCAAGCTGGAGATCAGACTCACTATGTCAAATGCATTGTCCTCGTAGGGCAGCTCCTCGGCCGAGGCCACCCTGAGCTCAGCCCTTGCGCCTAGCTTTTCCCTGGCAACTCGAAGCATGGCTTCCGAAGGATCCACCCCGCACACATCCAGACCCAACTGCTGGAAGAGCAACAGGTGATTTCCTGTGCCACAGCCTACATCCAGTAGGCTTTCTCCTGCCTGGGGCCTCAGAAGGTCCAGTATGAGCTGGTTTTCCACCTCCTCCACGTGCCTGCCCATGGGGGAGAGGAACCAGGCGTCGTATCGCTGGGCCATGCTATCGTCGAAAATGGGTCCCATCCACAGCCTCCTGCTTCCCCATGCCCTGACCCTCCCCAGAGCCCTTCTCTGAAAGAGCCGCCCCTGGGCCCCCCACACCCTATGAGCTTAATTCTACATCGAATGGATCGCCGCAAAAACAGGCTGCACAGGCAACTCAAAACCGGGGTTGACGCTTGTTTGACCAAAGGGTAATTTGAGGCCCGTGTACCCTTGCCCCATATTGCATGCGCCTAGGAGGAAACCATGTTGGACCGCCTTTTCTCACCGAGCAGGATAGGAAACCTGGAGCTTCCCAATCGGGTGGTGATGACCGCCATGCACCTGAATTACACCCCTGGAGGAAGAGTCTCAGACCGGATCGTGGCCTTCTACGAGGAGCGCGCCCGCTACGGCCTTGCCTTGGCCATAGTGGGGGGCTGTAGCGTGGATGAGTATAGCGGCTCCCCTGACATGCTGAGCCTCAAAGAGGACTGCGACAAAGAAGGGCTCAAGCGTCTCACCCAGGCGGTTCACCAAGCCGGCGGAAAGATATGCGCCCAGCTCTACCATGCTGGAGGCTACGCCCACTCCTTCTTTCTGGGCGGAAAACAGGCTTTGTCCCCATCAGGGGTTTTCTCCCGCTTTACCAAGGAGACCCCCAAGGAGATGACCCGCTCGGAGATCTCCTGGGTCATAGAGAACTTTGCCAGGGCAGCAGGCCGGGCCAAGTCGTCGGGCTTCGACGCGGTGGAGATACTGGCCAGCGCAGGCTACCTCATAAGCCAGTTCCTGTCCCCGCTCACCAACAAGCGGCAGGACGAGTACGGAGGTCCATTGGAGAACCGGATGCGCTTCGGCTTGGAGGTGCTCAGGGCTGTTCGACAGGAGGTGGGGAGCAACTACCCCGTAATCTGCCGCATAGCCGGGAACGATTTCGTGCCTGGGAGCCACACCAACGAAGAGGCAAGGCTCTTCGCCAAGTCCTTGGACCAGGAGGGAGTAGATGCCATCAATGTGACAGGCGGCTGGCATGAGACCAGGGTTCCCCAGCTCCTGATGAGCATACCCCATGCCGGCTTCACATACCTGTCCCGGGGGATCAAGGAGGCGGTGAAGGTCCCGGTGATCGCATGCAACCGCATCAACGACCCCCTAATTGCCGAGGAGGTTCTGAGGGAAGGCTGCGGTGATTTGGTAGGCATGGCCAGGGCATTCCTGGCCGATCCCCAGATCCTTCTCAAGAGCAAGGAGGGAAGGCTCGGGGAGATCGTGCATTGCATAGGCTGTGCCCAGGCCTGCTTCGACCACGTGTTCATGATGAAGCCTGTGAGTTGTCTCATGCACCCCAGGTCAGGAAGGGAGTTCGAGATAAAAGAGGAGCCAACCCCGAGACCCAAGAAGGTGTGGGTCGTAGGAGGAGGGCCAGGAGGAATGATGGCAGCGGCCACAGCCGCCAGAAGGGGCCACCATGTGACCCTTTTTGAGCAGGAAGGGGAGCCGGGAGGGCAGCTCCGTCTGGCAGGGGCACCGGCCATGAGGCGGGATTTCAGGCAAGCAACCAGGGATCTGGCTGTACAGGCTCAGGTTTCGGGGGTCAAGGTACGTTTGGGAGAAAGGATCGACCGGGGAAAAATTCGCCGGGGCAAGCCTGAAGCCGTGATCCTGGCCACAGGAGCCAGGCCCCTCATCCCGGACATCCCGGGTATCCATAGCCCTCATGTGGTCACGGCCTGGGATCTCTTGGCCGGAAAAGCCACTGTTGGTAAAGAGGTTCTGATAATAGGGGGCGGGGCAGTAGGATGCGAGACTGCCCTCCACCTTTGCGAGTCGGGGACCATTTCCGCAGAGGCCTTCAAGTTCCTGGCCTTCCAAAAGGCCGAGAGTTGGGAAGTCCTGGAGAGGCTCATCACCCGTGGATGGAGAAAGGTGATCATAGTGGAGATGCTGGACCGCATCGGGCAGGACATAGGGATCTCCACTCGCTGGGCCATGCTCCAGGATCTGCACCGCTTCGGGGTGAAGGTTCTCACAGGCGCAAGGGCCAAGGAAATCCATGAGAACGGGGTTGTGGTACTGCGAGGGGAGAAGGAAGAGAAGATCCCCTGCGACTCGGTGGTGCTGGCCATGGGTTCGAGTCCCAGTGAGGATCTGTCCCAGAGGCTGGTAGGGATGGTCCCGGAGATCCATGTTATAGGGGATGCCAAGGGCCCGAGAAAGGCTCTGGATGCCATCTGGGAGGGCTACGAGGTGGGAAGGAGCATTTAGAACCTGGAAAGGGGTTGTACCATGGACCTGGTCTTCACAAATGGCAGGATACGCACCATGGATCCTGGATTACCTTTGGCCGAAGCCATGGCCGTTCGCTTTGGGAGGATCCAGTGGGTGGGCTCCAGCCGGCAGGCATCTGAGCTTTTCCAGTCAGCCAGGGAGGTGGTGGATCTGGAAGGCAGGACAGTGCTTCCCGGGTTCATCGACTCACACAACCATTTTTGCATGACAGCCTTTCTGAGAAGCCAGGTGGATTGCAGGCCGGCGTCTGGTTGCCTCACCAGCCGCGATGTTGTGGATGCCATTCGCCACAGGGCCCAGAGCACACCTCCAGGCAGGTGGATACTGGGCTGGGGTTACGCTTCCTACCTCCTGCAGGACAGAAAGGAGCTCACCCGCCAGGATCTTGACCTGGCCTCGACTCGGCACCCTGTCTGCCTGGTGCACGTGTCGGTTCACGGGGCGGTGGTCAACTCCTGGGCACTGAAGAAATTGGGTTATGGTCGCAACACCCCCGACCCACCTGGAGGAAAGATCCTGAGGGGGAATGGGGGAGCACCCAATGGCATCCTTCAGGAGTCGGCCATCATGGGCCCCCTTTTCTTCTCAAGCCCTTCCATCTATTCCAAGGTCATGGCAGAGAACCCCCCTGAGGGGCGGGTCCAGATGATGGTGGATTGTGCCATGCTGTACAACAGGCTGGGCATAGTGGCCGTGCATGATCCCCTTGTGGATCCCTTGACCCTGAGGACCTTCCAGGAGGCAGAGCAGTCAGCCGGGCTCACGCTCAGGATTCGGCCCTACGTGCTAAACCAGTGGGTGAGTCCCCTTTTGGGGGCGGGGATTCTCCACGGGTTTGGCTCTGAGTGGCTCAAACTCGGGGCCGTAAAGGTCTTCCTGGATGGGGGCATGAGCAGTAGGACTGCGGCTGTGTACAAGCCCTACGTGGGAGGAGGCCGGGGTATTCTGAATTACGAGCCAAGAGATCTCCTCAAGGAAATCCGCCGCCTTGACCGGGCAGGCTACAGGATCTCTGTACACGCCCAGGGGGACAGGGCCCTAGAGATCCTCATCAAGGCCTTGGAGAGGAACATTGAACCAGGCAACCCCCTCAGGCACCACATAGTGCACGCTGGGAACATCACCAAGAAACAGATAGAGAGAGTCTCCCGGCTTGGCCTTTACATTGCCAGCCAGGCCAACTTCTTCTCGCTCCTGGGGGACGGCTTCATTGAGGCTTTTGGTCCCGGGAGATCCTCTGGTCTTTATCCCTTCAAGAGCCTTCTCGGCAGTGGGGTGAGGCTTTCCCTTTCCTCGGATTCACCCGTTGCCGAGCCGAACCCTTTGATTGGATTGAGGGACGCGGTTCTGAGAAAAACTGGAAGCGGGAGGGACTTGGGGCCACAGGAGCGCCTGAGCTTGGCCGAGACCCTCCCGCTATACAACCGGGAGGCAGCCTACTTTGCACAGGAGGAAGATCAAACAGGCACCATCTCCCCGGGAAAATGGGCTGACCTCGTTGTCTTGGATAAGGACATGGATACCTTGGAGCCCGGAGAACTGCCCTCCTGCCGAGTCCAGATGACCGTGATAGGGGGAAAGGTCGTTTATGCAGCAAAGAGGGTTTAATTAACCTTTGCGGGTTCTTTGTGGCTTTGGCTATTGTTTTTCTCTCTTTTTCATGTGTTCCCTGAGGGCCTCGAAAAAGTTTCTGAACGGATGATCCACATCCACGGCTTGCGCCCAGGATTCAGATGTGCCCCCGGCCTCTCCCACCACTGCTGAGGCTTCCTGGGTTATGCTCTGGTACGCCCACTGGATCTGCTTGAAGCGCTCTGCAGCCTGTGGGTCATCAGGGTTTCTGTCAGGGTGCCACTTCATGGCCAGGCGTCTGTAAGCCCTTCTCACCTGGGCCTGGGTGGCCTTCTTGGAAACACCCAGCACCTCGTACGGGTCTTCCCTGGATCGCCCATGGTTCCTCACTTTATGAAAGACTCCTTTTGCCTCGGGCTGTAGGAAACCTCGAACACGGGCACACAGTGAGGCCTTAGTCTCTCCATGATTTTCTTGCCCAGAGACTCCCTCAGGAACTCGTAAGCCTCCTCCCTATCCTCGTCCATGAGAATTGCCAGGAGCTTTTCCACCTCCTGGGCCGAGAGCTCCACCACCACCTTGTCCGCAATTCTCAATTCTCCCTCCTCGAGAAGAACCTCCTCAATGGGACCCATTGCCTGTCGAAAAAGAACACCTGGATGGCCATGGCCATGAGCAGGATGTCCCTCAGGAAATACCAGGTCGTGCTGCCCGAGCCAGTGCTGGCCGTTGAAAAACAGCCACAGTCTATGTCCAGTCCCCTAGCAAGGTTTACACATAGAGCCAGTGCGAAGAGCCCCAACATTCCGCAGGCCAGAAGGCTGGCCCCTGGGACCCACAGGCCCACAACAAGAGCTGCCCCCATGACCATCTCCACCCAAGGCAGCAGGATGGCCAGGGGATTTATGGCCCAGCCAGGCAGGATCCTGTAATTATAGATGGCCTGGGCGAATCCGGCTGGGTCCTGGGACTTGACCACCCCTGCATAGAGGAAGATGGCTCCCAGCACCAGGCGGAAAAGAAGCGAGAGCCATTGGGAGCTCACCACGCGCCTCATGATCCAGTCTCCTCTACTGGATAAGCTGAATCCCTCCAACGGCTCCAGCCGTTGACCAAGACCCTCACGCCCTCAATCCCCGTCTCCTTGAGATGTCTGGCCAACTCGGCACTGAGGGGGCAGTCCACCCCGTCACAGTAAGCTATTGGAATCATACCGGCTTGTGCCAGAGCGCGGATCTCCTCGGAGAAACCCTGGGCCTCCGAAGGGGGCACATTTATGGCTCCTGGGAGATGCCCTGCCTGGAAGCTGCCTGGATCCCTGGCATCCAGGAAAAGGGCTTTACCGGCCCTGTGCGTTTCCCAAGCCTCCTGCAAAGAGATCTCCTCAAGGCCCTCCAGGTGCCTTGCCCCCACCTCCTCCTTGGACCAAGAGGCCAGCCAGGGAAGGTTCCTCCCACCTATCTCGTGGAATGAAGCCCCGAGGGCCAGGCCGAGGGCCAACAAGAAAAGGGCCTGGACCAAAGCCCTGCCCAGCCTATCCATCCTGGAAAGGCTTGTACCTGGGTGTTTCATGGGATTGAACTCCCGGCCTTTTCCCCCTACGGGCATCTAACGACCCCCTGTGCGAAAAGGCATCCTCCACATGTGGGATGGTGGTTCCCGAAGCAGTCCTCCTCGTTGCTCTCCAGCAGGTCACATCCCCCGCACACGGTGCAGGGCGAGAAGGCGAATTCCCTGATCCGCTTCCTTAAGAGCATGTGCGCCTCATCCAGCCAAAGCTCCAAGAGCCCCTTGTCCTTCAGGCTTCCCAGGACATGGCGCGAGCACTTCCTCTCGAACTCGTTCAGGTACTGGGTGTGGCTATAAAGCAAGGGCAGGCATGGGCTTGCCTCACCCTGCCAGCCGATGACGAAAGAGCCCTCCTCCACAAAGGGACATCGGTTGTGAGCCTTCCAAAGCTCTGCCCCGGCCAGACTCAAGGAGAAACCACTTCGCAACACAGATGAAAACCCTGGATTTCCAAGTTCCCAACTGTCCATCCTGGGAAGATGCAGCCGGAAGATGGAAGGCTCGAAGGCAGCCTCGTGCAGCCCGCAGCCAAAGAGCCCCTCCCGGGCCATCTCCATGGTGTGGGGAAGCACGTTGGTCACCAGAAATTCTGTGGCACCCAGCCTGGTGGCAAGAAAAACCACCTGCGGAAGTTCGTGCAAGTTCTTGCGGGTCGCCACGAAGACCACCCCAAGGGCAGGCCGGGGAAGCACGAAGGGCCTGAAGTTCGTTGCCATCTGGTTGAAGCGGTGGAGGTTCTCCATGACCAGATGCAAAGGCGAGGCTGGCCTGATGCTTCCATATCCTTGGGATGTGGCCCCATCCAGGGAGACCCACAGCCTGTCCAGCCCCGCCCTTGCAAGCCCCAGGCCCATGGCCTCCTCCAGGAGGGTCCCATTGGTTATGAACTCCACCCGAGACCCCACTTCCTTGGCCATTCTTACCATCTGGAGGATCTCCGGATGAAGGAAAGGTTCACCGTACCCCCCAAAGAACACAAGGGGTGGCTTGGGAAGGCTGGAGATACCCTGCATGGCCCTCTGGAAAAGCGCCAAGTCCATGAACCCTTTGGGAACGCCTTCCCAGGCGTTCCGGATACAGGTTCTACAACTCAGGTTGCATTGGTTGGTGGGCTCGATGTAGATCTTGCCTAGGCTCCACAGGGGCCTTGAGAGGCGAATCCCCTCCCCGGATCTCTCCAGGTGCACCTCCCCACCCGGCATGAGACCCAGCTCTGCCAGGAGATCAGAGGGCAGCTCCAATCTGCCTCCATGATCCACTCTGGCTGTCTCTGTTTGCCGCCTCATGTACCCCTCTTGCAACCCGGAGATGATCGGCTGGAATCGCCGGCTTTACTCCTCTAACTCGTCAGACTCCTTAGAAGATATGCTCTTGGGAATCTTGTCTGCTCCAACCACCAAGAACGAACAGCAATCCGTGCTGGCCTCATTCACAAGATCATCGCCTCCATCTGGCCTGGATCATCCCCTAGCAATGAATGATCCAGGCTAGAACTCCCCTCGGCAGGAGAGCCATCCGGGGAAACCCCTCAAGTAGTCCATGAGGGGGCCTCCTCCCGCCCGGTCCAGCTCAGGGCAATCTTCCGGCCCTTTCACTCCCTCTGCCACCAGGGCGGCAAAGACCATGCACGTGGGCTGGCCGCACTCCTTGCAGTTTGTCCTGGGCAGCCGCTTCAGGATCTCGAACACTTGGGGTCTAGGAGCAACCCCTGTGGTGGGCTCTATTTCTGCTCTCCGCTCCCAGGTCTCGTTGATCTCTCTTTTCAGCCAATGGAGTATCTTGTCGGCCTGCGCCTCATCCTCCAGCGCGTTTATGGCTATTTCCCTGGGGTGGAGGGTAATGAGCCTACCGTGGATCCGGAGAGTGAGAGATGGGGGTTCCTCGGTGTAGCTGAACCCACCCAGCACAGTGTTCAAATAGGGGAGCACTTCCCGTATGTCCTCCTCCAGATGCGCTATGCAGTGAACCGACTCAAAGCTGGGATTGCACTTGGCCCTGAACACTTCCTTAGTGTAGGAGTTGAGAAGCATCTGCCACCTCCATCTTGGAGACCCCTCTGGGGTTCAGGGGGCCAGGAGAGGGTTGAGGATGAAGTAAATTGCCAAGATCACGATCACGGCACCGGCCCCCTTCTTGAACCATTGGCCCGCCCCCTGCCAGGCCCGGTTCTCCAGGAGGTTTCTCACAAAGGCCGTGGAGCTTCCGGCCAGGGCAATGGGCAGGCAGTGACCGAGCCCGAAAAGCACTATCAAGAGGACCCCCGATCCAACCTCCTTCTGGACCGTGATGATGGCCAGAATAGGGGCTATGAAACCAAAGGTGCAGGAGCCGGACACCAGCCCGTATCCCAGCCCCAAGCCGAAGGCCCCGAGAAGCCCGGTGAACCTGAACCTCTGGAGAAAGCCGCCCGAGAAGGAGCATTTTTCCACCCCCCAGAGCCCCATGGCCACCCAGAGAAGAATCAAACCCACCAGGATCTGCCAGTAACTCCCTATATCCCCCAGCATGTGCCCCAGAATGGCGCAGACTATGCCCACCAGGGCGATGGTGAGGAACAACCCGGTTGTGAATGACACCGCATAATGGAAAGCCTCCCTAGGCCTGAGCGCACGGTTCTGGCCTGCCACGTAGGCCACCATGAGAGGAATGGAGGCCATGTGGCAGGGGCTCAGGAGCACGCTCACCATTCCCCACAAGAAGGCCCCCAAGCCTGCGGCCAGGGTTGCTCCCTGAAGCCAGTCGTTTATTGCCACAACTGCCGATTCCAACATCTGGCGGTTCACCCCTTCCTGAGCCAGGTGAAAACTTGGCTCCATCGGCCCTCACTCATCACTCGACCCCCAACTTTCGAAGCTGCGCCACTATGTCCCTCTCGCTCATGAATCCCATGTGGCGGTAGACTTCCCTCCCCTCCTTGTCAAAGAATATTTGGGTGGGTATGGCCCTTATGCCGAATCTCCTGGCAGCATCCCTGTAAATGGAGATGTCTATGAACACTATGGCTGCTCTCCCCTTGTAATCCCGCTCGAGCTTTTCCAAGATGGGCTCCATCATCTTGCAGGGGATGCAAGACCTGGCACCCAGATCCACCATGGTGACCAGGCCTTTGACGGGGACTTCCGGCATCGGCGAGGCAGCCTGTCCCAGTTGGACAAGCCCCAGGAGACAGGAGATGCTTGCCACCAAGATACCTAGGGGAAAAACCATCTTTCTCATGGCAAGCCCATCTCCCTGAGCTTCCTCTCCAACTCCTCCTGAGGGAAGAACCCTTCATGCCTGAAGACCTCACGACCCGATCTGTCAAAAAAGGCCTGGACAGGGATAGCCTCTATCCCAAAACGTGCCCCCAGAACCTGCTCCTCCCCCACATGCACGAAAAGCACGTTGATTCTTTGTCCGTACTTCTTGCGCAGGTTCTCCAGGATGGGCTGCATCATGTCGCAGGGCTTGCACCCTGTGGCTCCAAATTCCACCAGAGTGGTCACCCCGGACCTCCTGGCCTTGTCTACCGGGTTGTCCAGAGCTACTGCGCTTTGGGCTTTGACCCAAGCCGAATTCACCTGGATAGGGGTTCTGGAACCCAGCCCCTGGATATATTGCGCTATGACCGCCTGCCTCTTCTGCCCTGGTACATATGAACGAATGGCCTCTTTGACCTGATCGAAACTGGCACCTGGAAGCATCTCGCGGTTCTTCTCATAGAAACCCTTACACTCCTCGTCCGAGACCGTGACCTTCTCGGCCAGGCCTCTGAGATGGGCCCCTATGACCTCCTGATCCCCCATTGCCTTGTTGTCCTGGACAACCTCCCTGGCCTCGGCCAGGATCAACCGTTCGGTGAGCATTTGCTCGAGGAGGAAAATCATGTTCTTCTTGAGCTGTTCCTTGATCGCTGGTTCGGCGCTCCCAATGGCTTCCTGCAGGTCCGCCTCCCTTATCTTTATCTTTCCGGCCACAAGCACGTTTGGGGGGGGAGGTCTGCTATAGAAGCCGATCTCAGCAGCCCTGTGGCCAGACCCGGATAAGATCCCTCCATACTGCTGGTCTCAGATAATGCCATTGTCAGTGTCCCTGTCACCAGCATCACGGACAGGGCCCCGACAAAGGCCGAGAACACAAAACACTTGGTCTCCATGCGATGGATCATTTCATCTCCCTTGCCTGTGCTTTTCTCCTCCACTCGTGTCCCATTACCAGATGCATTGAGCGTTTTTCAACCGCATTGATACCCTCCTTCCTGCCCCTTTGGCTTGAGGCCCCGGAAGGAAACCGATTCCCACCCGTTTCCCAATAAGCCCGACATAGAGACCACAGGGTTTGAAGCCTCCCTCCTTTACCTTTGGGGGAACACTGGAAAAACCAGCGTCTCCCGGATCTCCTCTCCTGGAAGGGGATCTGCATACTCCTTTAGCAAGGGCAGGATCTCCCCCTCTGCCGGAAGCCGGGTGCACTTGCTCTGGTTGTCCCAAATGGGTCGGCCGTTCACACATGCTTGGAAGATCCCGTTGTGTCCCTCCAGGAGAGCGGGCTTGAGACCGAATTTCCTCTCTATGGTGGCCGCCAAACTGGAGGCCGCACCCAGAAACCCTCATTCCACGCAATAGATGATCTCTACCCTGGGAACAGCTTTGTGCCCTTCCATCAAGAGCCTCCTCTCATCCCCATTCTTATGGTCTCCCCCCTCTCAGGAGCCTCTCCACCAGCAAGCTCAGGGTGAGGGAATCCAGTGCTCCCTCCAACCTGTGACCATTGATGAAAATCGTTGGGGTTGCCTTCACTCCGGCTCTTCGCCCCTCTTGGATATCCCTTACCACCCGATCTCTTGCCTGCGGTTGCACAGAGCAGGCGATCGTCTCTTCCACATCCACCCCTCTTTTTGAAAGGGCTTTCTTGAGCGAATCTTCACCGTGTTTGCTGGTATTGAAAAGCACCTCGTCCAGTTCCCAGAACATACCTCTGTCCTGGACGCAGACCCCTATCTGAGCAAGCTTGCAGGCCTCCTGATGAAAGGGTCTTTGCATATAGGGATTGCAGAGGTTGTCCAGGGGATAGTGTTTGAAGTAAAGGGCCAGATCCCTGGCATAGCGCTTCTGGACCATCTTGAGCGCAGAGGCAAACTCCTTGCAATAGGGGCACTGGAAATCGCTGAACTCGACTATTGTCACTTTGGCCCTCTCGGGCCCCAGCCTGGGTGAACCTTCTAGGTTAATAGCCACGGGCTTTTGCTGCGCAAAGCTCTCCAGTATCTTGTTGACCGCCTGTGCCTTGTCCCCCACGAAATGGTGACGGGTCCCTATGATGCCGGCCATGCCAAAGATCAGGATCACCAGGTTCAAGCAATGGAAGAGCCTTGCCATGTGCTTTTGCTCTCCCAGGGAGGCATCTAGGAATGGGAGGCTCCTCCATGTCCCCACTAGAATGCCCTTCACGCCCTCCCCGAGGGCCACCTTGGACAAAACGAGAATCCCCAGGTTTACCAGGTAGGTGAAAATGCACACGATACAGATGAGCTTTAGGACCGCAAAGCCAATGAAAGCCAGGTATGCGTCGAAAAGAACGCAGAACAGAGATATGAGAAATGTGAATCTTAAGGAAAAGGCCCACAGGGGCCCAAAGGCCAGCCCCAGCAGCCCGAACGAGATCAAAAGGAGGTAAACCAGAGCCCCAAAAGAGGCCCATGGGATCTGGTGGATCTCCGAGTAAGGGCTCGCCGCCACTGCATCGCAGTCCACGATCTCGCTCACCGAACAGAAACTCGCCCCTGTGCGCTGGCCAGAGAGAATTGAGTAGTGGGATACTGCCAGATACAAGCTAGCCGCGAAGCCAGCCAGGGCCAGGAGCACTAGAGCAGTCGTCACAAGAGGCCTTGCTCTTCCTTGGTCTAAGCCCATCTCCGGCTCTTCCTCCTCCTTTCTCGCCCATGCAGGGGGCTTGCACTCACCTGGTTACTGGCTCGAGCCCCTCTGCTCCAGGATCATCTCCTTCATCTTGGCCCTGGGAGGAATGCTTCCCACGCTCACCACCTTTCCGTTTATGACCAATGCGGGTGTGCCCATTACTCCATAGGATGCGATCTCCTTTATGTCCGTCACATGAAGGAGATCGGCTGGGAGTTCCAACTCCATGAGAGCTGTCATGACCTCCTGCTCCAGCCTCTGGCAGCTGGCGCAGCCAGGCCCCAGGATGCGAATGGTGAGGGAGGGGGCTTCTCCCTCCCCCCTCCCAGGCAGGGGTATCCCCACCCTCTGGCAGTACAGGCGGGCCATGGCCTCTCCATACTCTGTCTCCAGGCCTTTAGGGATATAGTTCTTCCTCTTGATTCGCCCCAGCAGGAACCCCTTGGCCTGCTCATAGCCGAGATTTTCCCTCTGCGCCTCCTCCAGAGCCTCTTCCAGCCCCACTATTCCCACAGGCCGCCCCTGGATACGGATCTGGGTGATCGAGGCCATGAGTACCTCCGGTCAAGTGTGTCTTGTCCAGCTTAGCAACATTCTGTCCTGGGCTTTTTCATGGTCGCGAATCCCACCCCCAAACCCGGGCAAGTTTGCCCGACTCCCTGGCTTAGCACAGTAGAGGTTTTCAGTTTCCCTCCTGCAGCCACTTCTTGATCTCCTCCACCGTCGGGATCTTACCCACGCATTTCACCTTTCCATTTATCACCACAGATGGGGTCCCGAAGACCCCGTAGCTTGCTATCTCCTTTATGCCGGTGACCTTTCGCACCTCTGCCTGAAGCCCCAAGCTTTCCACAGCCTTCTTCACATTGGCCTCGGTTGACTGACACTTGGGACACCCGGGTCCCAGAACCTCGATCTTCATTTTTTCCTCCTCCTTCTCACAGATTCTATTGATCAGCCCCTTTCAGGCTGTGCAACTGGGCCACGGGAAGCTACCTGGCCCAAGAACTCTTGCTCGGAGCTTCCTGCCAGGAGTTTGCGAGCCAAGACCACCAAAGCCAGGAGAGACACACCGTATAGTCCATAGGAGGCTTCGTACCCCATGGAACCTATGAGCCTTCCTCCGATGGCAGTGCCCACACCGCCGCTTCCCATGAAGCAGAAGGCCACAAGAGACATGGCAGTGCCACGTGCGGCCCTGGCAAACTTAGTGGCCAGAGTCAGAAGGGTGGAATGGGCCAGCATGAACCCAACCCCCAGAACAAAAACTCCCACTGTGAGCCCCGGCACTTGGCCTTTGCCGCTGAACAGGATCAGGTCAGCCGCAGCCGCTGCTGCCAATCCAAGGCTGAGGGCATTGGAACGCCCCATCTTGGGGACCAGTTTGCCCACCAGGCGTCCTGTGAGGACCGCCCCGGCCCCGAAGCCTGTGAGCACAAGCCCTATCTCCAGGTCGCTCAGGTGGAACCTCTGCTCTGCCAAGGCCCCCAGGTAGGAGAAAGAACCTATGATCAGAATGCCCTCCAGGACCACCAAGGAATAGAGGGAGAGGCTCTTGGATTCTCCCAGAAGCCTGGGGTAGGGCCTTAGGAACTGGCTTTGGGGATTCTTTGTGGAGGGAGCTCCCCGGCCAACCAATAGCAACAAAGCGGTTGAGACCACAGAGAGGGCGGCGTAGGTGATGAAAACCCCTCTCCAACTCAGATAATGGGCTATGGCCCCACCCATGGCCATGCTGAGCCCTTGGCCCAGGAAGGCAATTCCCATGAATGTGCCTATGGCTGCCTGGCGCCTTTCAATTGGCACCAGATCCGCTATGAGGGCGATAGAGATTGGCATCACCGACGCAGCAAAGACCCCTGTGAGCCCCCTATAGAGAGCCAGGTCCACCATGTCCATGGCAAGGCCGCAAAGCGCAGTCCCGATAGTGAACAACACCATGGAGAGACCCACTATCTGCTTCTTGCCGAATCGGTCAGCCAGGGGGCCAAAGAGCAGTTGAAATAGTCCGAAGGGGATCATGTAGGCCGTGATCAAGAGCCCAGCGCTGGCCGCTGGCACCTCCATGGCCCGGGCAATGGCTGGAAGAATCGGCGATACCACCCAGTTGTCTGCCATGACCACGAAACCTGCAAGTCCAAGGACCAGTATCAGAGAACGTTCCTTCATAATGGTTCCTCCTGATGCTTCTCGACCTCTTTTCTCAAGGGATCGAGGCTCTGTTGAATTCCACCACTTTGCCGGCTCCAACTGAAAAATCCATCTCGCGGCTAGCCTCATTGCCCCAACAAGGAGCCGTAGAGCAGGCCCGCAACCGTCGAAAGTATCACCACCAAGCCCACGTAAACCAATGTCTTCTGGGTTCCTATGATGCTTCTTATCACCAGCATGTTGGGAAGGCTCAAGGCCGGTCCCGCAAGAAGAAGTGCCAAAGCTGGCCCCTGGCCCATTCCGCTTCCCAACAAACCTTGAAGGATCGGCACCTCGGTCAGGGTCGCGAAGTACATGAGAGCTCCAAAGACCGATGCGAAGAGGTTTGCTCCCAGGGAATTGCCTCCCACCAGGGAATACACCCAGCTCTCGGGGATGAGTGCCTCGTGGCCCGGCCTTCCCAACAGGAAACCCGCCACCAGGACCCCCCCGAAGAGAAGGGGGAATATCTGCTTGGCAAACCCCCAGGTGGCATCCACCCAGGAGCGATGTTCATCCTTTCGAAACCAGACCCAAAGCTCCCAGGCCAAGACAACCAAGAGGGCTGCCGTGATGTACCAGTGCACCTCCCAGACTGCCATCCAGAAGCCAACGGGCTCTTTGGGCTTCCCCCAGGCAGCGAAGATGAGAATGCCAACCAGGGTGGCCATGTACAAGACCTCTTTCCAGAGGGGTCTGGTTTTCTCCTCTTCCTCTGGGAACATGAGCTGACCCGCGGCCTTCTCCTGCTCTTCTTTTCTGTAAATGAAGTTCATGGCCAGCCCCACAAAAAAGGCAAATAGCACTGCCCCAAGCGCTCTTGCCAGGCCCAGCTGCCAGCCCAGGACCCTGGCCGTGAGCACTATGGCCAGCACATTGATGGCCGGCCCAGAGTAAAGAAACGCGGTTGCAGGACCTATGCCAGCCCCTCTCATGTAGATTCCGGCGAAAAGGGGAAGCACCGTGCAGGAGCACACGGCCAAAATCGTGCCTGAGACGGAGGCCACTGAGTAAGAGAGGATCTTCTTGGCCCCTGCCCCGAAATACTTTAGGACAGCCGCCTGGGACACGAAAACTCCTATGGCTCCAGCTATAAAGAATGCCGGCACCAGGCAGGTAAGCACATGCTCCCTTGCATATTCCTGGAGCATCATGAAGGCCTCGAGACCCGCCTGCCTTACCTTCTCGTCTGAAAAAGGCACATAGTAGGCTGCAACGAAGCCCAGAACCAGTATTAGCAGCTTGTATCTTTCCTTCAACGTAAGCCTCCCCTTCCGTGCGGCTGAAGTCCCCCGCGCGCACCAATGTCACTTATGGGGCCTCTTTTTCAGGCAACCTGCACGGCCCTGTGGTTCTCTTCTGCTTCCTTGCGGAGGATGGCCTCAGCTTGGCGCAGGATCTCCAGCACCTCCGGGTTCTTGATCCAGTAGATCACCCTGAGGCCCTCCTTGCGGGAGTCCAGGATCCCGGCCTGCTTCATCAGGTTGAGGTGCTTGGAGATGTTGGGTTGCTCCTGTCCCAGCTCGGGGTACATCTCACACACACACCTCTCACCCCCCTTGAGCATTTCCAGGATTCTGAGGCGTGTGGGCTGGGCCAGGGCCTTGAGGATGGTAGCCTTCTTCTCATAGTATCGGCTGCTCATGATGCCCTCCAACTACATGCTCATTTAGGAATATACTCCAATTGCTTTACCAGGTCAACCCCAAGGGGAATCCCTGGGGAGGGCTTTCTTTAGGAACGATGATCCGGACCTGGAGGTATGTGCCTTGGGCTCATGTTGCCCCAGAGCAGGGTGAGATTCCGGTGTGCGGGACAGGGGGCCTGTGAAGGTAAGGTTCCTCCGTCTTGCAGGAATGACATGACGATGTTAGTTTTTCGGGAGCCCGGCCTCCTGACAAATGCCTCTGGGACTGGAGGGTTGGGCCTGGAAGTTCCAGGCGGTGCGGAATCATCCGGGCTGGCTGAGGGCCGCGCCAGGAGGGAGGAGTACACCTCCCAGAAAAGGAGGCAACGATCATGGGTATGATGAAGGAGTTCAAGGAGTTCGCGGTCAGGGGAAACGTCATGGATATGGCCGTCGGCATCATCATGGGAGGCGCATTCGGCAAGATAGTATCCTCGTTCGTGGGCGATGTCATAATGCCGCCCATAGGGGTCCTCCTGGGTGGGGTGGATTTCTCGAATCTGGCCCTCACTGTCAAGGAGGCCGTGGGAAAGGCCCCTGCTGTGGTGATCGGGTACGGGAAGTTCATTCAGACGGTCATAGACTTCGTGATAATCGCCTTCGCGATCTTCGTGGTCATCAAGGCGATAAACTCCCTCAAGAGGAAAGAGGCCGAGGCCCCGGCGGCTCCGCCAGCCCCCCCGGCTCAGGAGGTGTTGCTAGCAGAGATACGCGACCTGTTGAAAGAGCGGAGATGATCAAAGAGGGAGAACTCCGCGCAAGAGCGACCAACCTGATGGGACCTTTGGGTGGGAGAGAGGTTGGATAGGTGTGGGTTTGAGCTGCTGGCATGAGGCTTCACGTGTCCGGGTGGCGAGGTGGGTCAGGCTGGGCATCCTCTTGGCCGCTGTTGGCTGCACTCCCCCTGACTCGGGCGCAGGGGACTCTCCATCCCATTTCAATGTCGGCTTCCAAGTCCTGGAGCTTACTTACCCAAAGGGTTTGCAGGGAGATACCCTCACGGTGGCCGTCTGGTACCCCACGAGGGCCAAGCCCAAGGTGCACAACTATGGAGGCCCCACGAGCGGCAAGGTGGCCTTGAATGCCAAACCTGACACTGATCGAGGTCCCTACCCGCTCCTGGTCTTCTCCCACGGTTATGGAGGCAGCGGTCTTAGTTCTGTATTTTTCACAGAAGCCCTCGCCGCTCGCGGCTGGATCGTGGCCTGCCCGGACCACCATGACCCCCACTCGGCCGTGCGGATAAGGACCGGTCAAAGAAAGGACCTGGATCGAGCAGGTTTTCTGAGGGAGGTCATGGAAATAGGGGCTTCCGGCCCTGCGGAGAGGGGCAAGTATCTGTATCGACTCGACGAGATGCAACTGGTCATGGGGCGCATGCTCTCTTCAGAGACGTTCGGCCCGCTCATAGACAAGGGCCGCCTGGCTGTGGGAGGACACTCCTTCGGGGGCTTCACCGCCTTGGGGATTTGCGGGACCATACCTGAGCGCCACGAGCCCAGGGTAAAGGCGGTGCTCCTTTTCTCCACAGGGGCAGGCAGTTACCTCTTCACTGAAGAGGAGCTTGCGGCGGTGCGAATACCATCCATGCTCTTCATGGGGGAGAAGGAGCAGGAGCAGTTGCGCGGGTCCAGGAGCATGTTGGAGCTCCAGACCAGGATCTTCAGGAACATGTCACCTCCCAAGTACTTCCTGGTGGTCAAAGGGGGCACCCATTTCTCCTTCAACAATAGGTTCTCCGACAGCCTCTGGGCAAGGCTTTTGAGCGGGTCCGAGAGTCACTTCGGGGTCATAAGGCGCTATTCCATAGCTTTTCTGCAAAGGCATGTCCTGGGGAGAAAGGAGGCCGAGGGCGTGCTCGAGGAGAGGGATCCCCTTCTGGCCAGCTTTTGGGTGGAGCTTCGGTGAAGACCGCTGCGTTCCTCCAGAATCAAAAGAAATACCTGGCCCGGAATTCCACCCGATAGTCGTTTTGCTTATCGCCATACTCTGTGGCGCTGCCACCGAAGAGCATGGCACCCCTCAGCCTCAGCTCCAGGTTGGTGACCGGGCTGTAGAGGATCTCGGGGATCAGTGTGAAGCTCCTGTCTTCCAGGTTCCAGACGGTGGTGATGGCTGGGGTCAGATAGAGGACGTCGAAGGGTTCCTTCTGGCTTGCCCTGAAGTAGATATAATCCCTCATGGGGTTTGGCCTGGAGAAGGGGTTCTCCTCGGCGCTGGGAAGCTGAAAGGAGGGTCCCGGAGAACCGCCCCCAGGCCCTGGCCCGGGGGGCTTGGGCCCGAGGGCATTGTTCAAGAGCCCCACGAAGCTCTTCAAGTCCTCCCGGCCGAAGCCAGGGCCGTTGTGATAGTACTCCAGGATGAGAGTGAGGTCCGTGGGGGTGAGGTATCGGATGCCCACAAGCCCGCTCAGGACGTCCTTATGTTTCACCCTCAAAGGCCTACCCGGCTCCAGGGATAGCACCTCCGCATCGTTTATCCAGGCAAGCTCCCCGTGCACCTCGAAGTTGGAAAGAATGTTGTGGGCGAAGTCGAAGCCGTATCTTGTGGTCTTGCTGTCACCCGTGAAGAACATGAAGTCCAGGTCGGTGTCCAAAAGGAGCATATAGAGTTTCCCTGCCACGTTTAGATCCCCTCTAGCCCCGAAATCATCGTTGATCTCCCTAATTACGGGCATGAACACAGGGGTGAAGGCCAAAGTCTTCAAGGGCCCGTTGAAGCTCTTTACCAGGTCCGCTGTCAAGACATAGAGCCCTTCCAAAGCCTCCTCTGGATCCTCCGGGTTCTTGGGCCTGTCCACGAAGGAAACCGGGTTCCAGGCATAACCCTTTCCCCACTTGTTGGGCTTCTTGCCCAGGTCCACACTCAGGTTGTCCGAGGGCTTCAGGGTGAAGAAACCCTCCATCAGAACCGGGTCCCCGTCCCAGCCCAGATAACTGTTCTGGGCAAAGCCGTCAACCCTGAACCTGAAGGAGCCGATGGACCACTTGTACCCACCCTCCAGCCTGAGGCGCATCTCGTATTGTTCCACGGTGGGCCCCTCCTCCCTGTCCTTGAACCTTAGCCTATAGAAGGCAGCGTCCCGATCAAGGCCGAAAAGGGTGGACTGGAACTCCAGGAACCCCCCCAGGCTGTAGGGCTTGACCTCGGTCTCCTTTTCTATGGCCTCCAGATCCACCTTATACTGATCCTGGCCGTGGGCCCAAGGATCCCATGCATGAATTAGGAAGCCCACACAGCCCCCTGCCGCCAGCCATGTAAGGATTTGCCTCATCTGAGCCCATCCAGTTTGGGCAGGAAGTTCAGGGTGAAGGCCTCGTCCGGGATCTCCCTTTTCTTGATCCGCGCCAGGATCAGGATGGACCTGTAACCCTTGTAAAGGGGGCTGTCCGTCTCCAGGACCGCGGGTCTTACGATTCCCCCGCCGAAGTCCTTGATCTCCTTGAAATAGAGCGTCTTTATGAGCATCCCCGATGCGGCTATGCACTGGATCTCGGTGGGCACCAGCGCCTGCCTGTCCACCGTCATCTTGAGCCTGTCGTAGGCCACTGTGTTGTTTTTCGCCTTGAGATGCAGAAGATAGGATGCATCCTTCTCCTCGGCAGCCTCCACGTCATACTCCTCGCTGTAGTCAAGCTGGAGGATGTCGGAGTTGTTGAAGACCCCGCCCACCACTGACTGGAGGCTCGTGATCCTGACCGGCTTGGCCACATTGGGTATATAGAGCCACATGTTGTCCCCGAGCCTCAGGGTGGCCCTGCCCTTCTCGCTCGCAGGGGCCAGAAACAGGGCCGCCACCTTGTCCCCCTTCTTGACCGTGAAGAGGGTGTATTCCCTGTTTCTACCATCCGGCTCTATGTTCACGAGTTTCCTGTAGGACTCGAAGGACTCGGGCATCATGTTTCTGTCCACCTGCTTGAGGATGGAAGCCCCATCCATGGCCAGGCAGATCCCGCTTCCCGAAAGCCATATGGTGGCCAACAATATGATGGACCAGGGCCTGTGCATTAGAGTCTCCTTTCAAACATGCCCGAGGGCATCTATGGGTTCCATGCGGGAGGCCTTCCAGGCGGGCTGGAGGCTTGCCAGCACGGCCACCACCATCACGACCAGGAAGATGGCGCACCACTGGAGGAAATCCCAGGAGGGCACCAGAAGCAGGTTCTCCTGCCGGCCAAAGCTGAAGCGGATCTGGGCGAGCCTGAGGGCCACCACTATGATCCCGCTTAGCAGCCAACCGGCCAGCCCCCCGAGAATCCCTATGAGCAGACCCTCGGTAATAAAGAGCGACAGGATCTTGCCTGGCAGGGTGCCCATGGCAGCCATGGTCCCGATCTCCCGGATGCGCTCGTACACTGCCATCACCATCACGTTCATTATGCTAACCAGCACTATTGCCACGAGGATGACCCGGATGAAAAGGGCCAGGGCATCGATCATCCTGGCAATGCTGGAGAATGGGGAGAGCTTCTCCCAGGTGCTCACCTCCAGCATGGATTTCCCAGGCATGTTGGGCATACTCGGGAACTTGGCCTCTATGTCCTGGGCCAGCCTGTCGAGCATGGAGAAATCCCGGACGCGGATGGCCACCTCGCTCACCTCCGGGTCGCCCATGCGAAGGAGCTCTCTGGCATCCTCCATGTGGATGTATCCATCCCTCCCCCCAGGGCCTGTGGCGCTCTCCAGGACCCCTCCCACCAGGAAGGTCTTCCCGTTCACAGAGCCGTCCTTGTTGGTGGCCACCAGGACCACTGTGTCGCCTGGCTTGACCCCCAGGCCCTTGGCCAGGAGCTCGGGCACCAGGATCTTTCCCCGTTCCAGCAACCTACCGTATTTGTCCCCCTCGGTGATTCGACCTGGAAGGAGGGGACATGTGGCAAACTCCTTCTCCGGGATCACACCGTTTACCCTGATGTTGGTTGTCTGCTCGAAGTTGCTGAAGGCGCCCCCGAACTTGATCCTGGGGGAATAGCTCTCTATTTCCGGGATCTCGGCCAAGGCTTTCTCCACCATCCCCATCTGTTTGGCGTTCATGTTCATATGAAGAGGCAGATTGTCTATGGCTGCCAGGTAACCCCTCCTGTGTATCTGGAGGTGTCCTATGAAGGAGTCGGTCATCTGGCGGATCATCATGTCCTTGAAGGAGCCGGCCACGGCCATGAACACAAGGACAAAGACCGTGCCCAGGGCAATGAGGCCCACGGTGAGAAACGTCCTTCTCTTGTAGCGCAAGAGATTTCGGGCTGCTATCCTAAAGGTGTTCCACATGCTCGCCTCCCTGGGAGTTGATCTTTCCGTTTAGCCTTCCGTCCTCCAGGGTGAAGATCCTGTCCACTTCCCCCAAGAGCCTGGTATCGTGGGTGGAGAAGACGAAGGCGGTCCCCGTGCTTTCCTTTAGGCGTTTCATGAGGCCGATGATGGTGCGGGAGGTCTCCTTGTCCAGGTTTGCGGTTGGCTCATCTGCCAGGACCAGTTTGGGCTCTGTGACCAGGGCCCGGGCAATGGCCACCCGCTGCTTCTGACCCCCGGAGAGCTGGTCTGGCCTCCTGTCCTTGTGCTCCATCATTCCCACGGCCTCCAGGAGTTCCAGCACCTTCTGTCTCCTTCGCTCTGGAGGCACGCTCTTGACCATGCAAAGGGGATACTCCACGTTCTCGAAGGCCGTGAGCACCGCTATAAGGTTGAAGTTCTGGAACACGAAGCCTATGTTCTCCCCCCTGAATCTTGCCCTCTGACGCCAGGAAAGCCTTGACACATCCTGCCCGGCCACCAAGAGCTTCCCTCCTGTGGGCCTGTCAAGACAGCCCACAAGGTTGAGGAGCGTGGTCTTCCCACTGCCGGAAGGCCCCGCAAAGGCTACAAACTCCGCTTCCTGGATGGTGAAATCCACCCCTTTTATTGCCTCGACCCTGGCATCCCCCTCCCCATATGTCTTGACAAGGTCCTGAGCCCGGACAACACCCATGTCTCCCTCCTAATCCGAACTGTTTCTAGCTTCTAGCTGCGGATTCCCTCACAAAGGGGCCACTCGCGGCCATCCCCCTTTCATCTTTGCAAGAGACGTGCCTTGAATCGTCGTATCCTGGGAGGGCATCTTGGGACTGAATGCAACCCGTTGATATATTTTAACTCCTGAGACTAAAGGCTTGAGCCTCACTCATGGATCAGGCTTTTTGAGGGCCCCTCAGTCCGCGGTAGCTGAGGGAACCTCTGAGGCTGCTGTGCAAGGTCCCAGGTCTAGCGAGGAAAGGCCTTCACAATGGCAAGATCGCCCTTTCCCAGAATCTCCACACACTTGCCTGGTGGCCCCGGAGGGTCATATCCCCGCGGCCCGGAGGGCATGCTGAACAGTGGGACTCGACATTTTGGTCGACTGTCGACACAGGAGGCCTCCAGGGCTTGCCATGGGAATTCCTTTGGCTTTTATTGGGTGGCCGCAAAGAAAAGCCCTCGACAAATCCTGCCAAGGACCCGGCTCGGCACCATTTTCCGGGTCCTTCCGGGGTGCTGCTATTGCCCCTGGGGAGACTTGAGGCCGTACTTCTTGAGCTTGTACCTGAGCATCCGCTCGCTCAGCCCCAGGAGCCTCGCTGCCCTGCTCTGGTTGAACTGGGCCTCTGCCATGGCCCTCTCAATGAGGCGCTTCTCCAGGGACTCCACTGCCACCCGAAGGCCACCTGCCTCCTGCATCGGTTCCTGATGGTCCTCTTTGGGCGATCTCAGGCCGAAGGGGAGATCCTCGGTCTGGATCAAGCTCCCGCGGGTGATCACCACCGCCCTTTCCATGATGTTTTCCAACTCCCGGACGTTTCCTGGATACTCGTACTTGAGGAGAAGATCCATGGCCTCGCGGCTCACCCCCTCGATTCTCTTGCCGTTCTCCTTGGCATATCGCCCCAGGAAATGCTCCACCAGAGGACGGATGTCTTCCCGTCTCTCTCTTAGCGGTGGGACGTGCAGGGTCACCACGTTAAGGCGGTAAAAAAGGTCTTCCCTGAAACTTCCTTCTTTGATGGCAGTCTCCAGATCCTTGTGGGTGGCGCTTATTAACCTCACATCCGCGTGCAGGGTGGCTGTGCCTCCCACTCTTTGGAATTCCCCCTCTTGGAGGAATCTCAGGAGCTTCACCTGCACCGAAGGGGAAAGATCCCCAATCTCGTCCAGAAACAGCGTGCCGCTGTCTGCCTGTTCGAACCGACCTATGCGCCTTTGAACAGCACCGGTAAAGGCCCCCCTCTCGTGGCCGAAAAGTTCACTCTCCAGCAAGCTCTCAGGCAGGGCGGCGCAGTTCACCGCGACCAGAGGCTTGTGCGAGCGGGGGCTCAAGGAATGGATCAGCCTCGCAAGCAGCTCCTTTCCTGTGCCGCTTTCCCCCAGCAAGAGCACTGCGGCCTTGCTCTTTGCCACCCTTCCGGCCAGGTTAACCACCTCCGCCATCTTGGGACTCTTGTAGATGAGGCGGCCTGGATCCACGCCCCTTTCCTTCAAGCGCTCACGGAGGATCTGGTTCTCCCTGATTAGGGTCTGCCTCTCCGAGATCCTCTCCAGGGCCATGAGGAGCTCTTCCAAGTCTATGGGCTTGGTTATGTAGTCAAAGGCACCCTTTTTCATGGCCTCCACTGCGCTGTCTATGGTGCCGTACGCAGTCACCATCAGAAGATCCAGTTCGGGCTGGATCTTCCTGGCCTCCTCCAGCACCTCTATGCCGCTTAGGCCAGGCATTTTCTGATCCAAGATGACCGCATCCCAGCTCTTGGAGCGCAGCAGCTCCAAAGCGCCTTCCCCGTCGGAGGCCTCCTCCACCCTGTGGCCCTGTTTTCTCAAGAACTGGGCGAGCATCTCCCTCTGGGCAGGCTCGTCCTCCACGACCAGGATCTCCATCGGCTTCAACCCGCCACCTCCCACATCATCTCTGTGTCCATCGCCCCGGCAAGAAGACGGAAAAAGTGGTTCCCACTTCCGGAGCGCTTCGAACCTGTATGTCTCCGCCGTGCAGTCTGACGATCTCCCTTGCTATGTGAAGCCCTAAACCCAGTCCCTTCCCCTTGGTGGTGTACCCGGGCTCGAAAACCCTCTGGATGTCCTGGGCTAAGATGCCGCTACCAGTATCGGTGATCTCGATGGCTACCCTTTCCTTACCCTCTCTCCTGACCCCAAAGGCAATGCAGCCTCCCCCTTCGGCCACGGCCTCCATGGCATTGGTGGCCAAGTTGAGGAGCGCCTGGATTATTCTGTCCTCGTCCACCAGCACCATGAATTCTCCTTCACCCAAGGAGACGGTCAGAGATATGGAATGCTGGATGGCCTGGGGTTCCATCAGAATCTTCAAGCGCCCCAGGAGCTCTGCAACGGGGATCTCTCGTACTTGCAGATCCCCCTTCCTGGCAAGCCCCAGGAATTCCTCGACTATGCGATTGATTCTGGATATCTCTCCTCGCACCACTTGAGAGATGCGGGAGAACTCCTCCCTCTTGTCTGGCTCCTCGGGGGAGTATTCCTTTGCCAGCCTCTGCACTGCCATGCTTATTGCATTGAGAGGATTTCTGACTTCGTGGGCCACAACCCCAGCAAGCCTACCCAGGGCCATTAGCCTCTCGGACTGATGCAGCCTCTGGTTCATCTCCCGGAGCCTGGCCTGGTGCCTGCTCTGACTCCTGTGGAGGAGCACGACCCCAAGCAATGCCAAGATACTCATCATGGCAGTGCTCAGATATATCTGGATGCGGTTTCTGTCCAGAAGCTCCTCCATCTCGGATGGATCCAAACCCACCACTGCTTCGAGCCCAGTCCCTTCCCCCACCCTCACAGGCAAGGCCATCTCCAAGGCCTTTTTACCCCCCAATGACCTCCACCTTGGCCGCCCGTCCATGCCGGGCTCCTGAATTGGGGGAATCTCTCCTCCCTGGGCCCAGATGAAACCCTTGCTGTCGCGCACCAGCATGTAAATTATTCCACTTGTCCAACCAGCCACTGCCATGGCCTCCTGCAAAGAGACCCTAGCCCGCCATAGGGCCAGGTCCTCTTTGCCCAGAGCAAGGAGGACAGCTCCCGGGAGACTCTCTCTCCTGACAACCACGCAAGAGGCATTGCCTGGTTCGGATCTCCTGGGGACCAACCTCACAGACACCACGTCCCCACTGGCCAGCAGTCTTCGGGCCTCAACCAAGAATTCCTCTACCAAAGGCCCATAGGAAAAGAGCACCTCCCCCTTTCCATCCAGGAAACACACAGCCCGAAAACTGTGATCCATGGCAAGTCTGGCCAATTTCTGGGTATCCAGTCCTCCTTCCCTCTCTGCCTCATCCAAGTCCTTGGCCAAATCCACCAGGCCCCCCACCAAAGCCTCTTGAAGCGAGGCTCCAGAGCCGAACCAAGACCCATCAGAACCCATGCCCTCCAGTGAAGCCTCGGAGCGCTCCAAAGACAGGAGGAACTCGCGTGAAAGCCTCTCTATGCTCTCCAGGGATGAGGATGCCTTGTTTATCTGAACCTGAAGTAGCGTTTGCTCGAGACGCTTGGAATTCCAGCTGGCCAGGCCCAAGAAGAGCATCACCAAGACCGCCCCTAAGAGGCCAACCATGAGGGGCTGAAACCTGTTCTGCCACCAGTTGGACAAGCTCCCAAGGCCCTTGCTGGCCCGCCAAAGGCTTCTCATGCAAAAACTCCCTTGGTTCTGGAACACCATCCTCAACGACCTTTAGTAATCAACATACCATATCCCGAGCACGCAATCATGGAGCCCGTGGCTCCTGGTGAGGCATTCAGGAGGCATTCATAGGGCCTGCCATTGTCCAACTCCCAAGCCCTTCATGCGCAGAGAAAGCCTGATTACAGATTCTTAGGCTTTGCTGGCTGCTGCAAGCTGGATCTGAATGGTTGCTTCTGAACCCACGACCTTTTTGTCGAAATAAGGCCAATCAGGTCGATCAGGATCAATATATTGTTATTATTTGGTATTTTATCCGACCTGGGAGCCTGTCTTCGACAAATCTTGCCGGCAGAGGATCCGGGGTTCGAGGTGCCCCTAGGTGGCATTTGGCCCTATTTTCAATAGGTTAAGATGGACCTACCAGTTGGCATGGGTTCTGCTTTTGCCTTGAGTAGTCCAGGGCACCCAAGACTTGCTCCAAGGGCTCTGGCAGAGCTCCCTGGATGGGTAGCAACAAAAAAAAGAAGTGCATGGGAGGTAAGAGAGAAGATGCTAAAGAAAATGCTAGCACTATTGTTCGGGATCGCGGTGATGGGGTCTTGTGTGGCAGCCAACGCGGGACCCTGGGGGCCAGGGCCTGGGATGGGGCCAGGGGCAGGATGGCGAGGTCCTGGCATGGGCATGGAGTTCTGGAATAACCCCCGTGTGGCCGAGCTACTGGGGTTGAGTTCCGAACAGGTCAGCCAACTTCAGGCCCTTCGAGAAGAGGGTTTCAAGGAGGTGGAGCCCATCAGGGAGAAGCTTTTGGCCAAGAAGATGGAGCTTAGACTTCTCTGGGGGACTGCTAACCCTGATCAGGCCCAAATCTCGGCCAAGCAGCGCGAGCTGAACGAACTCATGGCCCAGCTTCAGGAAATAATGACCCGCCACCGGTTGGAGGCCCGCAAGATCCTCACCCCAGAGCAGCAGCAAAAGCTGTTGAGCCTTGGATGGGGGGGGGGAATGGGCCCAGGCCGTGGGAGAGGGGGAAGGTGTTGGTGAAACAGTGAAGTGTGGCCCCCAGGGGGACGAAGCCCTGGGGGTCCCTTGCCTAGGCGCATGCCCAGGCAAGGGATGTCATTTCAGATCTTTATCCCAAAGGCGAATCCCAAGGCATCCGGTCCCCCAATCCAAAGATGCCCGAGCCAGCAACGGACTCCTGGGAGCCCCGCACTATCCACATTATCCACTTCTTGTGAACAAGCCCGGTCAAGCCATCCCCAAGGCTTTGGGGGTCTAGGGCCCGGTGGTGGCCAGCCCCGGCGAACAATCCGGTTTGGTCCCTATCTAATCATCCCAATGAACAACTCAACCTCTCTGCATGGCAATACACAGTGAGCTTCCCCCCTCGCACAGATCCCAGGAGAGTCATCCCCACGTTCTCTGCCAGGGCCACACCCAGGGCCGTGGCAGCCGAGCGGGAGGCCACCATTGAGATGCCGACCCGGGCTGCCTTGAGCACTATCTCTGAAGAGGCGCGGCCCGTGGTGAGAAGTAACTTGTCCTCCAGGGAAATGTTTTTCCTCATGGCATATCCCACTATCATATCCACGGCGTTGTGACGCCCTATATCTTCCCTGAAAACCACTATTTCGTCAGGGCTGGCCAGACCTGCCGCATGGGTTGCCCTTGCCTCCTTGTACAGGCCCCCCATGGTACTGGCCCGGTGCATGAGTTCCAGGATCAGCCCAGGGCTGACTCGAGGTCCCGGACCCACCGGCTTGATCTGCATCCCGTCCAAAGGCTGATAGTAAAGACTGGCCCTTCCACAGCCAGCCCCAAGGGTTCTCTTGTGCAAGAGCTCTTGCCTCAGCCTGCGCCCCTGTCTCAGCTCCACCCAAACAGCCCCGGTCTTCTCATCCGCTCTGAGGGACGATACCTCATCCCAGTTATCCAGGATTCCTTCAGAACGCAGGAAACCTATTGCCAGATCCTCCGGGTGTTGCCCGGTGCACAGAAGTGTGACCAGTTCTTGCCCGTCCAGGTATATGGTGAGGGGCGCCTCCCGCACCAGTCTCACATTGGACTCGGCAAGAACCCTGTCCTGCAGCACAAGAACCCTCTTGTTTTCTATTACGCTATTTCCCATATTTCTTTCATCCGTTGCCACAATTTGATGAGCTGATCTCCCGTGTCTAGTTCCCTGATCCTCTCTTGATTCTGTTCCCCTTCACTTCCTCAAGACCCTCTTGTCTCCCACCCGCATGGTAAGCTTCATCCTGTCGAAGTACTCAAGCAAAGGAATCATGTACTTACGGGACAGGCCGGTCATCTCCTTGAACTCCAAGGGTTGGATATCTCCTCTTTGTCTCAAGAAGGCAACGAGCTTCTCCTCGAGGGCCCGGATTTCTTCCGAGTGGAAGTACAGACCCTCTTTGACTTTTACCAACTTCCCCTGACGCACCATGAGTTCCAGGAGATCCCTGGCCTCCTTTTCCTGGAGGCCAAGGCGTTCCTCCAGCTCTTTCTGCATGGGAGGCTGAAGTCCGGCCTCCACAAAAATAGTTTCCAATCCCTCCAGACGGGCCTGTTCCTTTTCTCCCAGATCCGCTTTATGGCCCTTCCAGCGCCATCTGTCAGCCTCTACCAACACTTCTTTCTGCTCCAGGAGATCCTGCAGCACATGAGAGAAAACCCTAACAGAAGGCCGGGATCGACACCTCCCCCTCAAATCTTCTTTGGGAATCCCGGCCTCCAAGGGGTGTGCTTGCCCGTATTCCCGCAGGACCCCCAGCACCTCATCCCTCACCAAAGCATAGGCCTCGTTGGCCACAAAAAGGGAATCCTCCGATCTGCCTTTCCCCCCCACGCCGGAATCTATCTCCCTGACCCCGCTTTTGAACCCCTCGGATCCCAAGACCTGGGCCCAAAGCTCATCCGGCAGATTCAGCCTTCGCTCCAGCTCGGCCTTGGTAAACCCTTTGGTACCACTGACCCTTACCAAAAGGAGGCTTATTTGGACGGGATCCCCTCCTCTGAGCCCCTCCAGATAGGAGATTACTTCCTTGGAGTAGCGCTTGTGTTTCCTGGGAAAGCCGTCCAAGACCATACCCCCCCCGATGGTGTGGGCCGGAGAATAGCTTCGGATGACAAACGGATCCCCGTGCACCACCACAGTGGGGGATTCGAGCCGAATCTGCACATTCGCTTCCTCACCTGGTTCCAAGACTTCCCTGTCCAGCAATACCACCCTTCCCAGGATCTCTGCGGTGCCGGTGTGAAACCTAACCCTGGCCCTGTTCTTTAGCTTCCAGGGGGCTGATCTGAGATACTCCAGGTGGGCATCCACCATGTGTGTAACCGGAAGGGAGTCAGGGGGTATGAGGACATCACCCCTTTCTATCTGCTCCTTCTCCACGCCTTGGAGGTTCACAGCCGTGCGCATACCTCCCAAAGACTCCTTCACAGCATGGCCGTGGACCTGCAATCCTCGAATTTTGGTTCGGATGCCTTTGGGGGCCACCTCCACCCAATCCCCCTCTTGGATCCTCCCGGCCATGAGGGTGCCTGTAACCACGGTACCGAAGCCCCTCATGGTGAAGGCCCGGTCAATGGGAAGCCTGAAGAATTTGGCCGGAGGCCTATCCTGGATCTGGGCAGCCAGCTCATCCAGCTTTTCCAGTAGATCCCCCAGCCCTTGGCGGGTTAGGGCCGAAGTTCTCACAATAGGGGCTCCTTCCAGAAAGCTGCCCTCCAGGAATTCCTCCAGATCTTCCTCCACCAACTGGAGCCATTCCTGTTCCACCAAGTCCGCCTTTGTCAAGGCCACAAGACCCTTTTTCACTCTGAGCAGGCGACAGATGTCCAGATGTTCCCTGGTCTGGGGCATTATTCCCTCGTCAGCAGCAATAACCAGGATCACCAGGTCCACACCAGTGGCCCCTGCCACCATGGTCTTTACGAACCTCTCGTGGCCAGGCACATCCACAATGGCAGCCAACCTCCCGCTGGGCAGGCTCAGATGAGCAAAGCCCAGTTCTATGGTGATACCCCTGAGCTTCTCTTCCTTGAGCCTGTCAGTGTTGGTCCCCGTGATGGCTTCCACGAGAGCGGTTTTTCCATGGTCTATGTGCCCGGCTGTACCGATGATTATCTCGCGCATGAAATACCTCTGATGGGCAAGGCCTGAAACCAGCCCTAGATTCCCTCCCCCAAAGCCTTGGCCACACCCATGGGCCTAATCCAGGAGCGTAACCGCTCTTCTTGTCCCAATTCCGGACCGGCCCTTCATCAGGAGAAGGTTGACCCAGATCCATCCAACCTACTTGTATGTTCCTGCTCTGCCTAAGCCTCCCCCCTGAACCTTATTCCCAGCTCCTTTAGTTTCTTGTGGAGGTGGCTTCTTTCTATCCCCACCAGCTCTGCCGTGCGTGAAACATTCCCGCCGCACTCCCGCAGTTTTTCTTCCAGGAAAGCCTTCTCGAAAGCCTCCCTGGCCTCTCTAAGGCTTCTTGGGGGCTGTGCCCCGGATCTGGTAACCTGGGGCCCTGCCCATACTGGCGGAGTCAGGTCCTCAAGCCCCACCACCTGAGAGCGGGCCAGGATCAGCAACCTTTCTACCACGTTTTTCAACTCCCTTACGTTACCCGGCCAGCTGTATTGTTGGAATGCCTCCATTACAGCCCCAGAGAACTGTCTCCTGGGATAACCCCTCACTTTCGAGAACTCCTCCACGAACTCCTCCACCAGAACAGGAATGTCCTCCTTCCTGTCCCTCAAGGGAGGCACTTCCACCGGGATCACGTTCAGCCTGTGGTACAGATCCTCTCTAAATCTTCCTGCCCTTATCTCCTCCTCCAAGTCCTTGTTAGTGGCGGCCACGACTCTCACATCCACCTGTATGAAACGGCTCCCCCCTACCCTTTGAAACCTCTGCTCCTGAAGGATCCTCAATATCTTGGCTTGGGTGCTAAGACTCATGTCACCGATTTCATCCAAGAAGAGGGTTCCCCCGTGAGCCATGTCGAACTTGCCCTTCCTCATCTGGGTTGCACCGGTGAAAGCTCCCTTCTCGTGGCCAAAAAGCTCGCTTTCTATGAGCTCCTCTGGGATTGCAGCACAGTTCACCTCCACAAAGGGCCCTTGAGACCTCTTGCTTTGCCTGTAAATGGCCCTTGCCACCACCTCTTTACCAGTACCATTCTCTCCGTGAATGAGTACAAAACTTGAAGTAGGGGCTATGATCCTTATCTGTTCCCTTAGCCTCTGAATGGGAACACTGGTTCCAGTGACTTGCTCCCTGGGGTTCACTTGTTGGCGCAGCCAACGGTTCTCTTGTTCCAGCGAGGAATATCTCAGGGCGTTTCTCACCACAAGCAGGACCTTCTCCAAGGAAAGGGGTTTCTCCACGAAATCGTAGGCCCCAAGCTTGGTGGCCCTCACCGCCAGGTCTATGGAACCATGACCCGAGATCATAACCACCGGCAGCACAGGCCAGGCCTGTCGAAGTTCCTCCAGCACGGCCATGCCGTCTTTGCCCGGCAGCCAGATGTCCAGGAGCACTGCGTCAGGAACCTCCTCTTCCACAAGGGAAAGGGCGCTGTGCCCGTCTTCGGCCAGGAGTACTCGATATCCCTCGTCCTCCAGAATACCCTTGAGGGATTTGCGGATACTCTCCTCGTCATCCACCACCAGTATAGTGGTTTGCTCCGGCTTCATCTTGCGCCTGTTGTTCCTCCCACCCAGGAGCTCAAAGGGGCAATTCTATAACGAAACGGGTCCCCCTTGGCTGGTTGTCCACCACCCTTATGTAACCACCATGTTCTGCCACCACTGATCTCACAATGGTGAGCCCCAGGCCCATGCCCCCCTCTTTGGTCGAAAAATAGGGTTCGAAAAGCCTGGTC
This sequence comes from Desulfarculaceae bacterium, assembly GCA_037443445.1. GTDB lineage: Bacteria > Desulfobacterota > Desulfocorpusculales > Desulfocorpusculum > Desulfocorpusculum > Desulfocorpusculum. Next base: position 8,157 of record JBBIOJ010000018.1, on the reverse strand, counting down.
TTGTGGGAAGCCGGGATCCCGGGGCCATTGTCTGCCACCTCCATCCGTGCAACCCTGAGCCCTCTGTTGAAGCTTGTACGCACCTGAATTTTCCCGCCTTGCCTTGGCAGCACAGCCAAGGCATTGTTGAAAAGATTGATGAGCACCCTCTGCATCTGCTCCCTGTCCAGGGGAGCCTGCGGCAAGTCCTGAGCCAGTTCCAGATCAAAGCTCACCCGGGGGTGACTTTCCATGTACAGCCCCACCACCTCTGTCACAACTTGGTTGAGATCCTGGGGTGTTTTTTGAAGCTCGGGCATCCTGGCAAAGCGCTGGAACTCGTTGACCATCTCATGGAGGTGATCCACCTGCTGTATGATTGTACGGGTGCATTCATCCAGGATCCCCCCTTCAGTAACCAACAATTCAGGATGTCTCCGCCGGATCCTCTGGGCCGAGAGCTTTATGGGAGTAAGGGGGTTTTTGATCTCGTGAGCCATGCGGCGGGCAACCTCTTTCCAGGCCAGGGCTTTTTGGGCCTTGACCATGTCAGTCAAGTCGTCGAACACCACCACACTACCCAGTGAAACCTGGTTTTCGTCCCTCAGTCCGCTCACCAGTATTCGGTAAGGTACCTGTTCCTCCTTCAAGGGAAGGTGGATCTCTGTCTGCACTTCCTCTGTGCGGGCCCTGGCCAGTTCTTCCAAGAGGGATCTCACCACCCCTGTGGCCTCTGGTATGAGCACCTCCTCCACGGGCAGACCCACAACCTCCTGGAAGGGTTTCAGGATCAGCTTCTGGGCCGACTTGTTGGTCATGACTATTTTGTCCTGCTCATCCAGGGATATGACTCCTGAACCTATGCTCCCCAGGATGATCTCCAAGTATCTCCGCCTTTGCTCGGACTGGAAGCTTGCCTTTTCCAGTTCTCTGCGGGAGGCTTCCAGGGCTTGGTGGCTGTCTCTTAGCCTCTTGGCCATCTGGTTGAAAGAATCCACCAGGAGGCCCACCTCATCCCTGGAGACTTCCTCCAATCGGAAGTCCAGGCGCCCCTCGGCCACTTCCTGGGTCTTCTCGGCCACTGCCTGGAGGGGGATGGTTATTTGCTTGGAGAGGTAAAACCCGAACCATGTTGACAAGAAAACCACCACCAAGAGCACCACGCTCAACAGCACGTAATAATTAAGCTCTATCAAACCCTTGCGGCCGGTCAGCTCCCTGTATTGCTCGTAAGTCTGAGAGATTATCTCCACAGGCTCCTCCATGTGAGGAGAAATCAGTAAGCCCGCCACCACGGCCCCATTTATATCCTTGGGATCATAACCGGAATACAAAGGAACAATGCCTTCCACCAATTCCCCCAGCCCAGAGCGTCTGCTCCCAACCCATTCTTCCCCCCGCATGATTTTCACTCTTGGGATCCTGGCCCTCGGAGATATGTGCGTGGACTCTGATGTGAGACGGGAGGAGAAAACGTGGCCCTGGACTTCCTGATCCATGCTGTAAACGGCCAGGAGGTCAAGCTGGTAATCCCTCCTCTTCTCCTCCAGATGAGCTTGGAGCATATCAGATTGGGAGAGCAAATCCCCTCTGGCTGTCAGGAAGCGGGCCACGCTCCTGGCTGAGCCCAAGGCCTGGGCCACCTTTTCCTTGCGGTACCTCTCTGAGATTTCCTTGGACATCTCCAAAGACTGTTGGATCTGGTAGTTGAGCCACAAGTCCGTGCTCTTGCCTATGTACGAGATGGCCACCGCAAAGAGCACCACGGCCGGAGTCACTGAGAACCCCACAAAAGCGACCACGAACTTGGTCCTCAGCCTGGCCCCGAAGATGTTCCTGCGCCTTTCGAACAGAAGTTTTACGAGGTTTCGGACAACCAAGAAAAGAAGCAACAGAATCAGGATGATATTGAAAAATAGCAGACCAAACACCAGGATGTTACTGGCCAAAGAGACAAAGGTGGAGGGGCCCGAAAGGTAAACCGTAAGGGCAGTGCTTCCTAAGAGCAAGAGGCCAACGGCAACCATTATATAGCGTTCCCGCCGGCGTCTTTTCTGCTCAGCCAAATCAGCAGACCATTGATTAGAAGGGTCCATGGAAATGCGAGGAAACCCCCTCCCTGTCTGTTTGGAGGGATCTCACCGTTTGAGAGGCCTCTTCCTCATACTTGGCCTTAATTATTCCTCAAGGCCGAAGAAATTGGGGGCTGGAGCCCCCAATCCTTTGCTCTGCCCTAATGGTATCCAGACCCGAAACATTTCACTGGGTGATTTGGCAGCCCAAAGTGCTCTTGATCAAATCCACATTAACACAATAATATCAACTTCTTGACCGGTCATCCAACCTCGGCGAACGAATCAGGTGAACCCATTCTAGGCCAACATTTCTGCCTGTTGCAAGGGCGCCTTCCTGCGTTCTGGATGGCTCCCTTTCTGAGTGGGATCAGTCGCCCCGGCTGGATGATCCAGGTTAACTGGTCGAGAAAGATCTGAGCTCTTGGTGGGAACTGGATAGGCTTCGGGATCCCAGACCTAGGGGCTTTGGCAAACAATGGGGGAGAGGGTTGGGGGAGAAGGCCGCACTGGTTCAGAAGGTGGCAGGCAAATTCTCCAAGGTCTCTCCTGGGGATTGAGAAAACCAGTAGGGGGTTTCATCTGCCTCCATTTTGGAAGCACGCATGATTTTCCAGCCGAGGGGGCTATCCATGACATGTTTGAGGAGCCTATGGTTCAAGGAATGACCTGCCTTGTGGGCAACGAAGTGGCCCAGAAGCCTGTAACCTGTCAAAGACAGATCCCCCACTGAATCCAGCACCTTGTGGCGCACGAACTCGTCTTGGTACCGAAGCCCTCCGGAATTCAGCACTTCTGTATCATCTAGAACCAGGGCGTTTTCCAGAGATCCCCCAAGTGCATAGCCCTGGGCCTTCATGGCCTCCACGTCCCTGAGAAACCCGAAAGTGCGGGCCCTGCTGATCTCCTTGTCGTAGATCTCCTCGGAAAGACGAAACCTCAGAAACTGAGTGCCTATGGCCGGGTGATCAAATGAGATCTCAAAAGAGATCATGAACTCTGGGCAGGGCAGGATGGAAACCCGTCTGTCGCCGTCTCTCACACTAAACGGTGTCTGCACCACCAGGAACTTCCTGGGCCTTGGCTGCAGCACTGTTCCAACCGATCTTATCAGCCTTACAAAAGGCCCAGCGCTGCCATCCAGTATCGGCACCTCTGGGCCGTTCACCTCCACCAAGGCATTGTCCACACCTGTGCCAAAAAGCGCGGACATCAAGTGTTCCACAGTGGAAATCACCGCCCCCTCCCTGCCCAAAGTAGTGGCAAGAGTGGTGTCCACCACGAACTCCAATCTGGCCGGAATGCGAATTCGGCGAGAAAGATCCGAGCGCACAAAAACAATACCATGGTCCGCAGGAGCCGGGTGAATACTCATCCGGATACTCTTCCCGGTGTGGAGCCCAAGACCCTCCAGGACTATGGTTTCTTTAAGAGTGCGCTGAAAGTGCATGGCTGTCCCCTTCCCGGAACCTGTGCTGGAATTGTCTTATGAAATACATGTGCCAGGGAGGGAGATTTGCAGAAAAAGGCACACACCGCCTTACAACACATTGACATTCTTGAGAAAGTCCAGGATGGGCTCCAGAGCTGAACAGGCCCCTGGGACCAAAGGCAACCAGAGAAGTGTGGGGAGAACAACACATATCTGTGGGAATTATCCCACACTAATCTTCCTGCGACCCATGTAACGCTCAGCCTCGCTGTAGATGCAGCCGCAGTACTTCTGCCGATAGATCCCTTTTTCCAGGGACAGGAGAGTGGCCTCCTTCCATCCGCTTCGGAAATCCCGATACAGGAACCCTATGGAGCTGCCATGGGCTTCAGCCTCCCCCACCTGGCGCACCAACTCGTGAGGCTGGTGCTTGCTGAAAAGCAAAGTCGTGCTGAATGCTTCGAAGCCTCCTCTCCGAGCGACCCGGGCAGTGGTCTCAAGCCTCCACTGGTAGCACAGACGGCATCTCTGAGCCTCCCTGAAGACCACCCTGCGGAAAAACTCCTCCAAAGGATAACGATCCCAAAAGATGACCGGAAACCCCATCTCCTTCGAGAGAGCCTCAAGAGCCTGCTGGCGACGCAGGAACTCCTCATAAGGATGAATATTGGGATTGAAGAAAAGCCCTGTTATCTCGTGGTCTTCTTCTCTGAGAATCCTGACGGGATACAAAGCGCAGTTGGCACAGCAGATGTGCAGGAGAACCCTCATGGCTCTTCAAAGGGCAACGAGGCTTGTCTGCTAAGGGGCAGAGCCAGCCCCAGATGTTCATAAGCCAGGCGAGTGGCCACCCGTCCCCTGGGGGTGCGTTTCAGAAAGCCGCTTTGCAGGAGAAAGGGCTCGTAAACCTCCTCCAAGGTGTCCCTCTCCTCACTGAGCACAGCGCAGAGCGTGTCTATTCCCACTGGCCCACCATCAAATTTTTCTATCACCGCTGTCAAGATGGCCTTGTCCATTTCATCCAACCCCTGGGAATCCACACCCAGTCTTTCCAATGCCCCCACTGCAATCCCTCTGGTTATTACCCCATCTCCCTCCACCTGTGCAAAATCCCTCACACGCCTTAGAAGCCTATTGGCAATCCTAGGGGTCCCACGGGAGCGCCTCGCTATCTCCCTGGCCCCCTCGGGCTCCACATTTATTCCCATGATTCGCACCGATCTCTCAACTATCTCAAGAAGTTCCTCCTCTGCGTAGTACTGGAGTCTAGCAGAGATCCCGAAACGGTCCCTGAGGGGGGAAGTCAGAAGTCCCGTCCTGGTGGTAGCCCCCACCAAGGTAAATCTGGGAAGCTCCAGTTTCAAAGTCCTGGCACTGGGGCCTTGGCCTATGACCAAGTCCAGATGGAAGTCCTCCATGGCTGGATAGAGAGTCTCTTCCACCACAGGCCCCAGCCTGTGAATCTCGTCTATGAAAAGCACATCCCGGTCTTCCAGATTGGTCAGTATTGCTGCCAGGTCCCCGGCTCTCTCCAGTGAGGGGCCCGAGGTAACCCTGATCTTCACCCCCATCTCCTCAGCTATTATGTGAGCCAGGGTTGTCTTGCCCAGTCCCGGTGGACCGTAGAAAAGACAATGATCCAGGGCCTCACCCCTTTGTCTGGCAGCCTCTATGAAAACCCGCAGATTCTCCTTGAGCTGCCCCTGCCCCACGTACTCAGCGAGTCTTGTGGGTCTCAGGGACACTTCCATTCCCTGTTCACCAGGTTCCAGAACCGGGGAGACAGTTCTTTTCATATTCTCGGCAAGATTCATTCCAACGCCTTCTCAAGGGGATAGAAGCCTTAAGGCCTCTCTAACCCAGCTCTGCACAGTAGGTGCTCCCATAAGAGCTCCACGTGCTTGCTCCGCAGCCCTCCTGGCCTCCACAGGCCTGTAGCCCAGATTGGTCAGAACCGAGACCACATCTCCGAAAAGGCCCTCCATCTCCACAGGAGAAGCCTTCCCATCATCCTTTGATGGCTGAACAGCTCCTTGCAATCCTTCCACTTTCCCTCTTAGCTCCACCACGATCCTCTGAGCCATCCTCTTGCCCACCCCCGGGATGTTCTGCAACCTTTGGCTTTCCCCTTTTGCCACAGCCCCTGCCAGCTCCCCCGGCCGGATGCCCGAGAGGATTGCACGGGCCAACCTGGGGCCTATGCCGTTGACTCCCAAGAGGGATATAAAGGCTTGTTTCTCTTCGTACTCCAGAAAGCCGTAAAGCTGGATGGCATCCTCCCTCACCACCATGTGGGCCATCAACTCCACGTCCTGTCCCTTTGCGGGCAGCCTGTCAAGGGTCTGACTGCTCACGAAAAGCCTGTAACCCACCCCACCCACATCCACAACCACCGAGTCGGCTTCTTTTTCCACAAGGGTCCCACGCAACCAGGCAATCATCTCAAAGCTGCCTTCTGGGAGGAAACTTTGAAGAAATGGGCATGACAGACCGCCACAGCCAGTGCATCGGATGCATCCATAGGTGGAAGCGCCTTCAAACCCAATATGGACCGCACCATGTAACGGACCTGCTGCTTCTCAGCAGCTCCGAAACCCGTTAGAGCCTGTTTCACCGAAAGGGGGCTGTATTCCTCCACTGGGACTCCGGCGTGAATCCCAGCCAGAAGGATCACCCCTCGGGCATGCCCCAGGATCAATGAGCTACGGGCATTCCGGGAATGGAACACGGCCTCCACGGCCATGACCTGGGGCCTGTGTTCTTCCATGAGTCTTGTGAATCCCTCATAGAGCCTTCCCAAACGTTCAGGCAAGCTAAGGGCTGTGGCCCCTGCATGAATGACCCCGTGAGCCACATGTTCCAGCACAGCCCCCTGCGCTCGTATGAGCCCGTACCCGGCCCGCCAGGAACCTGGATCCACTCCCAGAATCACCCTTGGGATTGAAGTCATTGTTCAGTCGCACTCTTGGAGTAGCACCCGGCCTTCCATTCTGTGTAGGGCTCCAGGAGTCCGGACCCGGGATTGCCAACAAGCAGGCCCTGTGATAAAAAATCTGAAATGCGCCCGTAGCTCAGCAGGATAGAGCACAGCACTCCGGATGCTGGGGCCGAAGGTTCGAATCCTTTCGGGCGCACACTTTTTTTTCAAACTGCCATCTGCTCCATGATCTCCTTTGAAATATCAAAGTTGGCATATGCGTTTTGAACATCATCATTGTCCTCGAGGGCCATCATAAGACGAAGCATCTGTTCGGCTTCCTTGCCCTCCAGGTGCAGTGTGTTCTTGGGGACCATCGTAAGCTCCGAAGAAAGGATCTTCCAGCCCCTGTCCAGCACCGTTTTCTTGACTGACTCGAATTCGGCAGGCTTAGTGTGCACCGCCCAGGCCTCCTCCTCTTCCTGAATATCCTCTGCCCCAGCCTCTAGAGCCGCCTCCATCAGGGCCTCTTCTTCGCATCCCCTCTTCTCTACCAAAATGAGCCCCTTCTTCTCGAACATCCAGGCAACACTTCCTGCCTCCCCGGGCTTGCCATTGTGCTTTGTGAAAAGATGACGGATCTCTCCCACGGCCCGGTTCCGATTGTCCGTCATGACCTCCACCAAAACAGCTACTCCGCCGGGCCCGTATCCCTCATACAAGAACTCCTCATAGGAAGTGCCTGCCAGCTCCCCTGTGCCCTTCTTGATGGCCCGCTCTATGTTCTCCTTGGGCATGTTCACCGACTTGGCCTTTTCCACTGCCAGCCTCAATCTGGCGTTTCCGTCAAGATCTCCCCCTCCCAAGCGAGCCGCCACCATGATCTCTTTAATGATCTTGGTGAAGATCTTGCCCCGCTTGGCATCCACGGCAGCCTTCTTGTGCTTTATGCTGGCCCATTTGGAATGCCCGGACATGTCCCCTCCCTCCCCGAACAAAAGCAAAGCCCTGTGTAAATACAGCTCAGAGAAAACTAACACAAAGCCCATACTTTGGAAAGTGGCCCTGAGCAAAGCCCTCGGCAAAAAAAAAGCCCGCCGTCGCTTGGCTTTCACGCGACGACGGGCCAAGATGTTCCCGGCAGCGACCTACTCTCCCACTCCGTCACCAGAGCAGTACCATCGGCGCTGGAGGGCTTAACTTCTGTGTTCGGGATGGGAACAGGTGTTTCCCCTCCGCTATGGCCACCGGGAAACTCTAGCCTTCTCCGACAACAGAACCTGGTTCGGGTCTTTCCCTGTTGGAGTAGTACCAACGCGAAAGGTTTGTGGTCAAGCCGCACGACCGATTAGTACCGGTTAGCTCAATGCGTCACCGCACTTACACCTCCGGCCTATCAACCTCGTGGTCTTCGAGGGGTCTTCAGTCCGCCTCGCGGCGGAGGGATATCTCATCTTGAGGTGGGCTTCCCGCTTAGATGCTTTCAGCGGTTATCCCGTCCGAACATAGCTACCCAGCGATGCCCCTGGCGGGACAACTGGTACACCAGAGGTTCGTCCGTCCCGGTCCTCTCGTACTAGGGACAGCTCCCCTCAAATCTCCTACGCCCACGGCAGATAGGGACCGAACTGTCTCACGACGTTCTAAACCCAGCTCGCGTACCGCTTTAATTGGCGAACAGCCAAACCCTTGGGACCGACTTCAGCCCCAGGATGCGATGAGCCGACATCGAGGTGCCAAACCGGGCCGTCGATGTG